>DJHJ01000044.1 GCA_002433055.1 Acidobacteriia bacterium UBA6623 | reverse complement strand
CGAGTGCACGTGACTCTTGATGACAACCGAGAGTCGTCTTTGGATTTAATTGTTACGAACGTGGCGATTGGCAACGGCCGTTATCACGGTGGCGGAATGCAGCCCTGTCCACGGGCGTTGATGGATGATGGAATGCTTGAAGTTACAACAATCCAACAGTTAACCACGCGTGAGTTTATAAAGGATCTACCAATCCTTTATTCCAATGATGTGTATCGTCACCCTAAGATCGATCACTACCGTGTGGCAAAACTTCGTGCGGAATCGGAGGACGTTACACGAGTTGAGGTTGATGGTGAGGCATTAGGAAGACTGCCACTTGAAATAGAGATTTTGCCAGCACGTCTGCCGGTGCTGGGAGCGATCTCTGGTAGTTAGCGTATCTGTCACGATTGTTTTTATGGCGAGTTATCCCCTTTCGCGGCTTGATTTGTTATAAATACTGGTGAGTAATGGGGCTATTGCTGGCAATTCGATACCTGTGTCGCAGACGTTGGGATTGCGCCCCCCCTGTGTAGTGAGGCACCCATGGCGAGTTTTAATGCAAGTCTAACGCGACGTCAAACGATCCGTTCCTTGGCATCGGGTGGTTTGATACTTCCGGGACTGCTTGCGGAGATGCTTCATGGAGCACCCAACAATGATTCCGGTAACCCCTTGGCAGCTAAAAATCCTCACTTCGCACCAAAAGCCAAGCGCGTCATATTCTTGTTCATGACTGGCGGTGTTTCTCACATAGACACGTTTGACCCGAAGCCCTTCCTGAGAAAGAAACACGGACAGAAGCATTCCGAGGGAAACTTCTATAAAGGTAGCGACTGGGACTTCAAACGCTATGGACAGAGTGGTATTCCTATTAGCAGTCTATTCCCTCATCTAGGCACCGTGGCTGATGACCTCTGTGTTGTACGCTCAATGAAAAACATTAATGGGGATCATTTTGGTGCGACAATTGGTATTCATACCGGCTCGGGGACGTTTAACCGTCCTAGTATCGGCTCTTGGGTGAGTTATGGACTAGGGACGGAAAATCTAAATTTACCGTCCTTTATGGTCGTGGCACCGGAGCTCCCTTATGCCGGTGGCCAGGTCTTTGGTTCGGATTTCCTGCCGGTTTCTCACCAAGGTACTCGTATTGTTCCGGGCATAGAGCCAATCCCCAATATGCACCGTCGCTCGGCAACCAGCTCGTTGCAAGAAACCGAATTGGACATGGTGGAATATTTCAACCGCCAGCACCTCAGGGGCCGAGAAAACGACAGCAATTTAAAGGCGCGCATTAAGTCTTTTGAGACAGCGTTTGGAATGCAGATGCAGGCTCCGGAGCTGTTCGATTTTTCGACGGAATCTGACGCTACATTGCAACTGTATGGGCTTGAACGTGGTAGCAAAGATGGTTTTGGCTGGCAATGTTTAGTGGCTCGGCGCATGGCGGAACGCGGTGTGCGGTTTATAGAGTTGATTGATGGTGGTACCCGCATTGACTACAACTGGGATACACATTCTCACATGAGCACCTACAACCGTTTAGCAAAGAACGTAGATCAGCCGATTGCAGCTCTAATCAAGGATTTGAAATCACGTGGGATGTTTGATGACACGCTGATTGTCTGGACAACTGAGTTCGGGCGACCGCCTTTCGTTCCGGATCCCACTGCTGAAGGGAGAGGCCATCACGCAAAGGTATATTCCTCATGGCTTGCTGGTGCTGGAGTCAAGGGTGGTATGACCTATGGAGAAAGTGACGAGATGGGCGATGAAGTTGCAGAGAACGTAGTGACAGTTCATGATTTCCAGGCAACTATTCTGCATCTGCTTGGTTTTGATCACACAAGATTGACTTACCGGCACGCGGGTCGTGATTATCGACTCACTGACGTTCACGGGCGAGTTGTGAAGCCACTGTTGAGTTGAGTCGTCGTTTCGTAATCAGAGTCTAGTTATCGGAGCGCGGACGACTGTACCTAAATCATTAGGCAACTAATTTAGTTACCTAATGCTGAGTTTTGTTTTTTGTTAGGTAAGACTAGTTGTTAGAGGTCTGCAAAATGCCGGATGCTCTGCGCAGTTTCATACATTAGTTTTCGGGCAAGGTCTTCAATAAGTTCTCGGTCAGCAATAACTTCTGTCCACTCTGAAGGAATTTCTGTAGCACCGTAGCATGCCCCCGCGAGCTGTCCATAGACTGCCCCAGCTGCGCCTGTGCCATCACCTAAGTTGATTGCGAGTAACACCCCTTCACGAAAGGAATCGGTTTGGTGAAAGGCCCACAAAGCGGCTTCCATTGTGTCGACCACGCAACCACTTGCAGATAAATCTTCCGCCTTCTTGGATTTGTAGACACCACGGGCAAGGCTGTCAACACGTGATGTCAACGCAAAGTGTTGCAGGAGCCAGTAATTGTAAACTGGTGAATATAAATCGGAAAGTAATAGATCTTTTGCTTCACCTCTGAGTGCGCCTACCATCATGCCTGCCATATAACGACAACAATCGACCGCTTCTATTGCCTCGTGAGTAGTTTTCGACATTGCTGCTGCCAATTCTTTGGCACGTCGAGCATCATGAACCATATACATTGGCACAGGTGCCAGGCGCATTAGGGAGCCATCATCAGCTGCACACTCTGTGAGTGGATCAGTATAGAGGTTGCCTGTGGTTTCATACAGGTGCAATGATTTTGCTACTGTTTCTCCCATCTCAAGGCATTGTCCAGTGCTACTCATGTAGCCTTCGTCGCGCCATCGAAGATAGCGATTCATCTGATCCTTAGTGTCAAACCCGTGCCTCTCGACAATGCTAGCTGCCAAACAAAGTGCCATTGAGGTCTTGTCCGTCCACTGTCCCGGCTTCAAATTCCATAATCCGCCGCCGCGCATATTTCCAACAGGACTGTTGTCAGGTGGAGTTTTTGAGTCGATAGCAACTGCGAGAGCATCCCCAACCGCAAGTCCCATCAAAGACCCCAGATAACGATTTTCAGTGCCTGGTCGCATCACTAATGGTCTAGGTTGTAGCAGTGTGCCGAAGAGAGGTTTTGACCGACCAAGAGGTTGGCATTGGTTTGTCTCGACTCAAGCACTTCGAAAGTATAGCTCTTTGTTTAGGTTGCCAACATTCGATTGTTGATGTTTGTGGGAGTTAATTTTTGTCTCTGATTTTCAATATTAATGAGAATGCCTCTTGACGTAGTCTGTTCTGGTAGTTCATTATTGTGAAGCTACAGAGAGGGGCCATGCTACGGGGGTAGGGCAATTCTCAAGTTCAGCTGAGTTGTAGACCCTGCCAGATCTCGTCTATGCGATGTTCCGCTCGTTTGTGATTGTGAAGTTACAGAGAGGAGCCGTGCCAATGCAAAGAGCTATCAAAGTCACTGTAAATGGGAAGGAATATGAGCGGGAAGTGGAACCGAGAATGCTTCTCGTTCATTTTTTGCGAGAAGAACTAGGATTGACGGGCACTCACATTGGTTGTGAAACAACGGTATGTGGTGCCTGCACGGTGATGCTGGAAGGCCACACTGTCAAATCGTGCACAGTGTTGGCCGTTCAAGCAAATGGCAAGAACTTGGAAACCATAGAAAGTGTGGCCTCAGATGGTGATCTACACCCCATTCAAGAGGGGTTTTGGAATGAACATGGCCTGCAGTGTGGTTTCTGTACACCTGGAATGATCATGTCCGTGAAACAGTTGCTGGGCGATAACCCCAATCCCTCGCGTGATGAGATTAGGCATGCCATCGAAGGTAATCTCTGCCGTTGTACTGGATATCAGCATATTGTCAAATCCGTTGAGTCGGCTGCCAAAGCAATGGTGCAGGAATAAGGGGAAAATCATGGCTACAACGACAACTCCAACTACAAAAGGTTTTGTGGGAAAGCGCGTCCGACGCACTGAGGACCCTCGGTTGATAACCGGCACGGCGACTTATGTGGATGATGTAACAAGGCCAGGAATGTTATATGCTGCGGTGTTACGCAGTCCATATGCTTCCGCAAGAATTTCCAGTATTTCTATTGAAAAGGCAGCTTCTCTTCCCGGGGTTTCAGCTGTTTACACGGGCGAAGACGTCAAGGCAGTGGGTCCTGTTCCATGTGCCGGTTCAATGCCGACGCTTCGAGTGCCACACCACAAGATTCTGGCTCAGGACCGCGTCTATTACGTCGGTCATCCTGTGGCAGCGGTGGTGGCGATCGATCGCTACGTGGCTCAAGATGCAGTGGATCAAATTGAGGTTGAATATGAACCCACTGAATGTGTTGCTGATCCGGAAAAGGCTCTTGAAAGCGATGCAGTCAGAGTACATCCCGAATACGATGACAACGTTGCATTCACTTTTCACGCCGAGGGTGGTGATACGGATGCGGCTTTTGCGGCCGCTGATGTCGTAGTTAGCGAGCGTGTCACGGTGCCGCGGCTTGCACCTTCGCCGATGGAAACCCGAGGTGTTGTTGCTGAGTACGACGAGGGAACCGAAGAACTTTTAGTTTATTCTTCTACTCAAATTCCTCACCTACTCAAAACACAGTTGGCTGTACAGTTAAGTTTACCGGAGAACCATGTTCGTGTTATTGCTCCTGAAGTGGGGGGTGGTTTTGGCAGTAAGTGTAATGTATGGGCTGAAGAGGCCCTAACCTGTTTTGCGGCGATGGACCTCAAGCAGCCAATCAAATGGATCGAAAATCGCAGAGAGAGTATCAATGTTGTAGCCCATGGGCGGGGCCACGTCGATCACCTCGAAATGGCTGCTTCCAAAGACGGCACAATAACTGCGTTGCGTTTTAAAATTTTGCAAGACATCGGAGGACATCACCAATTACTCACCCCGATTATTCCTACGCTTGCGGTCATCATGATCCCAGGCCTGTACAAGATTAAAAATTTCACTGCGGATCTTACTGGGGTTTTTACCAATTTGCCGCCAACTGATCTCTATCGCGGGGCAGGGCGCCCGGAAGCAACATATGTTCTCGAGCGAGTTGTTGACAAATTAGCAGACAAACTCGAGATGGACCCTGCTGAGTTGCGCCTGAAAAATTTCCCCGCCGCGGACGAATTTCCTTTCGAAACGGCGACCGGCCTTAGTTACGACAGCGGGGACTATGCCAAGGCTTTCAATATTGCTCTTGAAAACGTTGGTTACGACAGTTTTCTTAAGAAACAAGAGAAGGCTCGTTCGAAAGGTCGCTTGTTGGGTCTTGGGATTTCGACATACGGAGAGGTCTGCGCTTTTGGACCTTCACCAGCATTGCCGGCTGGTGGTTGGGAAAGCGCTACTGTGCGTGTTGAGGCAACGGGCAAAGTTACTGTCATGTCTGGAGCATCACCTCATGGACAAGGTGGAGAAACTGCTTATTCCCAGCTAGCAGCCGATGCGTTGGGTGTACCTATGGAAGACGTTGTTGTTATTCACGGGGATACAGGCAAGGTCCACTGGGGCGTAGGCACCTTTGGCAGCCGTGGTACGGCCATTGGCGGAACTGCGGTCCACCTTGCACTCGAAGACATCGTTGCGAAAGGCAAGAAATACGCGGCGCATATTCTCAATGCTTCCCTTGATAGTATTCAGTTCAATCAGGGAATTTTTTCTTCCAATGAGGTGGAAGAGAAGCTAACGTTTCAGGAATTGGCTCTTGAGGCTGCTGTGGCACAAAAATTGCCACCAGATACTGAGCCGGGCCTTTCGGCAACTCGCTTTTTTGAGCCGCCGAACTTTGCTTTTCCCTTTGGTGCACACATCTGCACCGTGGAGGTGGACGGTGATACCGGTCAGGTAGAAATTCTGCGTTATATAGCAGTTGATGACATTGGTAATGTTATTAACCCCATGTTGGTCGATGGTCAGTTGCATGGTGGAGTTGCACAGGGTCTAGGCCCAGCGTTTCTCGAGGAAGTTGTTTTTAGTGAGGACGGGCAACTCCTTACGGGAACTTTCATGGATTATGCGATTCCTAAGGCGAAAGACATGCCTTGGATTGAATCGGAAAGAACTGTAACGCCATCCCCTGTTAATCCACTCGGAGCTAAAGGGGTGGGCGAAGCAGGCACCATCGGGTCGCTACCCGCTTTTGTTAATGCCGTTGTTGATGCCCTTTCTCATATGGGTGTCGAACATATTGACATTCCGATGACACCGCAGAAAGTTTGGAATTTGATCAATGAAAGGAGCCAATCGTGATTGCTGCTAGTTTTGATTACTCCGCTCCGGAGACCCTTGCTGATGCATTGAGGGTCTTATCGGATGACCCTGAGGCGAAGATTCTTGCCGGGGGGCAGAGTCTAATCCCGATCATGAAACTTCGGTTGTCTATACCCTCCCAGGTTGTAGACCTTGGAGGCATTATCGATTTACACGCTATTGCTGAGGAAGAAGGGATCATTCGTATTGGTTCGATGACGACGCACGAACAGGTGGAACACTCCGAACTTCTATCTGAGAAGTGTCCTCTTCTCGTAGCTGCTGCCTCGGGTATTGGTGATGTACAAGTACGCAATCGTGGCACGATTGGAGGTTCCGTGGCACACGCAGATCCTGCGGCTGACTACCCCGCAGCTTTGCAGGCTTTGGATGCCAAAGTGAAGGTTGTGAGTTCAGCTGGTGAGAAGATTATACCCATTGATGAGTTCATTGTTGATGCGCTAACCACTGCATTAGAGCCTGATGAAATCATCACTGAAATTCATGTTCCGACTGAATCAACGGGGATCGGCACGGCTTATGAAACGATTGTCCAGCCTGCCTCTGGGTACGCTATCGTTGGAGTCGCAGCTCGCATTGGCCTCAGCGAAGGCAATATTTCGTTTGCACGAGTCGGCATAACGGGAGTAGGTTCCAAGGCATATCGTGCCCTGGCGGTGGAAAAGGCACTCGAAGGGCAGCCTGCCAAAGACGACACTTATGGGATAGCTTCTCGCGTCGCGGCTGAAGGAGTTGAAGCCCTCGAGGACCTACATGCTTCGAGCGAGTATCGTGCTCATTTGGCAACGGTTTTTACCTGCAGGGCGATCGCAGCAGCAGCTGGACGCGCTCAATGAAAATCAAGGGTCAACAAACGTTGACGACACCGCGGGAGCAGGTTTGGGAAGCATTGCTAGACCCCGGAGTTCTAGCACGGGCGCTTCCTGGTTGCCAAGCTCTCGATCCAGTTGGAGAAAATCACTACAAGATCAGGATGAAGTTGGCTCTAGCGGCTGTTCAGGGTCTTTTCGAAGGCAAGATCTTACTACAAGATGTGCAGCCACCCAATAACTACAAGTTGCACATTGAAGGAGCCGGTAAAGTGGGTTTCGTGAACGGCGAAGGCCATTTTCACCTTGAGAAATTGAGCGATGTTGAAACGGTGGTCCATTACGAGGGTGATGTTCGAATTGGTGGCATGATTGCGTCGGTGGGGCAACGGTTAATGGATATGACCTCGAAGATGATGATTCGAAAGTTCTTTGTTTCCCTGAAGGAAATTTTGTCTGAGCAGTAAATATCTTGCAGAAGACTCGCAGTCTTCCTCCGCATCCGTGATCACTCAACCAAATCAAATACAGGTAAATTGGAGATACGCAAAGTGAGTAAAGTTACTGTTTGTACTGTAGTTATTTCCTTTCTTTTTGGTACTTCAGGTACACACGGGGCCTCGTTGAAGATCCCCGTTGTTCTTTCCACCGATGTGGGCAATGAAATTGATGATCAATGGACAATTGTTTACCTGCTCCTCAATCCAAAACTTGACGTTCGAGGAATCATCTCAGCCCACGCCCCAACCATTAGTCCACCAGCAGGCCAAACATCTTATAAAATTCTTCTCGACGTGGTTAAAAATCGACTTGGTATGTCTATTCATCCACCGTTGCTCGCGGGAGCCGATCTTCCACTAGCAGATAGAAAGAAGCCCAGGGTCAGTGACGGAGCGAATTTCCTCATAGAAGTATCACAAGACTTTTCAAGCAACAATCGGCTCAAGGTTTTGACCATAGGAGCTGTTACAGATGCGGCATCTGCTATTCTCATGGACCCGACGATCGTGCAGCGTATCGAGATCATCGATATGGGATTTAAACGCTGGCCCGGTGGTGAAGAAGAGTTCAATATTGCCAACGATGTGAAGGGTATGCAGGTGGTCCTCGATTCAGATGTTCCTTTGACTATCGGTTCAGGAGATGTCTGTCGCGCCAATCTGTCTCTTCATCTAGATCAAGCTAGGGATATGGTGTCTGGTCGAGGTGGCGCAGGTCAGTGGCTCTTTGAGGAGTTTCAGGCTTATTACTACCGCGTTATCAAACCGTTGAGAGTGGACGATTTTTCTAAACCTAAGGTCATTTGGGACAATATCACCCTGGCTCATGTGCTGGGAATGACGACCCACGAAACTTATGCGCGCCCGAAGTTGAAAGATGACATGAATTTCGAACATATCGAAACAGATCGTACGATCGACTGGATTACCGATGTCGACGAGCGGCGCATGTGGGATGATTTTATCGGCAATCTGGGTGCCTACTAGAGAAACCTAAAGGTCAGGGTCTAATATCCAGCTATTTGGGACGGCCCTTCGGAGAAATTATGACATTTTGTGAAGCAATCAAGAATACCCTGTTTAAAAACCGCTGCAACTTCAAGGGGAGAGCTGCACGCAGTGGGTTTTGGTGTTTTATAGGTTTTGTTCTGCCCATCGCGAGTGCTCTTGCGTCAGAGAATCTGGGGAAGATCAACTTTCCCACATCAGGATTACCAGAGGCTCAAGTACACTTCGAACAAGGTGTCCTCTTTTTGCACAGTTTTGAATATGATGATGCTGCTGAAGAATTTCGTAAGGCTCAACTAGTCGATCCACATTTTGCTATGGCCTACTGGGGTGAAGCAATGACCCATAATAAGCCCCTGTGGAGAAAACTGGAGCAAGAATCTGGTCAGCGTGTTTTGATACGACTGGGAGAAAAACAGGAAATGCGATTAGCGAAGGCCTCAACTGTGCGCGAGAAGGGATATCTCGGTGCGGTCGAGAAACTGTTTTTCAGTGATGCCCCCGAAGTAGAACGTGATTCTGCTTATGCAGCGGCAATGGGAAAACTGGCAGCGCAATTCCCAGACGATATGGAGGCCGCAGCTTTTCATGCTTTGGCGATTTTGGGAACCGCACAGGGTAAACGCGACTTTAAAACTTACATGAAGGCAGCTTCGGTTGCACAGACTGTGTTTGAACGGAATCCGAGTCATCCAGGTGCTGCACATTATTTGATTCACTCGTTCGACGACCCAATCCACGCACCTCTTGGTTTACCTGCAGCGCAGGTTTATGCCGATATTGCTCCAGCCGCAGCTCACGCCCTTCATATGCCGTCCCATATTTTTGTAGCCCTGGGGATGTGGAATCGTACTGCGGCTTCGAACGAGGATTCCTGGCGGGCAGCGGACAACAGGGTTCGCCGTAAGGGTCTGAGCCTAAAGGATCGAAGCTATCACGCGCTGTTATGGATGCAATACGCTTATTTGCAACAGGGGCGATACCTCGAGGCGCGGAAGCTACTTGATGTCATGACACAGGATACTGAGGAACTCGATATTCCTTTGACGCGACGTCACTTGGCGGCAATGCGAGCTCAATACGTAATCGAGACACGTCACTGGGACACGAAGGAACTTTTTCATGACTTGGATTTTGCTTCAGTACGAGCCGAGGACATAGCGGCGTTACTTTTTACTCAAGGTATGACTGCCGTGAAAAATGGCACTGCAGCTTCTGCAGAGAAGCAATTAAACAAGCTCGAGGAGCGGGTGAAAATCCTTTCGGAAAAATCGAAGAAATCTCAGAGTTTCGATGCAACCCGGGAATCTCGGGGTTTCGATGCAACCCGCGCGACGACTCTACAGCTGAGAGGGTTGTTGGATTTAGCGCGTGGAGATGAAGTGGCGGGACTGAAGTCACTCCAGGAATCAACTCGAATTCAGGAAAAAATGCCGCTTGCGTACGGTCCACCATCACCGGTGAAACCACCTCATGAATTACTTGGAGAGGTACTGTTGAAACTTGGCCGTTATGCTGAAGCGAGCACTGCGTTTGACAAAGCTCTCGAATTTGCACCAAAGCGAGCGCTTTCTTTGCTTGGAGCAGCAAGAGCAGCTAAGCAAGGCGGTGATTTACCACGAGCTGAACAGTTTTACAGCATGCTTCAAAGCGTCTGGAACAAGTCAGATGCATTACCGGAGCGGGACGAGTTCTCTACGCCGTGAAACTCTAATCCCGAGTAGCAATCATCTGGATCTTTTTTCCTGTTCTTGATTCAGCGGCTTTTAAAATCTTTGCAAAGTTTGACTTGTCCAGTCGAAAAACTGTCTCCTGTTCGCCTTGAAGAACAGTGAACCAGTGTTTTTTACCTTTGCTCATAAGCGCAAATCCGGTTAAAAGCACTGCCGTCTTCCAGCGACGGTGCTTGGTCTTTTCATACTCGATACCTGTGATCTCTGTGTAGGGCACTCTCAGGGCAGAAGCCTTTTCACGTGTGACAACAAGAGCACTGTCCTGGAAGTCGATCTTAACGTTCCTAAGACGCAGCTTGTAGTCCTCTTCCATAAACATCTTAGATTTTGTAAAACTCTGGCCAAGCAAGCTGCTACTAGTGATTGCTAATATTGCTAACCATCTCATTGAAATGCTCCTTTGTAGTGAGTGGTGATTATTTTATGCAACCACTAGGCAGATTGCGGCAGCGACCCTTCTTTTATTGAGGGCTGATCATGATGTGTGCCCCTGCGGTTCCAGGGAACATCAACCACGGACTCTTACCGGATGCCGTCGATAACCCTGTTGATTCAGGAGTGGCGTAAGGCGTATAAACCACCCAACGCAAATAGGGTTCGATGACATTACCACTAGCCGAGTCGAAGCCTTTGCCTCTCAGCACGTAAAGCATTC
This sequence comes from Acidobacteriia bacterium UBA6623, assembly GCA_002433055.1. Taxonomy (GTDB): domain Bacteria; phylum Acidobacteriota; class Terriglobia; order Bryobacterales; family UBA6623; genus UBA6623. Next base: position 15,387 of record DJHJ01000044.1, on the reverse strand, counting down.
GAGGTTTACGTGGCATCTCAATACTGCCGTTATCTACTTCTTTCCAACGAATTTCATGGCGTTCCTTGCCTTTGTATCCCTGAGCAGAAAGCTCTCGGCCACGGGCCATGAACGGTTCGAGATCGTTGTGGTAGCAGGCAACAGAAAAATTTTCGTCCCCGGGGGTGTCGGCCAGACAGGTCAAGTCGTTAGATCCCTTGCGTAAAACGATGAGCTTACTATGGGAATCGTATCCTAAAACAGTTACTTCAGCACGTCGTTCTTCGGGGCTGGCTAGAACACTGGCAGCGATTTGATCAGCTTTGGAGGGAACCTCCGCGACAAGAGCTGGTGTAGCCAAAAACAAAAGCCAAAAGAGTGTCATCGTGGTCCGCATCTTAACCTAAATCTGACAGCAATATGTTGTATCTAACTTAGCACTCACTGGGAACACTGGGCGAGAATTCTCTTTTTGAGCCCGGAACAGCAGGTTGAGGAACTGAAATAGGAACTCCACAAAACGTCGGCAAACCCCTTGCCCGGGATCGTCATTCCCTGCTGCTCAGAGTTCTGTATGATTGCCGTACCTACACTTGGAACGTAGGTCAATTCCATACTGTCCCCTTTCTTCAAGTCTTTTTTGAAATAACTAAGGGCCTTGTTGATCTGAACCCGGACACTCGATCGGCCTTCGGTCGGCAAGTTCTTTTCAAAAGCATCTTCGAGTGCACGGGCCATACTTTTCGCTTCAACATCTCGGAGCAGATCGATACGGAGAAGCTTCACCTCATCTACTGAGATTAATATCTGTGGATTACAGGTGTGACTCTCCACATATGCTCCCATTGTGTAGATGTCAAACCACCATCGCTCACGAAGTCCGGCGCCGACTAATGTGAGAGTTCGGCCAGCAATCTCGACCGTTTCCGAATATAAGGTCCCCTTTACCAACTGGGTTTGCGCCGACAGTTGTGTCGTCAATGACACGATCAGGACGATGGCCTTCAGCACGATAAAAAAGGGCAACAGGGTGTGACCCAGAGGCTTGACTCCTTTTCCTTGATTCTTGATGCCATTTTGGCTTTGTTTAGCAGTAATTATTCTTCTTCTATTTCAGCGCTAATATTGATCTCAATGCTGTCCTTGACCGACATCGCTGCCGGACACTTACTCATGTGTTTATCTAGAGCTCGATTGGCTGCTTCACGTGTACCTTTTGGAATTTTCAGATAGTACTTGACCCGGATCCGCACAATGCGAATGACACCGTCGACATTTTCAATATCGCCTTCGACTTCACTCCAAATTTTTTCAGGTACAGGTGGAATTTGACGCACTGCCAGTGCGCCGGCAAGAGTGCCGATCAGTCAACCACCCACCGCGGCAATCATATGGTCAAGTGTTGTAGGTAAATCTCGCTCCGGCTCAACTCCATAGAAGCTTTTAACGCCCCCATGCACACCAAAAGTGATTGGGTCACCAAATTGCTCAACGTAAGCACGTCTTTCGGGTGGTCTATCCTGGTAAAGTTTGATTTTTGAGGTGTGAATCAGTTCTCCCATAGTCATCATCCTTTCTGTGTAGGGGCCTGTAAGAAGGTGTCGAAGTTTCCTATGTCGACTACCATCCAGTCTAATCGTAACGCGCCAGTTAGTTAACCGGTTGGCTAACTTGGTAACGACCGTCGCGAAAACCGTTAAAGAACGATGATAATTCTTGGTGGCTGATGGGTTTCTGAGAGGAGTCTTTTTCCAAGTTTCGCTGTGCAACGTAGGTTCGACCGTTTCCACCATGTACTAATACGTGGTACCAAGGCTGATCTTTCGGCGGCTTGGATTTTGCTACGTGTTCATACCATTCCTCTGAACCGAGAAAAACGGGATCGACATCAACAATGACGCCTCGATATTCGAACAAACGGTGATGCACGAGTTGCCCGATAGAGAATTTCGCTTGTGCGATCATTGAAAATGCTCCGGTTTCCGGTCCAGTGATTTGATCATAACACCGCTAAAGCACTGGCTGGTTAGGTTCAAGTTGCGCAATTTAAAGCTCTCTATGAGATCCATCACAGAAGGGTTTGTTAGATGCATGTTTACATCCACAAAAGAAGACTTTTTTGTCTTCATCTGTCTCAAATTTTATTGGAGTAAATGGAGTGCCTTTATGGGATCCATCGCAGAAGGGTTGATTATTGCTCATGCCACAGGAACACCAAAAATAAGTTTTTCCACTTTCAACGTCTACTGGGTACGGAAATTTTTGGGCAATTTTTGGGTCCATAAATTTTTATCTCCTGGCGTCTTTCTAAACAGCTGATCCCAACTGCGGCCAGACAGCACTTTCCGTTTCTAGATATCAACCACTCTCGGCCGATTTCAGTCTACCGACACCCGCATCATAGTTCCACTGCTTGTTTCTAACTGGTGCAAGAATCCTCTGCACCTGTTGGGCCAGTTCGGTATCGTATGTTTCCTCATGCCAGGCGATGTTCCGCAACACCGCCTCGGGCCTTGCTGAACTGAACATGGTAGTTGGTATTTCGGGATGCTGGCTCGCGAACTGCAGTGCGAGTTTGGCGATTGAGACTCCCTGCTGCTCGCAGAACTCAGCAGCTCTGCGAAAATGCTGAAAATCTTGTTCGGTCACGGGATGCCAGTCTGCAATATCCGCGCCGGTCAGAAGTCCGCTTGCGAATGGAGACGCATTGATCAGGCCGATGTTCTCCTCTTGTATGAGCGGCAGTAGATCCAACAGAGTCGTATCGTTGAGGCAATAGTGGTTGTGCGTCAAGATCGCATCCACCGGTATAGTGGTGATCACTTGCCGCCACAGGTCGAGCGGGTAAATGCCGACGCTGACTGCTCCGATTCGGCCTTTCCGCTTCAGTTCGAGGAGTGTCTCAACACCCTCGGTAAGCGCTTGTTCTGCACACACACGATCTTGATACTCGAAATCATGTAGGTGGATGATGTCAAAGTAGTCCACGCCGAGTCGTTGACCGCTCTCATCGAGCGAAGAGTGAATGCGGCTTCGTGAGTAATCCAGCACGTCCACGCCGTAGTGATGAGGGTCGGTGTACTTGCCGACCTTAGTGGAGAGGAAGTAACTGTCACGTGGAATCTCTTTGAGGCTCTTGCCTAGCACCATCTCTGCTTTAGTGCCTCCGTAGGCAGGAGCCACATCGAAGTAGTTGATGCCCTTGTCCAGTGCAGTATGGACAGCCTGAATTGCCTCGGATTCATCGACGACGCGAAAGACACCACCCAGTGCGGCAGTCCCGAAACTGAGCCGTGAAACTCTAAGACCTGTTTTTCCAAGCACGCTATATCTCATCATTCAAAGGTGTAGTGTGCTCATCGCTCTCGGAGCACTGCGTCAAGTAGTGTTAGCGGCTCATCACCAACTTGCTCTATGTGGGCTTCGAGCCCACTCGGGATACCAAAATGGTCATGAGGGGCCAGGTTTTCCTCGAGAGATCCAATCCGAACGCGTCCATTACCCTTAACCACCGAAACGATACGGAAACTGTCGTTCAAATAGTACATGCCACCCCAACTTACGCGCGAAACGGCCAATTCCAACCCTCCACTTCCGTCACGATCTGTTACAGAGGCGGGGATTATTACACTTCGTCTAGAAGAACTTGAACGTGAAGCCGCAAGGATTTCCCGTTCCAAATACACAGGTGTCCCCATTTTCCAGCTATCTCGATCTGTTTCAACCAACTTGTCCAAATGTATCGGTTGAGGTACAACATCAGCGAATACGCCCCAACCCGCATGCTTGAGAGATCCAAAGATAAATGGAACGTGGTGAATTGCCGGCCCGCGGTTGATCCAACCATGACGGGTCTCTGGTGGTATCGGCAAAGCGTAACCTTCCTTAACAAAAGATTTTGCATCTCCTAAGACCATATAACCCTCTAAGGGTTCAAATCCTAGATGTATTTCGGCGCCGAAATGGTGTAGATGATTCGGGACATCACGATGTTCATCATTCAAATAGGCAAGGTTCCAAGAATGATGCTCTCCGTAAACTAGCGGCACAATTGTTATTCCTAGGCCAGGAACAATAAAACTCCCCAACGCTGGGGCACTTTTGTCTTGCGTGAGATGGATGCCTCCACTCCGAGTAATCGCACCAATAGAGGCGACAAAAGCCTGTCTAATATCGGCCAGCGCGGAATCTCTCGAAGCATCCACAGCTTTGTTCAATGAATCGACGACCCTTTTTATGCCAACATCGTAACCAGCAAAAGTGGATATGACAGCTCGGAAGTTATTTGGTACCGAGTCCATACCTCTGTTAGCGAGGTCATCAAGTTGTTCAGTTGCTCTTTGGAGATGTGCCGTCGTGAGGGCATCAGCTGACATGTACGACCGCAAAGTTTTCCCTACAGCAAAGAATGAACCAATTGTGTGCGCACGGAAAGCGTAACTGTATAAACGTGCGCGAATAACATCATCGGACGTGAAAAGGTCAGCACGTCGCCCTTGACGTTGACTAGATTCTGCTAGTTCCGATAGGTCTTTGTATGCTGCACTACATGGCAGTTGAACAGGCATTCGGTTCAATGCTACCCAACTTACTATGAAAATGCTACGTGTGCAGAATGCCGCTAGGAGGAATTGGTAAGAGAACCAAAAGATTGACTGAATAGAGTACTGGATTTAATCACACTTCTGCTTAGTCGGAGCCGCCGAAACACCTGTTAATCCTCCGCTGACCGTAAGAACTTCACCTGTGATCCACGAAGCTCGCTCTTCGCAAAGAAATGTAACTGCGCCTGCGATGTCACCGGGCTCCCCCCAGCGTCCGAGTGGCACCGCCTTGCGCACTCGCTCGATCATCCCCTCTTCGGCGACTCCCAAACCCTTCGCCCGTTGGGTCATCACCTTCTTGTTGAAATCGGTATAAACTGGACCGGGGCTTACGGCGTTGACTCGTACATTGTAAGGAGCCAGTTCAAGCGCAAGCGTCTTCGTGAGGCTGATCACAGCAGCTTTCGAAGCGTTATAGGCTGCCACCAGTGCGGCCGGGTTCTGTCCGTTGATCGATGCCAGATTGACGATTGCACCCGACTCCCGTTCTCGCATGAGGCGTCCGGCGGCCCGGCAGGTATGGAACGTTCCTGTCAGGTTGACACTGATAACGCGATCCCAGTCGTCGTTGCTCAACTCGACGGTGTGACAAACGTCCTGTCCCAGGCCGGCACTGTTAATGAGAATGTCTATAGCTCCTCGTTCTTTTGCAATTGAGTCAAACAGATCATCGACTTGTGCACTGTTGGTCACATCCAGCCCGTGCACACCCACGACAAGACCCTCGGAAGTCAACTCACCTGCCGCGCCGCGGGCCTTCTCGATCTGCAAGTCCGCGAGAATAACATACGCTCCTTCTGTGGCGAGCTGGCGAGCTATCTCCTTGCCTAGCCCTTGGGCGGCTCCGGTGACAACGGCGATTTTTGCCTCGAGATTACGTGCTTCGTTCATCGTGTTACTCGGCCGTCAGCCCGATTCCAAGGCATCTTGGCGAGCGCCATGGCCATGCCACATGTATCGGTCACGCCGGCGAAGACGAGACCGGCACCGATAAAGCCCGACAAGAGCACGAATGCGGGGTGTACAAACCAAGCCAGAAGCGCGCCCAGAAGAACCAATGCTCCAGCCAGAATCCGGACTTGACGCTCGAGCGAAACAGTCTTCTTCCCTCGCTTTACCGGGAAGCCAGCTGCCTCCCACGCTTGCGTGCCACCTTCGACATTCACAACGTTTTCGTATCCAGCCGCCATAAACTTCTCACACGCCATACGTGCTCGGTTTCCGCTGCGGCAGATCACATACAACGGCCGCTGCTCAGATCGGTTTTGTGCCCTCATAACTGCGTGAGGATCGAGTGAATCGAGGGGCCGATTCGAGGCAGCGGTGGCGTGCACTTCGCGGAACTCGGCTGGGGTTCGTACGTCAATGATCTCGATGTCTCCGTCGGACGTCTTCTCGTGAAGCTCTGCCGGCGAGATTGTCTCAATTGTGATGGTCATTCCGTGTGTCACCTTACCAGAAGACTTGCGAAGCCAAGGATGACGCCATTCACGAGCCAGCCGATCAGGCAAACGCCCACAGCACGCCCGGTGCTGGTATAGTCAAGGGCCTGGCGCACGGCCACAACAAAGGCGGCGAGCATCCAAACGGCGGTCACAAAAAAGACGATGCCTGTCAACCCTGGCACAATCCCTAAAATGCGAAGTATTCCCGGAGCTGCCGCGAAACCCGTCGTTCGTAGCAGTTCACCCCAATCAGCATGTGTTTGTGGTGTCGGAAGAATTCGAGTGCCGATAAAGTAGGTTAGTCCCGACCAGAGAGCCCACCCCAAGAGGGCAGCTAGTAGGCCGCCGAGCAGGCCCAGATTGCCCTCTTGGCCGATGGCACCAATACCGGCCGCCACGCTGGAAAGCGCCACAACTCCCATCGCCTGGGGCATAGCCGTAGTGTCTGTCTCGACTTCTTCGTAAATGCGAACATCAAGTTTTGCCGCGCCGATCACGCGTTGATCAAAGGACGTCATGATTGTCTAGCCTAATCGTGAAGAGTAAATAATTCAACTTTTTACACACATAAAGATCCAGACTCCTCACCGCGGGTATATCGAACGATCCCAGCAGGAAAACCCAATTTGTCGAGATATAGGCATATTGCTTATGATCTAAAAGGTATGTTGTTAATAGCTCTTGGTGTTTACTGGTTTACAGAAAGGGCATTGGGGATTTAGGTTTATGAAAGCTAAAAAAGTAATACTGCAATTTATATGCCCCGATAAGGCGGGCGTTCTTTCTTCTGCAACACAATTTCTTTTTAAAAGAAATGCCTTTATGACTGAAGTTTCATCCTTCAGTGACCATGACACAAAAAAATTCTTTAGTAGAATTGCTTTTGAAAAAGAGGATAAGTCTAATTTTGATCTTGAAGAGTTAGATAAAAACTTCTCGGAGGAATTACAAAAATTTGATATTGATGGAAAATTTTTTAATGCTGAAAAACCTTGCAAGACTTTAATTGCAGTGAGTAAGGTTGGTCACTGTCTAAATGATCTTCTTCATCGATGGAAAATAGGATCTCTTCCAATAGATATAAAAGCTGTAATATCAAATCACGAAACATCGAAAGATTTAGTTGAGTGGAACGATATTCCTTTTCATTTCCTTCCAGTAACTTCAGATACAAAAGAAGATCAAGAAAAGGTATTTAAAAAGATTTATCAAGAAACTGGATCAGAATTGATAGTATTGGCTCGATACATGCAGATCCTTTCTGCAGATTTTCTTAATGGAATAGACGGACAATGCATAAATATTCATCATTCTTTTTTGCCTGGCTTTAAAGGCGCTAAACCCTATCATCAGGCACATGAAAGAGGCGTTAAGATGATAGGAGCTACTGCTCACTATGTTACTGACGATTTAGATGAGGGGCCTATTATCGAACAGGACATTTTGCGCGTAGATCACAGTGCTTCTCCTGAAAGTATGCAAGAGAGTGGATATGATATTGAATCAGCTGTTCTTTTAAGGGCAGTAAGATTGCATTCGGAAAGAAGGATTTTACTGAATGGTTTAAAAACTGTTGTTTTTAACTGATTCTAATTTAAGAAACGGGCACCGGGTTCGACGATACCGAAGCAGTTGTGACGATGGATCTGGGAGACAAGATCCTAAAACATTAGCCGGACAGACCCGCCACGACCACCGTAGCCCCTGCATCTGTCCCACCTACTAGATTTTTTTGATGAACACTTCAGACAAAATCGTTTTGAGGGATGTGCGGGCTGTTGCCCAGATCGGAGTAAGCGAAGAAGAGCGCTCCGGTGAGCAGGAACTGGTATTTGACGCCGAACTACATCTTGACTTGAGTTCAGCGGCTCGGAGTGACCACTTGAGTAGTACTGTCGATTACCTAGAGGTTGTGAGTCTACTACGGGCAACGTCTCGAGCAAAACCCTATAAGTTACTTGAGACCTTGGTGGAGACTGCCGCAGAGGCTTTATTAGAACGATATCCGGTTGCATGTGTGGTTCTCCGGGTCCGAAAGGTGAAACTCTATGGTGTTTCTGAGACTTTCAGTGCTGCCATCGAAATTAGCCGTTCTCGCTGAAGAATATGAGCCAAAGATGCTGAGATTAAAAAATAAAGTCGCATTCATTACGGGAGGCGGTGGAGGTATAGGGCGTGCAACGGCGGAACGTTTCACTGAAGAAGGAGCAAAAGTCATCATCGCAGAAATAGATTCTGCTGTTGGTAAATCTGCTGCTTTATCAGCTTGTAAAACGGGTAAAAGTAGTGGTGGTGACGCACACTTTGTCGAAACTGATGTAAGTGACTCTGATAGTGTCAAAGCAGCAATAGCAGAAACCATTAATCGATATGGGCACCTGAACATCCTTTACAACAATGCTGGTGGATCTACTTTACAAGATGGTCCAGTAACAGAAGCACCAGTTGAGGAGTTCTGGCGATGTATCAAACTTGATCTATTCGGCACATTTTTATGTTCGAAATACGCTATTCCTGAGATTGCTAAATCTGGAGGAGGATCTGTTATCAATATGTCATCTAATGTAGCCTTGATGGCGTTACCTGGTCGCGACTGCTATACCGCAGCAAAAGGAGCTATTGCATCTATGACTCGCTCCATGGCTGTTGAGTATGCCCCTGATAGCATCAGAGTTAACGCTATCGCACCTTCAATAGTTCTGTCAGATCGCGCAACAAAACTATTAGAGGCAAGCCCTGAGATTCAAACAATATCAAAAACACACTTACTTGGATTAGGCAAACCAATCCATGTTGCCGAATTAGCAGTTTATTTAGCAGGAGATGAATCAGCTATTACTACGGGACAGGTTATACCGGTAGATAGTGGGGTGACTATCGTCTGATATGAGTCATCATGAGCTACTCAAAATTCACTAATAGATAGGTAAAGAGTTGGTCGGAGCGAGAGGGTTTGAACCTCTGACTCCCTGCTCCCAAATAAGTTTCCAACCTAATAACCGAATTGAGATGCCCATTTGATATTGTGGATATGGACCTCAGAGATAATTTTCCTGCTTTGGCATTATTCTAAATAAAGTGCTTGGGAATATAGTGAATTGAAAAATTGGATTGCAGAGGGCAAATTAGACGCGATACATGCGGTTGATTTCTTATATGCTAGCCACTTAGCATCGTCGACACGCAAAGGTTAAAATAGCCTTTCTCTCCCATATCTGGTTTCAAATGGAAGAATTAGTTTCACGAAGATTACGCCACCGCGTACGTTTTCTTGGCAACCTTTTGGGTCAAACAATGACGTCTCAACTTGGGGAAAACTTCCTTCAAAAAGTTGAACAAATTCGTTTACTAGCAAAGACAAGGCGACAAGAGGGTAGCGGCGACTTCACACAGTTACGCGAAGTTTTAGCTGATTTAAACGAAGATCAGCTTATTTCAGTTGCGCGCGCATTTAATCAGTTTCTCAACCTGACAAACATTGCGGAACAGGCCGCTGCAACGGAGAACCTCCAGTTTCCTGCAACATCTCACCTGAAAACACTGTTCACAAAATTGAATCAGAACAACATAGATGCTGTGCGAATAGCCGAGGTTGTAAGAAATCTACATTGTGACCTTGTTCTCACTGCGCATCCGACTGAAATAACTAGGAGAGCCCTAATACAGAAATACAATAGAATTGCGGAAGCTTTAGAACACGTTCGCGAAGATGAGGAACTGGATAAAAAAAATAAAATTGAACTGGAAAGACTGGTCGCTGAAGTCTGGCACACCGATGAGATCAGAACAGGAAGGCCCACACCTCAGGATGAAGCGATCTGGGGTTACGCAGTAATTGAACATTCATTCTGGCACGCGATACCCAAATTGTGGCAAGGGCTCGATCTATTACTGAAGGAACATACCGGTGTATCATTGCCAATAACATGTGCCCCCATAACGATATCTTCTTGGATGGGTGGTGATAGGGACGGTAATCCGAACGTTACAACCGAAGTAACAGAAGAAGTGCTTCGCCTTGCTCGTTGGACGGCTGCTGACCTATATCTTCGAGACGTTGATGAATTACTTTCGCAACTCTCAATGTTCCAATGCAATGAAGAAGTGGCTAATCTCTGTGGCCAAACATCGCATGAACCTTATCGATTTATCCTCAGAGAACTTCGAGCTAAACTCAGTGCGACCAGAGACTGGGCCGAGACAAAGCATCCCTCACACAACGAATTGGTGCTTAACAGGGAAGATCTCTTTACACCATTGCACGCATGTTATCGATCACTGCATGACTGTGGCATGGGCATAATCGCAGAGGGCTTGCTCAAACAAACACTTATCCGCATATCGACATTTGGTGTCACACTAATTGATCTCGATATTAGACAGAGTGCTGACAGACATGTAGAACTCATGGAAGAGTTGATATCCTTCCTTGGTCTGGGAGATTACAGATCTTGGTCAGAGGAAGCCCGTCACGACTTCCTCATTGAGGAACTTACCAACGAGAGACCTCTCATTCCTGACAGTTGGGAACCAGAAGGGGAGCCTGGAGAAACACTTCGTACTATTCAACTTGTCGCAAATAGTAAAGCTGATGGAGTGTCCTGCTACATCATATCGATGGCGCAGAACCCCTCAGACGTCTTGTCAGTAATACTGTTATTGCGCAAATCTGGGCTTACCAGATCATTGCCTGTCGTACCCCTCTTCGAAACACTAGATGATCTAGATAACGCCGCCCAGACGCTAGAAAGATTACTCAGAGATCGAGTGTACAGGGAATACATCGAAGATCATCAACAAGTGATGATTGGTTACTCCGATTCGGCAAAGGACTCTGGGCAAATGGCAGCCTCCTGGGCTCAGTACCGCGCCCAAGAAGAATTAGTAAAAGTAACAGAGAAATACAACATCGATCTCACATTATTCCATGGTCGTGGCGGAGCAGCAGGGCGAGGTGGTGCTCCGATTCGGCAAGCTATTCTTTCGCAGCCACCTAGCACAATAAAGCGAGGCATGCGCGTTACAGAACAAGGCGAGATGATCCGATTCAAGTATGGCTCTTCACTACTCGCACAAAACAGCATGGATCTAATACTCAGCGCTGCAATTGAAGCAAACCTCATGCCTTCACCGCAACCCAGGGAAAACTGGCGTAATTTGATGGATCGCTTAACTGATATTGCAATGCAAGAGTATCGCAATACCGTCAAAGATGGATCTCATTTTGCTGATTATTTTCGTGCAAGTACTCCCGAGCAGGAACTTAGTCTTCTAGCATTAGGAAGTCGACCTACTCGGCGTGTCGCAGATAGTAATACCATTAGCGACTTACGCGCAATTCCGTGGGTATTCGCCTGGACACAGAAACGACTCATGATTCCTGCTTGGTTGGGCACAAATGCGGCATTAGAAACCGAGTTTTCAGCTAAGGATGAGTTGGTTATCAAAGAAATGATGGGGGAATGGCCGTTCTTCCAGGCTCAAATGGATCTACTGGAGATGGTTCTAAAGAAAGCAGATGTTGAAATTGCACAGCACTACGATGAAGTATTGGCTCCAGAACATCTTCGGCATTTTGGTCGTCGTTTCCACCAGGACTTGATCTCGCTGATTGATAACGTAAACCATATCAAAGACCAAAAGATGCTACTCGAACACGCGCCCGACGTAAGACGCACTATCAATCTCCGAGATCCCTACACCGATCCGCTACACTTCCTGCAAATCGAACTAATTTCTAGATACCGTCGAGATGGCACAAATGAAAAGGTTAAGAAAGCACTTCTTATAACTATAGCTGGCATAGCGGCAAGCATGAGAAATACTGGATAGCTGGCGTCAAAGAGGGTTACCATTGTTGGCGTAACCCCGAACCTGGCAACTCATTATTCTTCAAGCTTGCAGAACAAAACTACCGGGCGAATATTACTAAGGGACAGGTTATACCGGTAGATAGTGGAGTGCCTATCGTCTGGTAAAGTACGGACTGGGCGTACTTGCTAAGGAGCTAGGTTTCTATGGCCAAAGTTGTCCCTAATAAATTTTCGCCACCGCCAGATCTGCGCAATAAAGGTGACATCCTCGATCCACCAACGCGGCGCAGAGACATACTACGCAGCATTGGCCCTGGACTCATCATAGCTGGCAGTTTGGTGGGGTCCGGAGAGCTAATTGCCACCACTAAAACCGGAGCTCAGGCTGGAATCTTGTTGCTCTGGTTGATCATCCTCGGCTGTGTAATCAAAGTTTTTGTTCAAGTAGAAATAGGGCGACACACAATCACCCATGGGGAAACAATATTATCAGCCCTGAATAGGTTGCCGGGACCACGGATACGAGTCAATTGGATTGTCTGGTACTCGTTTGTGATGATGGCTGCCAGCATCGGTGGCATGGGAGCAGTGGTCGGAGGTGTCGGACAAGCGCTAGCGCTCGCTTTCCCTATCACGGGTGACTACAGCCAGGCAATCCAGCTACCATCCGAACTGGAGTTGAAACGCTACATCGCCTGGGGGAATGATATCGGAACAGGGGGCGGCGAATTAGCGAAACTCACTGCCGATGAACAAGAACGTATTCATCTAGGACAGGCTTTGTTTCGAGATCGTCTTAGCCGCCTAGATCAGAAAGCAGACCGTCGAGGATCAAGAGCCCTTGTTGCAGTCACCGATTTGATTGCTGCAGAACACCTAAACCAGGATCCAACCCAGGCCTCCACAGCAACGGCCAAAGCGCGGGTCGATGCACTACTCGAACCTATCACTTTGGACGATCAATATTGGGCAGTTCTCGTAACGCTAATTACAGTTGTCCTGCTGTACTTTGGGCGTTACAGATTGATTCAGAGCCTAGCTATAGTACTAGTGGGATTGTTTACCCTCGTCACCATTGGCAACGTATTCACATTACAGTTTCACGACACATTTCGCCTATCAGCGTCTGAAATTTTGAGCGGATTACAATTTCGCCTGCCACCAATAGGCACTGTGCCACCCGGCATTGTCGACTGGCAAGTAGTCCAGCCATTGGCAACCGCTTTGATGACTTTCGGCATTATTGGGATCGGTGGAATGGAACTTGGCATCTATCCCTATTGGTGCCTGGAGAAGGGTTACGCACGGTTTACAGGGCCACGCACACAAGAAGCATCTTGGGCCAGGAGAGCAAGTGGCTGGATGAGGGTAGTACGTTATGACGCCTTCATCTCGATGGTCTTATACACAGCCACGACAGTTGCTTTTTTTGTGATGGGCGTAGCAGTTATGCACAAACAGGGGTTGGATCCAACCGGGATGCGCATGGTGAGCACTCTGTTAGAGCAATACGTGCCAGCCTTTGGAGAATACGCTCATTGGCTTTTTCTGTTCGGAGCGATTGCTGTACTGGGTTCCACATTCTTGATTGGCAATGCCGGCATCGCTCGTTTACTAACCGACGCATTGAAGGTATCTCGGTTAATAAAAAGCACCGAACCAAAAACACATGAACGGACGGTGGTATGGTTTTCGGTTGCTCAACCGATCATCGCACTTGTCATTTTCGCTACGGGTGTCGACCTGGTAGGCCTGGTCTTGTTTAACGGTCTGGTACAAGCCTTGATGTTACCGTTGATGGGACTAGCAGCTCTACACTTCCGGTATCGAGAAATCGATCGGCGCTTAATGCCTGGGCGGTGGTGGGATCGAATGCTGCTGCTCTCAAGTCTCGGACTATTCATTGCGGGAGGTTGGCTCGCTTTTTCGACCCTAGTAAGAGTTTTCTGACAAAGTGCAATCGCTATAAAGAGTTGGTCGGGGCGAGAGGGTTTGAATCTCCGACTTCCTGCTCCCAAAGCAGATGTAATCCATCATAGATAGCTGGACGAACCTAGTTTCACCGTCACTATCTGTTTCCACCGTGTAGTGACGCTTGCTCACCAGGGCATTTTTCGCCCAGTGTCCTTGCGCCCCTTGGCAGCAACTTCGGCACCAGCTCCAGCGACCATCATCACACCCTCGTCGAGAAGCTTCCTCAGATCGTTCTTGCGTACTCCATGGAGAAAAGCAATCTTTGCAGCCTTGCAAGCGGCTATCAAACGAGCCCGGGCGTCCGCCATCTCCTGCGGGTAGGATCGCTCGTCCCAACTGGGATAGCCGAACGACATTGCCATGTCGCCTAGACCACCCTCGCCGAATCCGATACCAGGAACCTTGGTGCTTTCTTCGGCATTTAAGATGGCATGCCGGTCTTCGATCTTGAGCCCGAGCAACAACTCGCCGTCCGAGTTTAGCGGCCAAGTATCCGCTTTCGCGAGATACTCACTGTCCGAGACACCCCAAATCCTCGCCGCGGTTTCCTGTCCGCCATTTCCCCGTAATCCTTCCCTCAGACCGTTATTGACAGCCTGCTTGTGAAAAGGATAACGCGACGCACTCACAAATTCACTGACGGCTTCTGGATTGCGCGCGTGGGTTAGCAAGATTCCGTGAATACCCGTCGCGAGTACTTGCTTTATCATCCAGGCATTGGCACGGATGACCGCTGCACTTAGTCCATCTACGGGCAGAACGACGATAACGGCAGGCGTACGGTGTCTGCTCTTTGTCGGTCCACCGTCGACTAGCCCCCGCATGAAACCCTGAAGTTTGGCTATGTCATAGGGGTGGTGTTCCATGTCGTAATTGATATAGTCAGCCCAAGTTTGAGCCATCTCTCTGCCCTCTTCGTAACCGCCATGAGCGTCAGTGCAATAGATTGGCTGGCCAGCTTCGAGTAGCTCAATAGCTTTGTTGACACGCTTGGGCTTCCATGTAAGTTCAGTGGTCTTTCTCATACGTTCGTCCGTTGATTCAAGATAGCAACCGACTTAATTTTAACGCGCACAAAAAGCCTGGTCGTAACTTGTTGAAAAGATTGGTCGGGGCGAGAGGATTTGAACCTCCGACTTCCTGCTCCCAAAGGAGGACTCTGCTCCTTTTTTATAGGTAGCTCAAATGACACAAATCAGGGGTTGTGGGGAGTATACAACTAAGTGTGTAATCTATCACCTACATAAACCACTAATACAGGTTCAAGTCTTGTCGTGCCCACCACTTAATTTATCTATTTCTTTAAATTCATGCTCAATAGATAAGTTAATCAAAGTAGTCCATAAGGGTATTGAGATTTGGGAGGATAAGCCGCAATCAACCCCGAAATTAGATACTTTTGAAATAACCTCATCTATTCTCTTGTTATCCACAACTAGGCTTTTTTTCTTTTTAACAAGAGCTGCCTTTTCTATACATTGTTGTCTCCTAGCTAAAAGAAGAACTATTTCTTTATCTATGAGATCAATTTCTTCTCTGATTTCCTCCATTGTTATTTCCATATTATTTCCT
>DJHJ01000032.1 GCA_002433055.1 Acidobacteriia bacterium UBA6623 | reverse complement strand
ACCACCACCGCCGTAGCCACCGTAGCCACCATAGCCACCGTAGCCGTAAAGCGACAGGAGAGTTCCAGCTAAGTCACCTGCCGTACCATATTGGACACGATAGATGAAATTCTGGATACCTCCCGTTGTGGATGCGGTATCGAGTTTTTCTACCCACTTTTCAACTTCCTTAAACATGTTGGGGTTGGAGCTAACCACAAGAATGCCGTTGATTCGCTGGATGGGAACAAACCTGAGAGCCGATCCTTGTTCAGAAATGGAAAAAGCTGAGAATATGCTCTGTAATTCTTGTGTCAAAACAGCTGCAAGACCATTTTTCACTTCAATTAGACGAATTCTCTGATCATCCAATTGCTCGGAATCAAGCAAATCGATCAACTCCATCGTGCGAAGCATATTACGACTGTTGTCCAACACCAAGATAATGTTCGAGGCTTCCACAATCGTGTATTTCGCACTTTCGCCAAGAAAGGGTTCTATAACAGCGGCAAGATCTTCAGCTAAGGAATAACGCAGCCGGATTGCACTTAGAACCATGCGTTCATCATTTGTCAGTGCAATCTCAGTACTACTTTGAGGCAAAATTGGTAAATGGCCAGCGTTATCTGAAGGCACAATGCGATAAAGTGATCCAACTTTGACAGCGACTGCACCATTAATGCGAAGGATCGTCTCCAACAGAGGAAAAAGATCAGATTGTTGAAGTGAACCGTAGGTATTAATCGTTACCGCACCATCCTTAACGCTGGGATCGAGAATGTAATTGATTTTAAGTTGACGAGCTAAGAGATCAACAACCTCAAACAAGCTTGCCCCACGAAAATTACGGAACGATACTCCTCGCGAAGTCTTCTTGGCAGTAGGACTCGGTTGAACTTCGTCCGTTTGGGTAGTCGGCCGTTCGACGTCCTTGCCTGTGGCAGATTCACTCTCTCTGTTATTGTCAACCACTCCATTTCCTGAGTCGTCAGCTGGTTGCTGTTTAGCTGTCTGATGAACTGGCTCACCAAGTTGTTGGTTCGTTTTCTGTGCTCCAAAAACACTGGCAAAAAACGACAACAAAACCAGTGAATGACCAATTAATTTAATCATAAGGATTTCCCTCTGGATCAGACTCAATGAGTTATTGCCTCAGTGTCTGACGATACTTTCGGACCCTTTCCTGGCAACGACACCCTGTGATGTACTTTGAGCAATCTCATCTCAAAAGCCGATAACTCGGAAAATTTGCGTTTCCAAACTTGCTTACCAAACGGTGTGTTGCGACGAAATGTAATGGAGTCAACACTTTCCTCAATCTCAACGTTGCGAGCTCCCGCAAATTTGTCAGCAGGTCCTGCTGGGCCTCTCTTTGCCAGACCAAAAGGTGTCTCCTGAAAATACTCGCCCTTGTTGAGAACGGATTTAGAAGTCGACTCCTTGGAGCTCTCACTGTCAAACTCTCTTGATTCATCAGCACTAAGGACAGCGACTCCGACAAAGAGGGTCGCTACAAATAGAGGCAAAAACCCAAAGTTGCAAATGTGATGAGATACTACTTTTCTAATTTTCATTTTCAATACTCCTTATCTTGGTTGAGCTTCCCACCAATGTTGTGAACCAAAAGGTGTCTTGCGAACTCTACGTACCCAACCGTCCGTTGTTGTGCCATCAGGAACACCATCGTTTGGGTCGGCTGTTCTACGGCCAGTCTGTCCCGACAATGGCGCACCAATGTAATGTTTCTTGCTCACGCTCTTCTTCTTTTGGGGACTGAGGTTAACCGAGCGCATGGCAGACGTTGAGCGTGTCGCCGAAGTAGACCTTCTAATGCCTGTCTTTGTTCTCGGCTGAACGCGCTTCACGGTAGTGCCGACCAATTCTTCCTCAGCAACCTCAAATTTTCGGCCAGACCACTCAAGAACGATGCCATCCTCTGTCGCAGCCAGAAACGTAAACTCACCAACCTGCTCTCCCACAGCCACTGGTCGGGGGGTTCCACGAGCAGTTTCTGACAGCATTGCTATCGGTCCGTCTCCAAAATCCATAACACCAACCAGTAATGGGTATGCTGGACGTGCAGTATTTCTCTGCTCTTGGGTTGGTTCTTCAACTTCAATCACTGGATTACGGTCGGGAGAAAAGAGCAACCGGTCAACGATAGGTCGAAAGTCAGCAGGACGCAGCCGCGAAGTTTCTGCTGACGCAGGAAAAACCGGTGATTTTTGCTCGCCAGAACCTCCCAATAAAACCTCGTGCCGGCTATCAGCTTCCGCAATGCTGTTCATTAACTCCGCTAGGCCAAACAAAACTATGGCCAACAAGGCAACGTTAATGATCAAGAGTTTCCTTTTCATAATGAACCTCCCGCACTAAGCTGAGCCCTATTAAGTTCGGGCGCACGTGAAGCGGGCAAAAAGCCCGCAACTGTCGCCGTTACTCGCACTGTCTTGCTATCTGAATTCGGGGAGTCAATACGTATTTTGATGGTGCTCAGCAGCTGTGAAGAATTTCCAACAGCGGCAACCCAGTTGACAAGTTGCTCAATATGACAACTGAAATTTACAGTGACGGGTATAGCCGCATAGTGATCATTTTTACTCTCTGCAGAAACGAACCTGGCATTCTCCATAACAATATCTTCGGCCTGAAGTGAACGTTCAAGAATCTGGCGCATTTCGGCCTGGGCAAGAGCTATGTTTTGAGAAGCAAGTAGTCCTTTTTCCATTCTTTCAAGATTTTCCTGGACAGTTTTTGCTTGTGCCTGCACAAGCGGTATACGACCAGCGCGGGCTCGTGTCAGCCTAAACTGCCGCTCAATCCCCTCGAGCGACTCCGAATTCACAGATTCACTACTGAATCCAGTCGGAAAAAAGAGATCGCCCTGCAACAACATAAACAGCACAAGGGTAACTCCTAATATGATCAGCGCTCTTTTATCTCTCGTTGTCACCGTTACACCTAATCCATCCATCACTCATTGCTCAATTGACTCAGACGCCGTTTTGCAGTCATCTGAAATCTTTCCAGACCGTCTTTTGTAGTCACAATAGATCCCAAAAATTCTGCGTCGACTAAACTCGATGCTTCATTAATAAGAGCTAAAAGAGGGGAAGCACTGTCAGCCATCCCTCGAATGCGAACTCCACTATCATCCATTTCCAAAACGGTTAACCAGACGGTGTCCGGCAAAAGGTTGGATAGTTCACTCATAATCTGCAGATCTGATCCTGTACGACTGTCGAGAATATCCAGGGTTGCGTATTTTTCCCGCCGCTTCTTGGTTTCTATATCAAGCGCATTAACCTGTTCAACGGTGAAGCTCAACTTTGCCATCTCAGTTTTGATGGCACGTACGTAATTACCATCTTGAATCCAACCACGCAACAGGGAGCCAAATGCTAGTAATAGACATGCAGCAACTAAAACAGCTGTCGGCAGATACATCCACTTTGAATTCTTTTTCCTACGTTCGGCTGACAGCAGATTGACACGCCAACCCATACGTGGACAAGCAGCATCAAGCGCTACTGCGTAGGACACTGCAGTGTTTTTGGTGTCAAAGTTTACAGGCGCTGCCGTGGGCAATGGAAGTATATCTTCAACACGACATACATCAAACTTCTCTGTCGACATTGCAGCACTGCTGATCTTTTCACTCATCTCACCAATACAAGTAAATTTCACCTCGCGGTCCATTTCAAGACGTAAATCCGACCCCGTAAGGCTCAACGTGTGAGGTGAAGGTATTTGACCTACTCCAAACCATGTACTCAGCAGTAAGCGGCTTGTTCCCTCTCCGTAAAGTTCTAGGCCTTCCGTGCTAAAATCAGCAACCAAGAAAGGTTTTGGGGGAGTATCCCAGCGCACACGCATAGCCCCAAAAAAAGATGCGGCGGCCACCGTAAACGACCCGACTGCAATGCCAGCAGCTTCAAACAAATCTGCATATGCATCCACACCTTTCTGCTTTGCAATCACAACAGCAAGCGGTAATGATGTGGTTTTCCCCTCGATGGATCGCAGTGGAGCAAAAGCGTAGCAAACCTCACTAGGTTCAAAGGGGTGTAAATTTTCCACCTGGTAATCTACTGCGGCTGAAAGCTCTTTCTTGGAGACAGCCGGAATGACAAGTTCTCGTACGATTACTTGGCTCCGTGGTAGTGCAACACTGGCCGAGATATGTGCAAGTTGCAGCGATTCAAGAAATGTGTGATATTCGGCACCCCATTCCGATGCACGGCGTTCACGGAAGCCTGGTATCTCTAGATAACCTTGAACTTCAATTCCACTACGACGCGAACGTGCGACGGTAACACGAAGTACATCGCCGCGGATCTCGATGCCGCATCCCGTCCCCAAGCGAAAAAGTAAATTTGAGTTCATAACATTTACTGGCAAATCTTATCTAAATAGGGGTGTCAAACCAACGCACAGTCCGAAACCCCAATGGACTCCTAGGCAAGGCGCCTGAAACCTTGGCTCCCACAGTGCGCCTAGTGTGCCCATTGGCCAACTGCGCAGTAGCCCACAAGGTAAAACGCGATTCGTTACCTGTGAAAGCCATCTGAAAACCTTGCCCAGACACTTCGAAATTAGGAAGGTCTTGTCTGGAAATAGGGTGTGCCATTCGCATACGTAGAATACGATCCACTTCTTCAGGTAGAAACCCCGCAGCTTCAAACGTCGCAGGCGAAGCGTAGTTCACATTAATAGATCCTGCACCATACATGGTAAGTTGATGAAAAAGGCCCTCTAGACGAACCAAGTTATTGTTCCGATCGCTAACGAAGCTACCGTAAAATAGCCCCGGGGTCATACCAGGAACAGCAAGAAGTTCTTCCAGCTGTTGAAAAGACGCACCAGATAGCGATAAAGACGGAATTCGTGTCAAAAATTCTCCCGAAGTGTACACACCTTGGCGGCTCGCTCTGCGCAACCGATCGATTTCAGAGGCAATACTAACTGCCCGACTAACATCAGCTCCCGATGCGACTAATAGTCTTGCCAACACCTCAGGTTTGATGTTTCGGATGTTAAATTTTCCACTGTCACCAGTAATCTGAACGGTTGCCGACCCCCCTGGGAGCATCAACGTCATCAGGCGTTGGCCCCTAGTAAAACCCCGCATGCTGAGACTTCCCTGGTTGCTTTCTACGTCCATCATTCGTTTGGTTGCAATTTCGATTGCTCCTTGCGCTAGAAAATAGGCACGCGTCGAGTCAACGTTTAGAGCAGCACGATCGAGTTCAGTACGCACGGTCGTCGACAAGCTGAAAGCAATCATGGAAAATGCTGCCGAAAACCACATCACTGTAAGCAGAGCACTACCACGACAATTCTTGGCACGGTCACGTAATGTCAAGGCAACCTCCCTGCTCTTCGTAGAGTGTAGATTTCGAATTCTGAGAGCTCTTCTACGTGCTGAGAAAAGATTGGGGTTGTAACGGAAATTGGTAACGCTCGCGACTGGTAGTCTGGTTCTGTCGATGGTTCCAATTCAATCCGCACTGCCGCTGGCAAAGCGTCCCTTTCGTTCCAGATCCGAACCCACATTGGCGGCTCGTCAATAGTATGTTTCCTCGAAAGATAACTAAAAGTACAGCTAGTCAATTGATCTACAACAATGAGCGTAGTGGGCAAAGGCATAATTGGCTGGAAAACCAATCGCCCGCCGGGAACACCTTCGACAGGTACTCGACCTGTCACCAATTGGCCGAGCATGTGAGAGCCCTGATAATCAAATTGATTCAGTAATAAGCGAAGAGTTCCTTGGTGAGGATCAACCTGCAACTCAGTGAGCTGCAACTTACCCCGTGACCCAAAAGAGATTGAATGTGAAGACATAAAACGCATGGAATGCGCCTCACCCTGAAAAAAAGAAGTTTTGGCGCTAGGTATCTCACTTCCTGGTAAGGTCTGCGTGTTGATCGGAACAATGGAGGCAACCAAGGAACGTAGCAACATATCTGCATTCGCAACACGGCGATCAAGTACAAGAACATCGTTAGTAGTACTCCAAGAGGTTGCTCCAATTTGTAGTGATGTCAATAGACCAACTGTCAACATAGACATCAGACCAACTGCTACTAGGACTTCTATCAATGTCATCCCTGCGCACGAAGGCAAAACCCTGCTACTCCTCGAAGTACGACTCGTATGTTTCAAGCGCTCAATACAGGTCCTCGACCTTAAGAAAGCTAATCCGTCAGTGAACCGTTCGTAGGATTTAGATACGCACACTAGAATTGCACTCATTGCGGACCAATCTCCTGAATATGAAATGGGGTGATTAGAACTCGCTTAAAACCATCAAACAGTTGTGTCTTTCTTCTACCATCAGCAAGCCACCAAACGTTCAATCGTATTCGGGCTATCATCACACCTCCCGGTCGAAAAGCAACGGGCATTTCAAAAGGCTCCACGACAGCTTCCCATCCAGAAAGGTTGTCATAGCGACCCGATATCTGGCTGGGCACCCGTAGTGGATCTTGCACCCATATTTCGCTCATTGTGGAGCGTGCAAGCATAGCAACTCGATCATATTCCTTCA
Organism: Acidobacteriia bacterium UBA6623; assembly: GCA_002433055.1. Taxonomy (GTDB): domain Bacteria; phylum Acidobacteriota; class Terriglobia; order Bryobacterales; family UBA6623; genus UBA6623. Next base: position 10,874 of record DJHJ01000032.1, on the reverse strand, counting down.
CTCGGGCAACATTTGATAAGGAGGTGCGCACAACGCTGAGCAAACCAACAATTGCCAGCGAAAGCAAAGTCGTGGCAACGATCATTTCAAGAAGGCTGAATCCATGGAGCTGTGAATTAAGGTTCGCAAACTTCGAGTTTCGTAATATCAAAGATCGTTTGGTGTTCATAGAGTCACTCAGGGGCTAGGGTTGCTCACTAATTGTCATGCCATTTCTCAGCAGCTCCGGTGAGTATATTGACCTTTAATCCAGCCCTCGTTCCTGCACGATTTTCTAGTCGCAAACGGAATTCAGGCGAGGACTGTCCCGGGTACAAAATTAACTGCTCGCGTTCCATTGGAAACACCACAGTAATTCCATCTTCGAATTCGAATTCATCCTGCCATCCGCCTTCGGTTGCGATAGCTAAAAGCTGCTTCTTTTCTGGATCGACCATGAAATGCACTGGCCTTTGACGTCGAGTGGCTTCCATACGGGCACGATTGAAAAATGTACCAGCTTGACTGACGGAGGTACGCAACCGGATGCCATCAAGTCCACGAGTAAGGGTGGGGTAAGAGATGCCCACCATAACCGCAATAATGGCAACAGTTACTAAAATCTCGATCAGTGTGATGCCAAGCACCATTGCAGAGCGAGCCCATTGAGGTTGAGACAAACAGCAAATTGTGAGATGCGCGTTATTACACGTTGTCCGGACGCAGCTCTGACGCACTTGGCTCATCAATCAGACTGACGCACCGGCACAACAAAAAGACGGAAGTAAATCGACACGCAAGCCAAGTCCCCGAAATATTGCTACAGAATTGTAAAGATAGGTGCCGATCGTAGAACTAGATCTTACTTCCAGCTGACGATATCTGCATTCGAATCCTCGCCACCCTCTACTCCATCGGCACCGTAGGACAAAATATCCGGCTCGGGACCGTGCTTGCCAGGAAAATGGTACACATAGGCATTATTCCAAGGGTCAAGAGGGATCTCTTTTTGTAGATAAGGTCGCAAAGCATCCATGCCTTGCTCTTGATTCGGAAATCGTCCATGTTCGATGTTGTAGAGCTGCGACGCTGCCATAAGGGAGTCAATCTGCGCAGCAGCTGCAGTTTTCCGTCCTTCATCAAGCGCAGGAGTCAACCTCTGATAAGCAACGGCCGAGAACAAAGCTATGATCGTAATCACGACCAGCATCTCTATCAGAGTGATACCAGATTGAAGCTGGTTATCTCTTTTTTGTGTCCGAACTCCTACTGCTGAATTTTCCATGGGAAACATCCTCCTCCCACCTTGTGAAGTCTCCACCGCGTCTGTCATATGGTTATTCTTTCGTTCCACTAAATCCACTGTCAACGTCAACTGAAAAATTGTTGCCAAATCACCCATCGGTAAAGACCTACACCACTTCGATTCGGTGACATGGAAACCAGTTCGCTAGTGCACAGCTTACCATCCTAGATTTATAATCCCGTCTGTTGAATACTGGTTATTGCAAGCATAATGCTCAGGATCATCGCACCCACGACTACGCCCATGAAGAGTATGACAACAGGCTCAAACAAAGCCGTAAAACGTTTGATTGCATCGCGAGTATCCTTGTCGTAAATGTCCGCCATACGTTCGAACATGTTGTCCAGGTGACCTGTCTCTTCACCGACTGTCAGCAGGTGTCCAGCTAACTCTGGAAATTTTTTTGTTCCTCGAAGCGGCCCAGCAATACCTTCCCCACGTTTAACTCCCCGAGCAACGGATTCGAGAGCTTCTGCTAATACACGGTTTCCTAATATGCCACGCGCAATCTCAATTGATTGAACTAGTGGAACTGCACTTTTGACCAATGTCCCCATAGCTCTTGCAAACCTCGCGGTATCCGCCTTAAGTAGTGCTACGCCCAATAATGGGAAGCGTAACTTGAAGCGATCGAAAACCATCCGACCAGTTGGAGTTTTCACATAAAAACTCAACCCTATTCCAGCCAGAACTAAGACAGCAGCGAAAAGTACACCCCAATTCTGTACTAGTTCGCTGGCGGTCAATAAAACCGCCATAGGTAGTGGCATCTCTATATTTGACTGAGTAAATGCCTCGGCAAAACGCGGTATGACAAATCGAAGTAAAACGAACACTGACCCTGTTCCAACAACTACCAAAAGTGCTGGATAAGTCAACGATGAGACAATGTAGCCACGCAATTCGTCGCGAGAACGTTCGAAGTCTGCCAACCTATCCATCGTCAGAGGTAACGTACCGCTAGCTTCACCCGCGCGCACCATACTCAGGTAGAGATCCGGGAAGTACTCGGGGCGAGTTCCCAAGCTATCAGCAAAAGACTTACCAGATCTCAATGCCTTGAGCACGTCTTTTACAACACCTTGAAAACTCTCGCGCTTGGTCAGCTCGGCCGTAATGGAAAGTGCCCTATCGAGGGGTATCTCTGCATTCAGAAGCGTCGCCATTTCTGTTGTGAAATGCAAGACGTCGCTAGCCCGTTTTCCAACGAATTTCGGCATGCGCAACGAAAAACGGGAAGGTTTCGATGTCCCAATAAAAACTGGTGTTAACCCCAATCTTCTTAGCTCACGAGCTACCGAGCGATCATCCTGACTCGACAAAGTTCCTTCCTGGATTTTGCCGTCGGTAGCAAGGGCACGATAGTGAAAAGTAGCCATAGTTCTATGCAGTCAAATCGTTTCAAACTCAGGTGTGCATAAAGTACTACAGGGGCTAGAACTCCTGAGTCACTCGCATCACCTCATCAACCGTTGTTGTTCCATTCACAATCTTTTCCCAGCCATCTTCACGCAGGTTTCTCATACCATTCCGGCGAGCAGCGTCAGTTAGTTTGGATGCATCAGCATTGGTCATGATAAGCTCACGGATTTCTTCGTTTAATTCCATCATTTCAAAAATGCCCATCCGTCCTAAGTAACCCGTTTTTGCACATTTCTCGCAACCTTCCCCTCGGTAGCTCTGAACTTTTCCACCCTCCGGTGATTCAACCACTTGATCTTCATGCGAACAATTGGAACAAATCACTCTCACCAGTCTCTGGGCCAGCACTCCTACAACGGACGACGTGATCAAGTAGTTCTCGATCCCCATATCAGTCAACCTGGTAATAGCACTTGGGGCGTCATTAGTGTGCAATGTTGAATAGACAAAGTGACCGGTCAGTGCTGAGCGAATAGCAATATCTGCCGTTTCTCGATCACGGATTTCTCCGACCATGATCACATCAGGATCTTGACGTACGATGTGACGTAATCCAGCGGCAAAGGTCAATCCAATTTGCGAGTTAACATGAATCTGATTGATACCATCCATTTGGTATTCAACCGGATCCTCGATAGTGATTATTTTTCGTTCAGTAACATTAATGCGTTTCAGTGCAGAATAGAGAGTGGTTGATTTGCCGCTACCCGTAGGGCCTGTCACAAGGAAAACTCCATGCGGAAGGGAAGTGTAGAACTCCATGCGTTCTAGCATTCGATCATCAAAACCCAGTCGTGTCAGCTCGTAAAAATCAGTTGCACTGCGATCAAGCAACCTCATAACGACACTTTCGCCATAAAGTGTCGGCAAAGTAGAAACACGCAAGTCTACTTCGTGACCAACAACTTTGATCTTTATCCTTCCATCCTGCGGTAAACGACGTTCAGCAATATTGAGCTTAGCCATCAATTTGACTCGCGATACGATTGCCGCTTGCAGTTCTCTGGGAGGTGATTCGAGTTCTTCCAATACTCCATCTACGCGAAAACGCACACGGAAGTCTTTCTCAAATGGTTCGAGGTGAATATCGCTAGCTCTTTTTTCGATAGCCACAGAAATCATCATGTTGACGAAACGAATCACCGGTGCTTCACTAGCCATATCGCGCAGGTGTTCGATCTCCGCGGAATCATTGCCGCCAACACCGTACTCATGACTTTCCTGTTCTGCTTCTTCCTCGCCGTAATGTTTATCTATGGCGTCTAAAATCTCTTGCTCTGATGAAAGTACTGCTCTCACTTCAAAACCGGTCACACTCCGAACACTCGCCAATGTTTCGAAATCGAGTGGGTCCACCATCGCTAGTGTGAGAACATCACCATTCAGCTCAAGAGGCAAAAATCGAAATTGCCTCATATAGCGGACTGTTATTGCATCGATGTCTGGCAAAACCGACGGGAAATCCTGCACGGTTACCAGTGGGGTTTCAAGCTGTTCCGACAGAGCTAGGAGCACCTCGCGCGGAGCAACAAACCCAAGATCCATCAGAATCTTGCCGAGCTTGTCGCCACGCTCTTTTTGGAGTTCCACCGCACGATCTAAGTCGTCCCGTGCTAGAACACCCTTCTCAATAAGTATTTCTCCAATATGCACAGACATAAGCACGTTTGTTATCAAATTAAATGAGGGTTTCTACAACGAAACACCTCTGATACCGCCGATCAACTATGCAAACTCGTCTGATCAGTCAAAACAGCATTAGAACCGTCGAACCTTCAATTCTCGTCTTAGTTCGAACTCACTTATACGACCGGCGGCGTAATCAAGAAGTATTTTTCGTTGTGCCTGTAAAACCAACTGAGAAGGCAATTTCGTCGTGTCCTCCCACGTGAAATGGAACAGTGCAATAACCAGCGCTATATTTTCGTTAGCTGCAATGGCATCCAAACTCCCAGCCGCATTTTTTAGTAAGTCAAGTCCTATTTCCTCAAGTTGCTCGATTCCTAGCTGTTTCTTTTTGTTGAGATTTTTTATCTCAGTCTCTGAGTAAGGTTGACGAAATGGGCTTAAATTGGCCATCGGAACCACGTTGACTTCAAGCAGAAAAACCACGCCAAAGTCTTCCAAGCGTCCTCCGCGCACACGTCCTATCATGCGCATAGGTAAAGACTCAAACCGGCTAGCGATAGTACGTTCGACCATCCGCGACTGATTCTGAAATTGGGTTGTGGTTCCCGATAATTCAGCTGTAGTCACGTCACATATACCAAACAACATAACTACAACTGCGAGGACATTACATCGGATCAACCTCGCATTCATGATTCGGTTTTTGGCTCTCACGAAAGTTGCTGCTATCCGCATCTCTACCTCTCAAAAGTCATCGGCTTTGCTTCAGCCGACGTGGTATAAGCGAGATCCTCAAAATCAGTTCTCAAAATTCGCCATCCTTGTTCACTTTCTCGCCGCAGCTGCTCGACGGCAGCGCGCCAAAGGCGTTCTGAGTTTTCTGATTCATGCGAAACAGTACTCGCAACTAGTTGTGATATTTCGTCGCGTAATTTCTTGTTGTTCTCGTCGATTAGAGTCACGGCCATTGCTCGCATCTGATCGGGCATTAAGTTAGCAACCGCAGTGGATTCAGTCTTGTGTGCCTCGGTAGCCTGAAGATCCGAAACGGTTCCAAATGCGAGCTGCCAACCCTCTTGATCAACTCTCAAGGAAGGCTGAACGGTCCATATGCCTGCAAATAGTACTAGCAAAGCCACAGCTGCTCCAAACCCAAAATGCTCGGCTGGAGTCCACAGTTTTTGCCAAAATTGACCTACACCCTTGGGTTCGAAAATTTTGTCCGACACAAACGCAATACGTCGTGGAATTTCTTCCTCAGGAAGACTCAGTAGCGACCTGTGAGTGATCTGTAAGCGCTCCAGTTCTTGCCTAGCTTCACTAGACGACGCCAGGTAGGCTTCAACTTCGGTCCTCTGCTCCAAATCCAGTTCATCAAATAAGTAATCACGTAGATCGTATGGGGGTTTTATCATGTTCACAGCCTCCGATATCTATATCGATCCAATCATTAAACCAATCACATGGCTTCCCAGAGAGTAATAACCCGAAAACCAAATAACATCCTCGCTAGTCACTCTCCACCGGTGACAAGCTAGCCTTCAATAACTCGAATGCCGTATAGAGTCTCGATTTCACTGTCGATACAGGGCATGAGAGAATTTCCGCAATCTCCTCAAATTTGAACCCTTCGTAGACTTTTAATAACACTGTTTCCCTCTGTTCCAGCGTCAATTGATCCAATGCATTCCGTACCGTCAGATTCCACTCCATCGGAAAGGCCCTCGAAGCACCCACACTGACTACTCCGCCTTCGGTTGCCTCGGGAACCTCTTCGTCGAGAAATCGGTTCGTTTTCCGGAATAAAGAAACCGCTTCATTGTGTGCAATACGAAACAGCCATTGCACAAAACGACTTGGCTCCTTCAACCGAGATAAACCACGATAAGCTTTCAGGAACGTTTCCTGCGTCAGGTCGAGGGCATCCTCGCGATTACGGAGTTGCTTCAACAAGTAGTTGTAGACTCGTTTCTCCCATCGCGAGACAAGGATATTGTAAGCATCCACGTCGCCCTTTTGGCTCCGCAGGACTAGGTCCCGGTCTTCTATTTCTCGGAAAATCAATTCCCGCTCCGAGCACTTAGGTAGACGTCAGCACATACCAAAAAGTCTGCCAGAAAGACAAACTTATATGAATTGTAGCACTCTATCGAAAATAAAGTTCTTTTTTTCAATGACTTAGACGGTTGAAGAATTACCGATCTCATTGCCGAAAAAAATGCTCCCTGAAACGTCTTTTACAGTGTAGGGCTGGTCTGGAGTTATTACCCTAGCCAGTCTTGACTTTAGCGAACCACAAGAGATCGGTGGCGCGGGGAGTTAACCCGCGCCACTTTTCTTTTGGAGCTTTCGCTTCCTCACCTCAGAAGTAAGCCCTTCCCCGAAGATGAATCCCACAAGAGCAGCATGACAAACTAGCCAAGGTCCAATGAGGCTAGTAGATCATTCTCCCACGAAAAATCAGGCGCCTGCCTTCGACTCTGTCGACGATACCAAAAGAAGCTGTCTGTGAGTCCCTTCTCAAAGTCTCTTGCCTCAAACCCTAATTCACTCCGAGCCCGTTCCGTTTTTTGCAGGATTGGTGGCATGTCAAAATATTGTGCAAAGTAGTAAGGCGGCTCAAAGACCTTCCCACCTTTTTCGATCAATGTCTCTCGATCAATAAATATTAGTTTTGGTTCGACGCCCGCAACTCGAGCCAAAATGTGTACCAATTCTTCTTGAGTAACAGCAGTTGGGTGAGCAATATTATAGGAGCGCCCCACAGCCTTATCTGATTCTGTGGCTAGAATCGCTGCTCTAGCAAAGTCATCTGCATGAATAAACTGCATTAGACGGGAACCATCCCCTGGAATGATGATTGGCTGAAAAGCAAGCAGTCGATCCCAAAAAAAAGACTCTCGATAAAAAGGGTTTTCTGGGCCGTATATATACGGCGGCCTCAAAGTAACGACCGGAAATCCACTTTCCGCGTGAAGCTTGAACAATGAACGCTCACTCTCCGCTTTGTTGCGCGCGTAGCTATCAGGATGACTTGAAGAAACCAGAGGACCAGATTCATCTACTTCGCGAGCATCACCGTGGCAGTAAGCGGCAACACTTGAAGTAAAAACATAACGTTTTAGGCTTTTGCAGCTTTGTGCCGCAGCAACTACTTGTTCGGCGGTGGTACCACGTTGCCAATCGTAAACGTTGTCATAAACTACTTCAAAATTGCTCCCGGTGAGAGTCTTGATGACTAAAGCAATATCATTGCGATCACATTGAATTGACCGCACACTATCGCCAAAAGGGGTCGTTTTGGCTCGATGCAAGATGGTCACTTGATCGCCACGAGAAAGTAATCGACGAACCAAAGCCCGTCCAAGAAAGAGCGTTCCGCCAATAACCAAAGAGCTTGCCATGAAATTCATCCAAAGCTGGCCGCAAGTCGACCGATGGCTTTCTGTTAATCTAGCACTGGTACTACCCTTAGGATAATGCCAATATTTAGTCAAATATTTCTGCGGGTAGTGACTTTATTAAAAATTGCCATTCCCGAATAACCCGTGCGTAATCTAGAAACATCTTTCTGCGGCCTGAATCTTAAAAACCCGGTCATTGCTGCCAGTGGCACATTTGGTTATGGTCTCGAATTTGAAAAGATAGTCAAACTCAATACCCTCGGAGGTTTCGTAGTCAAAGGCCTTTCAAAAGAACCCATCATTGGCAATGCTCCACCGAGAGTTGTTGAAACTGCTTCAGGGATGCTCAACTCTATCGGCCTACAGAATGTTGGCGTACATGCCTTTGTCAAGGAGAAGCTTCCAAAGCTACGCGATCTTGACACCTCCGTTTTTGCAAATGTCTTTGGCTACAAATCTGAAGACTACGCTGAAGTGATCCACATACTAGAAGACTTCGAAGGACTCGCCGGATATGAGCTGAATGTCTCGTGCCCTAATACTAAACATGGTGGACTTCAGTTTGGCGCCGACCCAGATTTACTTTCTGAGGTCGTTACTGTTTCGAAACAAGCTGCTCGTCAACGACCACTCATCGTCAAGCTTTCTCCAAACGTGACAGACATCACAGTCATGGCCTGTGCCGCCGAGCAAGCTGGAGCCGATGCTATCTCACTGGTGAACACCTTCCTCGGGCTGGCAATCGATCCCGTTGCAAGAAAACCATTGCTTGGGGCAACTTTCGGAGGACTTTCTGGGCCAGCAATCAAACCTATCGCACTTCGGATGGTTTACCAAGCAAGCCAGTCAGTAAAAATTCCGGTTATTGGTCTTGGTGGTATCAGCAGCGGCAAAGATATCGCGGAGTTTTTGGAAGCCGGTGCTGTTGCTGTACAGGTCGGAACTGCAACCTTTTGGGACCCAGAACGGCCTGCCAGACTCGTCGACGAATTCGGACAGTTTCTCGAAGACCAAAACATCCTGTCACCTAGTGAACTCATTGGAAGCCTTGATACTGAAGAGTAGATGGGGTTATCGCCGAAATTTTGGGTGGCCCGCTCGGGTACAAAAAACCACGTGTGTAGTCTTGTGAGCTCGCGTGGAGGCAAGCAGGTGTAGTGCTGACTTTGAGCTATTAAAGAACCTAATGAAAATACTGCAGTTCACTCGTCCCCAGTAATGCCTGCGCATAATCAATCCATGGCTCAGAGCCAAGCTGCTGTCGGCGACGACTGACAAAACTAAGAGCCAGGGAAGATTCTTTAGAGGTGGGATCTCGGCTAAGGACCCATCGGTAGAGAAGCCGAATTTTATTTACTGGCTCATGTGCAGCTGAAACCCGCACTTTTAAACTCTTCGCTTGGTAACGCATCCAACTGCTATTGAGCACGAAAAGCTGCTGTAAAGGCGTAATCGTGACTGTGCGTTGAGGGCTATGTTGGGTGCCGTCGGGGTAATCGTACAGCTGAAGCAATGGGTGAAGAAAACCCTACTCTGAAAACCGAGTCAGAGACTAATTGTTTCCTCGTGTTCTATTTTCGAAAATTGGCTGGCAGGACCTTTTTCCGTAACCGGATTGCTTCCGGCGTTACCTCAACCCATTCGTCTTCTCTTACAAACTCGACTGCTTGATCCAAATTAAGCAGCCGTGGAGGTGTTAACCGAATTCCCTCTTCCGCGTTAGATGCTCGGTGGTTCGTGAGTTTTTTATCACGGATGATGTTGACGTTCAGATCTGCATCGCGAGAATTTTCACCCACAATCATACCTTCGTAAACCGCTGTCCCGGGGTTGACAAATATTTCGCCACGTTCTTGCAAATTGAAAATGGCATATCCTGTCGTCTTGCCGGCACGATCGGCAATCAGTACCCCTGTCGATCGCATCGGAATATCACCTCGCCAAGCAACGTATCCGGCAAACAGTGAGTTCAAGATCGCGGTGCCCCTCGTGTCAGTCAGCACCAGGCCACGCAATCCGATTAGTCCTCGCGATGGAATTTCAAATTTGATCCGTACTCGACCTGAACCGTGGTTGACCATTTTGGTGGTAATGCCCTTACGCGACCCGACTCTTTCTATCACGACGCCGACAAATTCCTCAGGGCAGTCAACTGTTAAATGTTCCAGTGGCTCGTGTAATGTACCGTCAATTTTTTTGGTCAAAATTTCCGGCTTACCTACCATCAATTCGAATCCTTCGCGCCTCATCGTTTCGACCAGAATCGCCAATTGCAACTCACCTCGACCCGACACTCGAAGCGACTCAGGCCCATCACCTGCTTCAACTTGAAGTGAGACATTCGTCAGTAGTTCTCGTTCAAGTCGATCACGAAGATTGCGTGAGGTTACCCACTTACCTTCGCGTCCAGCAAAGGGAGACGTGTTGACAGCAAACATCATCGAAATTGTTGGCTCATCGATCTGGATTTTCGGGAGTGGCTGAGGGTACTCCACATCGCTTACCGTCTCACCGATAGTGATACCATCGACACCCGCAATCGCTACAACATCACCTGGTAATGCTTCCGATTGTTCCACACGTTTCAAGCCTTCAAACGAATACATCTTGGTAATGCGAACTTTCTCAATCGAGCCATCGAGTTTGCAAATTGATGCCTCATTATCTTGCTTTAGCGTGCCGGAAAATACCCGCCCAATCGCCATGCGACCCAAGTATTCGTTGTAATCTAGATTCGCTACAAGTAACTGCAAAACCTCGTTGGGGTTTCCTGATGGCGCGGGCACAGTCTTGATGATTGTCTCGAATAGGGGTCTTAGATCTTGCGACGAATCATCCAGAGTGTGCTTAGCGATACCATTCCGAGCAACTGCATAGAGTACTGGAAACTCCAGTTGTTCTTCATCCGCATCAAGATCGATAAAAAGATCGTAGACTTCGTCCACCACTTCCTGAATTCGCGCGTCTTGGCGGTCGATCTTGTTAATAACAACAATCGGCGTCAAACGTGCTTCGAGGGCTTTCATGAGCACATAGCGAGTTTGAGGCAGTGGTCCTTCACTAGCATCCACCAAGAGCATCACTCCGTCGACAATCTTGAGTGCCCGTTCAACTTCACCACCAAAATCAGCATG
>DJHJ01000002.1 GCA_002433055.1 Acidobacteriia bacterium UBA6623 | reverse complement strand
GTGCCTGGAGCGGCTTCTTAGAACCGCCGCATGCAGTGCCGTGTATCCAGCCTTAGCAGCATTCGGAGCAGCTCCTTGCTCGAGCAGATAAATAGCAAACGGCGTGTGTCCACTATGTGCCGCAACCACTAAAGCGGACACTCCCGACGCCATCGTGTCATTCACATTGGCGCCTGCTTTGACAAGTACTCTGGCGGTATCGACATCTCCATTACGAGCAGAGAAGAGTAGCGGTGTCGAACCACCGTGTGCCATCTCAAAATTTCCACTAGGGTTGGTATTACCAGCTGTATTTTCAAACTGGTAATAGATCTTCGAGCGCGCATGAAGATCCGCACCACTTCGAATCAACACTTGTGTGACATCTCTGTGTTGTTGCGCCACCGCCCACATGAGAGCTGTTTGGCCACGTTCAATCTCTTTGGCGTCAACGTCAGCACCGTACTCGAGTAGTCGTTCAACAGTCACAACACTACCCGAACGAGCAGCCGCCATCAGAGGTGTCTCACCCATCTTGAGTGAAGTATTGGGGTCAGCTCCGGCCTCCAATAGCAATTCGACCATAGCTTCATCACCATTAGTCGCCGCTAACCATAAAGGAGTCGCACCAAGCGCATTGGCTGCCTTGACATTCGCACCGGCATTAATAAGCAAGGTAGCCGCTTCCAGGTCACCACTGTGCGAGACCCAGTGAATAGCAGCTGCCCCGTCGCCTTGAGGGGTATTGACATCAACCCCTCTCCTAATTAGTTCTCTTAATGCTTCACGGTCATATGCTTTGACAACCTCAATAACACGGGGTGTGGACTGGGACGGCACTGAAACGAAACAGATCAAAAATGAAACAAGTACGGCGATACGTATCGTAATCATTCGGAAAACACCACCTGTTCGAGCTCAGCCCCACCAGTAACTTGTTGCATCACTGTCCCCGTCTACATTGTCAAACCGACTTTACCTCATTTGACACTCCATGCATAGGATTTTCGTACAATCAATCAGGGACAGTAGACGATGTTTAGAGGTTTATGCATATGGCTAGTTACCGTAGCGATAGTCTTTCTATGGATCCCACGCTCCGCTAATGGGCAACAGCAGTCAGAAAAGCAGACAATACTCTTGCAGACAACTCTGGAACAGTACTGCATTAGCTGTCACAGTAATCAAACTCCAACCGCCAACCTCTCCCTTGAAAAGTTAGACCCTTTACAAGTTGGCGAACAATTCAACATCTGGGAGAAAGTCATTGAAAAACTCCGGGCCGGAGCCATGCCCCCGGTTGGTCATCCACGCCCAGCAAAAAGAACCTACGATAAACTTGCAACCTGGCTCGAATCTGAGATCGATCGATTCACAGTCATCAATCCAAATCCCGGTAGGACAAACACATTCCATCGCCTCAACCGTTCCGAATATGCTAATGCCGTCCGTGATCTATTGACACTCGAAGTCGACGTGGACTCGTTGCTGCCAGCTGATAACATCGACCGCAACGGCTTCGACAACATGGCCGATGCGCTGACCGTCTCACCTGCTCTGATGGAGCGTTACCTCTCAGCAGCGAGAAAAATCGCTCGTTTGGCAGTCGGAGAAACCCCACACGCACCAGTATCACAGAACTACTACGTACCAATTTTACTTAGGCAAAACAATCGAATGAGCGAAGATTTGCCCTTTGGCTCACGAGGTGGAGTAGCCGCACAGCATTTCTTCCCAGTTGCCGGCGAATACGACTTGGAGATCCGAATGCATAGGAATTACGTCAACTACGTTCGTGGCCTAGGGACACGCCACGAACTGGAAATTAGAGTTGACGGTATTCTCATCAAAACTTTTTCTATCGGCGGCGAAGAACCAGAAGGTGTCCAGGCTCCGGCAAGTTATGCGGGCAATCAGTTCGGTGATCCAGCTTGGGAAAAGTATATGCTCTTTGCTGACTCCAATCTCCGCTTCCGTTTTCAGACGAAAGCCGGACCACACCTGGTTGGGGTTTCGTTCGTTCGGAAGTTTACCGAGCCCGAAGGAGTTCTCCAACCGCGCCAAAGTGTCTTTTCCTCGGCAGTCAATGAAATGCGCGATGGGTATGCAGCGGTCGAACGTGTTGTAATAACCGGTCCATATGCGAGTCATGGTCCGGGCGATACGCCAAGTCGTCGTCGATTATTTGCATGCCGTCCAGCAAGTGAAAAACAACCAGACGAAGAGCTTTGCGCTCTTCAGATCCTATCGTCACTTGCCCAGCGTGCTTATCGACGGCCAGTCGAAACAGCAGACCTTGAAACGCTCATGAATTTTTACCGTGTCGGTCGCAGTGCTGCTGATTTTGATGCCGGCATCCAGCTCGCACTCGAACGACTGTTAGTCTCACCTGATTTCTTATTTCGCATTGAGCGAGATCCTGCCAATATTGAGGCGGGGGCTGTCTATCCACTAAGCAGCCTTGAACTTGCCTCACGTTTGTCGTTTTTCCTGTGGAGCAGTATTCCGGATGCTGAGTTACTTGAAATAGCCGAACGGGATGCACTTCAGGATCCTGATGTGCTGGCACAACAAACCCGACGGATGTTGACTGATCCCCGTGCAAAAGCGTTAGTGCACAACTTTGCTGGACAGTGGTTCTATCTTCGAAACCTTCGTACTGTTCGACCAGATGGTATTACTTTCCCTGAATGGGACGAGAATCTTCGGGAAGCTTTCCGAAAGGAAACCGAGCTTTTCTTTGAAGATATGGTCAGAGAAGACCGCAGCGTGCTCGATTTACTGGACGCGGACCACACCTTTGCAAACGAAAGGCTGGCTGCACACTACGGAATACCTGGTGTGCACGGTAGCCATTTTCGGCGTGTTCAGCTCAGCAGCAAGTTGACAGAACAACGGGGAGGGATATTGGGACACGGAAGCCTGCTCACCGTTACCTCCTATCCAAACCGCACTTCACCGGTACTCCGAGGCAAATGGCTACTGACGAACATCCTAGGAACACCGCCACCACCTCCTCCCGCGGATGTCCCCGACCTTCCCGACCGAGGTGATGAAGGTCAAACGGCAACAGTCCGTGATCGCCTGGCACGTCATCGAGAAGCTCCTGCTTGCTCAGCTTGTCACGCACCGATGGACCCACTAGGGTTTGCTCTTGAAAACTATGATGCAGTAGGCAGGTGGCGCACAACTAGTGAGACGGGCCTGCCATTTGACACTTCGGGCTTATTACCCGATGGAACTCGATTTGATGGCCCACGCGGTCTACGTACACTTTTACTCGGACGTCATAGTCAATTTATTAGTACCGTGACGGGAAAATTGTTGACCTATGCACTCGGACGAAATCTGAAACCTTTCGATCAGTCGAGTGTGCGAAAAATTGCTACGTCAACGACCAACCAAAACTACAGTTGGTCGTCTATCATTGTGGGTGTCGTACAGAGCACGCCATTCCGTATGCGGAGGTCAAAGCTGTGATCATCACCAAGAAGACTGTTTCACGTCGGTTGATGCTACGCGGGATAGGAGCGTCCTTGGCATTACCACTGCTGGATGCGATGGTGCCTGCAGCTGTCCCTCTTAGAAAAACAGCAGCAAGGGCGGTGCGCCGTCTTGGGATAATCTACGTCCCAAACGGGATCGTGATGAATCATTGGACCCCTATCACCGAAGGCACTAAATTCGACTTACCATCAATCTTAGAACCACTCGACCCCTTCCGCGACTCATTACAAATACTCTCGGGTATGCGCGGTCAGGACGCAGAAGGACCACACGCACGTGCATCCACTCGTTTTCTCACCGGAGTAGTATCCCAACGAGATACCGGATCAAGTCTTCGTGCGGGCATTTCGATGGATCAGATTGCGGGCCGTACTCTGCAAGACCACACTCAACTACCCACCCTGGAACTGGGATTAGACGGTCGCGACTTTGCCGGCTCGTGTGATGAGGGCTTCAGCTGTGCATACACGAATACCATTTCATGGGCTAACGAAACTACCCCTCTACCCATGGAGATCAATCCACGTGTGGTCTTTGAGCGACTTTTTGGTGACAGTGGCAGCACAAGCCCACAAATTCGCCAAGTGCGGCTCGCGAGAGATGCGAGCTTGCTCGATTCGATTATGGAACGAGCAAAAGACTTATCACGGCGACTTGGCGCAAATGATCGAGTCAAATTGGATCAGTATCTTGAAGCTGTCCGTAGCATCGAACGGCGCATTCAAATCGCCGAAAAACAAGACGGACGAACCCTATCTGTCGTAGACCAACCAGCAGGTATCCCGAATACGTTCGGTGCACACGCCAAACTAATGTTTGATCTACTCGCGCTTGCGTATGAAACAGACTTAACCCGTGTAGCTACCTTCATGATGGGACGAGAGATTACAGGCCGCACTTACCCCGAGATCGGTGTACCTGACGCCCATCATCCAATCTCGCACCACCAGAAAGATCCTGTAAAACTTGAGAAACTACGAAGAATCAATCGATACCATGTAGAGCTATTCACAGCTTTTGTCAAAAAGTTGTCTTCGACTCCCGACGGTGATTCAACCTTACTTGACAACTCAATGATCATCTATGGTGCCGGCATGTCGGATGGCAATTCCCATGGTTCTTACAACTTACCAATCCTACTTGCCGGAGGTGGCGTCGGTACTGGCGGACGTCACATTGGATACCCAAAAGATACGCCTCTGACAAATCTCCATCTGACCCTATTAGACAGCATGGGCATCTCTGTCGAATCACTCGGAAAGGACTCCACGGGCCCATTACCTCTTGAACCTCTCAGCTTGTAAGAAAAGTGATGGTGAGCGCGGAAGGAATCGAACCTTCAACCTAGTGATTAAGAGTCACTTGCTCTGCCAATTGAGCTACGCGCCCGGCAGGAAAAAGTCCGTCTATAAGAGAAGCTACACGCACTCCTCTACTCGACGAGATGTCATTATATCAACTCACTTCTCAATATCATTGATTCTAGAAGCTATCCTCTAATGTTTTAAGTGCTGTTTACCCACGCGTTTTACGTGCCAAAGCCCGTGCTGCATTTTTCACAGCCTCATTGTCGTCTTCAAGAGCTAGGCGTAGACACTCGCGAGCTCGCTTAAGGACTAATTTTCGACGGACGTTGTCATTAAGCCGGCCGGCTTCGAAAACAGAAGATGCTTGCTCCAGCGTTCGTGCAACACCGAGAAGGAACTGTGTTTTTGTGGTCTGCACCGGAAGTGAGGTGAAGCGACTTCTCAAAACATCGGAGTCTTTGACGCCAACAACATCTAGAGATTGAAGGATGAAATGACGATCGAGCGTCCTAGCAGCTGCCGCATCTAAAATGTCGTCGCTTGGCGGCATATTGCCAACTTTTATGCGGCGCAGGATAGGTGACGCCACTACACTAGCGGCCGGGAGAGGAAAGGCTAATTTGACTATTTTGAAATCTTGAGTGACCTGTTCAAATTCTTTTATCGCATCGAGCAATGCTAAGAGACGCGTTTTTGTCTGTCGGCGATACTGTTCAATACAGATTCGATAGCTTTTCGATTCCCACTGAGGAACAAAATACACTCCCTCGCCGCAAGCTTCCTCCCATTCGACAGCAGCACGAGTCATCGCTCCCAAAATCACAACTTTCCAACCTGACGCACGATTGTCATAGTCTGTATCGCGCGAGAGTATGTCGTTCAAATAAGCAAGCGTGTCGGCATAGTCACCTTGTTCAAACTGACGGTGGGCCTGATTCCAATAGTTCCTACCGAGCGGCGCAGGTGCACATCCGGACAAGGTAACGGCCAAAAGGATGATTGGAGCAATCGTCGAAAGTGTTTTTTGCATTGAGTTCATCTCAGAATAATGGAAACAGTGCCATATTCATCCAAGGACGGCTCCAGTGGTATTTCCGTTTCCTTGTTTCTGTACATCTCTCGTTTGAAATATTCATATTATGACGCCAGCACGCTAAGATTGCCTTTATGGGCGTAAAAAGTCTTCTCGTCGCAAACCGCGGTGAAATAGCAGTTCGGATCCTGCGTGCAGCCGGTGATTTGGGTATCCGAACTGTAACTGTGTCCCCTGAAGACGATGCAACTTCATTGCATACCCATAAGGCTGATCATGCAATTATCCTCCAAGGACGAGGTGCAAGAGCCTACCTCGACATTGAACAACTTATAGCCGTTGCTCGGGATAACGAATGTGACGCAATCCATCCCGGTTATGGATTCCTGAGTGAAAACGGCACTTTCGCAAGACGCTGCTCCGAAGAAAATATTACGTTTATTGGACCTCGACCAGAAACTTTAGAATTATTTGGAGACAAAGCACGCGCCCGTGCATTAGCCGAGAGCTGTCTTGTTCCTGTATTGCCAGGTACTTCTAGAGCAACAAGTCTCGAGGAAGCCCGTGAGTTTTTTCATTCGGTTGCAAACGGGGCAATGATGATCAAAGCGCTTACTGGCGGTGGTGGCCGAGGGATGCGTGTGGTAACTTGCGCTGACGAAATAGAAACTGCCTACGAACGCAGCCGCTCCGAAGCCGAACAGGCGTTTGGTAATGGGGACCTCTATGTCGAGCAACTTGTTACGGACGCAAGACATATTGAAGTACAGGTTGTTGGAGATAATTCTGGGAAAGTCATTCATCTAGGTGAACGCGAATGTAGCATCCAGAGACGCCATCAGAAGCTAGTGGAAATTGCACCAGCACCTGGACTCAATAAGCAGTTGCGTGAAATGCTCTGTAATGCTGCGGTCAAGTTGGCCAAGGAGGCTCGCTATAAAAACCTGGGGACTTTTGAATTTCTCGTCGATCGAAACCAAGATGCACCAGATGAGCAAGCCTTTTCTTTCATCGAAGCAAATGCACGGCTACAGGTTGAGCACACTGTCACCGAAGAGGTCACCGGTGTTGACTTAGTACAACTACAAATTCTTTTAGCCGGCGGTAGTTCATTATCAAAATTGAGAATTTCCTCACCCGTAGAACTTCGTGGTTACGCCATACAAATGAGGGTCAACATGGAAAGAATGGACCTCGACGGCACTGCACGGTACTCGGGCGGAACACTAACGACGTTCACCCTACCAGACAACGAAGGTGTCCGTACTGATACGTATGGTTATGTCGGATACAGCACGAACCCACGCTATGATTCCCTCCTTGCAAAGCTTATTGTTCACGAAACACTGGGTGGATTTGATGAAACGCTACAACGAGCCAAACAAGCACTTAGTGACTGTAAAATCGAAGGTGTAGAGACAAATTTGCCATTCTTGCAAAACTTGATTGGGCACCCGAAGTTTCAAAATGGAACCTGGTATACACGCTTCATCGAGGATCATATTGCGGATTTAACCACGGGCATTGCAAAGAACACACTCACTACTGGTACTCAAAAACCAGCTTCTAGGACTGAAACCGCCGGTGCTCAAGTCGACACATTAGATCCACTTGCAGTGCTTGATTATGGACAATCAAGCAACGGCAGTACCGTGACGCAACCTTCCACTCCTTCACTCGATACGATGAAAGAAACTGAGACGATCGCAGCGGTCTTATCACCGATGCAAGGGACAGTTGTCGAAGTCACAGTTGATGTAGGTGATGTAGTCCACAAGGGCCAAGGATTATTGATCATGGAATCGATGAAAATGGAACATGTTGTTGCAGCCCACCTTGGTGGCACCGTGCAGCAAGTTAATGTTTCTGTCGGTGATTCCGTCTATGAAGACCGGCCGTTAGTTTTCATCGAAAAAGGAGAAGTAAACGTGCCAACAGACAAAGACGCAGACCACCAAGATCTCAGCCATATTCGTTCTGACTTGGCAGAAAATATTCACCGCCATGAGACGGTATTAGATTCTGCGCGCCCCGAAGCAGTTGCCAAACGACGTAAAACCAATCACCGAACAACGCGTGAAAATATTGATGATTTATGTGACTCCGATTCCTTTGTTGAATACGGACCTCTAGTCATTGCGGCTCAACGTAATAGGCGCGCCCTGGACGATTTAATTAAAAACACACCCGCAGATGGCATGGTGGCAGGATTTGGTCGTGTAAACGGGGAACAGTTTGGCCATGACAAAGCTCGCTGCATCGTAATGTCCTACGACTATACGGTCATGGCTGGTACACAGGGGTTCAAAAACCATTACAAGAAAGATCGGATGTTTTCACTAGCAGAAAAATGGCAGCTCCCTGTAATCTTTTTTGCCGAAGGTGGTGGTGGTCGTCCTGGTGACACTGAATGGTCAACTCCCGCTGGACTCGATGTGCCCACATTCCATCTGTGGGCAAAATTGAGTGGTCTCGTACCGATGATTGGCATTACAACTGGACGATGTTTTGCTGGCAACGCTGTGGTCCTTGGTTGTTGTGATGTCATCATTGCCACTAAAGGTTCGAATATTGGCATGGGTGGTCCAGCGATGATCGAAGGAGGAGGGCTGGGTGTTTTTACTCCGGAAGAGGTCGGACCAATGGAGGTTCAAGTACCAAATGGAGTAGTAGATATTCCAGTTACCGATGAGATTGAAGCAGTGCAGGTAGCCAAGAAATACCTTTCTTACTTCCAAGGTTCTCTCAAAGAGTGGGAGTGTTCCGATCAGCGCCTGCTGCGAAATATAGTTCCCGAAAATCGGTTACGTGTTTACGACATCCGAGAAGTCATTCAAACTCTAGCGGACAAGGATTCGGTTTTAGAAATCAGACAGCACTTCGGCATTGGAGTTGTGACTGCATTGACGCGTATCGAAGGACGATCTGTCGGTGTTATTGCTAGCAATCCAAAACATCTTGGAGGAGCTATAGATGCAGATGCTGCCGACAAAGCAACTCGATTTATGCAACTGTGCGATGCCTTCGATATTCCGATCTTGATGTTATGCGACACACCGGGCAACATGGTCGGACCCGAAGTAGAGAAGACAGCCTTGGTGCGTCATGCATGCCGAATGTATGTCACAGCTTCAAGCGTTACTGTGCCATTCTTTACGATCGTATTGCGGAAGGCCTATGGTCTGGGATCACAAGCCATGGCGGGTGGTGGTTTCAAAGCCCCATTTTTTGTGGTCTCTTGGCCAACCGGCGAGTTCGGTGGCATGGGCCTCGAAGGTGCCGTTAAATTGGGGTACCGTAAAGAATTGGCTGCACTCACGGATCCTGAAGAACGCAAAGCCTTGTACGACAAATTGGTCGCAGAAATGTACGAAAAAGGCGGAGCACTCAGTACGGCAAGTTATTTCGAAATCGACGAAGTAATAGACCCAGCGGAATCAAGACGTTGGATTATGAATGCTCTTACCGCAATACCACCGACAGAGCCTCGCAAAGGAAAGAAGCGTTCCTGCATAGATACTTGGTAAATCCTGGTCTGTTAGGTTATCTAGGTTTGCATACGTAATCGAAACTGTCGATGACACTACCTACAAAACAAACATATTGAACCTTCTTCCACAACGAAATTGAGAGTGCATGTTTTCGAGTCGAACTGCCTGGAATAGATTACCCAACCGGCTGACAGTGGCCCTGCAGAGTCTACAGGCTCGTGGTTTTCCCGTCATCGATCTCACCATGTCGAATCCGACTCTGTGTGAATTCAACTACTCAGAGACAACACAGTCAGCATGGATCGACCCGATAACCACACCTTATGAGCCCTCAGCATTAGGTACACTACATGCGCGTAATGCAGTTTCCTCTTACTACAGCAAACGGGGGTTCACTGTATCCCCCAAACATATTGTTCTAACTCCTGGAACCAGTAATGCCTATTCACACTTGTTCCAGCTTCTGACAGACCCTGGAGATGAAGTTGTTACAGCTGCTCCTGGTTATCCACTTCTGGAATTCCTAGTAGACCTGCATGACGTGCGCTTAGTTCGTTACCCACTCTTGTATGACGGCATTTGGCGACTTAATATCGATGCACTAAAACGCGTCCTCACTAAACGAAGTCGTGTACTGGTAATTGTCAGCCCGAACAACCCCACTGGCAGTTTTCTCAAAACTGATGAGCTGGAAGAAGTGGTCGATCTCTGTCGTCGGCGCAACCTAGCCTTGGTAATAGACGAGGTTTTTTTCGATTTTTCTTGGAGTGACGACTCGTCACGAGCACCAAGTGGTGTAACCGTAACCGACTGTCTAACATTCACCCTGAATGGGCTTTCGAAAACCGCGGCTCTTCCTCAAGTAAAACTTGGCTGGATTGCTGCAAATGGTCCACAGACATTACTTTCCGAATCACTATCGCGGCTTGAGATCATCGCAGATACATATCTATCTGTGGGTGCTTCAGTACAGAGCACAGCTCCATTCCTAATTGAACAAGGAGATGCCATTCGCCCGGAAATCTTAAATCGCATCCAGACCAACTGTGAACTTCTTGATTCTGTTTTCACTGAAGATTGCCTGTGCTCTCGTCTTCGAACGGAAGGTGGGTGGTACGGTGTCTTACGCATTCCTTCAGTATTGGACGATGAGTCATATGCGCTACATTTACTCGAAAACTACAATGTCTTTGTTCACCCTGGTAGTTTTTATGACTTTCCTTTTGGTGACTACTTGGTGTTGAGTCTGATCACACCAACCGAAGTTCTTGTCTCTGGTCTTGAAAAGCTGCAAACAGATCAACTTTTCCAAGCTTCTTCAGAGCCCATCTAGAAATGCCTATATTCAATAACGAAGGGCAATCCGGCCGCGTCGTAATGGACACTAGTACCGGGGATAGACACCCGTGGACGGTGGGGAAACCGCCACAGGTGCCTTTCGCTACGGGGGGAAACTAGTTAGAAACTAAACTTTATGCCAGCAATAGCTGCTCTAGCGTGACCGGGATAGATCCCCTGAGGTGCGCGCGAAGCAATGTACTTAGCATCGAGTAAGTTCTTAACTGTGAAATAGGGTCGGAAAGTGTATCTCTCCTGACGAACCGTGTAGTCAACTGAAAAATTAACTACTCCGTAGGCAGGCAAGAGACCTACGGTGCCATCACCTGAGGCCGCTATAGTCATGTTGTTATCACCGAAACGATCTCCCACTCGGTTGGTGTCTAATTGGAATCCAAACCCATCATATTGTCGGATGCCGACTACCAATCCGAAAGAATTTTCAGGAGCGTACGGTAGTCTGTTGCCACCATAAAGTAGGTTATCTCTAAACTCTGCAGTCGCTAAGTGCATGAACCTGAGTTCACTGAATATCGACCACCCCGAAATATTTGCTAATTCGTTCCAGTTGAGACGTACATTCGCCTCCAAACCCTCATGCATTGAGGCGCCAGCATTAACGAGCGTAGTGGTCGCACCGCCCGACTCTGCTGCGGTGATAATCTGATTCGAAAAATCTAGCCTAAAGTAAGCCAGTTCTGCTTGAATGGCTCTGGTTTGGCCAAGTCTAATACCCGCTTCATAATTCCAAGACTTTTCAGCATCCAACTCTAAGTTCACTCCACTACTAGTAATTGCTTTCTTGGTGCGTGGTGGCGCCCATCCACGATGGACACCCGTGAACAATGTAACACCGGGAGCAGCTTTCACCGCTAACGATAACCCCGGAATCACAGCCGTCATGAGGTTATCTTTTCTGCGGTCGACATTCGTTGGTATTTTGTTACCATCCGCATCTTTTACACGGGTTCGTCGGATATGGCGTATCTGCTCATAACGTTCAAGCCGCACCCCTGGAGTAAAGAGAATCCGATCTCCGATCTTAAATTGATGCTGTGCGTGAGCAGCAAAAGCTCTTCCGAAACGATCTTCATCGTCGCGTATTTCTCCTGTACGTGCCCGCCATCCAACACCGTTCACACGCTTGTCGTTGGCCTGTTCATAGAGGTAGCGAATACCTATGTCCAACTTGCCAAGTTCGTGGTGTTTTTGCACACCAGTCTGAAAACCAAACACATCAAAATCACGGTTGCGATTACCAGCAGAATCTCTCAGAAAGATCGCACCACCCGAAACCGATGGATCTCCAAAAATCCCTATGTAGTCCTTACCTTTGTCAGATCGGTCAAAATCTGTACGGCCCCAATACCGTCTTGTCGAATAAGCGTAAGCTGACGTATTCCACACAGTGTTCGAATCAATAGCGTATGTATGCGAAACCGACCCAGACCGACGATCGACCGCTAAGGTATCCCCTGGTACGGCGTTTTGAGTGTAATCTGTCTGGTACATGGGAGTGGTGATACCCAGATAGGTAGCATTGGATCTTTCGTTATAAATCCCTCCCTTGAACGAAAAAGTGTGCCCATCCCAAGGTTTTAAAGTCAATTTTGTGTTGATGGTATCGACATCAAAATAGAACTTGCGCCAGCCATCTCCCTGCTTGTGTAGATAGCTGGTATACCAGCCCATGGTCTGGTCTCGATTGCTGCCACCAATAGAACCATTTGCAAATCGCGTTCCATATTCACCCGCTTTCACATCGATATCGCCATGAAATTTGGACGGAGGCTCCGGTGTGACGAAGTTTATAACTCCCCCTACGCTTTGAGGTCCGTGAATAATCTGACCGCTACCCTTGAGAACCTCTACTCGACTCATGCGATCAATTGACGGTGAATAGTACATCTCCGGCTCTCCATAAGGAGCCAATGCCACCGGTATGCCATCTTCGAGCATCAATGTCTTACGACTACGGTCTGGATTGAGACCACGTATGCCGACGTTCAAACGTAATCCGACTGGACCAGAATCGACCCTCGGTACTAGTCCTGGCACTCTTCGCAAAACCTCGTTAGCATCTACAGGATGAGAATTTTCCAATTCGTCCTGTGTAATCAGGAATACTGATCCTGGAATTTCGGCTATGGTCTGTGCCGCTTCCCCCACAACCTCAACTGAAGCAACTCGCCGTTGAATTTCAGTAATTTCCAAGGGTATTTCGGTGACACCATTAACAGTCACTGACGTTTCAACTGATTCGAAGTTATCTGCGACAACCCGTACTGTGTAGGATCCGGAAGAGATTTTGGGGAAATGGAACCGCCCTACACCATCTGTCCAAGTTTTATCGGACGTTTCCACCACTTCGATCAGAGCACCTGCAATAGCTAAGTTGTCAGGCCCCACCAAGGAACCGCTAAGCGATCCCTCAACTCCATCCTGTTGAGATGCCAAAACTGGCGACACAAAGACGTTAACATTTAGAAACATCAGGGCTAAAAAAAATATTTTTGTTGTGATATTGAATAACATTTGAATAAAAATTACAGAATAAGAACCGCTTAAAATGAAATCGAAATTTAGTTTTACCATTTTTTGAAACTGAATGTCAAAAGAAAAATAAAAGTTTTTCTTAAGCCACATCTCCTAATACCAATTTACACCAATAAATACCTGCTTCTTGGATCATAGTTTAGACTAAATACCCCTTGTCCTAGAAAAAGATGCGGACACCACACACACACTTAAAAAATACATTTATTTATTATAAGTTCTTTAATATGTTTTATTTAAGTAAAATTTATACTGTCAAAAGTGGGCTGCTGTTCACAGCTTTAAAGGCTAACTGCAATCTTACTGACGGTAAAATAGCGAATAATCACATCACATCAGAAAAATTGGCCACCACGAGATAGTGGTAATTTATATTCATGTTAACTTTATTTTGCAACTCAAAGTCATATATTAAAAAAAGTTGCATTTTTTAGGCAGTTTTTTCGCTGTAGTTGTCACAGACAAGAAAATATAAATAGTTGCAACTGAAAATCATATCTACAACTAAAAACTAACAGGGGAAATTGCCACCGGCAGTTCTGGTATTGCGCTACTCAGCATCGAAGGTTGAGAACAGAGCTTCGACGGTTGCGAAGATTTCCGTCTCGAGTTCATCAACCGGCTTGCGGGCATCAACGATTTTGATGCGGTTGGGCTCCTGTGCCGCAAGTTCTAGGTAGCCATCACGGACTCTGCAGAAAAACTCATGGTCTTCTCGTTCCATACGGCTCTCATCTTGTGTTGCAGTCTCGTTTCGTGCCAAGGCCCGTTGCACACCAATTTTTGGGTCAATATCTAATAGAAGAGTCAGATCGGGCTGGATGCCCCTGCAAGCAATGCGTTCGATTGTCCGTACTGTCTCAATCCCTAGATTCCGTCCGTGGCCTTGGTACGCAAGAGTAGCATCCGTAAAACGATCTGAAATAACAACTTTGCAAGTCTCAAGCGCGGGGATAATAACTTCGTCAATATTTTGAGAGCGCGAGGCAAAATATAGAAGCAATTCGGAAATTGGACGTAAATCTTGATTGGCAGCATCAAGAAGAATTTCTCTAATGCGACGACCTAATCGCGTTCCCCCTGGCTCTTGTGCGACGACTACTGAATGGCCGCTTTTAACCAGATTTAGCCGGAGACGCTCCAGTTGCGTTGTCTTGCCACTGCCGTCAATCCCCTCAAGGCTGATGAAGATACCGTTTCGCAAGCTGCAATTATAGCTTTCTAGGGGGGGGTGTGACTTAAACTTATGTTTTTGATAGTGGTGTCTTTCTGAAATTCACTCCTGTTGTTTTTAAGATCGCTCGGTATACTGTTTATTCGAATGTCGGATATTCCACAATCAACACCCAACCAGATGGTCTCTCGAAAAGCGACGATCATGGTTTCAGCACTATCAGCACTGATCATATTGATGATGTTCCTGTTTTGGAGAGAAACATGGTTTGGGCGACAGCTCACAAAGTCTGAAATCAGTGAATACCTAGCTGATAAAGAAAAGCCACGCCGCGCTCAGCATGCCCTGTCACAGATTTCTGATCGGATCAATCAAGGTGATCGCACTGTGGCACACTGGTACCCCTCAATTGTCGCTCTCGCAGACCATCCATTGGCTCAACTGCGCGTAAATGTGGCATGGGTAATGGGGCAAGACAACACCGAACAACTGTTTCACGGCACACTGCAGAAAATGCTTACAGATGTAGATCCACTCGTGAGGCGTAACGCGGCCCTATCTCTGATCCGGTTCGGGGATGACTCTGGTCACGACGAGGTGCTCTCTATGCTGCAAGATTACGCAGTAGTGAGCCCCCATCAAGGTGTATTGGTCAATCGCCTGGTCGAAGGCAATATTGTCGATGTGGGAACCTTACTAGCACGAGTGGAGTCGAAGGAAACTGATGAAGAATTAGAAATCCGGTCACCGGTTCCTGGGACCGTTAAGGAACGCTTACTAGAAGACGGGGCCACAATCAGTGTAGGTACTCCGGTAATGAGTCTCAGCCCTGAGGAAACACACGTTTTTGAGGCATTGAGAGGGCTCTACCTGATTGGAACCACTGCTGACATAGCTACTGTTCGCCGATTCTTCCGTCCTCCAAATGGCATGTCAACCGGCATTGCGCAACAAGCCCAATTTGTGGTCGAAGCAATTCGCAATCGTGCAGAACTGGAGAACAATACACCACCCTCACCAAAAAACAACTAAGATACTCTACACTTCCACAACAGAACTATTTCTTTTCACGCGAGTCCGCCAATAGTTGCTCAATGCCAACTAAGTCTGTTGGGTATTGCCCTGTATAACAGGCATAACAGTATTCACCTTGCACGTCTTGTACAGCTTGTTTTAAACCTTCAAGAGAAAGATACGCTAAAGAGTCTGCCTCTGTATGATCTCGAATTCTATCGATTGAATGGTTCGCTGCAATCAACTCGTTCTTGTCCGGGGTATCAACACCGTAATAACAGGGAGAAATGGTTGGCGGACAGGAAATACGAAGATGGACTTCTTTGGCGCCTGCCTGCCGAACAATGCGAACGATTTTTTGGCTCGTTGTTCCACGGACCAATGAGTCGTCCACTAAAATCACACGCTTACCCTCAATAACACCACGAACCGGATTTAGTTTAAGCTTTACACCAAAATCTCGGATTGACTGTTTTGGTTCGATGAATGTACGCCCGACATAGTGATTGCGGATCAATCCCATACGATAAGGCAACCCTGATTCAGCAGCATATCCAATTGCTGCATCTACACCAGAGTCTGGCAGAGGCACAACGATGTCTGCTTCGACGGGAGCTTCGCGTGCAAGTAGTCTGCCAAGTAATTCGCGCGACTTTTGCACAGAACGGCCAAAAACAACTGAGTCAGGTCGTGCGAAATAGACGTGCTCAAATACGCAATGATGACGATCTTGAACTGGTGCAAAACGTTTTCTGTGTAACTCACCACTATCAGTTATGGTGATCATTTCTCCCGGTTGGACGTCGTCGATATATGTTGCCCCGATCAGGTCGAAGGCGCACGTTTCTGAAGCGAAAACATATGCCGTATGACCGTTGTGTTCTATCTGCCCGAATGCCATCGGTCGAAAACCATACGGATCCCGTGCAACAATCAATCCTTCCTTGGAAAGCACCGCCAAAGAGTAGGCCCCTTCCATACGCAACAGGGATTCCCGTAGAGCGTGCTCGAGATTGTCCTCTTGCGAACGTGCTATTAGATGAACTATGACTTCGGTATCACTGTTGGCTTGAAAGATTGAGCCAGACATCTCGAGGTCACGCCGAATATCTATGGCGTTGGTCAAGTTGCCGTTATGCGCAACAGCAATTTGCCCTTTACTGCACTCCACAAGAAAAGGTTGTGCGTTGAGACGAGCACTCTGCCCAGCTGTGGAATATCTTGTATGACCGATTGCATTTGCACCACGTAGTTCGCTGAGAACTGATTCGGTGAAGATTTCTGCCACAAGACCCATATCCTTTCGGCAATGCAATCTTTCGCCATCGGTTGAACATATACCAGCACTCTCCTGTCCTCTGTGTTGTAGAGCGTAAAGTCCCAGATAGGCCAGATTAGCTGCCTCAGGATGACCGTATATACCAAAAACACCGCACTCTTCATGAAAATGGTCCGACACATTCGTCGTTTTCATCACGTTGCGAGACTCCTTTCAAGTGAATTGGTCCAGTGTTCATATAACGCATCCACAGAGCGATCAAAGAGCTTCTCCCGATTCACAGTGAAAGTTAATCGCTCCTCGATTGTTTTGCCAATTACGGGAGCTTCAACACCGCAGTCGTTAGCAATACTTAAGACGTCACCTAAAGCTTCTTCTACTACGGACAGCAATATCCGCGATGGAGCTTCATAGTAAAGCAAGTGGTGCACCGGCAACTCAGACTGAAGTTCTATAGAGGCTCCGACTCCTGACAAACCGAACGACGACTTAGCTGCAGCCACCGCCAATCCACCATCGCTGAGATCGTGGGCCGATTCTGTTAACCCTGTATTTACAATTCGACGTGAAGCCTCGTGTACACGCTTCTCATAGTCCATATCAAGCTTGGGAGGCAAACCCCAAAGACCACCTACAACCATTTTCGCGTATTGCGAACTTCCAAAACGCCGTTCGGCCTGTGCTTTCCTGCCGGTCGCATTAGGCAAAAGCCCTCCTAAAAGAACTAGTTTACGTCCTGCTTGTCGAAAATGAATACCCATAGGCTTATCTTGGTTGCGCACCAGACCGACTATGCCTACGACGGGCGTGGGGTAGATTCCATCGCCGAGAGTTTCATTGTAAAGACTTACGTTGCCACCCGTAATTGGAGTTTCGAAATGTATGCAGGCTTCTGCCATTCCCTCAATCGCCTCAACCAGCTGAGCCATAATCTCCGGCCTTTCTGGGTTGCCAAAATTGAGACAATTTGTAGCAGCTATCGGCTGTGCACCGACCACCGCAAGGTTTCGGCAGCACTCTGCAACAGCTAATTTTGCTCCTTCTCGCGGGTCAAGTACACAAAATCGCCCATTGCCGTCTAATGACATCGCCAACGAAACATCTGCTTCTTTAATGCGAATTACTGCTGCATCTCCGCCAGGTCCTGATGTCGTATTTGTTCTCACCATGTGGTCATACTGTTCGAAAATCCACTGCTTCGAGCAAATATCGGGAGACCCGAGCAACGTTACAAGACTATCGCCAAGTGCAGTGTTTTTAGATAAATCAATCTCCGGTCCGTCCAATGGAGCCACCCGAGGAGGCTGCGAGAAGGGGCGGTCATAAAGTGGTGCGTCATCTGTGAGTAGAGAGTTTGGCACTTCTGCCACCACTTCTCCACGATCTTTAACGCGAAGCAAACCGTCTCCAGTAACTACACCGATCTCCGCAGCATCCAACCCCCATTTACGAAACACATCGTACACTTCCTTCTCTCGACCTCGCTTGGCAACAATCAACATACGTTCTTGCGATTCGGAAAGCATGATCTCGTAAGGCGTCATACCAACTTCACGTTGTGGAACATACTTAAGGTCAATCTCTATACCACTGCCCCCGCGTCCGCCCATTTCGCAGGTAGAGCACGTCAACCCTGCTGCTCCCATATCTTGAATGCCCTCAATCGCACCGGTTTGCATAGCCTCGAGACAAGCTTCTAAAAGTAATTTTTCCAGGAACGGATCTCCCACTTGTACGTTGGGGCGTTTCTCTTCGGACTGTTCGTCAAATTCACTGGAAGCCATCGAAGCACCGTGAATACCATCCTTGCCTGTTTTCGCACCAACGTATATCACCGGATTGCCAGAACCTGAGGCTTGGCCAAAAAAAATCTTGTCTTTGCGAAAGATACCCAGAGCAAAGGCATTAACAAGGGGATTGCCGCCATAACCAGATTCGAAAATACATTCTCCACCCACTGTTGGTACGCCGAAACAATTACCATAGTGGCTGATACCACTCACAACACCTCTGACAATGTGGCGGTTACGTATACCAGTTTTGGAATCATCTAGCATTCCAAAACGCAGTGAGTCCATCACTGCTATTGGCCGTGCACCCATTGTGAAAATATCACGCAAAATGCCACCAACTCCCGTAGCAGCGCCTTGAAATGGCTCAATAAAGCTAGGATGGTTGTGAGATTCTATTTTGAAAGCCACTGCCCAGCCATCACCGATGTCGATAATGCCAGCATTTTCTCCCGGCCCTACAAGCACACTTTCTCCCTCTGTAGGTAGTTTTTTTAAATGCAGGCGGGAACTCTTGTAGGAACAGTGCTCACTCCACATTACACTGATAATCCCCAACTCGGTCAAGGTTGGCTCGCGGCCCAAACGGTCTAGTATACGGTCGTACTCGTCCATAGTAAGCCCGTGTTTAGTGATAAGGTCGGTAGTCAGTGTGGACATCGCTTATTGGTTAGCGGGCAGTACCCATCAAAGTGGCTTTCATGGATTGAAATACTACAAGACCATCAGTCGACCCCATAGCGGAATCTGACGCGCGCTCCGGATGGGGCATCATCCCCAGCACATTGCGCTCCTCGTTTAAAATGCCAGCTATATTGTCTAGCGAACCATTGGGGTTAGCCTCCTCAACCACACGATTGACTGTGTCACAGTAACGGAAGGCAACTCGGTCCTCGTTTTCTAATTGCCGTAGTGTCATCTTGTCTGCGTAGTAGCATCCATCACCATGCGCAATAGGAATCGCAAGAGGTTGATTTGTTTTCGATGCATTCGTGAACGGTGAGTCACTAGTGACAACCTTTATGTGAACTGTTTTGCAAACAAAACGTAAGTTGCGATTGCGGATCAATGCTCCAGGCAACAAACCGCTCTCAACGAGGACCTGAAAACCGTTACAGATTCCGATTACTAGGCCACCAGATCTGGCGAATTTCTTTACGGCTGTCACCACTGGAGAAAAACGTGCTATTGCTCCTGGCCGAAGATAATCCCCATAGGAAAAACCTCCTGGCAGTAAAACTGCATCCAGTCCCGAAAGATCTTCGGATTCATGCCAGATGAGTGCCGCATCTTCACCGAGGTTGGCTTGCACTGCATAATAGGCATCATGATCACAATTCGATCCGGGGAATAGCACAACACCAAATTTCATGAGTGTCCTCTCCTGGACTGATGATCCAGCCCATTCGAAACGTGCAATCGAACTAGTAAAGGAAAGCATCCGGACGCAGCACTAGAGTAAGTAGGGTTTCCGACTAGTCCTATCACCTGAGTGAGGTTCACTATCGCTGCAATTTCCTGGTAGCTCTAGAAGGAACTCCAGTGTAACATTTTGACAAGCTCCCAAGTAGATGTTTAGGATTGTCGACTTCAACTCTACGGTTTTATTCACCAGGCGATCGAACCTACATATATATTGTGCATGGCGAGATATACCACAAAGAAATACTCTGTAGTTCACACCCTATTGCTCTTTTGGTCTTAGTGTCGTTCGATTTGGCTACATTAGCTATCCAACCACACTTGAATCTCGCTTGACGTTTCCTCTCATTGCTCGATGAAGTACGATGTTGGTTTATCTTCGTTTTGTAATCAGGAGGAACTCAATCTATGACCGTAGCTGACCAAAATACACCACGTCGCTATCTTGACCGTCGAACCTGGTTGAAAGGTTTGGCCTTCGGAGCTGCCTCTGTACTTGAAGCCTCTGTATCCAAACGTGACTGGAGCGGCAAAAATCCGATCCGTTACCCTGATCCCGATATTGTTGTCTTGGATAAGCGTTTTGCGCAATACAAGTTAGGCAATACCCCTATCCAGCGTTTACATACAGGAACCTTATGGGCAGAGGGTCCAGCCTGGAATGGAGTTGGCCGTTATCTGGTATGGAGCGATATTCCCAATGATGTGCAATACCGATGGTTAGAAGAAGACAACCACGTCAGCATCTTTCGAAATCCTGCAGGAAATAGCAATGGAAATACTTTTGACTATCAGGGACGACAAATTTCCTGTGAACACGGAAATCGGAGGGTAGTGCGTTACGAGTACGATGGAACCATCACCGTATTAGCTGAAACCTGGCAAGGCAAGCGATTGAATGCTCCAAACGACGCCGTGGTCCACCCAAGTGGGGATGTCTGGTTTACCGATCCCGGATATGGCAGTCTGATGCATTACGAAGGCAATAAAGGACCGCTTGAAATCAAGGAAGCTGTCTATCGTATTGACGCTAACTCCGGCAACATGACAATGGTCACCGACGACATTTATAAACCGAATGGGCTATGCTTTTCGCCTGATTACAAAAAACTCTACATTGCAGATACCGGTTCTTCCCATTACCCCGAGGCGTCAAAAGAGATCAAAATCTGGGATGTAGTAAACGAAAAACTTCTTCAGAATGGAAAGCGCTTCGTTTCAATGGAGTTGGAGGGTGTTGGAATAGGTCAGGCTGATGGCATAAGAGCCGATGTGGATGGCAACATCTGGTCTAGTGCTGGATGGGTTGGTGACGGTTATGACGGCGTTCACATTTTTGCACCCGACGGAACTCGCATCGGACAAATTCGATTACCAGAGATGTGTTCCAATGTTTGCTTCGGCGGCAGAAAACGTAATCGCCTATTCATGACTGGCAGCCAATCACTCTACGCCGTCTACGTTGAGGCTCAGGGTGCACATATCGCTTGACAAGTTAGATTTTGCAGATACATAGAGGCCAAGGAACATAGCAGCTCGCAACAAATTCTTTCGTCTCAGGAAACAAAATAGCCTAGAAACCGACAGCAAAGGCCACAACAAAAGCGGATTAACAATGCGGCCCTATGCTATCGTGCGAAAACATGTCGAACACACCGGCAGTCTCTGTCCAAAGCCTAGGGTTCTCCTACAACAACAACTCAGCTCTGCGTGATGTAAGCTTCGAAGTTGACCGTAGTGACATATTTGGCCTACTAGGCCCTAACGGTGGCGGCAAGACCACTCTTTTCAGAATTCTGTCAACTCTGCTTCCTCCAGAGAAAGGCACGGCAGCCGTTTTCGGGGCGGATGTTCGAGCACAGCCAATTTCAGTGCGTCGCAACATCGGTGTTGTATTTCAAGGACAAAGTCTTGACCGACACTTAACTGCGACTGAGAACCTTGAACACCAAGGACATCTCTATGGTTTGCGAGGTGCTGATCTTCGCTCACGAATTGACGCACTATTTGATCGTCTTGATCTTGCAGATCGAAAGAATGATGTTGTAGATACACTTTCTGGTGGTTTGCGGCAAAGAGTGGAATTAGCCAAAGGTCTTTTACACGCACCAAAGCTGCTTCTTTTGGACGAACCAAGCACAGGATTGGATCCGGCAGCACGCCTTCAATTCTGGGAACATCTCCGTACGCTAAGAGATCACGACAATGTGACCATATTGCTGACGACCCATTTACTGGAAGAAGCGGACAAATGTTGCAGTTTGGGGGTGCTTGACCGAGGAACATTGGTTGCGGTTGGGACACCAGTTGAGTTGAAAAACCGTATAGGAGGTGAAACGGTTTCACTGGTTGGAGAAAACCCCGAGGCAATAGTAAAGGAATTATCTGACCGGCTTGGGGTCCAACCCCAAATTGTCGATGGGTCGGTTCGTTTTGAACACCCACAAGGCTCACAGCTTATTGCTCGCCTAATGGAAAACCCTCAAGAACAAATCCAGTCAGTGACAGTCTCAAAACCGACTTTAGAGGACGTTTTCATTCGCACAACCGGGCGAAGCTTCACAGACGACGAGTCTGGATAGCCCTGACACTAGGATCGTCGATATAATTAAGGTGTTGATCGGTATGCGAGCGATCCTAGCACAAGACTTTTCCTAACAGAAATTTATGGTTGAATCTGAATCCACCTTGACAGCTTCTTCAGAAAAGCGACCATGTGACGAAAACTCATCACATGTCAACTCAACCAACGCCCATTCTTGTTTGTGGTTGTCGGTTGGCTCGCTATGGTTCCGTGAAATCAGGGCATTCTACCGACAACGAAGTAGAGTCGTGGGCAGCCTAGCAACACCCTTTATTTTCTGGTTGTTACTAGGGTCGGGATTTGCTCGTTCTTTTCGAGCTGACATTGAAGCAGGGGCTTTGGAATTTTTTTTTCCGGGCATGATCACGATGGTCGTTCTATTTACCGCCATCTTTTCCAATATTTCAATCATTGAAGACCGACGGGAAGGATTTCTACTGTCGGTATTGGCAGCACCAGTTCCGCGGCCTGTATTGGTGCTAGGCAAGGTGCTTGGGGCGACAACAATTGGTTTAACGCAGGGGGTTATATTTCTGATCCCTGCTCCATTCCTGGGGTTGGCGTTTGACCCTGCAAAACTGCCAGCGATCCTAGTAGTGATTGTTGGGATGATGTTGGGTTTAACAGGCTTAAGTTTCTTTTTTGCTTGGTGGTTGAATTCGGTTCAGGGATTCCACGCTATCATGAATTTGGTTCTTATGCCCCTGTGGATCCTTTCGGGAGCAATTTTCCCAACCGCCGGAGCTGCAGAATGGATGCAATGGGCAATGAAGATAAACCCATTAAGTTACGGAGTGAGAGCATTGCGGAGTCTCTTTTCGAGTACAGGCTCAGCTGACTACTCGTTGGTACTGTCGTGTATTGCCGTATTAGCTACTTTTGCAGTCATAACTCTTAGCGCGGCTTTTTATCAGGTGAGTCGCCCATCGGCCAGACATCTCTCCTAAATGCTGCCTATAAACTGCCATAGAAAAGATCAACCATGTTAGAGATCATCAGCGTTCAGAACTTACCAGCAATTAACGCAACTTTGAACGCGGCCAGTGCAGTACTGCTTAGCGTTGGATACTGGTTCATTCGGCGCGGTGAGATCAAACCTCATCGACTCTGCATGTTGGGCGCATTCTCCATTTCATGTCTATTCCTTACGAGCTACCTTGTCTACCATTACCATGTTGGCTCCGTATCTTTCACCAAAGAAGGTTGGATTAGGACCATTTATTTCACAATCCTAATCACTCATGTTGTACTAGCTGCCGTTATACTTCCCCTAGCGCTAATTACACTCTCAAATGCGTTGAAAGAAAAATTTGACAAGCACCGGAAAATCGCACGCTGGACTTTTCCACTATGGCTCTACGTCTCAGTCACCGGTATTGTGGTCTATTGGATGCTTTACCAAATGTAAGCAGAATTGCCATCCATCGAAAAATGATTTTGTCTTGCCGGACAACACACTCGTATTTAGACACGAAATCCGATCGCTGCTTCCAGTAGTTAATAGAGGGACATCGTGGCGCCCCCATCAACCGCAATGGCCGTACCTTGAATATGCCTCGCAGAGGGAGAACAAAGAAACGCAACTAGCTCAGCAACATCAGTGGGTCGACCCAATCGGTGGATGCCTTCCGTCTGTAAAATGTCTTTCCTGATTTGATCCTCTGAAACACCTCTCATCTTTGCCTGCATAGAAAATATCTCTTCAACACGGTTAGTCTCTGTCAGGCCAGGATAAACTGCATTGACACTTATATCGTCCCGTAAACCTAGTCGAGATAATGCTTTTGTGAAATTTGCCATGGCAGCATTGACTGCACCACCAATCATAAAATCAGGATCCGGCGTGCGGGCGAACGTACCGACAACGTTCACCACCGTCCCACGATTCTTCTGAAGTTGTGGCCAAAAAAGTCTGCACAGGCGGACACAAGCATAAAATTTCAACGCAAACCCTTCTTCCCACAACACGTCATCTTGCTCTAGAAACGACCCCCCTTGAGTAGCTCCTGCATTGTTAACTAGAATGTCCAATGTGCCGAATTGTTGCATGGTCTGGTCATACAGAGCAGTGCAGCCCTTTTGAGTGCTCAGATCCTGCACACAAACCTCCACCCGACGACCACTTTGAGTGGTGATATGCTGGGCAACCTCGTGCAACATTTTCTCCGTACGAGCTACAACAATGCAATCACACCCATCGCGTGCCAATAGGTCGGCGATTGCCCGCCCAATACCGCGACTCGCACCTGTTACCAAAGCGACTTTTGACTGCAATTCTTTTGACATTTTGAAGGTCCTGAAGTATCTAATTTTATACAGACATCGTAAACGTTTACACGTTAAACAGAAGTTAACAAATAGATATCATGCGCTACGTCAATAATAATAAGTGTAGCCTTGAACAGTTCCAGCACATAAAACACGGCACCATATACATAGCATCCACATCTACTCCTGAACTATAACGATATCAGGCAAGACAGCGGAAGCAGGGTCAGCAAGTGAGAGAGTGATACAATCCGATTGATTCTCAACAAGAACCATAAACAATCATGTGGAAGACATCCTCAACAATTAAAAGACGTTCAGTCATCACCGGTATCGGCGTAGCAGCACTGAACGTAGCAAATGCCAAGGAAAATCAGAAAAAAACTGTCTCAAAAGGCCGCCTCAAGCAATCGGTCTGCAGATGGTGTTACGACAAACCTTTTGTTGAAATGTCACTAGACGAGCTAGCACGAAATGCTTCTGCAATCGGTCTTAAATCGGTTGAACTACTGACAGAAGATGAATGGCCCGTAGTGAAAAAGTATGGCTTAACCTGTGCTGTCGGCTCAGGAATCAACGGAATCTCTAATGGCCTCAACGATGTAACAAACCATGCCGCTATGGAAAAAAACTTCAGACGTTTGCTGCCTTTAGCCAAAAAACATGGTGTTGCGAACCTAATCTGTTTCTCAGGCAACCGTCATAACATTAGCGACGAGAGAGCGTGGGACAACTCAACTCTACTACTCAACAAGGTAAAGACTCAGGCTGAAGATGAAGGTGTCACAATTTTGCTTGAACTATTGAACAGTAAAATTGATCATCCCGACTACCATTGCGACAAGACATCTTGGGGCGTTGAAATTATGAAGCGAGTGAAATCGTCGCGCGTAAAACTGCTCTACGACATCTACCACATGCAAATCATGGAAGGTGACGTCATTCGCACCATCCGTAACAATATCGAATATATAGGGCATTTCCATACCGGAGGAAATCCAGGCCGTAACGAAATTGATGAAACGCAGGAACTCAATTACAGGGCAATCTGCAAATCCATCGTGGAATTGGGATTCGACGGCTACCTGGCACAGGAGTTTATTCCCATTCGCGACCCTGTAGCATCACTCCGAAAGGCAGCAGCAATTTGCGATGTCTAGTTAAGTTTCAAATTCGACGGCATAGCTTGATCTAAGCCGACCTCAAAGGCGCAGTGCCGAAAAACAGATAAGGCTGACCGTGTCACAAGCGCTGGGCAGATATAGAAGTCAGACAACTGATTCAATAATTTTGATCTCTAGTGTTTCCGAATTGTATTGAAACAGGACCAAATCAGCCAATTCACCGGGTATCAGAAACCCTTGGCGACCTTCAAGACCTATGGCGCGAGCCGGGTTAACGGTTGCTGTTGCCAAGGATCTCGCCAACGACAAACCACTGAACCTCATGAGGTTGTTTAGTGCATAATCCATACGTAATGCCGAACCAGCCAATCGACCCGACTCGACCAACCGCACGCTGCCATCGTCACTCAGCTGCACTTCAAGATGACCCAATCGATAGGAACCAGGGTTACAACCGGCCGGTGCCACAGCATCAGTCACAAGGATCGATTTCTCAGGCGTCTTCGCACGAATAGCAACTTTAACGAAAGATGGAGGCAAGTGGATACCATCCACGATAAACCCCGCGTAAAGTTGGTCACAAGCCATCTGTTCGATGATATGGTTTGCATTATGTCTCGTCATCGAATATGAGGCGTTACCAAGATGTGTACTCATGGTTGCGCCAGCATCCACAGCAGCATGAATTTCTTCCGCATTGGCACCAGTATGCCCAAGTGACACAACAACACCCTGATCACTCAAATACTCGATCAGAGCAAGTGCACCTTCGACTTCAGGCGCGATAGTTACAAGTCGAATTTGACCTTCTGCTGAGCCCTGAAAATCCTCAAATTCCGCAATTGATGCTGCTCGTACATGTTCGATCGGATGCGCACCTCGAGGACCATCATGCGGCGAGATCCATGGGCCTTCCAAATGCAGGCCTGCAATTGATGTACCGTTACTCAGTTCATGTTTTGCTCGAGCAAGATTAGTTAATGCTTTTCGAATATTAGTATTCGAGCCAGTGATAATAGTGGGATAAAGACGAGTCACGCCAGTTGTGCGTTGAGCATCGATCGAACAACCTATTTTGTCAATCGAAGTTTCAGGGGAGTTATAGTCCACACCAGCAAAACCATTGACTTGTAGATCTACGAACCCAGGTGCAACCCAAAGTCCATCATCCGAGTCACACGCTGACGGAACTATTGTGCTAATTCGACCGTCGACAACACTAATGACGACTGAATGACCCGTGACGGGCGACAGTGCTTGGTAGTCCATGCTAGATTGAGGGGCTTACTGCAGAGGTAGTGTCCCACACTCTTGCAGTTCCGACAACTGTAGACAACATTGGTCCCGACAACAGAGTTTCACCATGCGCAAAGTGATAGTTAACAGGACGCAAACATTACGAGAAATTCTAGGTGGTCTACTGATGGGCCTGGCCAACTTAGTGCCAGGTATCTCAGGTGGAACAATGTTGCTAGCAGTAGGAGTATATCCACGGTTTATTGAAGGAATTGCTGAGGTAACAACCTTTCGTTTTCGACTGCGAACACTGTCGACACTTGCAACCATTGGTGGGGCCGCAACCATAGCAATTATTACTGGTGCCGGAATTGTAAGAGAACTGGTAATCGATCACCGTTGGGTGATGTTTAGTTTGTTCGTGGGGCTGACTTTAGGAGGAGTGCCCGTCATATGGAGATTAATGCGACCGATCACTGCAACGACAGTATGTGGTTGCATTGGGGGCCTGACACTCACGATTCTATTGGTCTTCTTACAGCCGAGCACAACTGAACCAGTTACGGACAGCCTTCCTTACTTGATGCTTTTTCTAGCAGGCCTCGGAGGAGCATCAGCGATGGTCCTACCTGGTATCTCTGGAGGATATGTCCTACTAATTTTGGGGCAATACCTAACAATTTTAGAAACCATCGATGAAACACGGAAGGCTCTGACGGACGCTGATGGACCGCAATGGGGCTACCTACTTGAGGCATCACATATTTTTCTGCCTGTCGCTATGGGAGTAGCACTCGGCTTAGTGGTGATAAGCAACCTGCTCAAGTTTTTTCTAGAGTATTTCAAAAAACAAACTTTAGGAGTACTGCTTGGTTTTCTGATTGGTGCTGTTGTAGGATTATGGCCTTTCCAACACAGTGTTACACCTGACCCAGGAGATGTAATCAAAGGACAAGTAATGACATCTGCATCGATCACAGCTCTCGACCCAGGAGATTTTCCCGTACAACGATTCACGCCGAATGGTGGACAGTTCGCCGGATCAGTAGGTTTGATAGTGGGTGGCTTCTTACTGACTCAAATGATTGCACTAATTGGCAACCGAGAGACCACAAGCAAGGACGTGCCTCAAGGCGAGATATAATTTCGCATAGACAGTCTTGAATTTACGAACTGGAGCTCCAATCTAGAATTTGATCTTTTGACCATGGAAGAAACGCTGCACCACATTATTTCCAATCTCCACGGTGGCCCGTTGACACTTTTGATAGCTGCAGGCCTCTTGATTCTAGGCAAAGCAGCGGACTGGTTAGTAGATGAAGCTGTAACTCTGTCGGAACGTTCCGGCATCCCCACTATTGTGATCGGTGCAACAGTTGTCAGTTTGGGTACGACTGCACCTGAAGCGGCAGTGTCCGTCTTTGCTGCCCTGCAGGGCAGCCCAGGCCTAGCATTGGGCAACGCAGTAGGGTCAATCATCTGCGATACCGGGTTAATCTTAGGTCTGGCGTGTATCATAGCTCCGTTACGACTTGATCGTGCAATCGTCAACCGACAGGGCTGGATCCAAATCGGGACGGCAACAGCCCTGGTAATCGGATGTCTTCCCTGGACCAGAATTGATCTAGTATTTGTGAATGGCGGACAACTGCCACAAGTTGTCGGTGTTGTTTTCCTCGTCGCTTTAGCGACTTATATGTGGGTCTCAATACGTTGGGCACGAAGCGGAATGACACCCGCATCAAAAACCGACCAAAAAGAGGCCGAGCCGTCAGCTCCGATTGTCGTAGTGGTCCTTAAGCTTTCAGGAGCAATAGCGTTAGTCGTACTTTCAGCTCAAGTTTTGATCCCTGCAATAAAAGAAGCTGCCACTCGAATCGAGATTCCGGAAAGCATTATCGCGGCGACACTGGTAGCTTTTGGAACATCACTGCCGGAGCTTGTCACAGCCGTGACGGCCGCAAGACGAGGCCACGGCGAACTAGCCGTCGGAAACATAGTCGGTGCAGATATCCTCAATGTTCTTTTCGTGGCTGGGGCATCGGCTGCAGTAACAGCTGATGGACTACAAGCAGGGGGGCATTTTTTCCGCGTGTTGTTTCCTGCGATGCTATTCATCTTACTGACCTTTCGAGTGGGTATTTTTATCTCAGGTGACTACATGAAAAGGCCCTTCGGGTTTGTACTTTTGGCTTCCTACGGAATATATATGGTGATAAGCTACCTGTTGCCTGCCTAAGGTCTCCGGGTTTAACTAAGGCTTGTTGACGTCTTGCCGTGGAGGTACGCATGTTCGACTTGAAGAGTTATTGCAACACAACTCAGGAAATTCTTATGACCGCTGAGGCAGGAAAACGGTTACTGCCATTAGCACCGATTGCACCATTGGTTGGTGAAGGGTTGAATCGTCTCCGCACTTCATCGACAGAGGAACTACTGGGTAGTTCTATTACCTCTAAAGAATTTTCTGGCTGTTTTCGTAGTGTTTTCTTACTGTACTTTTCCGCAATTGACGAATCCCATACCATTTCCCAGTCCATTAATTCGTCGACGGGAAGCCTTCTGCATGGCATCATGCATCGTCAAGAATGCGACTTTCCTAATTCCAAGTATTGGTTTCGTCAGACCGGCCGCCACGATCTTTTTTTAACGCTTCG
The DNA here is from genome assembly GCA_002433055.1 of Acidobacteriia bacterium UBA6623. Lineage (GTDB taxonomy): Bacteria > Acidobacteriota > Terriglobia > Bryobacterales > UBA6623 > UBA6623. Next base: position 38,651 of record DJHJ01000002.1, on the reverse strand, counting down.
CGAAACCGCACTCAGTCGACTTGAAGAAATAAGTAGCACTTCAGCAAAACAATTGTCATCAGAAATAGAAACTAAATCGGAATGGGATCCTTTTTGGTTCGTCGATCAATGCGAATTGGTCAAAGAAAATATGTCTAGAGAAAATGAAAAATTACTCGTCGAAATTCAACTGATCGAGTGGCAGCTTATTTTCTCGTATTGCCGGCGAAAAGCATCTAATCCATGATTAAACCGCAACTCTCACCTAATCCATCGTCACCGCAAGATCGCTTTTACTTGGGTCTCGATGGAGGGCAGTCACACACCACCATTCTCATCGGCAACGAAGAAGGCACAGTTCTAGGAACTGGACTGAGTGGACCTACAAATTATGGCGGTTCAGATAATACTCTCAAAAAAACTGAAACATCCATTAAAGATGCCCTTTCACAAGCACTTGAAGGTGCGCAACTAGAACGAACAACTGATTTTACAGCCGCCTGTTGTGGCATCAGTGGCGATACAGAAAAAGTCCATGAAATTATTTCCCGCTGCATTAATGCTGAGCACTTGAAAATCGTCACCGATGCGCAGATCGCATTATGGGGAGCTGGGGAATTGTCACCCGGAATCGTTGTGATCGCTGGCACTGGCTCAATTGCCTGGGGAGAAAACGGTGCCCACCAAACAGCGCGAGCAGGAGGTTGGGGCTATGCGTTTGGTGATGAGGGTGGAGCCTTCGACATCGCCCGACAAGCGATGCGATCAGCACTTAAAACAGAAGAGGGTTGGGGACCAAAAACTAGCTTACGGAAAGCACTTCTTAAAGATGCTAATTCCTCGACGGTGAATGACCTACTACATCGGCTCTACGCTGAACAACTGCCAAGAGATGCCATCGCATCATTTGCATTACTAGTAGATCGCTTAGCGAAGACAGGTGACACGGTTGCAAAGAGAATCCTCGCCAGCGCAGGTCTGTCATTAGCTCATCTCGCTCAGGGAGTCAGGCAACAATTGTTCACACCTGATGAAACAGTCTCGATCTACTACTCGGGTGGTGTTTTTAGTTCTACATTTGTTCTCGATGCGTTTCACGCACAAGTGGCGACAATCTGTGATAAACCGAATAGAATCCTCATGCCACGCCGTTCACCTGCACATGGAGCACTACTGCAGGCTTGCCGAGTAACAGAACTATGACATATTCAAACGATTCGCTTTGGCGAGTGAAATACAAAACGACTCAGCAAAACAGTAAAAACCTTCTGTTAACATACAAGTTAAGTGGCCAAAGTTCTTTTTTAGGTTCCCAGCTTAGTGATTCAACCTTGAATAATGAACTGTTGACTAACTGAGGGAGACCTCATTGCTCCCAGGGCATACCGAGGAAACGTGAAATCTAAAAAGACAAAGGGTCAGACGAACCTTCCGCAAAAGGACACAGCTTCGCCAAATCAAAGAGAGCAAGAGCCTTCCAGTCCAGAAGTTTTGCGACCCATCGAAAACGGTGGAGATCGAGACCATAGGTCGAGCTTAAATGAGACTAGCGCTCCCAGTGACTCTCCAAATGAAAAACTGGAAGCAGAGGAAAAAATATCTCAAAAAAAATTTACAGGATCTAAGCACAAAAAAAACGGTCCCGACGCAGTAGCTACCGTTACCACTGAGCAGCTAGCAACCACAATAGAGAATCTGCGGAGTGAAAACTCAGAATTACTTGAAAGGTTTCAGAGAACACAAGCAGATTTTGAGAATGTTCGTAAACGTCTAGCCAAAGAAAAATCGGCTTTATTGCAATATGCTGCCATGGAGACAATTGAGTCTTTGTTGCCGATCGTAGACGATTTTGAACGTGCGCTTGAAACACCTGATATCGACCCTCAACTACATCAAGGGTTGGAGATGATTCATGAGAGGATTGCTGAAGTCTTTAAACGTGCCGGCCTAAAAGAAGTCCCCGTCAAAAACACTAAATTCAACCCTCATCTGCATCACGCGGTGGATAAAGCACCCACAGAAAACGACGAACACGATCAAGATATTTTAGAAGTATTTCAGAAGGGTTACTTATTCAAAGACCGTCTATTACGTGCCGCACTTGTCAAGGTTGCGGTAAAAGACTGACAACGATGATCAATCAGGTTTTCACACTACTCTCACCTGGTTTTAAAAGTGTAGAGAGTTTGGCCAGAACGAATCAGTAAGTTAGGAATAGCAGTGGAAAAGCAAGACTATTACGAGCTTCTTGGCGTTGACCGCAACGCGAGCGATCAAGATATAAAAAGTGCTTACCGTAAAATGGCAATGCAGCATCATCCCGATCGTAATCCTGGTGATGCAACAGCAGAAGAGAAATTCAAAGCAGCAGCGGAAGCTTATAGTGTTCTAAGTGACAATGACAAGAGGAACAGGTACGATCGCTTTGGACATCAGGGGCTTTCAGGCGCAGGCTCAGGTGGATTCAATCCTTCCGATTTCAGTGACTTCGGTGACATATTTGGAGATTTCTTCGGTTTTGGAGACCTATTTGGTCAAGGACGACGCGGGCGTTCCCGCCGTGGCTCAGATCTCCAATATGATCTAGAAGTCGACTTCAAAGATGCGGCTTTCGGTTTGAATACAGAAATCCGTTTCCCACGGATGGAACGCTGCGATGAATGTAACGGTAGTGGGTCAGCAAAGGGTAGTGGCCCAACTGTGTGTGGTCAATGTGGCGGACATGGCCAGGTTCAGTTTCAACAAGGATTTTTCTCTGTCAGTCGCCCGTGTTCAAGTTGCCGAGGAACCGGTCGTATCATAGAAAATCCTTGCTCCGGTTGCAGAGGCGAAGGCACAGTTCAGAAGCAACGAACCCTGAAAGTTAATGTGCCAGCGGGTGTTGACACAGGCACTAGACTCAGGCTCAACGGCGAAGGAGAAAGTGGTGCCGAAGGGGCTAGCCCCGGTGACCTCTACGTAGTTCTACATGTACGAGAACACTCGATATTCGAACGTTCAGAGAACGACTTACACTGCCAGGTCCCGATTAATTTTGCTCAAGCTTCTTTAGGGACAGAAATTGATGTGCCAACACTGGAAGGAACGGCGGGGCTTCGAATTCCGGCTGGGACACAAACCGGCACTAAGTTCCGCATACGTCATCAGGGAATCGCCGACCTACGCAGTGGTCGGCGAGGAGATTTGATCATACATACAAAAGTCTCAACCCCTCAAAAATTAACAAAAACACAACGTAAACTGTTTGAACAATTACTAGAAGATCTTCCCGTCGACAACAATCCAGTGGAAAAGGGTGTATTCGAAAAAGTTAAAGATTTTTTTGGTGGATAGAGTTTCATGTAATAACCCCACTTTGACATCATTGCTACTGCCCTTCTATTGGTACGAAGCACGTGCTACTCTGCAGCTCTGGAGGCCCGGTTTTATGTTGAAATCACTTTATATCGTTATACTACTGACCCTATCAGTGGAAGCTGCCTGGGCAAACGAAACTAAAGAAAAAAAACATATTCTCTTCCTGGGTGCCAGTGTAGACTGGGCTCATGATTCCGTATCACATGCAATGTACACGATGGAAAAGATCGGCAAAGAAAGTGGTCTGTTCGATGTTCGTTTCCACACAGATTTAGAACTTCTCACCAAAGAAAAGCTAGGGTCTAACAAAAAAAACCTCAACTATTTCGATGCCATAATGTTTTTCTCACAAGGCGATTTACTTCTAACCGAACAGCAAAAGACGGACATTATGTCATTCATTAAAGAGGATGGTAAAGGGTTTCTTGGCACCCACAGTGCTACGGATAGTTTTCGTGCAAGTTGGCCCGAATACATTGAAATGGTCGGTGGTGCTTTTGATAGCCACCCGTGGCATCAAAAAGTTCGCATCCGGGTAGAGGATCGCACCTTTCCAATAACGAAACACTTGCCGCCAATATTTGAAATTACTGACGAGATATATCAGCTTGACCACTATTCGCGTAGCGATAAGCGAGTTCTGATGAGCCTAGATACCACATCGATCGACCTGAATGCTAAAAACGTCCGACGCTCCGATCGTGACTTTGCGATAGCCTGGGCACGCCAGTGGGGTACAGGGCGTGTATTTGTCAACTTGTTGGGGCATCGTCGTGAAGTTTGGGACAATCCAAGCATTCAAAAAATATGGCTAGAGGCTGTTCGCTGGGTGTTAAAATTCACCCACGCAGACCTCACACCCTTACCTCAACCAACTCAAGATTAGACACACATAATTTCCACTCACTGGTTAAGTAATATAGCTACCGGAATCCGTATCGTCAGACTCTAAATCTAGTACAGTAAATTGTCATTAAGTTACTGATACTGAGCCGCATCTTTGAAAATAAGAATATGCTGACGAGGCAAAAAGTCCAACAAGTCAGTGAGTTGGAAATTCATTAGTCCGAGTTCGAAACGGGCTTGCTCAACAGTCATTTTGTGAAGTGGATGAATAGGGATCGTGGGGTCTTCCTTGCGATACTCTACCAATACGAGTCTTCCATCCGGTTTTAAAGATTGCCTTACGTGCTTAATGGTTTTTTCCGGCTGTTGGAGTTCATGGTAAACATCAACCATCAACACAAGATCGACTTCCCCTACAGGTAAACCAGGGTTGTCCTCGCTTGCCAGAATCGCTTCAACATTATGGATCCCTTTTTCAGACAAATTGCGCTCCAGAAGGTCGATCATTCTCTGTTGTATATCAACTGCTAGAACACGTCCTCGCGAACCTACTTGCTTGGCCAACCGCCAGGTAAAATACCCCACTCCGGCTCCAAGATCTACGACCGTTGCACCCTCCGAAATACTAAGAGCCTCTATCAAACGATCCGGCTGTTCTTCAGCATCTCGTTCCGGTCGTGTCAACCAATCAGCATGGACAGCACTCATCACCGGAGCAATCTGACGATTTCGTCTTGTTTCATTAGCTTGTGAAAGCTGCTTCGCTTGCGTAATTGGAAGATCCGTGGCAGCCTGGCTCACTGGAGTGGATAGGCAGCTACCCAGAGAGATCACTATCGATAAAATAGCGGGCGAGGCACTTGAAGTCCACATGAGAGGATCTTCTCAGAATATGGCAGTTGGGTCAACGAACAGCATCGTTCAAAAAGCACGGACACAAACAACGGATGATTCAAATCACGTAGGTACAGAGTCCATATTGATAAAAAAAGTTCTATCTGTCTTGAATGCTATTACCCTGCCGAACTTTAGTTAATTTTTCTAGGCTGAACTTCTCGCTGAACATGCCTTCTGTTCTGTCTAGAGGCACCAGCAAGTCAAGTTCTATATTGCGACAACTATTTTCATCACACGCCTGTCCGTGGACCTCAACCGTGACAGATCCTGCGCCAATTTTTTTCACAGCAGATGCAAACACTGCATACCCTTCAAACCCCCAAGTGAACCAACGTAATTTTGGTTTCGAGTAGTCGTTTGGTGGAGATTGGTACCACACGCCAGACATCTCTAATTCATCGCTTACCGCGATGGTTGTCGGGGTATCTATTCCCAAGGAGTTTCGCCCAGCTAGCTTTTCTCTAGCTCGAAGCCGATTATCCATTGCATATGTGTGCCATCCAGGCTGATGGTGTACTTCGACGATAAGGAATGACCCATCAAACTTTGCTCTATAAGTAACTACCGGCTGATAGTTCCACAATACCTCGACCGAATCACTCCAACCCGAAGCGTAAACGTATGGGGAAGCTACAAGAAAAATATAGGCGATACTCACCTGCAGCAGAGGACGTCGACATTTAGCTGTGTTTTGAAAAATCGCAACTACGCATCGGTTAAACGATCCAAGCGATACTGGTACTCGAGTCATTTCCTATAGCTCATCCTAGCCGTTTTCAATGTCATCAACATACGCACCCCTTTACGAATTACTCCTAGTGTCAGCGTGTCCCCTGCTCTGGTATGCAACTGAATAAATAACTCTGGCGTGTTAGCAACTTTATCACGACCAATACCATTAACCGCAAATACAATGTCCCCTATCGACAACGTATGCAGGCTTAGCAACTGAGCGACTGAGTCAATATTTGTTACCTCTCCTGCAAAACCGAGTGAATCTAGGCCCAATGTCTTCTTTCGCTCTGGTGTCAGGGGGCTTGACTTGAAATAAGATCTTGGGTCTACAGTCAATTGTCGGTAGGTTAAATCGGTCCACCACCAACGTACAGGTAAAGTAATGCTGATATCAATGTGTTGCATCGCACGCTGAATTGTCAGTTGAACCTGATTAGCTCTTCGGTCAACTTTGTCATACGCGTACTGCAAATCTCCGAAGGTCCACACAGGTACTCCTTCAAACTCAACAATGCGATCGCCACTTAACAAGCCAGCTACACTAGCTGCTCCCCGAGATACTTGCACAACCAATCCTTTTGGAATGTCGAGCTCAATACCCAGTCGCTTTATGTCTGGAGATCGAAACATCTGGGAGAGTTTATCCAGCACTCCATCTCTTTCCCGCTGGACATTCTGAAGATCTCCAATTAAATGACACTCCACACATCTACCTCTTGCAGTTGTCTGTTCGACTAATGCAGGTATCTCTTCCGGCAAAAGCTGTTTTGGGCGCTGGGAAGGCAACCAATCACCACTAAGGTAACGTCTATGGATTGCAAGTCCTTGCTCAAGAGCCAATTCGAGACTATCTAGGTTGAGATATTTGTTCGGCGAAGAAGAATCGCGCCCCCCGTAACGCATGTAGATGTGTTCTTCGGCATTAAGTAGGAAAAAATAGAGCGTGTTATACCTGTCGTAATCAAACAAACCTATATCGACATCGTCCATCCGAGTAATACGCACACAGACGTACTCACTCATAAGTCGACCGCGGTGAGTCTGAAGCGATGACAGCACAACCTGTGCGTCGAATTCGCGCCCAGCTCTTCAAGGTTCACATCTGAATTCCAAAAAAATTGGTTTGCCAGTCCGTTTGGCCTCATCAACAGCTTCGTCGTAGCTGTCAAACCAAAGTACCTCTTCAGCCCGACTATCAGCAGGATGAAGCACTGTCAGCGTCAACCACAAGAACAGAAGATAAGGAAGATAACATCTACATTGCATATATTTTTCACATCACGAAAAAAAGCCCTAAAATCAAAAGTATATCTTTGAACTCATGAGTGTATCTAAATTTGATAAAGCGAAACCAATCGTCGATTTTCCCGAGCTAGAAGCATCAATCGGGAAGTTTTGGGTGGAGCACGAAATTTTTGAAAAGAGTCTTCGAAATCGTGAAGGCTGTCCTAAGTTCATTTTTTACGAAGGGCCACCCACTGCAAACGGGCTTCCACACAATGGACACGTACTTACTCGTGTCATTAAAGATATTTTTCTGCGCTACCGCACAATGTGCGGCTTTTACGTTCCACGCAAAGCCGGATGGGATACTCACGGCCTTCCAGTTGAAGTTGAGGTTGAAAAAGAACTTGGCATTCACGGTAAGGAAGCAATCGAAGAGTACGGTGTTAAGAAATTCATTCTGAAATGTATGCAATCAGTATTTCGTTACACCGAGCAGTGGGAAAAAATGACCAACCGAGTCGGCTTTTGGGTCGATCTCGAAGATGCCTACGTCACCTACCACAAGAGCTACGTCGAAAGTGTCTGGTGGGCACTCTCGGAATTGTTCCACAAAGATTTGCTATACCAAGGGCACAAGATCGTATGGTGGTGGCCGCAAGGCGGTACTGCACTTTCGGCAGGTGAGGTTGGTCTTGGATACAAGGAGGTAGAAGATCCTTCCGTCTATGTGGCATTGGAACTCGAAGATGAACCAGGAACTCATCTATTAATCTGGACAACAACTCCATGGACACTGCCCGCCAATCAATACGTCGCAGTGAAAGAAGACTACGATTATGTCCAGGTCCGCGATGATGCTCACTCAATTATTCTTGCTGCTGATTTACGCGAGACGATAGCTGAGAAGCTCGGCCGTGAATTACCTATCGAAAAAGAGATAAAAGGGATAGATCTAGTAGGTCGCCGGTATCGCCCACCTCTCGACTACTACACAAAACGGTACTGTGATTTACTAGTAAAATCGAAAGCTGGAGACTCGATTAATGCTCTATGGACAGTATTATCAGGCGATTTTGTCGAACTTGACCAGGGTACCGGACTGGTTCACGAAGCCCCAGCGTTTGGTGAAGTAGATTATGAATTATTTCTAAAGACGCGAAACTCATTCGTGGATGGACAAAAAATCCCTCTACTGTGCCCTGTCGGGCCAGACGGTAAGTTCACCAACGAAACTCCTGACCTGGAGGGTGTTTTCGTCAAAGATGCCGACCGGTTGATCATAGCTAAACTTAAGGAGGAAGGTGTTCTCCTACACCGCGAGAACTATCGCCACGACTATCCCTTTTGCTGGCGAGCTGACAATGATCCGCTAATTCAGTATGCACGTCCCGCGTGGTTCGTCCGTACGACTGAACACATCAGAGATGCCATCGCCAACAACGAAAGTGCAAAATGGTTACCTGAACACATCGGCACCGGACGGTTCGGTGATTTTTTGACCAATAATGTTGACTGGGCGTTATCACGTGAACGCTATTGGGGAACGCCACTCAACATCTGGATCAACGATGAAACTGGCAACATGCAAGCACCTTCTTCGGTAAAAGAAATTGAATCCAAAAACCCCGAAGCATTTCTCCATTTCAAGAAAGAACAACAGGACAATCCGGATCTTTCGGATCATCTTATGGTCCACAAACCTTGGATAGATGAGGTTACCTGGGTAGAACCTAATGAGCCTGGTGTTTACAGACGCATCCCCGAAGTGATTGACTGTTGGTTTGACTCAGGCTGTATGCCGTTCGCACAATTCGGATATCCCCACAAAGGGGGCAAAGAATTCGAAGACTCTTTTCCAGCAGATTTCATTACTGAGGCAATTGATCAAACACGAGGTTGGTTTTATTCACAGTTGATGATTTCAACACTTGTATTTGACAAGAAGACTCAGCAGCGCTGTGGGTTCACGGAAGAACGAGATTACCCTCACCCCTTTCGCACCTGCATTGTGCTCGGTCACGTCACCGATCCAACGGGCAAGAAGGAGTCCAAATCAAAAGGTAACTACACGCCTCCTGAAGTAATTTTCGACCGTGTGATCAACGAATTTGCGGTGGTTAGCTCCGAAAAAGCCGGGATGCCAGTAAAAGAGGATGAAGTGTTACTTTGTCGTGAAGAAGTCCAAGCTCTTGATGCCACCCCGGGGACCGTTATGAAACTTTCAACGGGTTCGCTCGATGGTCGCTCTAAATCCTTCACAGTGCAGCAAGCAAAAAAACTACCACGACGGGTGGCTGTCATTTCAACGAAAAACTGTAGTGACCTCGCCTTAAGTTCTACACCATCGGGTTTAAATGTACAGCCAAATGACGTCACACGCCTTCCTGCCAATCAAAAATTGACCCTCGAAAGCACGCACGGATCTGCCCCAGGAGCTGATGCGTTTCGCTGGTTCTTCTTTGCCGCCAACCCACCGTGGTCACCAACTCGACATTCACTCAGTAACGTACGAATGCTCCAAAAAGAACTACCACTTAAACTTCGCAACGTTTATTCGTTTTTCACAATCTATGCCAATATTGACAGTTTCGATCCTGTTACTACAACTGGACAACCCTTGAAAAAGAGAACTCTGTTAGATCGTTGGATTCTCTCGGAAACTGCATTGGTTAACAGCAAGGTGAAGTCTCTAATGGACAACTACTCGGTGTACGAAGCCGCCGAGGAACTTTCAAGTTTCGTCGATGCACTATCAAATTGGTACCTGCGGCGAAGTCGCAGGCGTTATTGGAAAAGTGAACAAGACATCGACAAACAGGATGCCTACGCCACACTCTACCAAGCTCTCACAACAGTCACGAATTTGGTGGCACCCTTTGTCCCGTTTTTAGCCGAAGAGATCTATCAGAACCTCGTACGTAAACCATTTGGCAATCAACAACCCGAAAGTGTGCATCTATGTGATTTTTCTGTCCCCGATGAAGCCGCGATTGACCACAAACTTTCAGATGAGATGGCGTTCGTAAGAAGTATCGTCTCTCTTGGATTACGAGTCCGGACTGATCACAAATTGAAGGTGCGACAACCTCTTTCACTGGCAGAAATTGTCTTATCTGATGAATCATACCGTGCGGCTCTTGAAAATTATCGCGATCTGATAGCAGAAGAACTCAACGTACAGGAAGTAACTTTCGTGGGAAGTGACGAAGGGCACGTACGCTATGCGGTGCGACCCAATTTCCGACGACTCGGACCAAGACTTGGCAAAAAGATGCCTATAGCAAAAAAAGCGTTCCAAAACGTCGACGCATCCCAACTAAGACACGATTTGCTCTCCACCGGAAAGATCGAGATGGAAATTGGTGATGAAACCATCACACTCAACGCAGAAGATGTAGAGGTGCTGGTTGAGTCCACTGAAGACTATGCTGCTGCCGGTGATCAGCAATCAGTCGTGGTTCTTAACACCAATCTGACAGAAGAATTACTGCAAGAAGGCCTCTACCGTGAGTTGCTTCGACGCATACAAGACCTACGTAAAGAGCTTAATGTCGAATACACGAGCCGCATTAAGTTGTCGATAGAAGCCTCACAGAGAATCAAGAGCGTTCTCGAAATTCGTCGCAAACATTTCATGGAAGAGACACTATGTACGACGCTCAATATAGAGAAAATTGACTCGAATCAAGAAAACTATCGTGAAATAGAGATCAGTGGTGAAACGGTAATGGTAGTGCTCTCCCTGCACTAAACTCCTATGTATAAAACAACACTGATACCTCGAAGACCAGCACCGTCGCGTTTCTTATTGAACGGAGTGAATGGGAATGCGTGCACAATCCTCGATTGGTGAGTGTGATTAACTTAATATTGGGAAACTATGTTAACTCGGCGTAAGTGGACCAAGATCGTAGCCGGCGCTGGACTAGCATCCTGTTCACAACCCGAGAAATCCAACTTGACCGATGAATATATGTCTCTACCGTCCAGTAAGGACATACTGGATCGTTCAATTGTCCTTGATTTCCATTGCGATACACCGATTCGTCTCGTGGAAGAAAAGCTTGATCTTAGTAAATTGCATACCACTGGAGAGCTGGACATCCCACGCATGCGTCAAGGAGGCATAACCGGTGTCTTTTTTTCAATCTACACCGGAGCAACTAATAAAACACCTCTCGAAGCAGTCAAAAAAGCTCTCGAAATTATAGATGTCGTTATTGAGGAAGTGCACCGTCACCCTAAAGATCTCATCTTGGCAACCTCGTCTGGCGAAATTGCAGATGCAAAACAGGCTGGAAAAATTGCAATCCTTATGGGTGTTGAAGGTGGTCACATGATAGATTCGAGTCTTTCGGTATTGCGCAACTTCCATCGTCTGGGAGTTCGATATTTAACACTGACCCACAGCGCGTCGACAGGTTGGGCTGACTCCTCAGGTGGATTGAACGGCCTTACTGATTTTGGTAAAGATGTCGTAATCGAAATGAACCGATTGGGGATGATGGTCGATATCTCACACGTTTCTGACAAAACTTTTTTTGACACCATTCAAACATCGAAAACACCCATCATCGCTTCTCACTCTTCGTGCCGTGCATTAGCATCACATAATCGCAATATGACCGATGAAATGCTACAAGCCTTAGCCGTCAATGGTGGCGTAGTTCACATCAACTACTACAATGCTTTCCTTGACGATGAATATACTCACCGAGCAAGCACACTTGCAGACCTAGACAGAAAATACGTAGAGATTCGTAACCGTTTTAGAGATAACAAAAAGCGACTTGCTCTGGAAACACACCAAATCAACCATGCGCGGGTGAAACGTATTGGACGCGTACCGTTTAGCCGACTACTGGATCACTTCGAACACGCCACTGAAGTGGCTGGTATTGACCATGTTGGAATGGGATCCGACTTCGATGGAGTGCAAGGTCAACTTCCGGAAGGAATGGAAGACATCTCTAAGATTGGAAATCTTGTTGCGGGACTTTCCGAACGTGGGTTCTCAGATGACGACCTCAGAAAGATCCTCGGCGGAAATAGTCTCCGTGTAATGCACCAAGTCGAAACATACCGACACACGTAGTTTGCTCACATTCGTATATTGCAACTACGGTCAACACAAGGGATAAAACACCACCTATGACACAAATTCGACATTTATTTTTGACCTTGTCGGTGATCCTAGTAACTTTTCTTGCGCCCTTGAATTCTCAACAATGGCCCTACTGGGGAGGAGATCCGGGTGGAAAAAAATACGCCGCACTCGATCAGATCAATAAGGAGAATGTTCACCGTCTAAAAGTAGCATGGATCTATGACACTGGTGACGCAAGTGATGGTAGTGAACCTGGTTTACCCCCTCGGTCAGCACATGAATCAACTCCTCTAATGATTAATGGCGTACTGTATCTAACTACGCCGTTTAATCGTCTTTTCGCACTCAATTCTGAAACTGGAGAAGCTTTGTGGAGTTACGATCCAAAAACATCCGGGCGGAACAATCGTTTCAGTCTATCCATAAGCCGTGGCGCAGCATATTGGAGCAATAACGAAGCAAATCGTATTTTCCTGGGAGACCAGTCTGGAAGACTTCATTCGATTGATACTCTCAACGGTGAACTTGACCTTGATTTCGGCACCAACGGAATCGTTGACTTGAGCACTGGTGTATCCGGAAAGTTTACAGAAGGAGGATACGGAATGACTTCACCAGTCGCAATCTGCGGTGATGTGATCATTGCCGGTGGACGCGTAACCGACAGTAACCCACAAGGACCTAGTGGAGACATTCGTGGCCTTGATGTTCGCACCGGTGAACAACGCTGGCGATTCAATACAGTGCCTCATCCTGGTGAGTTCGGTCACGATACTTGGGGGAAAAACTCCTGGAAGGATAGAGGGGGTACCAACGCCTGGTCGATCATGAGTGTGGACGAGGAAAACGAGCTGGTTTTTTTACCACTCACCTCTCCTGCTTATGATTTTTATGGTGGCGACCGCCCTGGAAAAAATCTATTTAGTGATAGTGTCGTAGCATTGGATTGCAAGACTGGACAACGAAAGTGGCATTTTCAAACAATTCACCACGATCTGTGGGATTGGGATTTACCCTCCCAGCCACTGTTGATTTCGGTCGATCACAATGGACGAGAAACCTCCGCTGTTGCCGTAATCACCAAAACTGGTTTCGTGTTTTTGCTTGACCGTCTCAATGGGAAACCATTGTTCGAAGTAGAAGAACGTCCGGTTCCCATCGGTGATATTCCAGGAGAGGAATATTGGCCTACTCAACCTTTCCCAGTAAAACCACCACCGTTCGTACGGCAATCGATGACTCGCGAAGAAATCACCAATGTCACACCAGAATCGCGTGCCGAATGTCTTGCCTTACTGGAAGATGCATACGTAGAAGGTCCTCTGTTTCGTCCGATAGGCGAGCGGCCAACTGTCCTGTTTCCCGGAACGAATGGCGGGGCTAATTGGGGCGGGGGTGCTTTCGATCCTCTGACAAACACACTCTATATCAACTCCATGGATGTCGGTGGGCTACTGCGCATGGTGAAACGCCCTTCGGATTCATTGCTTCCTTATCGAGCACGTGGAACCAAGTACGGTCGGTTGTGGGACTCAAATCAATACCCTTGCCAAACCCCTCCCTGGGGACACCTTACCGCCATCAATATGGATCAAGGTGAATTTCGCTGGCGCATAATTTTAGGAGAATTTGAAGAACTGACTGCTCGAGGTATCGCCAAAACAGGAACACCTAACCTTGGAGGCCCAATCGTCACCTCGGGTGGACTAGTTTTCATCGCTGCAACCAACGACCGCCATTTTCGCGCATTCGACAAAGACACCGGCAAAACCCTATGGGAGACTCGTTTACCCGCTAGTGGACACGCTACTCCGATTACCTACTTGGGGCCCACAAACGGTAAGCAATATGTTGCCATCGCAGCTGGTGGTGGCAACAAATACAACGAGAACTACATGGCGAAACTTGTGGTTTTTGCGCTGTACTAAGATTAAAAATCACTCGGAAACTGCGGATGCTCGTTTGGAGGAAGGGCTCAAGTGTTCTTAGGGTCACTCTATATAAACTTTAGTTGATTTCATCAGTAGCTTTAAAATGGTCTTTTAGACTCGCTAGAATCAGGTGTTTATGGTCATACCTTGTATTGATTTGATGGGTGGGAAGGTAGTGCAGCTCATCCAAGGACAAAAAAAAGCGCTCGAGGCAGATGAACCTCTTGTAATGCTCGAAAAATTCGCAGCATTCCCAGAAATCCAAGTGGTCGATCTAGACCAAGCAATGGGCAAGGGCTCAAATGACTCGATAGTGCGAAAGTTGAGTGCACACGCAACGGTACGTGTTGGCGGTGGTGTTCGTTCTGTGGATCGGGCAAAGACACTAATCGAATCAGGAGCAACAAAGGTAATAGTTGGAACAGCAACGTTTTCATCATCAGGCGTAAATCACGAGTTTCTTAGCAAACTAGCAGCTGCAATCGGTCCACAGAAAATTCTCCCGGCGTTAGATTCTAGAAACGGTAAAATCGTCGTAAAAGGATGGCAGGAGATCACAGCATTTTCAGCCGAAAACGTTATTCGAGAAATAGAGCCTTACTGTGAGGGGTTTATGTGCACCTACGTAGACAAGGAAGGTATGCTGGAGGGTACGGACTTGGATTGGTTTCGAAAGCTCCGAGGAGCTACCTCACACGAAATCACGGCTGCTGGCGGCATCACAACACTCGATGATATCCGCCACCTACAACACTTGAATATACACGCCGCACTGGGAATGGCAATCTACACAGGAAAACTCAACCTTACCGAATTAGCTGAACTGTAATTCGATCTCATCGTCAAGAATGATTGCCCATTCACAAGGCTCTGCGCACAAAACACAGTTGATTTATCACGTGCAAAATCGCTAGAACACCACCTGTGGTTGCGCGGTAAATTCATGTTTTGACTGTTCTAATAAATTAGCCCTTTTACTAACCAGCTTGAGATTACCTGAGCTACTCTTAGAGTATTAGTGGAACGGTGCACAATGCCCAAAAATTCCTCGTTTCCCTCAGCCTCTAAAGATGAAGGGAACTCCAGATCCACGGTTGATCGCCGTGAAGCGATTAAAGTGCTTGCGGCCGGGACCTCAACATTTTTCCCTTTGTCCCAATTGGCTCACTCTCGCGTGGTCACACCTGTGCCTGTCGATGGCTGGGTGCCACATTTTTTCACCAAACAGCAAGACAAAATCGTCACGGCTATTGCAGAACTAATTTTGCCGGAGACAGATACTCCCGGGGCAAAAACCGCTCAGGTGAACCGTCACATTGATCTTGTCCTTAGTGACGAAACCGAAAAAGTTCAGAGAGGCTTTCTCGAAGGTCTGGCTTGGCTTGAAGAACGAAGCAGAGACCTTTTCGACGCAGGGTTTCTCGAAGCAACTGAGGCACAACAGACTGAGCTTTTAACGGAAATATCCAAACCTTCGAAAGACGGACACAACCTTGAACATCTCTTCTTTTTGGACATCAAGGAGAGAACCGTATTTGCCTATTACACGTCACAAATTGGCATTCACCAAGAACTTGAGTACAAGGGGAAAACACCAGTTCCCAAATGGAACGGTTGTACGCATCCGGAGCATCAAAACTTGACATCCCAGAAAAACACACAGGGGGTGGAAAGTGAGTAGAAAAACCTACGACGTACTGATCGTCGGCAGTGGAGCAAGTGGTGGCATAGCAGCAAAAGTTCTCACCGAGTGTGGACTCGACACCTTGTTGCTGGAAGCAGGTCCATCAATCAGTCGTTCCGATTACTTAACTCATTCGTTCCCATACGATTTCCCTTTCCGTGGGCGTGGTAGCCCCAGCAAAATCAGGAAAGACGGTGCAAGAGCGGCTAGAGAAAACACTCCGGTTAAGGGTTGGTACGCTGAATTAAGTGAAAACCCTTATATAACACCTCCAAATAACCCCTTTGACTGGCAATATCGGTCACGCATCTTAGGCGGACGTACCCTTCATTGGGGTCGCCAGTCTCTACGTTTTGCTGACTACGACTTCAAACCAGCTTCAATCGATGGTCAGGGAATCGATTGGCCTTTTGGCTACGAAGAGCTTGAGCCTTATTACGACAAAGTCGAGGATTACATCGGCGTTCAGGGATTCTATGAAAATTTGCCCCAAATCCCCGATGGTAAGTTTCAGCCAGCCTTCGCCTACAACTGTTACGAACATTTAATGAGCAAAGCAGCAATCAAGATGGGCCGCCGTTTAACGGCTTTACGAATTGCCCAGCTTAGCCGTCCGCACCGTGGCAGACCAGCCTGTCATTGCTGTGGAAGTTGCGGTTCTGGATGCGACATTGATGCATTTTTTACAACTCCTGCCGTCACTCTTCCAGATGCCATGGCGACTGGAAATTTGACACTCCAAACCGACGCTGTAGTGCGTCACGTTATGGTCAATGATGAGGCTCGTGCAACTGGTGTCGGATATTTCAACCGTTTAACGAAAAGCTACAAAGAAGCCTTCGCAAAGGTTGTTGTTCTTGCTGGTTCGACATTGGAATCAACCCGCATTATGCTCAATTCTACGTCTAGACACTTTTCAACTGGACTAGCAAATAGCAGTGGTGTGCTTGGCCACTACCTGATGGATCACACGGAACCAGGTACGGTTTGGGCGACTTTACCAGAATTGACCGGTGGGGCGATCCTTAACGAAGATGGCAAATCCAACGGTTCCTACATTCCGCGGTGGCATAACCTCGCCAACGAGAAACCCCATCCAGACTTCCTTCGTGGTTACGGAATCATGGTGAAGGGTGGTGCTCAAATCTATCCCGGTCATGCGAATAAAATCGAAGGGTTTGGTGCCGGTTACAAACGTAGGGTTAAAGATTTCCATCCGGCTATCATTCGTGTTTATCCGCGTGGTGAAGCTCTACCAAATCATGACAGCTTTGTAGAAATAGACAAAAATGTTGTGGATGCTTGGGGGATTCCAGTATTACGCATCAACTACGCACGCACTGACAATGATTTCAAGATGGCCAAGCAGGCGATGGAGGACGTCTTCGAACTAGTGGACCATGCTGGTGCAGAGATCCTACACGTTAACGATAAACTGGCTGAGCCCGGCAATGTAGCTCACGAAATGGGAACAGCCCGCATGGGACAGAACCCTAGAACAAGTGTCTTAAACGGCTACAATCAAGCTCACGACATTGACAATCTACTGGTTGTGGATGGTGCCGGCTTCCCCAGCTCGTCCTGTCAGAACCCCACCCTGACCTTTATGGCCGTCGCCTGGCGTGCAAGCGAACACCTTGTCGAGCGACTCAAACGCGGTGAGTTATGAATTTACGTCACTGATCAAGCCAGTATCTCTTTGACAACATGCGCAGGCTCAACGCCTGTTAATTTGGCATCCAGACCCTGGTGCTTGTGAGTAAACCGTTCGTGGTCAATCCCAAATAGGTGTAGTATCGTTGCTTGAAAATCACGGATATGAACTGGGTCCTTGACGATGTTGTAAGAAAAGTCGTCTGTCTCTCCATGTACAACACCTCCCTTAACACCACCACCAGCCATCCACAAGCTGTAACATCTCGGATGATGATCACGGCCGTAATCAGTAGGAGTCAATTTCCCCTGGGAGTAAATCGTGCGGCCAAATTCACCACCCCAAATAACGAGTGTGTCTTCAAACAAACCACGCTCCTTAAGGTCCTGTATGAGCGCGTAACTCGCTTGGTCAACATCTCTAGCTTGAGCGGGTAGAACTTCAGGTGCAAATGAATGCACATCCCAGCCACGATGATATATCTGTACGAAGCGTGTGCCTCGCTCGATTAGTCGACGTGCCATTAAAGCGGCGTTCTGGAATTTGCCGGGTTGCTTCGCTTCTTCGCCCCAACGCTTGAAAGTGCTTTCGGGCTCACTCGCAAGATCGCTCATCTCGGGAACCGACGATTGCATCCTAAACGCCATTTCAAACTGTTCTATGCGAGCCAAGGTTTCGGGATCGCCAATTTTTGCGTGCTGTAGCCGATTGAGCTCACTAAGTCCATCCAGCATCGTGCGACGCACTTCGCTCGAAACTCCATCTGGGTTCTGAATGTACAGTACAGGATTAGTTCCACCACGTAATCCGACCCCCGCATACTTGGCCGAAAGAAAACCCGCGCTCCACAACCGTGCTGATATGGCCTGTACTCCCGCCTTCGGGTGACTACGTTCAGCATTCATGACAGCGAATGTCGGAAGGTCATTATTCATGCTTCCGAGGCCATAAGCAAGCCAGGAACCAATACAGGGACGTCCTGCTACCTGGCGACCTGTTTGGATAAACGTAATCGCTGGTTCGTGGTTAATGGCCTCAGTATGCATCGATCTGATGATCGCAATGTCATCAGCCATTTTTGCCACATTTGGCAGCAGTTCTGAAATCCAGGCACCACTCTGTCCATGCTGCTTGAACTTGAAAACAGATGGAGCTATCGGAAATCTCGACTGACCTGACGTCATAGTAGTCAAACGCTGACCTTGACGAATTGAAGCGGGCAGATCCTTGTCGTACCAATCCTTCATCTTCGGCTTGTGATCAAGAAGATCCATCTGCGGCGGAGCTCCCATCGCATGCAAATAGATACATCGTTTGGCTTTTGGAGCAAAATGCGGTAAACCTGGAAGACTGTCAGAGGAGGTCACCCCTATTTGCGAATCACCTAAACCATTCTCGGCCAGCATGCTCGCAAGTGCTATGCCGCCTATCCCTCTTGCTCCTCGGGCAAAAAACTGTCTGCGGGTTTCTGCAAGAACTGCCTGATCAGATGGGTGCATGATAACTCTCCGCCTAGATTCCGTTTCTATTCAGTCCGTCGGATCAATTGTATCTAAAATTGACTACTTGTTCAGCACTTCGTCCAAGTTTAACAATTGATTGGCCATCATGGTAAGAGCTGCAGATTGGACTGGTCGTGACAGCTCCATAGGTATGGATTCCCCCACCTGAATCAATCGTAAAGCTTCACTGCCGTTGGCCTTGTAGTAACTAAAGAACTTGCCATAGGTACTCTTAGCAATCTCACGTTCACTACTTTCCAATACACGCCCCAACACACGAGTCGTTATGTAGTCGAGACGTTCATCTAAGTCACCACCTACAGCCTCAATAGCCTTCTGAGCTAAAAAACGAGCTGATTCAATAAATTGAGGGTCATTTAGAGTCACCAAAGCTTGCAGTGGTGTATTGGTTCGCTCACGTTGAACAGTGCAGTGCTCACGAGTAGGTGCATTAAAAATGTCCATCGAAGCCGGCGGGGCAGATCGCTTCCAGAGTGTATACATACTACGGCGATACAAGTTATCACCTTCATCCTGCTCGTATTTACCGGTAGTACTGCCCGGCATGGCGACCGTTTCCCAGACACCTGCTGGTTGATAGGGCTTCACACTAGGGCCACCAACCCTACGGCTCAAAAGGCCGCTCGCAGCAAGAGCATAGTCCCGTATCAATTCAGCATCCATGCGAAATCGAGGCCCACGTGAAAGTAATCGATTGTCAAAGTCTTTCTCAAGTTTTTGAGGTGTCACAACTGCTGACTGTCGATAGGTAGCCGAGGTTAGGATTAAACGGAACAACTGTTTAACATCCCACGCTCTATCACGAAATTCTACCGCGAGCCAATCAAGTAGATTTGGGTGTGAAGGTGGCTCACCCTGCGAACCAAAATCTCCACTTGTCCTGACAATGCCTGTTCCAAACACTTCCTGCCAGAAACGATTAACTATCACTCGCGAAGTCAATGGGTTGGTATCGCCGACCAACCAACGCGCCAACCCCATTCGGTTTTTTGGTGCTGACATAGGCATAGGCGGCAAGGCAGCAGGTGTAGTGGCAGGCACTAAATCTTTCTTTTGGTCATACATCCCACGATTCAACACATACGCTTCCGGCATCTGTCCAGAAACTTCCTGCATCACATGCGTCACACCTCCGCGTCGACGAATCTCGCGGTACTCGTCGAGTGCTTCTAGTCGTTTAGCCAAGAGCCTACGATACTTTTTGCTCTGCAAATTGAGGTAATACAATCGCAGTGCTTCCCTTTGATTTGGACTGAATAAATCTGGAGTTTTGCCTCTTGCTTCTCGAATTATGGGCCAGCTAGAAACAATCTGTGCCTCCTCCAAATTAACAGCACGGTTAAAAATTCGGAAATCAGAAATAGCTCCTCCGGGGAAGAAGATGGATTCATAAACCCCATCCAAATCTGCTGATTCTTGGATAACTTTTCCCAAGAGAAACGGCCCGTTATTCAGTATCGATCCTTCAATCTTTTCGAAGTATTCACTACCCTGTGTAGGTAATGACTGACCATTCATGAAAAGATCGAGACCGGCCCGCTCTCCACTTCCATCGTAGGTAATAGTAATATGGTTCCAACTTCCCATTTGGAGCTGCTGCAAATGATCTGAGAAAACCTCTACAGTCTTGCCATTGTCACCATAAAGATGAAAGCCTGGGAGACGGGCAAGAAAAGCACTGACCGTCAAAGCCCAACCCCTGTTGTTATCTTCAGGATCAACTTGGCTTGCTATTACGAAACGGTCCTCCTCTTTTGGCATGAAAAACTCGATAGCGAAGGAAAATGGCCTCTTGGTATCGAGTGAAAGATTTGGCAATTCTGTTGAGGCCTCTCCAACGAAATGTATTGCCTTTCGGTTTGGGTCAGGACCTTGACCAATCTTGACACCTTTGCTCAATGTGACTCTCGACTTTTTGCCTCGGATCACTGCATAAGGTTCATCGTCGGTGAACAATCTAAAAATTTCTACATCAGCACCAAGTGGTGAAGAGATAGAACGATACTCTCCAGTTTTCAACCACGACTCAAATCTCCTTTTCGATGAGTCTGAAAAAAGATCAATACTTTTATCCAAACTACTTATTCGTTTCTTCAAGATCTGTAGTTTTCGACGATCTTCTCTTTGAGGAACCACCACAATAGGAGGAGAATCAGAGACATTACCATCCATCACGTACTGTGTGGTATTGCGGAAAAACGCCGTCAAAGAATAAAAGTCTTTTTGGGAAATCGGGTCAAATTTGTGATCGTGACAAGTTGCACATCCAACAGTCAGACCCAACCAAACCAATCCTGTCGTATCCGCTCGGTCCTTCGCGTAAATTGCTTCGTACTCTTCTTCGATGATACCTGCTTCACTCGTCGTCACATTACAGCGATGAAACCCAGTGGCAACTAGCTGATCAAGGGTTGGATTTGGCAAAAGATCACCAGCAATCTGCTCGATAGTGAACTGATCAAAGGGCATATTTTGATTGAACGCTTGGATTACCCAATCACGATAAGGCCACATTTCACGGTAGTTGTCGACATGCATACCATGTGTGTCGCCATATCGAGCTGCATCGAGCCAATAACGTCCACGATGTTCTCCCCAGTGTTCAGATTGTAATAAGCGGTCGATATAATCCTCATATGCCGTATCCGAAGAGTCATTGACAAATGCTTCCAATGCATCAGGCCCAGGAGGAAGACCAGTTAAATCGAGCGCAGCTCTTCGCCCTAGAGTGCGGCGATCCACCTCTGGAGTTGGCGGGAGACCCTGTCTCTCTAATCGCGCAAGCACGAAACTATCAATTGGGTTACGCACCCACGCTGAGTTCTTGACATGTGGCTCAGAAGGTCGGATCAAGGGATTGAAAGACCAGTGCTGGTTCCAGGACGCACCCTGCTCGATCCAGCGTTTGAATATGTCAATTTGATCTTCAGTCAATTCCTTTGCTGAATACGTCGGTGGCATACGTAGCCCTTCATTTGGATGAGTAATACGTTTGTAGAGTAAACTCTCTTCAGGTTTGCCAACCACAACCACCGCACCGTTTTTTCGCGAGGCGAACATACTCTCGCGAACATCCATACGTAATCCGGCCATACGGCTTGCCTTATCAGGACCATGACAATGAAAACATTTGTCAGAGAGGATCGGCCTAACGTCACGTTGAAAATTAACTGTTTCAGAAACCAAGGAAACCGGTAGAACCGACAAAATCACCAGAAGCGCAACAAGAATCATATCAGTAAATACCTCTGAGCGAATCTACAATTTGACACCACCACTAAACACAGCGCCCTGTAACGGTTTTGCGATGTCCTTAAAACCACCTTGACACTTTTTGGAAGTAAGCCTTACCTATTCTAACTGTTTGAAGCTAAACAGAAAAGAGGCTACCGTTATGTTTAGATCGTTAGTGAAAAAGGCACGAAAGAGTCCTTCAATCAAAAATCAATATTAATACCAAGCGCCTTCATTTTACGATATAAGTGGCTGCGTTCGAGCCCTAATGCTTCAGCGGTACGAGACATATTGCCATCAAGTTCCTGAAGAGTACGCATCACATAGTCCCGTTCATATGCCTTACGAGCTTCTTCCAGGCTAGTAAAGCGTTCACGCGCCATTCCTCCGGTCTTAGATTGTTTTTCGTTTGAAAGGCCGAGCTCAGCAACGCCAACCTCCAACCTCGTGGTCATAATAACAACACGCTCCATCAAGTTGCGCAGTTCACGAACATTGCCAGGCCAACTTCGAATACTCAACGCTTCGCTTGCTTCTGAAGTCAGTTGACGTGTTTGACGTCCATAGGTCGCACAAAATTCGTCAAGAAAATGCTCTGCGAGAAGAGGTATATCTTCGGTTCGCTCACGCAACGGAGGCACCTGAAAGGGAATCACATTCAGCCGATAAAACAGATCCTCACGAAAATTACCGTGTCTGATTTCTTTTTCAAGATCCTTGTTCGTGGCTGCGATAACACGCGTATCGACCTGAATGGTTTTGGCTAAACCGAGTGGTTCAAAACGCTGTTCCTCAAGCACGCGTAGCACCTTGGCCTGCGTCTTAAGGCTCATATCTCCTACTTCGTCAAGAAATAACGTTCCACCGTCAGCTTTTTGGAACTTACCTGTCTTATCTTCATGTGCCCCAGCGAAAGACCCCTGACGATGTCCGAATAGCTCACTTTCAATCAACTCTTCTGGGATAGCAGCACAATTGACTTCGATAAACGCACCATCGGAGCGTAAACTCTCCGCGTGTAATGCTCTTGCTACCAACTCTTTACCGACACCACTCTCTCCAAAAATAAGTATCCGCCCATTGGTTGGCGCCATCAAGGCCAGCTGTTGTCGTAGAGCCTTGATTTGAACACTCTCACCGATAATGTCGTAGTACGAGGGTAATTGTGCACGTAAATTTGTATTCTCTGCCAGTAAACGACGGTGCTCAAGAGCTCTTTTTACAGTTACCGTTACCTTTTCTAACGACAAGGGCTTCTCAAGAAAATCAAGAGCCCCCAGTTTGGTCGCTTTAACAGCGGTTTCAATTGTGCCATGTCCGGAAATCATCACAACCACTGGGCGTTGTGACTCATCAAGATTTGATATCCGGTCCAGCGTTTCAAGGCCATCAATTGAGGGTAACCAGATATCGAGCAACACAACCGAATAGTTTTTGCTCTGTAGATGGCTCATGCAGTCCTCACCGTTTTCTACAGAATCAACTTCATAGCCCTCGTCCTCGAGAATGCCAACTAACGACTCACAGATGCCAACCTCGTCGTCAACTACCAGAATACGTTTCCGCATTACGTTCTCGATCCTGCGGTAGTCTCGATACGACTCATCGCTGTCGGCACCTCAATTACGAAGCGGCTGCCGGTGGGACTACGATCCTCAACACGAATACCGGCTCGATGCTCACTCAAAATACGATTTACAATCGCTAAGCCCAACCCAGTTCCTCTACGTTTGGTCGAAAAGTACGGCAAAAACAGTTTCTCCTTGTCTTCAGGAGAAATACCGTGCCCTGAATCAGCCACAACAACCTGAACGTGGTCCGCATCAAAATCGGTCGTAGTTTGGATCAATATTTCGCGCACCAGAGACTCATCGACCGCAGCGGCAGCATTGTCGATCAAGTTTACCAATGCGCGTTTAAACTGTTCTGCATCAATCAACACCGCTGGAAGATTATCACCTAAGTTTTTCTCAATGCTCACACCTTCTAATCGCCCTTCAAAAACATCCAGTGCTTCTTCCACAACTGTATTGAGATCAGTTTCACAAGGTTGAGCAGTAGGTAATCTTGCAAATTGTGCGAATTCATTAATTAGCGTTCCTAGTGTCGCAACCTCCCGCACTATGATCGAAGTGCATTTGTCAAGGCTCTCTCTGAGTTCCTTGAGGCGTACTGGGTCCTGAGTAGTCCCAAAACGGTCTACCAACCGGCTCATGCGCTCAGCCGAAAGAGCAATTGGCGTCAGAGGGTTCTTGATCTCGTGTGCCACTCGTTGCGCTACTTCTGTCCATGCCTCAGATTTTTGTGCCCGTAGCAGCTCAGTAGTATCTTCGAGGACAATCACAAAACCATGTGGGGCTTTGGGGTCGGCAACTTCTTTTTCGAGAGCAGAAACAGTAAGTGACACATGAAGAATCCTGCCACTATTTTCGAAAATAAATTCCCGGTTGGCTAAACCGGTACGACGAGCGCGCTTCATCATATGACGCAACTCGATGTGTTCTTCCGGTGAAAATAAATCCTCTAATTGTTGCGCCTTTTCAGTTTTCTCTCGAGGGAAAATCGCATCCAGGCTAGAGTTAATTTTCTGGATCGATCCGTCATCAGAAACCGAGATCACACCGGGGGTTATGCTTTCAAGAATCGCATTAATGAAACCTCTGCGTGCATCCAGTTCGACGTTCACTTGTTCCAAATCTAGATTGCTTTGTTCTAATTTGCGACGATGAGATTCAAGCTGTTGAGTCATGTGGTTAAATGACTCAACCAACGCTCCTAGTTCATCACTTGCACGAGTTTTGACACGGTAGTCAAGATGACCGCTAGAAAGCTCACCTGTAGCTTCAACCAATGCCTCAATAGGAACAATGATCTGCTTGGAGAGAAAGAGCGCGAGCCAAGTGGCAACAAACAGCACAAAAGTAGCAACCAACGCCAAAATACCAAAGTATAGATATCTATACTGTCGATGGTCGCGTTGCAACATAGCATAGTGTTGCACTTGTTTTTCAATCTCTGTGCTACGTGCAATAAGGTCGTTAGGAACTTTCCATGCCACTACCACGTGCCCCTGGCCCGGATGTCCAATCGGCGCACTAGCCACAATGCGACCATCTTTCAAAAACGAATGCGCACTGCCTGCACTCTTTAATTCAAATGAGTGGCTCCACTTCTCTAATCCCTCGACCACCCCCTGCGTGCGGAATTCGGTCCATATTCTCGTCTTATTACTGAGAAGTATCCCAATGTAGTGCACTTGCGTAACATTGGCGAGTCGTTCGAGTTGAGAAACTGTCTCTGCACTTGCTTCCTCTCTGACATCCCTTGTCAATTCCTCAATTTCAGACAACGAAGCAATCCATGCAACATCGTTTTCTGTCTTCTCAAGCATCATCGCTTGAAACTGACGGACTAATTCTTCAGAGCTTTTTTGGATCTGGATTGTCGGCTGACTAAACCACTTATCAAGCGTACGATTTAACACTACGAATGAGAACCAGGCAAGACATAGGACAGGTATGATCGAAAGTGCAAATGCTCCAAGTACTAGTTTGGTCTTAATGTGCGAGCCCAATCTATTCCCGCGACGTTCGAAATACAGCCGCAACAGCATCCGAAACACAACAAAACCTAGGACGATGACACCTAACACTATTAAGGTTGAGATCGCCCAGAGAACGACTGTCGTAGTTGGTCCACTTGGGCCGAATTCTCCAAAATCCAAGGAAGTCTGCCAGAAGGCAAGAAAGACAAATATTGCTAATAGGGTGCCCGATAGCACTAGTGGAATTGGCCTATGTTTCCGCTCCATACCACTGTTTCTCCACTCTGGTCACCATAGACTGGGTAGTGGGTCTATTTAGAATTAAAAACGCCCAAGTGTACGGTCGCACCCGAGTATAACAGAGGGCTCACTAGAGTCAGATCAAAATAAAGTGGAAACCTAACCCGTGGTTGCCTCTCAGAAAATCGCTCTCGAAGCAGTTGGGTTTATTCAAAACTGGTGTTTGAATTTCGAATCACCCACAGGCAGTACTTGAAAACCCTTCCTATAACTCTCGTATACGGATATTCCTGAATCGAACTTCTAGTGGCGGCCCCGAGTGAATTTGGGTTGCGATCACTCCGACACGTGCAATTGAATCATCTTGCTCATGGTAGTCCGCAGTTGTTTCACCATTTATTGAGAGGCGAATGTGTTCCTCGTTGGCATACACCTCGTAATCGTTCCAGGCATCGAGTCTTAGAGTTCTGTCGATTAGTTCGGGAGTGGCTTGAGCCAAAACGACACCACGTCGAGACTCGTCGTAAAGACTGCCCCACCATGTCGGACCTACATCGGCCTGATAACCAATCATTTCAGTTGATCCTTTTTTACGTTCACTGCGGATCTGGACACCACTATTGCCGTCATTGTTGACCAAGTGAATCTTAAACCGAAGAATAAAATTTCTGTAGGTCTTCTTAGTTGCTAAAAAATTGTTATGTTGAAGTCCCGGAGAACGTCCGATCAGCATACCCTCCTCAACAACCCAAAGCGTCTGATCCCCCTCCCAGCCACTAAGATCTTTGCCGTTGAAAATAGATACAAACTCCTCCTGTGAAGCTCCGGAGCATCCAAAAGTGCATACTCCCACCACACCGCTTGTTGCCATAAAACGGCGCCGAGACAAACGAGAAACTTGCATTGCTATTGTCCTTTCCTAAATGTCCTGCTCTGAACTGCCTTATCCTATCCGATAGCCCCTACAAACCGCCAGCAGTTTAAACAGGTGTAATCGTGGTTAAAGGAAGTTCAATCGCATTAGATTACGACCATTACAACCACCGATAAAAGCAACTTTCGATAACAACTCCATGATTGACAGGTCACTGTCTCGATTGGCAATATAGTTGCTGCGGGCGATACCCACCCCTCACAATCACGCGCAAGTGGCGGAATTGGCAGACGCGCTAGGTTCAGGTCCTAGTGGGGCTTTAAACCCCGTGGAGGTTCAAGTCCTCTCTTGCGCACCACTTATCCTTACAGTGACAATCGGTTGGTATGCTCGTGTGAAAGTTACCGTCGTTTGAGCTGATCTCAATTGGAGGCCCCATATGAAAAGAGTCAATCGTCAAGTTCGACTTGTTTCCAGACCAGTGGGGCTTCCACGAGAATCCGATTTTGAGTTAGTGGAACGTCCCTTAAAATCGCCCAGTAATGACGAATGCCTGATTAGGGGAGAATACCTCTCCGTGGATCCCTATATGCGCGGAAGGTTGCGAGACCGGAAATCGTATGCGCCTCCAGTCCAGATCGGTGACGTGATGGTGGGAGGCGTAGCGGGTCGTGTG
Organism: Acidobacteriia bacterium UBA6623; assembly: GCA_002433055.1. GTDB lineage: Bacteria > Acidobacteriota > Terriglobia > Bryobacterales > UBA6623 > UBA6623. The sequence continues at coordinate 11,143 of DJHJ01000002.1, read as the reverse complement.
GTGACATCACAACATCCAGATTTTTCTGAAGGTGAAGCTGTCGTTGGAAATCTAGGATGGCAAGAATATGCAGTCGCGAACGGATCCCAGCTTACAAAAATACCCACCAATACACGACTTTCAACCGCCGTAGGTATCTTGGGTATGCCAGGCATAACAGCTTACTTTGGCCTGCTGGATATCTGCAGCCCTCAACCAGGGGAAACCGTAGTTGTCTCCGGTGCTGCTGGCGCCGTTGGGTCCGTAGTAGGACAAATTGCAAAAATCAAAGGGTGTCGCTCAATTGGTATCGCTGGAACCGACCAGAAAGTGCAGCACGTCGTCGAAGATTTGGGCTTCGATGCTGCATTTAACTACAACACCACAGACAGTTACAGCAGGAGTATTCGCAAACTTTGCCCCGATGGTGTCGATTGTTATTTTGATAATGTCGGTGGTGCGATCACGGACTCCATTATCCCATTGCTTAACACTGGAGGACGTGTATCAGTATGCGGGCAAATTTCCCAGTACAACTTGGAACAAACCGAAATGGGGCCCAGATTTCTCTGGCACCTAATTACAAAACAAGCAAAAATACAGGGATTCCTAGTATTCGCCTATGCGGATCGTTATCAAGAAGCCTTATCCAATATGACTAAGTGGATCGCAGAAGGAAAACTACATTACCGAGAAACAGTCTCTCGCGGTATCGAAAATGCCCCTAGAGCATTCATCGAAATGTTGAAAGGAGGAAATATTGGTAAACAAATAGTCAAACTGACCGAATAGGAATCAACCTCTTAGAATTTTTGCAAATTCCTAAATGCATCGTGCCAGCACACCGCCATCAACAGTTACACACGTACCAGTTACGAAACTTCCGGCTTCACTAGCCATCATTAACGCCGGCCCCACCAATTCCTCAGGATGTCCCCATCTACCTAGAGCGGTCCTCTTGGCAAAGAATTTCTTTTGTTCGTCCGTCAAAAGGTTGCCCGGCAATTCGGTCAAAAACGGCCCTGGGGCAATCGCATTCACAGTCACATTTGATGGCCCAACATCGAGAGCGGCCGCTTCTGTCAAACCAATGAGAGCTGCCTTGGTGGCGCAATAAACATCTCGTGTTTCTTTGCCAGCAAGACCAAGAATTGACGAAATATTGATCACTCGGCCCCAATTTCGTTCTTTCATAGCTGGAATCAATGCGCGCATCAACCGCATGCATCCGGAAAGATTCAACTCGACCATTTGATCCCATTCTTCATCAACAATTTGGTCGATAGCAGCTGGAATATTTGAGCCCGCGTTGTTAACAAGAATATCGACTTTGCCAAGTTGGGCAACAGATTCTCGCGCCAAATGCTCAACCTGACCTCGGTCAGTCATATCAACTGACATCCAGTTAACTCTTACATCGAGCCCGCTAGCAATTTCTTCAGCAGCTATTTCTAATTCACTACTCGTACGAGAAGCAATGAAAATATCTGCGCCAGCTTCTGCAAAACCTCGCGCCATGGCTTTACCCAAACCACGCCCGCCTCCAGTAATAAGTGCTACCTTGCCAGAAAGATTGAAAAGATCAGAAATTACTTTACTCACACTTCCCCCTTACACGTCCTACAAATGGATTTTGAATTATTAGCCACAGCTCCCCACGTCTACTCTATCCCAATCAACAAACCCTAAATTTTTTAACAACAGGTCGATCTTCACTCAATAAATTCGACTTGTCTAAGTCGCTCCTCAAGTTCTGGCTTCTCGAAGAAACGCATCTTCTCGACGACTTGCCCATTCTGAATAGCTACTCCATAAGGAACATCTTCAAATGGAAATTTTGTCTTCAGTAAATCTAGGTCAGGTGAAAGTCTAACGTTCCTTAGGCCAGTGTCATCAACAAAACCAGACGCAAAATCAAAATCTTGTGTCGGCACCCCAACAAAAATCGCCTTCCAGGTAAACTCAGCCATCGTTATACCGGCATCCAAACAATGAAGACATGTAGGATTGAAGAAGTAAACGAAGATTTGACCCTCACGCAGGCTGAGTTCTCCTGAATCAATCTGTATCGTCTCAGGGACATCGTATTCTTGAGTTACGATCGCCTGGTCCCAAATCAGAGAAACTATAGCCAGAATCACAATCCCGCCTAACAAAACCAACGATGACCGTAACTGAGAGGATCGAGGTGCCCAGAAAGTTGCAACGACACTCACCAGTAACATAACACCGTCCCCAATAAAAAATCCTGGACCTACAGCTCTCTCAATCCAAGGAAAGCAACTGCAATCGGCCCCACGAAGTGCCTCATAATTGATTCCCACATAAACCATAAAAACGATTAGAAGTGTCGTAGATATATGGCCACCCCAACGACGCCAAGTCGGTCGTAGAAGCAGTAAACCAGTAAACGTTTCGGCAACTGCTAAAGCAAATGTAGCGGGCAAACTCCACGCGACCGGCACCAATAACTGAGTCATTTTTAGCTGAAAATCGGATAGATTGGCCAGTTTCCAAATGCCAGCAACAAGCCATAACGTAGCCATAGCTATAGCCGCACCCCAACCGATAAAATATTTCCAGCGTTCCATGTGATTTTCAGAATTCACGTTAAGTCTCTTGCATTATCCAAAGTAGCGTGCTGATGATTCGTAGAACATACAGTATAATTCAGGATTCATGAGTCAACCTAGACGTTATTGGGTTGAGATGCACAATTATTCCTATCCCACAGGTGCTCCGCATACCTAGAGCGATATCATGGTCCAACTGGGTGTTGACCTCGATTGATTCCAACGCTAAGCCACCGAGGAGGTTGCAATGAACATACTTATTACTGGCGCAACGGGTTTTATCGGAACAAAGCTTTGTCGTACATTAGCACTGCAGGGGAACCGCGTAACGGCGTTATCACGCGATGCAAATAGGGCTAAGAATCAAATCTCAGAATTATCTGCAGCATATGACTGGAATCCTGAGTCAGAACCGGCTCCCCGTGAAGCACTTGAAGGGATAGAAGCAGTAATTCATTTACTAGGTGAAAGCGTCGTAGGGCGTTGGACACTAGCCAAGAAAACAGCTATTCACAAAAGTCGTGTGGCGAGTACCCGCAATCTTGTTGCCACTCTCGGCAGCTTAAATTCACGGCCTCACACATTAATCTCGGCAAGCGCTATAGGATACTACGGCGATCGGATGGATGAGAAGCTTACTGAAGATTCTGCCCCAGGGTCAGATTTCCTAGCAAATGTGGGCCAAGAATGGGAAATGGAAGCCTGTAAAGCTGAGGATCATGGTATCAGCGTATCACGCCTACGCATTGGTATCGTCCTGGGACTCGGTGGTGGCGCACTGGGGGCGATGCTACTGCCGTTTCGATTTGGGCTGGGCGGACCATTGGGATCTGGTCAACAATGGTGGTCATGGATCCACCTCGATGATTTGATTGGGCTCGTGAATCACTTATTGAAGAATAATCACAGCGGTGCTGTTAACGCAGTCGCTCCTTCTCCAGTACGCCAGAAACAATTTGCTCGTGCGCTAGGTGATGCATTATCACGACCTGCTCTCTTGCCTACCCCAGCATTCGCACTAAAGTTGATAATGGGTGAATTCGCTAGCGAACTCCTATCAAGCAAACTTGTACTACCGGCAACCGCACGACAATCTGGGTACACTTTCCGATACCCAGACTTAGAGAATGCCCTGAGTGACCTACTAAACCAATAGATCAACAAGAATCTCACTATGGAACTGATAAGGCTACCTCACACGGACTTGGTCGTCTCCCAGGCCTGTATGGGGACAATGACATTCGGGTCCCAAGCTGACAAATCGGAATCTTGCAGGATAGTCGATATTTGTCTGGATGCAGGCATTAATTTCTTCGACACTGCCAACGTTTATAACCAAGGGCTTTCAGAAGAAATTCTAGGATCCGCCCTAGGAGCTAAACGCAGCAAGGTAGTTTTGGCCGATAAAGTCAGAGGAAAAATGGATCGTGAGGCCTCTTACAGCGGCCTTTCTCGCACAGCAATTAGACAGAGCATCGACGAGAGCCTTACTCGATTAGGTACCGACTATTTGGACATTTATTATTTGCACCAACCGGACTATGATACTTCCATAGAAGAAACCTTGGAAACATTAGAATCACTGCGATTGGAAGGTAAAATTCGTTATTCCGGAACATCGAACTATAGTGCTTGGCAGTTATGTGAAATTCTCTGGCTTTGCGAGAAAAATGGCTACCAGCCTCCTTGGGTTTCACAGCCAATGTATAATCTCCTGGCACGAGGCATCGAGCAGGAATACCTACCCTTTACTGAACAGTTCGAGATCGGCGTTGTGGCTTATAACCCATTAGCGGGGGGACTATTGACGGGCAAACATAGTCACGGACAAAGCCCTGTCGAAAACACCCGATTCGAAGGTGGTAGAGCTTCCGCCAAGATGTACCGAAACAGGTACTGGCATGAAGACTACTTTCAAGCGGTTGAAAAATTAAAAGTCGTCGCCCAACAGAATCAGCGTAGTCTCATTGAACTGGCATTCACTTGGGTATTCTCCCAGAAAAGTGTTGACGTTGTAATCCTCGGAGCTTCTAGTTCTGACCAGCTGAAAAAAAATCTGCAAACTCTCGAAGTGCCTCATCTTAACGATCTAGAAACTGAACAATGCAATGAGATCTGGCAGCACCTGAGAGGCTCGACGCCAAGTTACAACCGATAAACAATCCAGCTTTTGAGGTCATCCTCAGCAACTTGCGATAGAGGTTACTCTCAGGACCTTGTCTGTTCTTGCGTCATTTTTTCGATTTTTGAGTGCGCAACGTAATCGACAGACAACCTCATGCAATAAATAGACTGGTGCAAATCTGTCTTTACCTGAACTGTGTATCGGTATTTTGCTACGCTTACAGTTTTTCTTGCGCTCAACGCGCTCTCTGAAAGTTCCGTGCGAAACAAAAGACTCGTCTCTCTGGGAATCCTGCTGTTGGCTGTTCTTCACCAGGATTTTTGGTTATGGGAAAACGCTACTCTTATGTTCGGTTTCCTTCCGGCGGGCTTAGCCTATCACGCCTTTTATTCAATCGCAATTGCCTGTTTTTGGGTTTTGATCATACGGTATGCTTGGCCTGCCAACCACGAGATTGTCTCTAAATCAAAAAACGTGCCGCATGAGGATTTGAACCGATGACCCAGCTCATAGTCATAGCGTTCTACATGGGGCTACTGCTCGGTCTAGCATGGCTTGCTGGACGCTGGTCCAGAGGAACTGCCAGTGACTACTTCGTAGCGGAACGCTCTATAGGTTCTTTTATGTTTTTGATGTCAATCTTCGGGACAACAATGACAGCTTTCTCGATCGTCGGCAGCACAGGAGAATCCTTCCGTATAGGTATTGGAGTCTACGGAATGATCGCATCCTCATCTTGCCTGGTGCATACTGCCATCTTCTTTTTTGTGGGTATTCGCCTATGGGCAATTGGAAAACAATACGGTTTCGTCACTCAAATCCAGTACTTCCGTGATCGGTTCGAAAGCAACGCTCTTGGATGGTTGCTATTTCCAGTTTTAGTTGTCCTAGTGATTCCATATCTGATGATCGGTCTATTGGGTGCTGGAGCGGTCATCAATTCGTTGACCACTAATGCTTTTCCAGTAATTTTTGCCACGACCGGAGGAGGAATACCACCTTGGCTCAGCGAGTTTGTTGTCAGTTCAGTTATATTGCTCTACATCTTCGTCGGTGGCTTACGCGCAGCTGTTTGGGCTAACACATTACAGACATGCATTTTCGTTACTGCATGCCTGATCACCTTTGGAGTTATTGCTCACGCGCTAGGCGGCATTGAAGCCGCCAGTCGTTCTGTTGTTGCAACCAATCCCAATAAGATGATTCGCGGAGAAGGTGTCCCTCAGCTCTACTTTTTAAGCTATTGCCTTATCCCACTATCTGCAGGGATGTTCCCTCACATTTTTCAACACTGGCTGACAGCACGTTCGGCCAAAACTTTCCGTCTAACCTTGGTGGCTCATCCAATCTTCACGCTACTGGTTTGGCTTCCTTGTGTACTGGTTGGCGTTTGGGCAACCTCGGCCATGCTATCCGATGGCTCGCTGGTCGTACCCCCTGACACTCCTGCTAACACAGAACTAGCTACCATGATTCAGAAATTGACTGGTCCGTTACTGGGAGGATTACTCGGAGCCGGAATTCTTGCCGCAATAATGTCGTCACTTGATTCGCAATTCTTCTGTTTGGGAACAATGTTTACAAACGACGTCGTAACACATTATTTTGGGAAAAATAGATTTGATAATCGAAAAATGGTGCTAATGACTCGGCTGTTTATCGTCGCAATTATAGCTGTAGTTTACTTGTTTGCTCTGTTTGAACCGCGCCACGTATTCACCTTGGGAATATGGTCCTTTAGTGGGTTCGTGGGGTTGTTTCCGCTTGTTATAGCCGCTCTATATTGGCGGCGTGCAACGACTACAGGAGCAACTGCCTCTGTGGTAGTCGCTGGATCCACCTGGTTTCTATTATTTCGAGAAGCCCAATATGGTGCTGATCGAACGTATCTGTTTTTGGACATGCTACCGGCTGCGACTATCTTCGTTGCGGCATCAGCGGCTTTAATCTTGGTTTCTCTCATAACTGCTGCGCCTTCACACGAAACCCTGCGAAAATACTTTCCAGAAGCAACTGCAGTGAATTCTGATCTGTAACCTATGCACGTAACCAATGACTTGCCCCACATAGCAATTCTTGGATAGTGTTGAATTTTATGAGGATCGACTACATTACTGCGGGTGCCGGAGGCATGATCTGCGGAAACTGCCTACTGGACAACACCTTAGCAGCATCTTTGCTCGAACTTGGGCATAACGTCCGACTGGTTCCAATATACACGCCAATTAAGGTCGACGAAGTCGACGTTAGTTTAAATCGTGTTTTTGTCGGTGGCATTAATGCCTTTCTGCAGCAAAAATTTTCCCTGTTTCGAGCTACACCTGACTGGCTCGATAAACTATTTGACCATCCCTTGTTGTTAAATTGGGCCGCCAAGTTTGCTGTTAAAACTGACCCCAAAGATCTCGGGGAACTGACTGTTTCGGTACTCGAAGGTTCTGATGGTCAACAGAGTAAAGAAATTGCCAAACTTATCGATTGGATGACAATAGACCCACCCGACATATTGCATCTGACTAACTCCATGCTTGCTGGTTTGGCATCGCCTGCAAAAAAAATACTTGGAATACCCGTTGTCTGTTCATTGCAAGGCGAACACCACTTCCTCGAACATCTACCATCACCCTACAGAGAAAAGGCTTTTGGCTATCTACTCAAAAAATCGCAGTCAATTGACACCTTTATAGCACCGGGTCGTGACCAAGCTATTGCAATGGCCCCTCGTCTTGGAGTAGATGTGAATGAGATCAACGTTATTTCACCAGGGTTGTCACTCAAAGGCTTTCAGCCTGGATCCACACATGCCCGAGAAGAATTCCGGATTGGATACATGGCTCGTGTAAGCCCCGAAAAGGGTCTCGACCTGCTAGCTGACGCTTTTGTACAGATCAGACGACGACATGGTGATACATCTCCTACACCTCGTCTATTAGTAGCTGGCTGGCTTGACCCACATCATAGATCATACTTAGAAAAAATTTCCCGCAAGGTATCCGATGCTGGCTTTAGTGCAGACTTTGAATACTTAGGAGAAATTGATCGCACTGAGAAGATCCGTTTCCTGAGCAACTTAGATGTGCTGTCAGTCCCGGTCTCATATCCGGCTTCGAAAGGACTATATGCCCTAGAAGCTATGGCCAGTGCGACACCAGTTATTCAACCTGATCTTGGCATATTTCCTGAGTTGATTAAGGCAACAGGAGGAGGATTACTGCACAAACCCGGTGATGTTGGGGATCTCGTCTCTAAGCTAGAACAATTACTCGAGAATCGAGATCAAGTATCGACGCTAGGCCAACAGGGACGCAATGCTGTCCTCAAAAACTTTGATATTCGACGTACTGCCGAAGAAACCGTACAGGTCTATCGTAATCTCTGTTGAGGTTTTGATACGTCAACACCTAAGGGTTATTCATCAAGAGAACAGCTTTTTGACGACGTTGCCACCGACATCAGTGAGGCGGAAATCTCTACCCATAAAGCTGTAGGTCAATTGGGTGTGGTCTAAGCCTAGTGCATGGAGTATTGTGGCCTGCAAATCATGTATGTGAACAGGGTCTTCAGTGATATTGAAACCAATGTCGTCAGTCCGTCCAATGACTTGGCCACCTTGTATGCCACCGCCAGCAACCCACATCGAGAAACAACCTGGGTGATGGTCACGACCGGGAGCTTCACCGTCGAACTCCCTCTCAAATTCTCCCAACGGAGTGCGTCCAAATTCACCGCCCCAGACCACCATGGTTTCGTCGAGTAAACCACGTTGCTTAAGATCTCCAAGTAATGCACCTACAGGAGCATCGGTGGCATCACAGTGCTTGCCTAGTTCTTCATCGAGGTTTTCGTGCTGATCCCAACTCGCATGGACGAGAAGCACAAATCGAACACCACGTTCTACCATGCGGCGAGCTAACAGGCAGTTTGTACCATAGGCATTGGTTGGCTCTTTCCCGACACCAAAGGAATCAAGAACGGCCTGAGATTCATTCGAAAAATCCAGGAGCTCCGGGGCAGCTGTTTGCATCCGAAATGCCATCTCATAGGAATGGATGCGTGCAGCTATCTCTAAATCTCCCGTGTTCTGATAATGGTTCTCATTCAGTTCACGAATTGCATCGATCCGGGCTCGCTGACTGTCATTGCTGATACCAGGCGGGTTCTTCAGGTACAGAATTGGGTCACCATACCCTCGGAAGTTAACACCCTGATAGGTGGAGGGCAGAAAACCATTGCTCCAGTTTGTGGAACCTGCACTAGCACCCCTCCCAGAATTAAGGACCACAAAAGCGGGGAGATCGTTGGCCTCACTCCCCAGGCCGTAGCTAACCCATGATCCTACAGTCGGCCGCCCTGACATCGTGGTGCCACTCATCAACATGGCTTGTCCAGGGTGGTGATTGACGGCCTCAGTGTGCATCGAACGAATTAGGGCGATATCATCTGCCCGGGAAGCCATGTGAGGAATATAATCAGAAAAGTCCGCACCGCTTTCTCCATATTTTCGGAACTTCCGAGGGCTGCCAAGTACTTTGGCAGAGGGGCTAATAAAAGGGAATTTTCGACCTTTCGTCATTGACTCTGGCAGAACCTGACCATGGCGTTTTTGCAACTCGGGTTTGGGATCATACAAGTCGATCTGGCTTGGTCCGCCAGCCTGTAGTAGAAAAATTACATTTTTCGCTTTAGGTGCAAATTGGGGCGCACGTGGTGCCAGAGGGTTAACGTCAGGCAATTCCTTTTGTGCTGTTCGTCCGTCTTGACCGAGCAAATGAGCAAGAGCTATGGTTTCGATACCACCGGCAGCAAACTTGAAGAAGTATCGCCTGGTCTGTATACGCTGAAAGTCGTTAAAATTCATTATCCCCTGGTGATTAATTCGTCCAAATTTAGCAGAACGCTGCTAAGTACTTTCCGACTCAAGTCTGCCGGCTATTGTTTGGCTAGACAATACAGATGATCGGCAGTGCGTATAAATAACTGGCTGCCGACTGCTGCTGGGCTGGCCAATGTGTGGCTATCAAACTTGTTGACTGCTAGCACCTTGAATTCTCGACCTGTCTGTAGGACCGATGTTGTGCCATCTTCGCTAATGGCATAGATCTTGCCATCAGCGAGAGTCGGTGAGGCACTATAAATTCCAGGTTCGATTCGTATCCGATCCCAAACAACCTCTCCCGATCTTGCGTCGAGAGCCACCATAATGCCCTTGTCGTCTAAGACATAGATGAGTCGACCATCGGTTGTTGGTGATGGAACATCAGCGCCGAGATTATTTTCCCACAATATATTTTTCGGCCCCAGTCTACCGTTACCAGGCCGAAAAGCAATAAACGGTCGTCCATTAGTGCTAGATGTATACACTGTGCCATCAAGGAAAATCGATGACGCTACAGTACGGTAGTTGTGTTTCCTGCCCGGGTTAAATCCCCCCATTCGCCACAATTCCTTACCGTTGCCTAAATCATGGCCAGTCACATAATCTCCGCCAACAACAATCAACTGTTCTTTGCCGCCGATTTTCTGCACCAGCGGGGTAGAGTAACCGTCCGGCGATTCTGTATCTGGTGCGTCTGTCCAGCGGTTGATTTTCCAAAAAGTCTCCCCTGTTGCTTTATCAACGGCAAACACATAGGAAGGTTCGTCAGTTGTCTCTCCATGGAGAACTTGAATATACAGATGGTTGTCGTGCAGCAAAGGAGATGACGCGTACCCATGTTTGAGTCCAAAACGCCCATAGTCGTTCTGAATGTCTCGTTGCCAAAGTTTCTCACCAGCAAAATCAAAGCACGTTAAAAAACCTGTCCCAGTTAACACCCAGATATGTTTGCCGTCAGTTACAGGCGAAGGAGAAGCAAGATTTTGCTTGCGGATGAAGCGATTGCCGGAACCAATTTCACGCTGCCAAAGAATAGATCCATTCTTGCGGTTAATGGCCAACAGCAGCAGCTTGTCCCGTTTCTCGGATCTATTTTGAAGTGGATTTTGCACCCTAGCGGTGTCGAACCCTTGTTCCCCTGATGTAACTAGAACCGTGTCTTCCCAAATAATTGGTGTCGCTGCGCTCCAGCTAGGCAACCGAATTCGCCACTGGACATTTTCTGTCTCACTCCAGCTCACAGGAAGATTTTCGGCTGTAGTGCTTGTGCCATTTTGATGGGCACCGCGCCATTGTGGCCAGCTATTCGCAGGCTCACTGGCCAGAGGCAGCAAAGCACCACAAAAACTGATCACACCAATAAAAAAAACTCGTTTTGACAAGAAATTACTCCTGACAGCAACGTAGAGTAATCCTATCACAAGGATCCGAAGTTAACCACTATCCTCTGTAACTGGATATTGCGATTCAGGGACTGGTATAAGAATGGCTGAAAAATCAAGATCAGAGAGCTGAATAGCGATATCAGGTCGCCTACCTTCCCATTCGGATAAGGTGATTTCCTAGGGGCGAGCGAATACCGGCTGCACC
>DJHJ01000016.1 GCA_002433055.1 Acidobacteriia bacterium UBA6623 | reverse complement strand
ATGCCTGCAGCGATATCTTCTGGCTCACCCCACCGGCCCAACGGTACACGATCGGTACGATACTTACTTTGTTCAGGGTCCGTGTAAAGATAATCCGTAAACGGGGTGTGTACCCACCCCGGCATGATGGTGTTGACACGGATTCCCATACCAGAAAGTTGCAAGGCTGAGGATTGAGTAAAGTTATGCATGCCTCCACGTGAAAAAGAATAGGCAGATCCGTAAGAACCAGAACCCTGTTTGGCTGCCATAGAAGCGAGATTGATGATCGAGCCACCACCGGATTTTTCCATCTGCTTCGCAACGGCACGAGTACCAAGAAATACTCCAACCGTGCTTATTTCCATTGTTTTTTTCCAAACGGCAGGTTCAATATCCAGGATCGATTTTGGATCTAAAATACCGGCGATGTTGACCAGGATATCAATCCTTCCAAAATGTTTGATGGTAGAGGAAACAGCCTTATCCCATTCATCTTCGTTTGTCACATCAAGATGAAGGTAAATAGCATCGTGGCCCTCTTCACGTAACTGCTCCGCAGCACGTTCGCCAACATCATCTTGGACATCAGTGATAACTACCCCCCGTCCACCTTCTTCTAGGAATCTCCAGACCGTAGCTCCTCCGAATCCCATCAGTTCATTTTTCAGGGTTGCCGCTGAACCGGTGAGTAGGGCGACTTTTCCGGCGAATCGATCGGGGAACCTCATGGTCATTTCTTCCTCTGAGATGTTTGTGTGTCCTCAAGTTTAGTATTGTAGAGGCCTTTTCAGTGACGAAAAAATTGCCAATCACAACCTGTGGACCGCTACTACGAGATTTGGAACCAAAAAGCCAAACACGCCAATAAAAACTAGTAGCTCAGCGAAGACATGGATTTTCCGGTCTCTAAATATTACGAGCGACGGGATAGCAATAAAAAGTGTGAGAAAAACAACTATAAACAAGTAGGTAAAGCTCGGAGCAAATGATAAACGCAAAGATGTCATTTCCAAGGTTAACTGAGCCGCAAAAGACATGAGTATTGCCATAAAATTCCAGCCGATGAAAGTGGTAAAAGCAGAAATGGTTATCAACCTGGAAACATTAGATACGGCTGCCCGCTCTATCAGCACAGCAGGAGGGTGATTAACCAGCAAAAGAGAAATGTGAGTTACAAACACCAGACCCATCAAAGCACCACTGATCATCCCAGCGATCACCGTACGCAACGGTTCCTCCATTTAACCCTCCAAATCAGGTGATACAGGCTCTACGAGAAATGCTTCCTCGCCGTAGGTTCTTGATAACAATAAATGCCAAGCTGTTCCTATTTCTTTTGAGGGTGGCACGGCGAAAATCGATGGTCCTGCACCACACAAAACAACTTCATTGACACCGATATTATGCAACCGCTCCCGAGAGAGTGCCCATCCCGGGTAAATATCCTCAGCTATCGTCTGGAACTGATTGAAAAAGAGCTCTGGAGGACAATCTCCACCAGATCGAATCCTCGCAGCCAGTTTGTGAGTAAGATTCCCAACCGTATACATCGACTTATCAACCCGGGAGAATGCAGATGCCGTCTTAGTGCTACCGGTTTGGTACTCGACAGCAGGTTTGAAGATCAAAAATCTCGGGATCCTAGCAGAAGGAATCGGTATCACTTCTTCCCCTCTTCCTCCCACAAGGGCAGTCCCTCCGTTGATAAGGAACGGCACATCCGAACCAACCGAAGCTGCTGTTTCTAGTAAATCATCATCCGAAAGTCCCAGATTCCAAAGATAGTTCAAACCTCTTAAAGTCGCGGCAGCGTCAGCGGATCCACCACCCAATCCAGCTGAAACAGGAATCCGTTTCGCAACTGAAATTTTCGCTCCTTCCGAGACACCAGCACGCTTTTTTAATTCAATAGCTGCTTTGGTGGCCAGATTATCGTCGGCATCGATATCACTATCATCACATTCAACTGCGATCGAATCAGCTTTAGACAACGTGACAGTATCGAACAGATTGACAGTCTGCATGACCGACAGGAGGTCGTGATATCCATCTCTGCGTTTTCCTAGAATTTCAAGAGTCAGATTAACCTTTGCGTATGCCTTTTCAACGAGGTTGCCTTGATCAGTCATTGAGATTTCGCCTATCACTGCGACGAACTGAGCCCGGAGTGTTGGAGGGTCTTCCATTGGCGACCCATACGTCATACAAGACCTGCCAGTCATCAATGGACAGGGTGGCTGGTCGCCTTGTTGTTTCTATCCCCGTCTCATTCACCAATTTCCGCGCATCATCCAGATTAATGAAAAGACCGTCTGCAAGTGAATTATGGAGTTGTTTGCGAGGACTTTTGAATCCACCTCTGGCCAACTTAAAAAAATCTTCACTTGAGTCGAAACGTAATCTGGGCACACCTACAGGTTTCAATTTCAACACAGAAGAATGAACTTTTGGCGGCGGGTCGAAACATTCCGGTGGCACGTCGATGACATTGTCTACAGATGCATAAATTTGAACGGCCAGAGAAAGCAGGCTCATGTCACCAGGTTCTGCTGCCATATCATTCGCAACTTCTCGTTGAACCATGATCACCATAGTAGTCGGCTGATGAGTAGATTCAAGAAAGTTACGTACTATAGGATTGGCTGCATAATAAGGCAGATTAGCTACAACCTTGTAATTACCATCTGACAACCATGCATGAGAGTCTGAGCCGAAGTGGCGAGCGTCAAGGTTAAGTACTTTTACGTTAGAATCCGTTTCATATCTCAACGCCAATCGTGCGGCCATTTCCGCATCGTATTCAATCAGCAACACCTTTCCTGCCTGGCTGACAATATCCTTCGTAAGTGCACCTCGCCCCGGGCCGACCTCTACGACGATATCATCATGTCGCATATCGGCGGCATCAACAATCATTTTTACGACAGAGGTGTCAATTAGAAAATGTTGCCCTAGGCGTTGTGGGGTCATAGAAGAATCAAAGCTGTATTCATTACCCAGACAGACGTCGTTTTTTCGTCTTGCAGGTCTAGTCTCGACAAGCAAATATGACCGTGCACCCCAGTGTCGACAGACTCATATGACGTAAATGGCAGGACCGACTCCAGCCCGGCGTTCCCGCGGCACCCAAGGTGAATCGCTTACCGCTGCTACCTTCCGGTCCTGACGGGGTT
>DJHJ01000037.1:5300-31272 GCA_002433055.1 Acidobacteriia bacterium UBA6623 | reverse complement strand
AACCACAGCTCCAGCAGGGTACCCACCACCCAAAATCTTCGCCACTGTTGTAAGGTCTGGAGTAACTCCATAGAAACCCTGTGCTCCACCGGTCGAACATCTAAACCCCGTGACGACCTCATCAAAAATAAGCACAATACCGTGTTTTTTCGTGAGATTCCGAAGATCCGTAAGAAACTGTGGATCAATCGGCACTTTACCAAACGTCGAACCAGTAGGTTCGAGAATGACAGCGGCAATATCGTTACGTTTGGAAAATAAATTTTCGAGATAATCGATCTCGCCCGAAGGTGCGACCAACATTCCATTGACAACCTCGGGGAGTATACCTTCAGGAGTCATTTCAGATTTCCCACGGGCAAAAGCCACATGATCATGCCAGCCGTGAAAGTGCGTCCAAAACCGTACAACCTTCGACTTGCCAGTTGAAGCTCGTGCCACCCTGAGAGCCAAGTGTGTAGCTTCAGTACCCGTAACAGTAAACCGTACCCGCTCAGCAGAAGGAATCATCGAACGAACTAATTGACCCCACTCTAGTTCCAACTCGTGTGATGCCCCGTAGTGAACACCGCGTTTTATCTGTTCTTGTACCGCATCGATGACGACTGGGTGGTTGTGACCCAACATCAAAGCTCCATGCCCGCCGAAGTAGTCGACATACTGATTGCCATCAACATCCCACTTATTCCCCATATCTGCATATTCAACGCACAGTGGATGCGGCAGAAGAAAGCGCACATCATGTGTAATGCCACTAGGGAAGGTTGTCCGTGCTTCTCGGTAAGATTGTGCTGATTGCGGAGTTTTGTCCGCGTACGCCTTTAATGTTTGAGAGTCTCGCAATACAGATGGAAGGGTCATAATTTCAATATTTTTAGTCGGGATCTATTTCTTGTTCCAAAGACCCAAATAAGCGATCTAGGAATTGTGCCACGTAGCTCTGTTTTTCGACATCAGCAACCCGCAGAATATGCACGCCCGCCAATAGAGCCGCACTCGCTGCTGCCATTTCAGCATATTGGAACTCATCTTGAGTCGATCGCACTGATGCTGTCAAGAACCTTTTCCCCGAAAAACTAACTAAAACTGGGCGTTGCGAGTTTGCCAGAAGATCGAGATTTGTCAACATTAGCAAGTTCTCACTGGTTGTCTTACCATGTTCAAAACCAGGATCTAGAACTATTCGAGAAGGATCAATCCCGGCTTCTCGCGCTCGCGCCATTGAGTTTTGTAGATCTTTCCCAATCCCAGAAATTGGGTCTGATAATGGTAGCAACTTTGACCAATTCTTTGGCTCTCCACGAGCATGCCCCAGAACCAAACCTGCATCATAACGATTCACTACTGTCGCCATTCTCGGATCGACACAGAGCCCACTCCAATCTCGAATGACATCAACACCCAGCTCTAATACCCGTTCGGCTGTGTCAGCAAGGTGGGTCGTCACGCAAATCGGAATATCAATTCTGGAACGAAGTTTTTTAACAACAGGAACAAGCCGACGTAACTCTTCGTCGGAGTTGGACACCGGCCAGGTCGACTGTTTTCCCCATTCTGATACTTCTCCGAATGGCTGGATGTCTAAAAGATCTGAGCCCTCGCGTTCCAGCTGAATGGCTCTATCTAAAACATGCTCGATCCACTCTTTATCTTTCACAGGTTTCGGGGAATATACATCAAGGACTCCCATCAGAATGGTTCTGACCCCTAGCACCAGTTCCTGGTTTCGGATTTTCCAAGAGAAACGATTTCGAACAAGTTCCATAAATTTACCAGGACGGAGCCAGGCCTACCCCGTCACAAATCCACCGAGCCACCATCACATTGTTTCATAGGATCAGTCAAAAAATGGCGTGGCGACCCCTAGCCAAATTCAAAAGCTGCAATACCAAACTGCATTGCTTGATCGCCCAAAAAACTTTCAGAGCTGTCGGATCGCATCTTCTTGGCCATTCGCGTCAATCGTCGACGCGGTGCAAACCCCTTTTCGCGAGACAACTGTACTGCTGTCAAACAGTCAGGAAACAGATCCCAAGCAATTGTACAAGCACAGCTGTGGCTGAGAATCTTATCAAGCACCACTCCGGCAGCATGGGTGTCACGTGCCACAAAAGGGCCTAACTGCTGAAATTTTGACCCAGGTCGCAAAAAAGCCTGTGCATTGCTGGTTCGAAACAATCTGACTCCTGGGTTCGCTAGTAGACAATCCAAGATACGGCTACGATCAAGCCCAAATGCTTCTTGATCTAAATGTTGATCCCAGTTACCAATTGTATCTTTTCCATCATCTGGTTTTTGTTCTTCCTGTACATCACCGCTAGGGCGAATCCAACGCTCAACAGTACACTCATCGACAAAACCAAATTTGTCATAGAGCAGCCGCCCTACGTCCGTAGCATCCAATTTCGCTATTGATACTTCTCGGCGATCGAGATATTCCAAAGCTGCTTCGATCAACGCCGCACCGATACCCTGGCGACGGTATTCGGCATCAACCAACATCATCCCTATCCAACCTAGGTGCTTGCCATAGCACACTGTAGTTACCGTACCCACAACTGTACCTGCTCGTTCAAATACCAGACATCCACCAGGTTCAATTTGTTGGATTGTCACCCAATCAATTTCAGTTTGATTCCATCCCTCAGACTCCTTCAGGAGCATCGCTGAAGGGATATCTGACTTGGTCATTAGTCGGATCACAATCTAACTTCTCCTCTTTTTTATATAGAAGAAAGCTACACCACCGATCGCTACAGCAAGTATTGCAGTCAAACCAAGTGAGAAATATTGCTGTTCATAAATTTGAGAACCCATCATCGTACTGAATAACAACGCGGGTGCTCGACCTAATCCTGAAAGGATCAGGAATTCACCCAATTTGAATTCCGTCAACCCAACCGCATAACATAAACTGTCCTTGGGTATTCCCGGGATAAGAAACAGCACAAACAAAGCTGACTTTCCTTTGTGAGTCTCTAATGCGCTATTGATCCTAGTAAGTCTCGTTTCCCCCAAGATTCGCCCCACCACCGACCGTCCCACCAAACTCGAGAACCCGAATGCACAAACAGATCCCAACATGATGCCAATCCAGGAATAAATAAATCCCGCCCAAGCTCCGAAAACATATCCAGCTGCAACCTGGGTTACTTCACCTGGAACCATAAAAACGATAACCTGCAGAACCTGAACACCAATGCAGGTCAGTGGACCCCAAACCCCTTCTTGACGTAGGATTTCGACTAAACGGTTGTAGTCACTGACTTGACCTAACCAACCGATTCGGAACAGGCCATATACAGCTGCGGCAAACAACAGTAAAAAAAAGAGCCGGTTCATGAGTTGGCGATTTCGCATTGTACTCCGCACTCCTACAAAACTTAGCTTCATCTTGCAAAATCACGCCGGCCGTATCCAACCCTATAGCATTTTGCAATGCGACGGTGGAGGATCAACCAAGACCAACCATGACCACACAACAAATGAAGACCTAAGCAGAGTGTTTAAATATGCTTTTCGATGGCCAAGTTGACCATTCTAATTAAAGATACCGCAAAGGGGTTTCTTGCTGATCACGTAGAGCGTTAGGCTTCCGAATTCCACATTTCTTCCCAGGTGACTTCCCTCTTGAGATCCATTGCCATACGTCCGAGGATAGCGGTCAGAGTTGATTCAGCACCACGTACTCCAGTATTTTCCGGACGACTCTCTGTGATTCGCGTCACAAATTCGTCTACGGCTTCGACGGTTGAATTGCGTGGTGCTTGCTCGGTCAAAATTTCATCACGGTTGCGAAAATGCTTCCAGTAGAGTGACGTGGTTTCTATGCCACCTTTATTTCCAAAGAACCGCTCATTAACTACCCGGTAGGTAGGTGGTGCAAGTGTTGTACCAGTTAAACAACCTTGCACATTGTTTGGGTAATCAAAGGTGACTTGACCGTGATCGCGTACGTCACCTGGTCGTGGTACAGTCTGTCCGCCCGTGCCAATAGCTTTCATTGGATGAACACCCAAAAACCAGTTCATCACGTCTATTAAATGTATATTGTTTTCGACAATCAGATCACCTGAAAGATGACGCCACGAATACCATTGCGCGATCTTATCAGCCAATTTTGTTGGCGGCTCCATGCCTCCAGGTCGTTTTTTCGAACTTCGGCTCTTAAGAAATTGAAGTAGAGCCAAACGGACGGTTCCAATCTCACCGGAATCCAGTAAGGTTTTGGCGTTCTTATAGATCTGACTGTACCGGCGCTGGAAACCGAAGGTGATATTAAGGTGACGATCTGCACTGTCGGCTGCTCGCATGATACGTTTGCAACCAGCAACATCTGGTGAAGCAGGCTTTTCTATGTATATGTGCTTCCCTGCTTGGACCGCTTTCTCGAAATGTTCGGCATGCAAAAAGGCAGGTGTCGCAATTATGATGGCATCAACATCACTAGCGAGTAGTTTTTCATAATCTTTATAAATCACTGGATTTTCGAGATTGATAACCCTTTTTGCGCGCTCGATTTTCTCGTCATAGAGATCACACAACGCGGCAATCCGACCTGACGTGTTCTGGGTCAGTAAACGTGAAACTGTGGGGCCACGCCCCCCCGTACCCAACAAACCAATTGAAACGCTTGAATTTGCAGTACTCCCTGCGACAGCGGCGAACGGCACCACGGTCGTCGCTCCGATCAGAGTTCTACGTGTAACCGCATTCTTGGATGATTTCATGTCTCTTCCTATCTGGTGGCCGTACAGAGTTCATTACCGCTCAAGTCATATGTCCAGATGCTCGGAGTAAAGTTTCATGCACGAGCAATTCATGATCGTAGGAGTAACTCAGCGGCTCACCCGTCCTAATAGCACGAGCCATGTCCGCAAACTCATACTTGTCGTAGATATGAGGCTCAAATTTGATGTCTTGCCATCCCTTCTTGTATGTCCCACGGGCTTCACTCATATTGACTCGCATTGTTCTGTCACCACTAATCGGCTGAATGAAGAATGACCCCTCAGTACCGACCAATTCAAAAGAGCGATGAGCACCAGCATTAGCCATTTTAGCGGCAGTTGAAATCACCGCCATTGATTTTTCGTACTCAAGAACCGCCAAAGTATTATCCTTTAGATCGTCAGGTTCACTGGTGTCATGACGCATGAAACTTGTCGTCTTATCGGGACGTCCCCACAGCTCCACTGCACGGTCAACCATATGGCCACATAACTCAAAAAAAGCGCCGCCCGGATACTTAGCTTCACTAGCACGTGATCTCTTACCACGATTCGAATTCATCGTAGCTCGCATAAGGTACACATCACCAAGCCAACCTTTTTGGGCAGCTTCTATAGCGGCACGAATACAAGGATGAAAACGGTAGTTATAACCCTGCTGCAGCAATAGCCCCTTTCTTTTCGCCTTTTCGACCAATTTGCGGAACGGGTCGAGGTCTGGCGAAGGAGGTTTCTCAAGATGGAGATGACGCCCGGCATCAATCACCTTATTTCCCCACCCAATCGCTTCCCAAACACTACACTCGACCATAATAAGATCCAAAGAATCGTCGGCAAGTAGAGCATCTTCCGAGATGAACTGCAATCCGGCAAACAACTCCTGGCTCTGGCGATTTTTACGTGCACTTTCGTTGGGTTCATGAACAGCAACTATTTCGTAGTCACTATTCGCACGCATGGCGCGCATTTTACTGTTGGTGTGGCCGTGCTGAGTACCGAATACGCCTACGCGAATTGGTGTTTTTCCTGCTCTGGCAGCAACCACTGATGCAGCTGCCGACCCAGTTACACGAAGAAATTTCCTGCGGTCAACCGAATTCATATTTTTATCCTCCCGCTCTCTCGAACTCTCCAGAAATAGTGTTCCAGTCGATCTTGACTCAGATGAACAATTTTTGCAAGTGACTCAAACGTTGCACGAAACATTCAACGCTCTAGTCCGTGGTCACTCTCGAATCAATCAAACTAGAAGTATTTGTGATGAATTCTTCAACACTCAAGGTTCCCTCATTTCCTCGCTTACGGTGCCTTACTGCAACAGTATCGTCTTTGGCTTCGCGTTCTCCGACAACCAGCATATATGGGATTTTCTGTATCTGAGCTTCACGGATTTTAAAATTGATTTTTTCGCTGCGGGGATCGAGTTCTGCCCGAATACCAGCGGCCAAAAGTTGTTTCTGTACCTGTTCAGAAAAACCATTCTGACGATCGGTAATAGGTAAGACAATTACTTGCACAGGAGCCAACCACAAGGGAAATGCACCTGCATAGTGCTCTATCAAGACACCAAAAAACCTTTCCACGGAGCCCCACAAAGCACGATGTACCATTACAGGCCTGTGTGCCTTCCCATCCTCTCCGATGTATTCCAGTGCAAATCGACGAGGTAAATTGAAATCAAACTGAACTGTCGAAAGCTGCCATGGCCTGCCTATAGCATCCACTAATTTCACATCAATCTTTGGTCCGTAAAACGCTGCCTCATTGGGCATAATCTTGGCATCAATTTCCCGTTCTTTGAGAGCGCTAAATAAACCGTTTTCAGCCATTTCCCATTCTTCCGCAGATCCTGCGTACTTTTCACTGTTGCCCCCGTCCCAGGTCGATAGCTCTACTTCAAATGTGCTAAATCCAAATGTCTTCAGTACGTCGAGTGCAAAATCCACACATCCAATAACCTCACTTTTAACTTGTTCGGGTGTGCAAAAAATATGTGCATCATCCTGGGTAAAACCCCGCACCCGGAGTAAACCATGCATCACGCCTGACCGCTCATATCGGTAGACCGTCCCCAATTCCCCCAATCGAACCGGCAGATCACGATAACTGCGCAGTCCGTTCTTATAGATCAAAATATGAAAGGGACAGTTCATCGGCTTTAGCTGATAGTCGGAGTCATCCAATTTCATCGTCGAGAACATGTCGTCGGAGTAAAAGTCCGCATGGCCAGACGTACGCCAAAGGTCATGTCGTGCGACATGAGGCGTATAAACCAACCCATAACCACGTGCAACATACTGCTCACGCAGCCAATCTTCCATCAAGCGACGGATGACCCCTCCTTTTGGGTGCCAGAAGATTAACCCTGGACCTGCCTCATCTTGGACACTAAATAGGTCAAGTTGCTTTCCGAGCTTGCGATGATCACGTTTCTTAGCCTCTTCAACGCGGAGAAGATAGGCATTAAGATCCTTTTTATTGAAAAAAGAAGTTCCGTAGATGCGCTGTAAACGCTGATTGTTTTCGTTGCCTTTCCAGTATGCTCCAGCAACGGAGAGCAATTTAAACGCCTTGATGCGGCCCATGCTGGGAACATGAGGACCCCGACAGAAGTCAAGAAAAAGATCGCCGGTTTTGTAAATCGAAATACTGTCCTCATCAGTCTTTTCCTCTATCAGTTCGCACTTCATTTGCTCGCCAGCTTCTCGAAACTCTGCAAGCGTTTCCTGTCGTGGAAGCCAGACTCGGTAGTTCCGTGGATTGCGTTTGACAATCTCACGCATCCGTTCTTCAATCCTCTCGAGATCCTCAGGAGTAAATGGTTCCTCTCGTTCAAAATCATAGAAAAAACCCTGTTCCGTGGGTGGACCTATACCAAGCTTGGTTTCGGGATACAATTCCAGAACAGCTGCAGCTAAGAGGTGAGCGCTTGAATGTCGATAGATTTCAAGACTTTCGGGATCACGTTCCGTGAGGATTTTCAATGAGCCATCACTGACAATCGGTTCTGCCAAGTCGATTGCCTCATTGTTAAGCTTCGCCGCTAGGGCTGACTGGGCCAACCTTGGGCTAATCTCTTTGGCGATATCACAAGCCGTCGTCCCCTTTTCGACTATCTTCTCTGTGCCGTCCGGAAGCGTGACCAGAATCGATTCCATTGTGGTTGCAGTCTCCTTTTAGGACAAGAGCTCGTCTGCCTAAATTAGGCCTCAAGTTTTTGCAGAAGTGGATGCTGACTTGGTGTCGGAAGATGCCGTCTTCGTTTTCGCTGTTTTTGCATCTTTCGCAGTTTTTTCAGTTTTCTTTTGATCGACACCCTTCTTATTATCCTGAGAGCCTTCCGATTTCTTCGCGTAATCCGTAACATACCAGCCAGTCCCTTTGAATTGAATCGCTGGCGGTGACAGTAGTTTCTGCAATTCTCCACCACAATGCTCGTGCACAGTCAGTGGCGGATCAGAAAACTTACGAATTTCTTCAAAGCCTTTCCCGCATTTTAGGCATTTGTACTCATACAAGGGCATAATGAATCGTTTCGGACAGAGACAACTTGGTGTGCCTAGCACGGCCTAGGGTTAAGTATATCAAGGGTAAACCACCTGTCCTGCATGTTGGAACCCTGTTCAATACTAAACAGCAACAGTCGCCTGAACTTTGATCAAACTAGTCAGTTCTCTGTCCGAAGCTTTTTGTCTTAGCCTTGTAGCAATTAGCAAAGACAATAATCCGATTCGTTCTAGGAAATGTGCACCGTGCACAAAAACCCCTGCTACGAATGGCTGGTTTCCAACGTAGTGCCAACATCTTCACCTTCAAGTAGTCGGGTTAGGATATTGGGAGCTTTGCCAGCCGCAATCCGCACTTGGCGTATACCCTGCTCAAGGCCATTCACCGCAGAGCGCAGCTTAGCTTCCATACCGCCTTGAGCGACACCATTAGTAATTAAATTTTCTGCATCAGGTGGGGTTAACCGGGGAAGCAATTTTTTATTGCTATCAAGAACGCCATCTACGTCGGTCAAAAAGATCAGCTGATCAACCGAAAAACCTACAGCACAAGCAACCGCCATTTGATCAGCGTTCACATTGAAAATATCGCCACTCTCACTACCGGCAACACAAGCAACTGTTGGCAGGAACCCTTCGGCGGTCAACACATCAAGTACAGTAGTATTCACATCCGAAACCTGACCAACAGCCCCTAGGCGATCATCAAGCTGAACAGCTTTCACGAGACCAGCATCTATACCAGATAGACCTACTGCACGGGCTCCTTCACTTTGTAGTTCTGAAACCAAGTGATGATTCACCTCACCTGCCAGAATTCTCAAAACCGCATCCAAAATTTCCGGTGGCGTAACTCTAAATCCATGACGAAATTCACTCTGGTGACCGCCGTGCTCCAAATAGCGACTTAGTCGCTTACCACCACCGTGTACTATCACAGTCTTGTGCCCAGCTAGAGTCTGCGCAGCAATTTGTGTAGCCAGCGATTTGCGAATGTTCGTTTGTTCGAGCAGTGTTCCGCCGAGTTTAATGAGTAGTTTCACAAGTTGAAATACGTGAGAGTCTTTCGCTAATTAGAGTAATCCGCAAGCTTCGGGGAAACCAAGCACAAGATTCATATTTTGTACCGCTTGACCTGCAGCTCCTTTACCTAAATTATCAATTGCAGCAACGATAACAGCCCGACGAGTCTTCGAATCAACACGAATCCCTAAATCGCAGTAATTCGTATGATTTACTGAATCAAGACTTGGCAGAGAGCCGTCGGGGTAAACGCGCACGAAGGGCTCTTTGTCATAAACTTTGTGGTAGACATTTGCGAGTTCTTCTCGCGTCATTTCTTCCTCAGTACGGACGTAAATAGTTTCCAGAATACCTCGATACACAGGTAATAGCTGGGCGGTGAAGCTGAGTTCATGCTCCTCAAGATCAGTGGTTAGCAGAACTTCAGGTACATGTCTGTGTTCCAGTATTGCGTAGGCAGAGAAGTTATCAGTCACAGAGCAGAAGTGAGTCTTCCTCGACGGCTTCTTGCCGGCACCGCTTACTCCAGATTTAGCGTCACAGATCACGCCAGCTTCGCGTGCGAGAACACCGGCAGTAATAAGAGGACGAATCGCTAAGCTCGCAGCAGTTGGGTAGCAACCCGGGTTGGAAACAAGACGAGCAACTTTAGTGACAGCACGAAAATATTCCGGTAAACCGTATACAGCTTCTTCGAGTAAGTCCGGCCTGTCATGCTCCATCTGATACCAACGGCTATATTTGTCGACAGTGCGAAGTCGAAAGGCTCCACTCAGATCAATGACCTTCACTCCCGTATCAAGAGCAGCTGGAACAAGCTCTAGTGATACTTCATGCGGAGTGGCAAAGAAAACTAACTGAATACCTGAATCACAAAGACCTTCAGGCAACCACGGTATTCGCTCGGGGTCAGTTTCCCAACACGAGCCTTCATCAGGCAATTGGGAACGATGTTCCAACAAAACTGGCTCAACATGGGGATGTCGCTGTAGAAACTTGACTAGCTCCATCCCGCTATAACCGGTGAAACCTACAATGCCGACTCTGACCGTATCTGCCATCTATAAGGATCTACCTCAAACCGTGATCATAGTGGATCTCTGAGACCTAAACAAGCCTACTGGCACATTGTGACTTATTCGTGGCACTCTACGACTGGCTCGTCATTACTTCTGATAGAGCCAAATCGGCTGCTTTCAATGTCTGATCAATATCGTTTTCGGTATGGCTCGCCGAAATCGAACACTGTTTTGTAGGCAGAGGAAAGAAGAAAACACCGTGTTCAAGTAACGCATGACGCAACCTTTCATCAAACGAGTAATCGTGATTGGAAGCTAAATCGTGCCAGTCGACCGGAGCATGGTCCATAAAGTAAGTGACAAATGCCGAACCTTGACGAACAATCGTCGCCTGTACGCCAGCACTCGAATAAATCCCACTCAAACCCTGTTCTATACGAGCACCCAGAACTTCAAAACGCTTGTAAACTTCTGCATCATTCTCCAGTAATACATCGGTGGTGGCTAAGGCGGCCGCAGTTGGAACTGGGTGAGCGTTGTAGGTGCCCGCAAGTAAAACTCGCTTAGAAGTATCTTCGTGGAAAAAGTAGTCCATCCAACGAGCAGGACCGGCAACTGCTGCAAGTGGATAACCATTCGCAACAGCCTTACCGTAAACCGCCAGATCTGGGGCAATATCTTCGATTTGTGCATAGCCCCCTATCGCGTGACGAAAGCCTGTCTTAACCTCGTCAAAAATCAGCAGAAATCCCATTTCTTCCGAAAGTTTGCGTAGTGCCTTCAAGTAGCCAGGCTGTGGTTTAATCAATCCAACATTCTGAAGAATGGGTTCAAGCAAAACTGCTGCCACTTCATAGTGCTCAACAACCCAACGCACAGAATCTAGATCATTAAAATTTACCGCGTGTACTAGCTGCTGATGCATCTCGGGAATTCCAGCACTGATCGGGTGGAATTCGTACTCTCCCGGTGAACGACGTGCTCCGAGTTGATCCACAGGGGTCATCAGATTGCACGCAACATCGTTGTGCCAGCCGTTGTAACCACCTTGCATAACGATCAGATGATCCTTTCCTGTGGCTGCACGTGCCAGTCTAATTGCTGCAGCTGTCGCTTCACTACCCGTATTGAGGAAAGCTACTCTGTCAGCCCATGATAGGTTGGAGCAGATTCGCTCCGCTAATTGACCCTCTATCTCACTCGGTCCAGACCCGAAAAGATCTGAACCAGTTTCTAAAGTCTCCAGAACGGCCTGTTCGATCTTTGGATGGTGATAACCCAAAACCTGAGGGCCAAAAGCAGCATGGTAATCGATGTACTCGTTTTCATCAGCATCCCAAAGTCGAGAACCGCGGCCTCTAGTAAAACAGACAGTTGGCGAAGTGTGCCGATTTGTCGAGGAGATACCACCTGGGATAAAACGTCGGTTGTGATCAAGGATTTGCTTGGAGCGTGTAAAGGACTTCATTGTTGACTTGTACCCTGTGCCATCGGTGGCACACTTAGAGTTGGATTACGGCCTCGTGCAAACGCTGGAGGATAGCCGAAACCGCCTCCCATAAATTATGTGCCGAATATTGGAGTATACTGCGAATGAGCCGCATGCCACTTGAGATTAGTTTTTAGGAGGCAAAAACATGCGTGAACCTTTGGATGCGCCAAACATGAGTAACTCCTCCAGTAGAAGTCTATCGCGAAGAGGATTCTTTTCGCGTATCGGGGATGGTGTACACGGCGCGGCATTGGCTTCGCTACTAGGTGAAGACCTTCTGGGTGCAGGTGCGCCTTTCTCAAATTCCACCAACCACACTCGTGAAGTTTTTGACCAATCTCTTCTAAACCCTCATTTCGAACCCAGAGCAAAAGCCGTTATTCATTTTTTTATGAATGGAGGCCCTAGCCAAGTAGATCTATTTGATCCGAAACCAACACTCAAGAAATTTGCAGGCAGCGCTCCACCCCGAGATATCGTAAACCAGATCGAATTCGCTGATGAAATTGGAACAATGCTTCCCTCTCCGTACCGGTTTTCGAAATGCGGCCAATCTGGCATGGAGATTTCCGAACTACTGCCTCATTTGGCCAGTGTTACAGATGAGATAACACTTATTCGCTCTATGTACGGCGAACATTTCAACCACGAGCCTTCTCTTTACCTCATGCACTCTGGCCGAACACTGCCAGGCCATGCTTCGTTGGGGTCGTGGGTTGTCTACGGACTGGGCTCGGAAAACCAGAACCTACCCGGATATGTTGTACTAGATGACCCGAAAGGCTACCCAGTAAACGATCTACAGAACTGGCAGGCAGGCTTTCTGCCACCTGTTTACCAAGGTACAAAATTCAGCTCGGAGGGGCCTCCAATCCTAAACTTGAAGCGTGTCGAAAATCTGCCCAGCCCACTCCTCCAAGCTGAACGTGAAATCCTACAGCGACTCGACAAAGCTCATCGACAAGAGCGCCCCTTCCAACCACAACTCGATGCCCGAATGGCTGGGTACGAGTTGGCAGCACGTATGCAATTAGAAGCCACCGACGCACTTGACCTCACTCAAGAAAGTGAAACAACTCTTGAAAACTATGGCATTAACCAAGAACAAACTCGTTCATATGGTAAGCGTTGCTTGATGGCTCGACGACTGGTAGAACGAGGTGTACGTTACATTCAAATTTTCATTGAGTACCAGATATGGGACAACCATTTCGATCTAGATGGAGGTCTTCGTTACGCCTGTGGTAAAACCGATCAGCCGGTTGCTGCATTACTCAAAGACTTGAAACAACGTGGCTTACTTGACAGCACACTCTTGATGTGGGGAGGCGAATTCGGACGCATGCCACTATCGCAAGTGCGCCAGTCAAGTGTCCCAGGCCGCGATCATGGACCAGCCGGATTCAGCCTATGGATGGCGGGTGGTGGTGTCAAGGGTGGCCATGTGCATGGCGCTACCGACGAAATTGGTCACAAAGCCATTCAAGACCGTGTCAGCGTGCATGATTATCATGCTACGATGCTGCATCTCCTTGGGTTGGACTCTCAAAAGCTAACGTATCCAGAAAACGGCCTCGATCTACGGCTCACAGATCAATATCCGGCACGAGTAATAGAAGAGATTCTCGCCTGACTTTTCTCATGTCAAAATTTCACTTCGTCGTTCCAGCCTAGTTGTCATGGGCTCACACCGTCTTATTGGACAGCCACGGTGCGACTCAGTCATGACGATCTCAGATTAGACTTCGGGCTCTGGACGTTTTTTTGGCAAGAGAGAGATCCCTACAGCTCCGATCAAGGCAAGAGCAAACACCATAGACAGACCAACCTTATAGCTGCCAGAACGATCACGTAAATAGGCCACAATATTTGGACAGATCGCTTGTCCGACAGAGTCAAAAGGCCAGATAATGCCCATGGCCCGGGCTAATGAATTAGCTCCAAAAATTTCGGCGGCCATTAGTGGAATCAACATAAAGTCGGCCCCCATGCCAAAACCGAATATCACAGCAAAGGTTTCGAGAATGCCAGGTCGGTCAATATAGAAAAGCAGAGGTACAGGCAAAGCCACCAGAAGATATGCCGCAATCATGACATACTTTTTCGAAACCCGGTCAGCCAATCGGCCCATGACAACACGCCCAGCAAGACTGGAACCGAGCCGGAGAAGATGGGTGTTTGCCACTACTCCTAAACTTAACCCTGAACGCCGTATCAGAAGTGGTAGATTGTGATCTATTGAACCTATAGCACCAATACTGCAGAAACTACTGAAGGCCAGTACCCAAAAAGACTTTTGTCGTAGGAGATGACTGAACGGAAGTGCCTCAACCTTAGTGTCTTGGGGTGGGGTGTCAACTCCGTCAGCATAGAGTCCTTTATCCTCGGGTCGATCACGAACAAGAAAGATTAACACTGGAAAAAGAAACAGTAATAGACCTCCGATACCCATGAGTGCTGTACGCCATCCATAGGCCTCTATCAGAGGTAGCGCAACGTACTTCTGGGAGATGGCTCCACCCAATCCAAGCCCTAAGTATGCAAACCCGAAGGCGGTGCCACGAAGCTTATGAAACCATCGCGACAGAATGACCTGGTTGGGAATTAGCCCAGAAAACAAAAACCCTACCATCAAGATGCACCATATAAAGCAGTAGAGGACGAGGTTGCCTTCCATCAAACCAAAACAATTGAGTGC
The DNA here is from genome assembly GCA_002433055.1 of Acidobacteriia bacterium UBA6623. Taxonomy (GTDB): domain Bacteria; phylum Acidobacteriota; class Terriglobia; order Bryobacterales; family UBA6623; genus UBA6623. The sequence continues at coordinate 16,804 of DJHJ01000037.1, read as the reverse complement.
TAGTAACTCTAGGACTAGTCCACACATTATGAGTTTTCGAGGAGAGAAGCGATGTACAACTAAACCACCTAGTGGAAGAACTAACAGAGTCCCAATCAGAACGCCACGAGTAGCCTCCGAGTCTGTCCATCCAAACTCGTCCTTGAAGAACTCATAGAAAAATGGCATTCCGTAGATAACTACACCTACGGTCATCATCATCGTAAAAAAGGACGCTCCAACTATAAACCAACCATAAAACGTTTTCTTCATGCTTATTGAACTCCGTCACCGCGCAGCTGGCATTACTCAGTCAGCACCGCTTGATAAAACGCTAGATCATTGTAACTCTTTACTCTGATCTAAATTTAAATATTCCTTGATTACGAAAAATTCAGGCTGCTAATATCAACCGGAGACCATACGGCTACCAAGCCTTGCAGGTACGATCTTGAGATCTACTAATAGCCAAATTTTACTAGTAACGCTTTTCGCATGTGGGCTTTTTACCATTAAATGTGGTACTAACTTACTTCCCACCGCAACTCCATCAAAGGCGATTAACATCGCTACAGCAGCAAATTTAGCTGCAATAATCGATGAGTTAACCGATCAATTCAGTGCTTCTAACAGCATCCAGACCGTTGTCAGCTTGGGTTCCACAACCTCGCTAGCTCATCAAATCGAAAATGGAGCACCGTTCGACATATTTGTCTCCGCCGATACTGAACATGTCGATCACCTGATCGAACTCGGTCTGCTCGTCGCTGAAAGTCGTCGCATTTATGCCAGAGGCAAACTGGTCGTTTTGACAACCTCTGTGATCACGGACCTCCAAGACCTTACTGCTCCTGCAATTAAAGTCATCGCCGTTCCGAAACCAGAAGTCGCACCTTATGGGCGCGCCACAGTAGATGCGATCAAGCGGCTAAATCTTTGGTCGTCACTTAAACCCAAAATCGTCTACGCACAAAACGTTGCAATGAGCAAACAATTCCTGCGGTCAGGGAATGCGGATGCAGCTTTTACGGCGAACTCACTGATTAACGCCAACGACATGGAATCGTCCATCACACTACCTATTGCTAAAAACCTTCACAGGCCGATCGACCAAGCGTTAGGCATAATCGCCACTTCAACTCAACAGGAAGCAGTCAAAATATTTGCTGCATTTTTATTGAGCAAAGAGGTGCAATCTCTGCTTGTCACGAGAGGTTACAGGCCTGCCCCACAGCGTCAAACAACCACTAATTAAAGAAGTGCACCTCAAATCTAACTACAACCAGAAATATACAATCAATCAATCTGAATCAAATCTAGCTTGCGATTGAGAGCCATTGGGTGTAACTTGATTCCTATGGCATCTCGCAGTCTCAATAAAGTTATGCTAATCGGACATCTCGGCAAAGATGGTGAAACGCGACACACCCAGGGGGGGGTTCCTGTTACGAACTTCAGCTTGGCGACAAGCTGGCGGACGAAAGACCAGCAAACTGGAGAATGGCGTGAGGAAACTGATTGGCACGACATTGTGTTGTGGCGCTCTGAGAACGTTGCTCCATATCTCCAGAAAGGCAAACAGGTCTTTGTAGAAGGCAGATTGCAAACACGCAGCTGGGAAGATCAAAATGGCAACAAGCGTTACAAAACTGAGGTTGTAGCAGAAAATCTCATCTTGCTGAGTAACCGTGGTGGAGACACAGGCTCTCCCCCACCAGAAGACCACACGTCACAACAAGAACCGAGGAGTGAGGCTCCCGCCTCAGAGGGTGCCGATCAAATCGGAAACCAAGGAGTGACTGATGACGACGTACCTTTCTAACCGTGTCGTTTCTTTGGTCTCATACTTTGACGAAACTTCATGTACTCGGATAGGGCAACTTCAAGAGAAGGCATTTTAGGTGAGCCAAGGCTCTCAACTTTAGCATTAGACAACTCGGCATTACGAGGACGGCGGGCAGGTGTCTTAAATTCTCGGTGATTCGTTGGTTGGATATCGGCCTCCAACTCTGCAGCCTCAAGGATTTTTAGTGCATAGTGATACCACGAAATTTTCACTCCACCACCTATGTGATAGAGTCCGAACTTGCCGTTCTCTAGTAATTCGACACATCGGCTAGCAAGAGCAGGTGCATAGGTCGGTGTGGCAAAAAAATCCTCAACGACCTTCAAGGGCTCTGAAGCCAAGGCCTTTTTTAGGATTAACTCCGGGAAGTTGCCTCGTTTGGTATATCGTCCGGCAGGGCCAAACACCCCAGCCACACGTATCACATAGTGCTGTTCAAGGGAAGCTCTGACGTACATTTCTCCTGCGAGTTTTGAAACTCCATAGACTGATGGAGGGTTGGGGGTATCTTCCTCGACATAAGGTTCAACTTTTTCTCCATCGAAAACATGGTCGGTCGAAAAATGCATCAGTGTCGCACCACGTTCTCGACAAGCAATTGCTAAATAATAGACAGCCACTCCGTTGACTCGCATTGCTTTCTCGGCTTCCTTTTCAGCAAGGTCAACGTAATTATATGCGGCAGTATTAATCACCCACCCAGGCTTATGTCTTGTGAAGCAGCTGTGAATTGCATCTTCATCGGTAATATCAAGTTCATCCCTACCCAGTCCGACGACACTCATACCTTTACGTCTCAGCTCAGAGACAATTTCAGTCCCTAGTTGACCACCTGAACCCAACACCAGTGCTCGCAAAGGATACCCTCCATGCAGTGACGAAATTATTATGGCGCACGCATCGTATCGTATGCGACCCAATCTGGCCTGAAACTATCAGAAAACTCAGTTTAAGTTCGACTTATGGAAGTTAGGTGAATTCAAGCTGGGTTTTTATCAATTCGGGAGTGGTACAAATTATTTCATTGTGCAAGGACTCGATTTAAGCAAAGACCGTTGCCGTCATGCGGAGAGATTCGTGCAGAAAGCTTGATGTAATACTGAAACGACGTTAGAACTCCTTACCACCATACAAACTGGCTACGAACTTGTGGTAACCGTTGTAGGGTAACGTCGGGCGTTTTTCGCCGGTGGGTAATACACGCTCAGTCGCTTGAGACCACCTCGGATGAGGGCGGGCTGGGTTTACATTTGAATACCATCCGTATTCGAGCCCTTGTGCTTGATTCCATAACGTCGGAGGTTTCTTACTCGTGAATTCAAGAGCAACGATGGATTTGATACTTTTTAGTCCGTATTTCCAAGGAACGATCAAACGGATCGGCGCACCGTTTTGCTTCGGTAAGGGTTTACCATACATGCCAGTAACAAACAGTGCCAGCTCATTCATAGCTTCGTCAAGTCGTAGAGCCTCAAAGTATGGCCAAGGGTAATGAGGTTGTGAATGCATTCCCGGCATCTGATCCGGTCGGTTAGCCGTAACAAGCCGTAGATATTTCGCCTCCGGCTTTGGGTCAACGTGTTTAATCAGAGCTGAAACGGGAAAACCAGTCCAAGGAACCGCCATGGACCAAGCCTCGACACAGCGCATACGGTAAAGTCGTTCCTCTAGCGGAAACCTACGAAGCATTTCGTCAAGATCATACTTGCCAGGCTTTTTGATCAACCCCGTAACCTCCACTGCCCAGGGGTCAATTTTGAAAGAGCTGACCAACTCCTTCACTCTTTGCTTGTCCGTAGTGAATTCATAAAAATTGTTGTAGCTTGTCGCAGCGTATTCAGGTGTGATTGGGCGGTCGAGCGTATAACGCAAGTTCCGTCGTGCTGGATATAGATCCACATTGGCCTTAGTTTCTGTAGCTCGACCGAGTAATGCACTCAACCCATTGAAGCCCATTATTTTCAATAAAGTGCGCCTGTCGCGGAACACTGACTCAGGTGCTGCCTCTCGCTCAGGTATTTCCCAACCGCGTGGAACTTTAATCAGCACTACACCCTCCAGGTTGTTGGCATCCTTGGCTTGAAGGCAGCTGCAAACTCCCAGGCTAGCAGCCAAACAGAACCCCGGATCCTGTAGACAGGTTATCATGGGCAGGTATCATTCAAGGCAATTTCTATTCCTGTCACGAGAACAAGCCTAATCACTGGGCCGCTACATCTGACCGGATTAAGACATCCCGATTCACAATTGGGCTTGCCTGTAATTTTGAGATGGATTCGATTACCATCCAACCGGCCACAACAAATGATATCTCCGCCATGGTAGACGTCCAGAGAGTCTCACCCGAAGCGTCGCAATGGAACACTGAAACTTATCACCACCTTTTGTCTCCCGAGAATCAAAAATCGGGTGGGTGGGTCGCATTTACTGGCAAAAAACTCGTTGGATTACTCGTATTTCAACGTCCCATGTTAGATGAATTGGAAATCCTGAATTTGGCTGTCATGCCAATTGCACGATGCAACGGAATAGGGTCTAAACTCCTGCGACACGCACTTTCAACTCATCGGGGAAGTCACGTGTTTCTAGAAGTGAGATCGTGCAATCACAATGCCACAAAGTTCTATCGCCATTTTGGTTTTGTCAATACAGCCTTACGAAAAAATTACTACCACAAACCTACCGACGACGCACTTATCATGACACTCCAAACTTGATATTGAATATCAGCAAGGCACACGGCAACCACTTCGAAAATATGCAGATGTATCGTTGCACCCTGTCAAGTGGCCATGTATCATGACCTAGCAGATGGACAGAGATTAAAATTATGAGGCTTTCATCGTGCACGTTCTTCACAATACTCTTCATCATTTCATTGATGATCTTACCCTCCACTCAAGCAGAAACACATCGATTTAAACCGACGCACTACCACAATACGTTCTCTTTTGCGCATGAGCCCGTACTAACAATCAGGCCAGGTGACCGTCTAATCACGGAAACAATAGATGCACGCGGTGTTAATGCTGACAACCACAAAGTGGGCGAATATCCTAATCCACAGACCGGGCCGTTTTACGTGGAAGGAGCCGAACCAGGTGACACTTTGATAGTTCGATTCGAGAAAATAGAACCTAATCGTACCACTGCCTGGTCGAGCAGTCTGCTGGCACCTTACGTAGCCGACCCGGACTTTCTTCGCTATGAATCAGAACGGGAACAAATCACCGCAACATGGGAAGTTGATAAAGAGAGTGGCATAGCAAGAGTTGTCTCAGAAAAGAATCGACCCAAGGTCATTGAGGTTACATTACGGCCGATGTTGGGCTGTGTCGCAGTGGCTCCATCTCGTAAGGAAGCCATCGCAACCAGCACTCCTGGTGAATTCGGTGGCAATATGGACTACAACGGCATGGTCATCGGGACCACGCTGATGCTTCCAGTCTCAGAGCCCGGCGCGCTGCTATTTGTCGGTGACGGACATGCACGTCAGGGCGATGGTGAGGTGGTCGGCAACGCACTCGAGGTCTCCATGAATATCGAATTGACGGTTGATCTAATCAAAGACTATAAGATCAACTGGCCACGCCTAGAGAACGACGAGTATCTCATGACAATTGGCAGTGCTCGGCCGATGCTTCAAGCTTTACAGCATGCCACTACAGAGCTTCAGCGCTGGTTAATGAACGACTATGGTTTCGACGAACGCGGCTCATCATTGTTGCTGGGACACGCCCTAGAATACGATGTCGCCAACGTCGTTGACCCACATTTCACGGTAGTTGCTAAGATTCGAAAGACCTTGCTAGGTAAGGACTAATGCAACCTCTCACAGTCTCAGGATGAACCTACGGAGCTTGAAACACTTCCATGGCAGCTTCTTCCAAGACATCTAGAGAATTATGGAAGAAGTGATCGGGTGAATCAATCCAAATAAGTTTCTTGGGAGAAGCAGAGCACTTAAAAACGTTCTCCATGGTTTCTCGTGAACCATATTGATCTTGGGTGCTATGCAGAAAGAACTTGAGACAAGTGCAATGATTGAGAAAGCTCCAATCCCCATGGTCGACTGGCGTACCAACGGCCACACAACGTTCGACACGTACATCACTGCAACAAACCCGTAGACCAACACGTGCCCCAAAGGAAAACCCGATTACTCCTACTGGCAATCCTGGATAGCTTTCCGAAGCATAACTCAGCACGGCACGCAAGTCATCCTGTTCTCCTCGACCTTCGTCATAACTGCCATCGCTAAGGCCAACACCTCGAAATTGAAAGCGGACAACTGCTGCCTCTGCTCGGCGAGCCGCGCGTGCGAGGCGAAAGACAACTTTATTGTGCATAGACCCCCCGTGTAATGGATGAGGGTGGCAAACTACAACAACTCGTTTGGTACGGGTACTGTCGGTTGGTGTTTCGTGTAATATTTCAAGGCGTCCTGCTGGGCCGTGTACAAAATTTGACCTGAGTCGTCTTGCCATACGACACCACTGTATCGCAACATCACCTTACAAACAGCTCAACCAGTTATCCTGGTGGTTTACCGCAAGGCCAGCACCCGCTATGATTAGCATCTTTGGAGGTACATTTAATGCCCTACATTCTTGCATTGGACGAGGGTACAAGTAGTGCACGCTCTATAATTTTTGACCACAACGCAAGGGAAATTGCGATGCATCAAGTGCCTATTGCTTGTCAGTTTCCAAACGACGGATGGGTCGAGCAAGATGCTGAAGAAATTTGGCTGTCGCAGTTATCAGCCACCCATCAGGCAATTGCTAAGGCCGGCATTTCTATCTCCGAAATAACTTCCATAGGGATAGCAAACCAACGCGAGACAACCATAGTATGGGACCGCCACACAGGCAAAGCTATATCTCCGGCAATTGTTTGGCAATGTCGACGCACCAACGAAATCTGTCGTCAGCTACTGAAAGATGGACATGGCCCTCAGATCAATGAAAGCACAGGATTAGTAGTCGATCCATACTTTTCAGCAACAAAAATAGCGTGGATTCTCGACAACGTTTCTGGAGCACGAGAGAGAGCCCAAAAAGGAGATTTGGTCTTCGGAACAGTTGATTCATGGCTGATCTACAAGCTAACCGGTGGACGTAGCCACCTAACTGACTATTCAAATGCATCACGCACCATGTTGCTAAATCTGCACAAGGGGTCCTGGGATGACAATCTATTCCAATTGTTGGACATTCCCACTGCAATGCGCCCTCGTGTAATACCGTCAAGCGGTGTGGCCACTACTACCGATGCAACAATCCTGGGCGCCGAAATTCCCATTGCAGGAATTGTAGGAGATCAACAATCAGCACTTTTCGGACAGATGTGTTTCCGCAAAGGGTTTTTAAAAAATACCTACGGAACTGGTAGTTTTGTCCTGTTACACACTGGAACAAAAGCCGTAGCATCGAACCATAAGTTGTTGCCGACAATGGCAGCAGTTGTATCTGAGCAGCGCGAATACGCGCTTGAGGGGAGCATTTTTGCAGCAGGTGCAACTGTGAAATGGCTGCGCGATTCACTGGGTATTCTCAAGACTGCATCCCAATCCGATGAAGTCGCTTCCTCAATCGCTGACTCAGCAGGCGTATACTTGGTGCCCGCTTTCACCGGATTAGGTGCACCGCATTGGGATTCTAGCGCACGTGGTGTCATCACAGGCCTCACACGCTCTTCCAGTAAGGCTCATATTGTTCGAGCAGCACTTGAAGCAATCGCTTATCAAACACGAGAGCTGGTGGAGGCAATGAAATCTGACACTGGAACACCTCTGATAGAAGTCCGAGCGGACGGCGGCGCAGCAGCGAACAATTTTCTGATGCAATTTCAGGCCGACATATTGGGTAAGCCTGTTGTAAGACCCTCCTATACCGAAACGACAGCTTTAGGAAGTGCATTTTTGGCAGGTTTGGGAACAGATATTTGGCAAGGAACGGCAGATCTCGAAGGGTTTTGGCAAGTAGACAGACGATTTGAACCACAGATGACAGCAAAACATAGAGAAGATCTCTTTCAGGGTTGGAAATGTGCTTTAGAGAAAGCAAAAACCTAGAAAACTTTACAACCTCCAGCAACCTCTATGATGGATACACTCGATATAATCTGCTAAGTTCATACTCACAGCAATTCAATGGCAAAACTAAATAGCGATTCCAACCAGTACGACGTGGTGGTCATTGGCTCAGGTGCGGGAGGAGGTACCACGACCCGTGTTTTGGCCGAAATGGGTGTTAAGGTCGCTCTCCTGGAAGCTGGCCCCATGTTAGACCCTGCAACCGAATACAAGGAGCATCACTGGCCCTACGATTGGGATCATAGAGGCGCAGAAGTGGGAGGAAAAGCCTACTTTGGCCATCAAAAACCTTTTGGTTTCTTTCGCACAACTAGCGGTGGTTGGCAACTCGATGGAGAACCTTACACTGTTGGCAAAGGTAGTCAATTTGAATGGTTTCGCTCACGGATAGTTGGTGGTCGCACCAATCATTACGGCCGCATGTCATTCCGCTTCTCTGAGATCGACCTTACTGGCTACGATCGGGATGGCCTGGGCCTAAACTGGCCGGTCACCTATAACGAGATCGCCCCCTACTATGACAAGGCTGAAAGATTCATAGGCGTCACTGGGACGACAGAAGGCATACCTACTGCCCCAGACGGGATTTTTCAGAAAATACCACCTCCAAAAGCTCATGAGCAAATGATCCGCGCAGCAGCAAAAAAAATTGGCATACCTTTCATTGCTAATCGGCGAGCTGTCATTACTCAAAATCACAATGGGCGTGCTGGCTGTCACTACTGTGGCCAGTGTGGGAGAGGTTGTCTGACAGCCTCTGCCTACGCCTCAAGCCAGGTGGACGTTTTCCCTGCCGTTGAGAGTGGCAATGTGACACTATTCACTGAAGCAATGGCTCGAGAAATTTTGACTGACTCAAGTGGTAAAGCTACAGGTGTTCTGTATGTGAATCGGAAAACTCAACGAGAAGAGAGAGTACTGGGACGCATAGTTGTACTCGCAGGAGGTTCTTGCGAATCTGCTCGCATTCTACTGAACTCAAAGTCAAACCTTTTTCCTGACGGGCTAGCCAATGACTCCGGACAGGTCGGACGCAACCTCATGGACTCGGTCGGTTTTAGTGTAAGAGGTCGAGTTCCTTCCCTTGAAGGGCTGAGGCCTTACAACACTGACGGTTTCGGCAGTAGTCATCTCTACGCACCCTGGTGGGACTGGAAAAATCATGCTCAACTCGGCTTTCCACGCGGATACCATATCGAGGTGAGTGGTGGGTTCGGAATGCCTGGGATTGGATCATTCCATGCCGCTGGTGAAAAGTATGGCTATGGACAGAAGATGAAACAACGCATCCGGGAAGAGTACGGATCCACAATTCGTTTTGCTGGTCGCGGAGAAATGATGCCCAACGAGAATAGCTACTGCGAAATTGATCCTGAGGTTGTTGACAAGTGGGGCATTCCAGTCTTGCGATTTCACTTCAAATGGACAGAGCATGAACGGGCTCAGGCTCGCCACATGGAAGAAACGTTTAAGGACATTATTGGAGTTCTTGGCGGGCATGTTACCAGCTTAGGTAACAAATGGGAACAACAAGGTATCAGTGTGCCGGGTACGATCATCCACGAAGTCGGCACTGCTCGTATGGGCATTGATCCAAACTCATCCGTAGTCAATCCAAACATGCAAGCTCACGACGTTAAAAATCTATTCGTTTGCGATGGATCAGTTTTCGTGACTAACCCCGACAAAAACCCCACTTTGACAATCAATGCTCTTGCATGGCGAGCTGCGGAATTCATGGCAGAAGAATTGAGGAAAGGTAATGTCTAGCCTGGTTCAAATCGAAACGTCTCAAGAGATCAACATTTCTCGCCGAAAAATTTTGCGGGCTATTGCTCTGAGCTTGACTGCGACTGGTTTCAGTTCACTCAACTCAGCCTGGGGTCAACATATTCACGAAGTAGTGGATCATGAACGCAAGGCAGATGGAACTTATGTGCCTCAACTTCTGACAGAACACGAGTTCAAGACTATAAGACATTTGGCTGAACTAATTATTCCCGCAGACACAAAAGGCCCTAGTGGTGCAGAGGCCGGCGCGGCAGAGTTCATTGATCTTCTTTGCAGTCAAAACGATATCCTTGCAAACATCTACAAAAACGGTGTGAGCTGGATAGATATTTATATGCAGCGTATTTATAAAACAAGTTTTCTTGGTGCTTCTGAAGCCCAAAAAATTACATTGCTTGACCAACTTGTCAAAGCTGACCTCAACGCCGAGGAACACCCCAAGCTTGCTCCTGGAGTAGTATTTTTCAACTGGATTCGAAAGATGTCAATTGATGCTTACTACACCAGCAAAGTTGGAATTAAAGACATCGGCTACATAGGAAACGACACGTTGTCGGATTACACCGTGCCACAAAAAGAGATTGACACCATGATCAAGAAAACTGGCCTAGCCTAACAATTACTTCTCTGAAAACCGACTTATCACCTCAGACAATTACGCCCTGCTTTGATAAGTGCCATCGCTGGTACTAACACGAATTTTTTCACCCTCTTTGATAAAGGGTGGCACCTGTACAACCAATCCCGTTTCGGTTGTTGCCGGCTTGGTTACATTTGTTACCGTGGCACCTTTGATCGACGGGGCCGTCTCAACGATAGTCAGATCCACCGAAGCTGGAAGATTCAAGTTGAACGGGTTACCCTCATGAAATAAAACCTTAATCTTCGTATTTGGAACAAGATAGTTCGCCTGTGTGCCTAATTGTTCTTTGTTAATTGAAATCTGTTCGTAGTTTTCAGTATTCATGAAGTGGTAGGTTCCATCTTCGTAGAGATACTCCATTTCTTGCTCACGAAGTTCGACTTTTTCCGTGAAATCTTCAGAAGAAAATTTGTGCTCGATCATTGCTCCACTGGCCCGGCTGCGCATTTTGGCCTGCACAAAGCCACGTTTGTTGCCTGGCGTACGATGATCAACACTGAAAACGGTGAAAATATCACCTTTAAACTTGATAATCATCCCAGGGCGAAGCTGTGTTGCCTGAACGTCCAAATCAAACCCCTCCGTCCGGGAAACGCACAGCGGCTTACAGGTGCGCAAAGAAAAGTGGCTATAGCCTCAGTAAAGACTAGCTGTTAGTATATCAGCGATGGAAATATATTTATGATTTTTTCAATGAAGTACAGTCTCCTGTTCACGGTTGTGGGTTCACTCCTCATATCTTGTGAAAGTACTAGAGATAAATTGCACATTCCTCAAGATCCTCCAATGCGGGCATCTGAGGAATTATTCAATACCGATGACACCGAAACACTTGGACTCCCTTTATTGGAAGGGGAACACGCACTGCTGTATAAGGCCACCAAAGATGGTTACAAGTTCTGTCACCACCCCAACCTAGTCGTCTTTCAGAATCAACTACACGCCATGTGGTCAAATGGCCTCGTGGGTGAAGATGAAAATGGACAACGGATTCTTCATAGTTCTAGTGCCGACGGCGTAACTTGGACTACTCCAGTGGTGCTTGCAGAAGATCCAGATGGTCCGAGTGGACCTTTCGCATGCGTAGCGGCCGGTTTTCACGTCGCTGGCGAAACATTGGTTGCGTACAACACAGCCATTATGGCAGG
>DJHJ01000037.1:0-4982 GCA_002433055.1 Acidobacteriia bacterium UBA6623 | reverse complement strand
AGCCATTATGGCAGGTGACCCACTCCACCCAAATAATGCTCTCTACGCCCGCACTTCGATCGACGCTAAGAACTGGGGATTGCCACAGAGGTTACCTGAGGGATTTTTCATCGAAAGCCCACGGACACTTCCGAGTGGACGTTTATTGATAACTGGGCAGTTTGCAGATGGCCAACCACGCCTAATGTACACCGACTCGCCGGATGGCGTTACTAGTTGGAAGGATGGCGCTATTCCGCACATTGATAGCTTTCGGGATGGGCGAGACGAAGGAGGAAATCGAACATATGCTGAACCAAACTGGTTCCGTCGGCCCGACGGTAGTGTAGTGATGCTATTTCGGACTCGCAGTGCTATCAATCAGCTCTGGGCTTCCGTGAGCAAAGATAACGGCGCGTCATGGTCTCAGGCTGTGCCAACAAATTTCCTCGACTCTACAGCACGGTTTAGCGCCGGAAATCTACCAGATGGAACAGCTTTCGTGATAAATAACCCCGGAGCAAAGCGTAATCCTCGAATCCGCAACCCACTAACTTTAGCCCTTAGCAGCGATGGCATCACTTTCGATCGAGGCTTTATCATCCGAGGAGGGCCAACTTCCATGCGGTTCGAAGGTATACATAAGCTCGATGGTTGGCAATATCCCTCAGCTGTGACTTGGCAAGGTTACCTTTACATCGTGTATTCGATCAACAAGGAAGACGTCGGAGTAACAAGAGTGGCACTAGAAAACCTTCAGCCCTAATTAGGAAAGGACAGATTTATGATTGATGTAATTGCCTCAATTCGTGTCAAGAATGGATTTAGAGATGAATTCGTTCAAAAGTTTAAAGCCAACCTCCCTGCAGTGCTGGCAGAAGAAGGATGCATCGACTATTACCCGGCGACTGACGTCGAATCGAAGTTAGGCATCCAGAAAAAAGACCCCGATGTTGTCACAGTAGTTGAAAAATGGGAAAACATCGAGGCGCTTCAAGCTCACGCCGAAGCCCCTCACATGACAAGCTTCCGAGAAACTGTCAAAGAAATCGTGGAGGATATAAGTATTACAGTGGTAACTCGCGCCTAAGAAACAGATGCCACAGCAATAGACTACTTGACGGTAAATACCTTGACCTCTACTTCACCTCCGTACTCTTTTCACTCATGTTAAACGGTGATAATCTTCGTCGGTTCACCTCAATCTCACTAGTAATTATTCTGATTGGATCGGCGTGCTTATCCATTCATACTGGTCCTCAGAAAATAACAATTGCTGACTGGGGGCAGGTTCTCACGTCCTATCATGGATCGTTCCTGGTGGTTTACGTTTGGACCGGGTGGTGTCGATCTTGTGTTGAAGCTTTACCGCACCTAAAAGAAATTCAACGACACTACCAATCAGAAGGTTTGTATTTTGTTTCATTGTCTCTCGATGATGAGAATGATATTGAGGCCATTAATCAGACACTAAGAGAGACTCGGATCGATGGTGAATACTATTTATTGAGAGGCGATTTTTCAGAACTGATAGATAAAATCGACATTCGAAGCGTTCCTTCCATATTGATTTACAACCGAGACGGGAGGCGTCTGGTGACACTGTCGGATGATCGATTGGAAAACAAATTCTTTCTGGAGAATTTGGAAAGCTCTTTGGGGGCTATAGCTCGCGATGGAGAGATTTAAAAAGGTGCTCAGGGTTGGTAGGCTAAGGGCTTCACACTTGCAACGCCACACACTCACATTAGGTCTTTTAAGCATTAACCGTTATGCAATATCACCAACAGAAAAAGCTGACAAACGCAACTATCCATGATCTAGTTGATTTTGTTCGACCAAATAGCAATGGCAGCTAAACAACTCGAATTGGCCCAAACGACGACATGCCAGGGTAGACACAACGTTCGACACACAATCTCCAAAAGTATTTTAAGTAGAACCTCCGGATTTCTCTCCGACGCAGGATTTAGCCACTCTCTTTCACCAGCGCGCAATTGTCTATTCGGTTGCACCTATTGCTATGTGCCAACCATGAGAGTTCAAGGTGGGTTACAACCCGAGGATTGGCTCAAATGGGGCCAGTTCACAACATTCAAAAGCAATGCGGCCACTCTGTTAGAGCAACAAGTGCAAGCAAATCAAACAATCTATTGCTCACCATTAGTCGACCCATATCAGCCAGGTGAAGAGAGTGAGCAATTAATGCCCAAAATTCTTGAAATACTCATTCGTCATCCACCAAAAGTATTTGTCATCCAGACACGGAGTCCTCTTGTGTATCGCGATTGTGACTTGTTAGTCTCGTTAGCTCAACGCACAAGAGTTCGAATCAGTTTTTCTGTTACGACAAACCTGGAGGAAGTACGACGACTGTATGAGCCACGTTGTGCTTCAATTCGCAAAAGACTTGATGTCATGAAGTATTTGCGAGCAGCAGGACTCGATGTATACCCAACACTAGCACCCCTACTGCCTTGTGACCCAGAAACCTTGGCCGAGAAAGTTTTAAAGGTAACAGTTAACGACGTCATCGGAGATCCTTTTCATGTAAGAACCACAAAGAAACGCGGTGCAACAACTGCTGATGCTGGTTGGGAAGTTAGTCTCCAGCATGGCTACAGCGATTGGCATGACCCTGCTCTACAAGAGGAAATTGTGAAAAGAATCGAACAGGTTGTCTCAACCGCTGGCAGGGAGTTTTACGTCGGAACGAAGGGTTTCGGACGCCTATCAATTCTCTAACTTAATGCATCAGACATATTGCCTGCCTGAATTACTCGTTGTACGAATAACCCTCTATTACCAGTTAATCCTAGGTATCATACTTAGCTGTGGCAATTCATTCCAGCGCACGTATTGCAGATACAGCTCGTGTAGACGAGAGAGCAGAGATTGGAGCCGATGTTGAGATAGGACCTTTCTGCATAGTGGAAGGGGAGGTATCAATTGGGCCACGCTCACAACTCGAATCACACGTAGTAGTAAAACGCTGGACTACACTGGGCACCGACAATCAGATTTCAACCGGTACCGTTTTAGGAACGGATCCACTCGACAAAAACTTCTCGGGCGAACGCAGCTACCTCACGATTGGCAATGGCAACCGTATTCGCGAACACTATACAATCAGCCGCGGTACGGAACCCGAATCGACAACCGAAATTGGCGACGAGAATTACATCATGACATCAGGCCATATTGCACACAACTGCAAAATTGGTTCAGGAAATATAATTTGTAGCTGTGCACTCGTCGCCGGACACGTCGAAATTGAAGACCATGTCTTCATTTCGGGCGGTGTACTTGTTCACCAACATTCAAAGATAGGACGATTGGCATTAATCAGTGGCAACGCACGCGTACACCAAGACACGGCACCTTATTTCATCTATTCCGATTTTAAGATTCGGCCGCGTGCGGTCAACGTAATCGGACTACAGCGAGCTGGGTTTCAGGACGAAGAAATTCGCCGACTGAAAAGGGCGTTTAACTTCTTGTTTCGCTCAGGTTTGTCCATCAGCGCAGCTCTCGAACAGATCGAACGAGAGGTTCCCGATGAACATACTAGACATTTGGTTTCATTTGTTCGTCGTTCCAAAAGAGGTATTTGTCGACGTTAAACGTTACGTTGCACCAACACTGTTCAGGCTCTTCACCACCGCAGCTTCGATTTTGTTGTTGACACCGCCTTCGTAAAATTCCTTGGCAACACGTATGGCGTTCTTGATGGCGTTTGCATTGGAACTCCCGTGGCATATTATGCAAACACCTTTGACTCCCAACAGAGGAGCCCCTCCATACTCGGAGTAGTCAACACGTTTACGAAAATCCTCAAAGGCATTTCGCGCCAACACAAAACCCATCTTACGGGCAAGATTAGCTTCGAGTGACTCTCGCAACATCGATTTGATCGTCTTCACTAAACCTTCGCTTACCTTGAGAGCAACATTGCCGATAAAACCGTCACAAACAACAACATCAGCCTTGCCGCTATATAGGTCACCCCCCTCAACATTACCGATGAAATTCAGAGGGAGTTGTTTGAGCAAAGGTGTAACTGCCCGAGTTTGATCATTACCTTTATGTTCTTCTTCGCCGATAGAAAGCAGCCCCACACGTGGGTTATCACGGTGACAGAGAACCCGTGAATAGACGTCTCCCATAATGGCAAATTGTGCCAGCATCTCAGCCGGGCAATCGACATTAGCACCTACATCGATCAAAATCGCCCATGTGTCTTCAAGAGTAGGAAACACTTGTGCTAGTGCCGGACGATGCACTCCAGGCAAGACACCTAGCACGATCTTGCTTGTTGCCATAGCAGCCCCGGTGTTGCCAGCGGAAATCAGACCATGAGCTTGACCCTCCCGTACGAGTCGAGCAGCGACCCTAATCGAACTGTCGCGTTTCTTGCGTAATGCCTGAGTTGG
Source organism: Acidobacteriia bacterium UBA6623 (assembly GCA_002433055.1). GTDB lineage: Bacteria > Acidobacteriota > Terriglobia > Bryobacterales > UBA6623 > UBA6623. The sequence continues at coordinate 570 of DJHJ01000037.1, read as the reverse complement.
GTTGTCATCCATCGTGATGACTTGATCGGCTTGCACTATTTCTATTGCCAGACCGTCTGTGTCATGACGGGCAAGCTCAGGACCCAGAACGTCGCCACGGCCGACAAGAATAACACCCACACCATATTCACGAGCTGCCAGAACGGCACCTTCGACCTCCACCCCTGGGGCTGAGTCGCCACCCATTGCGTCAACACTGATCGTGGTAAGCTGGCTCACGACTTTATTAGAAACAACTGCGTAATGAAAACAATGAACACCAAATCACAAGTACGGAGAGAAACACTTAGTCGTTATCCACCTCAACGACTTCTCGGCCACGATACTGACCGCATTCTGGACAAGTACGGTGAGACCTCTTAGCTGCACCACAGTTAGGACACAGACTCGATGACTCAGAGTGCAAATGTTGGTGTGCGCGACGTTTACGACTGCGCGCTTTAGAATGTTTGCGTTTTGGGTTTGGCATAACTACTCACTTATCACTTCTTTAATATTATCTATTTATTGGTGTTTTATCTTCAGTTTAAACTTGCGCAACATGTCCCAGCGTGAATCCGAAAGGATGGA
>DJHJ01000043.1 GCA_002433055.1 Acidobacteriia bacterium UBA6623 | reverse complement strand
CACTGAGGCTAAATTGGCGATCGGTGAGGAAGTGATGGTAAGTATTGCGGGGCGGTCTTCTGACGGCTACCTGAAACTCTCCCGCGTCATCGCAGAGCGTCCTACAGATTGGACACAGTTTGAAAATGCCTTCACTAAGGGCATCGCCATAGCTGGCACAGTCAATGAGGTGGTAAAGGGTGGATTGGCCGTTGATGTCGGCATACGCGCATTTTTACCAAAATCGAAAAGTGGAGCACGCGAAGCAGCAGATCTTGAAAAGCTTATAGGTCAGGAAATTAAATGCCGTATCACTCAACTCGATGTCGAGAATGAAAACATCATTCTCGATCGACGTGTCCTGCTGGAGGAAGAGCAAACCACCAAACGTCTTGCACTTGTTGCTTCACTGAAACCGGGCATGACAGCTTCAGGAACAATACGCGATATTCGAAAATTCGGTGCTTTCATTGACTTAGGTGGTGTTGATGCCCTGCTGCATGTCAGCGACGTCTCCTGGAAAGCGATTGAAGATCTCTCTTCAGTCCTTACTGTTGGTGACTCACTCGACGTGAAGATTCTCAAGATAGAACAAGATGGCAAGCGTATCTCGGTTGGCCTAAAACAATTAACACCCGACCCGTGGACTGAAATAGACGGGAAAATTGAAATAGGAGAACAGATCAAAGGGACTGTCAAAAAGTTGACTGACTTTGGAGCTTTTGTCGAGCTGGAACCAGGTGTTGAGGGGTTAATACACGTTTCAGAAATGTCGTGGTCACGACGAGCACGACACCCGAGAGATTTTCTCAGTCTAGGCGATGTTGTCGAAGTAACAGTACTAGAGATCAAATCAGACGATCACCGCATAAGTTTAGGATTGAAACAAGCTTTGGGTGACCCTTGGGCAGACGCAGCAAAGAGGTTCGCCCCTGGCACAGCGGTCGAAGGAATTGTCCAAAACTTGGCCACATTTGGTGCTTTCATAGAAATCGAAGAAGGTATTGAAGGCCTACTACATATTTCCGACATGGTTGAAGATCAACATGTTAATCACCCAAGTGAAGTAGTTACAGTAGGCCAAAAAGTTCAAGTTGTTGTTGCTGGTATCGATACTCAAAAACGCCGTTTGAAGCTTGACATGAAAGCGGTGAAGCATCACACAGACAAAGCTGCATTTATTGCAGATCATAAACTAGGCGACATCGTCACGGGTAGAGTTGCAAAACTCTCATCGAAAAGAGTCGTAGTTGAGTTGGGCGATAGCATCCAAGCCATTTGTTTTGTCGAACATGACACAGATCAAACTCCTCCAACCGTAGAGAAACTGTCGACTGAAAACGTTTCCTCGCTAGGTGCCATGCTACAGTCGGCATGGAAAGGTGAGACCTCGTCCGAGAACAGAGAGAATCGCCGAACAGAAAAAGTGGCACTTGGTCAAATCCGCAGTTTCAAAATTACAAAACTTAATCTTGCAGAGCGCACGGTTGAACTTGAATTGATGTAAAATCCTTGCTGGGGGTTGGCCATGTACAGATCTTCCATAGCAGTATTGTTTGTTCTTTTTAGTCTCGTCTTGACAATTGGGTGCTCAACACATCAGCCAATCGATCATGGAACGGGAAATATTCTTCGCGTGGATCCAGCAATCAATGAGATCATCCCCGAGGACTATAAGATTGAAAAACTCCAAGGAGGGTTTCAGTTTACCGAGGGACCAGTCTGGATCAATAAAAATGGTGGTTTTCTTCTATTCAGCGATATACCGGCCAACACCATATACAAGTGGACACCGAGCGGACAGACAAGTACCTTCCTCAATCCAGTCTTTGAAGGGAATTACGAAGAGGGCCGCTTCGTTGGTTCGAACGGTTTGCTATTGGATCTAGACGGCAATTTAGTATTGTGTGAACACGGCGGTCGAAGAATTTCTTCTATGCCAAATCCTTCCGGCGACACATCTCGCACAACCGTTGTCGACAAGTACAACGGGAAAAAACTTAACAGCCCAAACGACGCCATCTTTCACTCAAATGGTTCGCTCTATTTCACAGACCCGCCTTATGGCCTCGCGCAACAGGACGACGACCCTACCAAAGAACTCGAGTTCAATGGCATCTTCCGTTTAAGCTCGAATGGAGAGCTAGTCCTGCTTAACCGTGACCAAACACGACCCAACGGGATCGCGTTATCACCAAATGAAAAGACGCTATATGTTGCTAATTCCGACCCGGAAAAGAAACTTTGGATGTCCTATGCAGTGAACGAAGATGGCACCCTCGGAAACGGCTCGGTTTTTTTTGATGCCTCATCAAGTACAGCTGACGGCTTGCCCGATGGTTTAGCGCTTGACTCTCAAGGCAACATTTATGCGACGGGGCCTGGTGGTGTTTGGGTTTTCACTCCAGCAGGCAAACACCTTGGCACCATTCAGCCCGAAGAGATACCTGCCAATGTCACATTTGGAGGCAACAACGGCATGACCCTTTACATGACAGCACGGACGGGACTTTATCGTATCCATCTGAAAAGTAAAGGCCTAGGACTCTAAAGAGAAACAAACAAAAATGTTGGTCAAATAGAAACTCTGTGGCAAAACAGATATGCTCAGAGCTAATGCGTGAGCCTGGACTTGTACGTCAGATCAGCCTCATCGGTGCGTGCGCATTGGTGGTTTCCAACACGCTGGGACAGGGGATCTTTACTAGCACAGGGTTTCTGATTGGGCAGCTAGGCTCACCTACCGTCGTCATCAGTATTTGGATCGTTGGGGCCCTATTGGCACTTGTTGGAGCTCTGTGTTATTCGGAGCTGGGTGTCAATTTCCAAAGATCAGGTGGCGAATACATATACCTGAGCGAAGCATGGGGCCCTGCATGGGGATTCATTGATGGCTGGGTAAGCTTTTTTGCCGGTTTCTCAGCACCAATTGCAACCGCAGCATTAGCAATCTCGGCCTATCTGAGTTATTTTTACCCCGCGCTGGAAGTCACTCAAACACATTCGTTTTCGCTGGGCATCCTCAATATTTCTTTGGAGGGTGCACAACTATTAGCATGTTGCATCGTTGCTGTGCTTACCCTGCTAAATCTTCTTGCAGTTGATTTGGTCGCGAAGATGCAGAACTTTTTGACTACAACAAAATTAATAGTGATCTTAGCTTTTCTGGTACTTGGGTTTGGCTTTGGGGATGGCGATTGGACTAACTTTGATCGAGTCGCAGAACGAACGACATCCTCCGGTATAACGATGCAGTTCGCGATCAGTCTCGTGTGGGTTTACACAGCCTATAGTGGTTGGAATGCAGCTGTGTATGTCGCAGAAGAGATACGCAATCCGGCAAAAAATCTGCCCATCGCATTGATCACTGGAACAATCTTCGTAGCAATAATTTTTATTGCACTGAACATTCTGTACATCTACGCAGTACCACCAGAGCAACTGAAGAACGTTCTAAGTGTTGGGGCAAAATCGTCCAGTTTTTTATTTGGCCCTACGGTGTCCGGTTTCTTTAGTGTAGCTATGGCAGTATCGCTGCTGGCAACGGTGAATGCAATGTGTATGGTCGGCCCACGTGTTTACTACGCCATGGCAAAACGAGGTGCCTTCTTTTCAGGAGCAGCGAAGATCCACCCACGCTGGAAGAGTCCATGGGTAGCCGTTCTCTATCAGGGAGCCTGTTGCATGATTCTGATTCTTACGGGGACCTTTGAAAGCCTCGTGTACTACGTAGGATTTACTCTAAGTCTTTTCTCAGCTCTGTCGGTCCTTGCACTTTTCAAATTTCGTAAATATCCGAACTGGAAGAAATTACCTTGGGTCAGTTTCGGATACCCTTTCCTCCCAACTCTCTACGTGACAACCAACCTATGGATCTTCCTTAATTTTGCCCCGGGACAACGCTGGGCCTCGGCTTTGAGTTTCTTGACGGTAGTTTCTGGAGCGCTACTGTATCGCTTGTATCGAACTCCTTCAAGTATCTCATCACAGCCCTAGAATAGAGCTTTCCTTCAAAATAGAGAAGACACTAAACTTAAACTGTTCTAATGAAAGCAATGATTTGGGGGGAGTAAAGAAAAGGAATTCCAGTTGCCGGTACGATTGGTTCTGCGCGCTTATCTTTTCTAAGTCATCATGAAAACTGCTATTCTCGGTTTGCCTCAGGTTGGGAAGACTTCTCTATTCAGCATTCTGACTGGATCGGTACATCGAGCTCACATAGGTGGCACTCAAGCCCAGGTGGGGATCGCAAAGGTACCGGATACGCGCCTCAACGCATTGGCAGAGGTTTTTGAGCCTGACAAGGTTACTCATGCTGCCATTGAATACGCGGATATGCCACCAACCTCAAGAGAGTCCCTAGCTGAACCCAGTTACGTTGGCAGTCTTCGATCTGTCGACGCTTTTGCCCACGTTTTGCGAGCATTTGAAAATGACACAGTAATGCACACTGAAAGCTCAATCAACCCAGAACGTGACGAAGAAAACCTCGATCTCGAATTGATAATCAACGATTTAGCGGTAATCGAAAAACGACTTGAACGCGTTAAGAAAGACATGGGTCGAATAAAGAACTCCGAACTCGTGTTTGAGCAAGATATCCTCTTGAAAGCAAAAGAGTTTCTAGAATCCGAACGCCCCTTGCGAGAAATGGAACTTGATGATACTGAAGCAAAGAGACTCCGTGGATTTCAGTTCTTATCAGAAAAGCCCATGTTGTTGGTCCTGAATCTGGGCGAGACACAAACCACCACGCTCCACGCCACCGAACAGGACTATCGTCGACGTCGTATCAAAGAACGTCGAAATATGGAGGTAACCGCGATCTGTGGCAGTGTTGAATCTGAGATCGCTGCACTTGAACCTTCTGAAGCCCAAGAATACATCGCAGACTATGGATTTAGTGAACCGGGTCTCGATCGTCTAATTCAGGCAAGCTACTCTCTCTTGGGGCTAATGTCTTTTCTGACAGCAGGTGAAAAGGAAGTGCGTGCTTGGACCATTCCAAAGAACAGTACGGCTGTCAAAGCTGCTCGGGCAATCCATTCTGATTTTGAGAAAAAATTTATCCGTGCTGAAGCTATCAACTGGGAAAAACTAGTCGAGCACGGTAGTTATGCAGAAGCTCGTAAGCATGGCGAGTTACGACTAGAAGGTAAAACGTACATTGTTGAAGACGGTGACGTGTTGGTGATCAGGCATGGATGACCAAGCTACCAAATCTGCCGAGATAGTCACCGTACAACAGGCTTGATTACGACCACGCCGATCTCAGCAAGTTCAGCAGTCAATGCTTGCAAGTGGTTGTCGTCGTTATAGGTACCAACGATGGCACCGCCCGATCCTGCAAATTTCGCTGTAGCCCCCGCTTGACGTGCGACACGAATCATTTCCTCATTCCCTGGACTGATCCGGTAAATGCGTGAGCGTAAATCAAAGTTCGCATTGATCAAACACGTGAGGCGTTCCATATCACCATCAACAAGAGCCTTGCGTCCTTGTTCAGCCATTTCCGCCCAGGCCTGCATCGCCTCGACAACGACGGTTTCACCGGATTGATAGCGTGCACGAATGTTGTTGTGAAAAACCTCAGTCCCTTCACTCATGCTGCTACGGTAGGCCACATAGACATTTGGCAGCAAACCAGGATCTAATTTTTCGTATCTACCATACCCGTCGGACTCCATACGCTTCTTGTCAAAATCCATAAAAACGAGACCTTCATACGCTTGAGCTACACGATCCTGCAAACCTGCCGTCACTCCCAACTCTTCAGTTTCGGTCTCAAGAACCAAATTCGCCTGCATCGGCAAGGGAATGTCGATCTCAAAATGTTTCATTAACACTCGTAACGTGGCGGTGATGATAGCACTCGACCCACCCAAACCCAGTCGTTGAGGGATATTTGACTCGTACTCAATAGTAAAGTTATGGTCAGCAAGTGTGATCCCTTTCTCCAGACAATAGTCAGTGAACCTAATCACCAAGGCTTGGATGATACGTATTCCACCGTAATAACCTCGCCAGCGTGTAACACACCTCATCTCATCTAGACTGTCCCAAACGGGAGAATCTTCCTTTGAAGGTCGGATCTCTATACGACTACTGGGACGCAGGAGAACGCGGGCACGGAAGTTTTGAAAAACAAATGCAATGGTTTTCCCAAAATAGCCATCACTGGGATTCCCCAATAGGCCGACCCGTGCGTAAGCTCTAGCTTCAATCATTCGCTACCTTGCCATTAAGACTTGCAGACAATTCACTAAAGTGCCGAATAGTAACCATCGCGTTGAATCACCTCTATCGGCATATCAAAAAGTTGAGAGAGAGACGACGACCCAAGCACATCCTCCTTTGGGCCATCTCGAAAAACTTGACCATTCTTCATCAGCACTACTCGGCTGATCTCAGGAATGATGTCAGGTAGATGGTGTGTGACTAGGACCAACATGGTTCCCGCACGCGTTATTTTACGCAGAACTTCACGGAAATCACGAACAGCTCTTAAGTCAAGAGCCGCTGTCGGTTCATCGAGAATCAAAGCACGCGGTTCGTGGACCAATGCTCGCCCAATCAAAACACGTCGGATCTCTCCTGAAGACATCTGATCTGTTCGGTGGCTGGCCAAATGTGTAATTTCGAGCAAATCCATCACTTGATCAGCTTTCTCTTGCATCTCAGGTGTGAGTTCATTGTGTGGCCAAATTTCTGTACTGCTAAAAAAACCTGACAGTACTGCTTCATGGCCGGTTATTTGGCGTGAACACAACTCTAACCAATCAGGAGAAACTATCCCTAGCATCGGACGAAGATCAAACAATCTCCAACGATCTTTACCAAAAATCGTCAGTGAGGCATCTTCACGATCAAGTGGATAACACTCCCTCATCAAAGTTTTGATGAGAGTTGATTTGCCAGAGCCATTTGGTCCAACAATGGCAGTGCTTTCACCCAAACCGATCGAGACTGTTAGACCATCTAATGCTCTGCGCCCATCTCGCAACACCGTGATGTTGCGGAAATCGAGCAGCGTTTCTTGAGTAAGTGTTGACACTGTATCAAAAGAACTTCCAATACTCAGAACAAGATGACACTTATCATAAACCCCTCCAGTCAATCCGCCTCGGGGTAGATTTTTAAAGATAACATGCGTCAGGTTTCAATACGGTAGTGAAACGTTATTGTTAATGTATAGTTGCATTGGAGAAACACGTGAAAAAAACTTTTATTTCTCTGTTGCTTGCTGTTCTTTCATTGGCAAGCATGTCAGGAGATTGGTCAATGTTCAGAGGCCCCAATGCGTCAGGTGTAGCCAAAGCGACCGACCTGCCTGTTGAATTTTCACCCGAAAAAAACCTTGTTTGGAAAACTTCGCTGATTCCTGGCCACTCGTCGCCAGTTTTCACTGAAACGTCTATCTTTTTAACTGGATGGCAGGATGACATGTTATTTACCTTTGCGATTAATCGTTCCAATGGGAAAATTCTTTGGCGCCAGAAAATCAAACGGAAACGAAAAGGTAAACTGCACAATGACAACAATCCTGCCTCGCCCAGTCCCGTAACGGACGGCAAAAATGTGTACGTATTCTTCCAGGATGTGGGATTACTCTCCTACGACACACATGGTAATGAGAGGTGGCGAATTCCTCTGGGGCCATTCAATAACCCGATGGGTATGGGGGCATCGCCAATACTGGCCGACGGCTACATTATTCAAGTCTGTGATTCAGAATCAGATTCGTTCATCTTTGCAGCCGACAAAGAAACCGGGGAAATAGCCTGGCACAAGAAACGTCCACTCGCTGCACGTGGATTTGCGACACCAATTCTTTACAAACCTAAGGACAGCGAAGAGCTCCAAGTCTTAGTGTCTGGATCATTTCAATTGGAGGCCTATTCAGTTACAAGCGGTAGGAAGGTTTGGTGGATTAGAGGACTAACCTGGCAACTAAAACCAACACCGGTAATGGATGAAGACACAATTTACGTGCAAAACTGGGCCGGCAACGCAGACTTAGGTGAGCAGAAGGACGTAATCTCCCTAACTGAAGCCCTAAAAAAATATGACAAAGACGGTGACGACGCACTGTCTCCTGAAGAAGTTTCTGAACCCGCGATAATCAAAAATTGGGAAAAATTTGATCTTGACCGTGATGGCGTGATGGGGCGGCGCGACTGGGAGTTTTATCGCATGAGGAGCTCAGCGGTTAACGCTGTGCAAGCAATCCGGCTAGGTGGCAGAGGGGACATGACCGAAGGAGCGTTCCGCTGGCGTCACTACAAGACACTACCAAACGTTCCATCGCCACTGTTGTACCAAAAAATTCTCTACACCATGAAAGAGGGCGGTATTCTGACCGCGTTTAATTCGCAAACAGGAAAAATCCTAAAACAAGGGAGACTAAGAAATGCTCTGGGGCGTTATTTTTCAGCACCAATCGCCGCAGACAACAAAGTATTTGTGGTCAGTGAAGAGGGTAAGTTATCAGTACTACGAGCCGGCGCAGATTGGAAGGTTCTTGCAACTAACGACATGGGCGACCCGTGTTACGCCACACCTGCAATCCTTGATGGAAAGATCTACGTTCGAAGCACAACTACCCTTTATTGCTTTGCGAAACTCTAATTCAATCTCTTCCCTTGAATAGATTCCAGCACGAGAGTACCATCGACTTAACACCCACCCCTTCCTGCAACGGAGAAACAAGTTGAAAATAACTGACGTAAAAGTCTTCGAAACACACGGCGAACATGGTAATTGGCTTTTCGTCAAACTTTACACCAATACCGGATTAACTGGAGTCGGAGAGTCCAGCATGGAACGTCACCACAAAGAAATAGTTGCAGCACTTGAAGCAATGAAAAAATTTCTAATTGGGAAGGACCCATTTCAAATTGAATACATTTGGAATTCGCTCTACAAGCAAACCTTCTGGTACGGGCAGCTCATCACTCTCTGTGCACTCAGTGGTATTGAACAAGCCCTGTGGGACATCAAAGGTAAGGAATTGGGCGTCCCCGTCTATGAACTATTAGGTGGAAAGGTCCGGGACCAAATTCGTGCCTATGCCAACGCGTGGGCTTTTCAACAGTCCATAACCGAACATCGTACTGACGATACTCCTGAAGCTATTGCAAAGGCCGCAGTGAAGACAGTTGCTGCAGGTTTTACAGGGATAAAATGGGATCCGTTCCGTTTCGGTGGACAGGTTATATCTAAGGAGGAAGAGAAGTTTGCCATAGCAAGCGTAAGGGCAGTACGAGAGGCTGTGGGGCCAGATGTGGATTTGATGATCGAATGCCACGGACGCTTCAATATGTGGAGTGCAATTCGCATGGCCCACAAACTTGAACCATTCGACCCGTTCTTCTATGAAGAACCTATCCCTCCTGACAACATTGATGCCATGGCTGAGGTGCAACGCTCAATCAATCTTCCAGTGGCCACTGGAGAAAGGCTCTACACGAGATGGGAATTTCGGGCACTACTAGAAAAACAAGCTGCCCGAATTATTCAACCCGATATTTGCCATGCAGGAGGAATATTGGAACTGAAGAAAATTGCGGCAATGGCTGAAACATATTACGTTTCTGTTCAGCCTCATAACTCAAATGGTCCGATTGGCACAGTGGCGAGCTTACACGTGGACGCTTCGATTCCCAACTGCATTATTCAAGAGTTTTTCTACCCTTACCTCGATCACTACAACGAGATTCTTACTGAACCCATAGAATGCGTTGATGGTTACTTGAAAATTCCAGATCGACCAGGACTAGGAACTGATATCAACGAAGAGGCGATTTTAAAACGTCCACCCATTGAGACACCCCAGGAGGCCTCCTGGATGGGATCGTATTGGTGATAACCTCCAGGTGTTAACTCGCAACCCCATCTTTCCTAATCCTTTGTAGTGAATAGAGCCACAGGCTGATAAAATCAAGAGGTTTTCGGACTCCATCACGACCGAAGTCTAGTCCAGAGGGGTAATAACCTTGAAATTACAATGTTTACATCTAATAGCTGTTGTGATCTGTACGTTGCTGTTGAGTAAGACAGCAGCATCTGGGGAAAAGAAGTTGATGCATTGTTTTGCCTTTACACCGATAGAAAGTGCACCTGAAACGGATTGGGAATCGTTCTACAAAGCCACTGACGAGCTACCCAGCAAAATCGATGGTCTCAATAGGGTTTGGTACGGCAAATTACGTCGACCAATGCGCCTTTACTACAAAACCGGCAACGGGGATCAAGAATACAAACAGCGAATACGGGAATGGGCTGTCTGTATGGAAATGGAAGACATCACGGCACTTGAGAAATATGCTGACCATCCTGCCCACGCAAAATGGGAAGAAGCCTACTTCAGGATTCGACAACGTGGTACGACTACATTCGATATCTTGGGGCAATAGGATATAAAATAGGCTGATTCAGTTGAGCGGCTTAGGTGAACACAGTTTTAAAATAGAATAGATACTTGCTCGAGCACTGAACAGACTTGTGCAAAGTGATCTCTCAGTTTTGATCATCTAAACCATGGACCAATGCAAAAAAAACTCACTTAGTGTCATCCTTCTACTCCTAGCTATCCTGACATCATGCACGAAAAGTGATCGTATTACGGTACGAATGGCAACACTCTTCAGTAAAGAACACCACCTAGCAAAGAAACTGGAATGGACTGCAGCCGAGCTTGAAAAAAGAAGCAACAACCGCTTCAAATGTGAAGTCTTCGCCGGAAGTGTCATGGGTGGAGAGAAGGAGAACCTCGAAGACCTATTGTTGGGCAGCTTGGAATTAATGAACGGTGCTGGCAGTTACTATTATCGCTACGTCCCAGAGGCAGCGGTGCTTGAGCTACCTTTTTATGACTGGGTTGACCGTAACGAAGCACACCGTGTCATTAGATCCTATTGGTCGCACCTAACAACTGTCGCAGAGGCTAAGGGCTTTTACCCGGTAGCACTCGATAGCCGCGATTATTGGGGTGTTTATTACCGTGAACCAATCAACTCATTGGACCATGTTCGCAATGCCAAGTTCCGTGCAGTAAACGCCGATCTGTGGATCGAGGCAACAAAACTCTACGGTGCTATTCCAAACCCGATGCCATACGCTGACGCTTATATGGCCTTCAAAACTGGCGTTGCTGATGGCACCCTCAATTCTGTGGCTGGTGGAGTAGCGGGTAATTGGCACGAAGTGCTGAAGTGTTTTTTAGACACACGTCTGGTACTGAGCGAATCTTTCACACTGACTTCAAAACAATGGCTTGAAAACCTACCTGAAGATCTCAGAAAAATCTTTTTGGATGTTTGCTTGGAAAGCGAACAGTTCAATCTTAACGAAGTCGAACGCCAATTCATCGCAAACCGTCAGAAAATGCAAGAGGCGGGCGTACATTGGGTCGAACACAGCGAAATAGATCTCGGAGATCTTCGTGAGCAGGGTTTGGCTTTCCGCGAAAATTATATGAGGGAACTAGGTTCAGAGGCCTATTCTTTCTATCGAAACTGGTTGAAACATGTCGAACGAGAAACTGGGCGAATGCAACAGTAGGTTACAACAGATCCATTGCGCGATATACGCCAAGGATACTCGACAGCCACCACAGTTTAAGCAAACTGCATTAAAACATAGACAAAAGATTCTTTAGGGCGCTATTGTCGTTAGGGTTATTAGAACCGTTTTCATCACTCAGGAGAGTTTCATGTTACGAATAGTCCTTCTACTCATCACCGTCGTTGCCATTGGTTCAGTGGGCTGCGGTGATCTTCCAAAAGCTACACAAGAATCGACCGAACTACGTGGTTGGTATCCCCACGAAGGAGGCTTGCTGAAATACCGTGTCGAAATACGTTTTGGCATGGAGCCTAAAAGCACCATGCCTGACGGCTGGCATTTTGGGCGAGTTTCGGCAGTAGCAACCGATTCTTCAGGTGATGTGTATGTCTTTCAACGTAGCAAGAGTGCCGCTCCCATCGTCGTGTTTGACAAAGACGGTAAATATTTGCGCTCCTGGGGTCGCAACTTGAACTTCGGTAACGAACACGGATTGCGCGTTGACTCTGAGGACAATGTTTGGATCACCGACAACGGTAACCACCAAGTTATGAAGTTCACAAAAGAAGGTGAGTTACTTCTGACGCTGGGTATCCGCGGTGAATCAGGCGAAGACGACAAGCATTTCTATCGACCAGCAGATATTGCCTTTGCACCGGACGGATCAATCTATGTTGCCGATGGCTATGGGAATGCCCGCGTCGTCAAGTTTTCAAAAGAAGGTAAGTACACTCACGCTTGGGGTAGACATGGTACCAGTGAAAGTGAATTCAATATAGTTCACTCGGTAGCAGTTGATTCCAAGGGAACGGTATATGTTAGCGATCGTGAAAATAATCGGATTCAAATATTTGATGCCGATGGGAAATTTCTTCGGATGTGGACTCACCTTGGAGCTACCCAAAACATATTTATAACACCCGACGACGAGATGTGGATTATTACCCACCGCAACAACATAGAGAACATCACCTACGACACTCTCGCAGGGCGCATCATGAAAATTGACATGACTACGGGAGAGATCCTGGGGGCTATGGAAAGTCCCGGACATTGGATTCACGTCACACCCGAAAAATTAATATTTATCGGCAGTTTGAGCGGCAATGTATTCCGATGGTATCCCGGTTGGATGGAAGGGACAGCAGACTCCGAAGAAGGACTGAAATCTGCTCATTGAGTAGATCTTCTCCTGATCTGCAAAAATCCTCTGGAGTTGTCACGCCGCCACTGGCAGAAGGTTACAAGGTTGTTTGGTGCTAGATTGTCTTATTATCTGGGCACGCTGTCTCGTCCAAGATTAGGTGAGGCTACCGCTGGGTATCATGATCGGACCTTACATTCACAACATAGACCCGGTTCTTATTGATGTTGGGATAGTACATCTCTGGTGGTACGGACTCGGTTTTGCACTTGGATTTCTCCAAGTTCACCTTTTCCTTAGGCACCATCACGCAGACATGAGCCTAACCTCCAATGAGGTCCTGAGTCTAACTCTCTACATCGTAATCGGTGGATTGGTAGGAGGGCGATTCGTTGAAGTTGCCTTTGACGAGTGGTCATTTTATAGTCAAAACCCTAAATTCATTCCTGCCTATTGGCTCGGCGGGATGGCTACTCACGGGGTCATGTTAGGTGTTGCGACTGGCACCTTGGTCTTTACCCGTTTGAACAGGAAGAGATTTCTGATTTTAGCTGATGCTCTCGTCATTCCCGGCGCATTGCTCATGGGCTTAGGACGAGTTGGCAATTTCATCGATGGACAGATTGTGGGCAGCATCACCGACGTATGGTGGGCAGTTAGATTCCCTGATGCTGACGGATTCCGTCATCCTGTAGTTCTATACGACGGCTTCAAAAACCTTCTACTTGTGCCATTTTTGCTGCACGTAAAACGAACTAATATAACACCTGGTGCTATTGCTGCAAGGTTTGTATTCTGGTACGCCTTCCCTCGTATTTTTATTGACCTCTTTCGCGATTACCCAACCCATCGATTTGACCTCGGCACCGGCCAGATGCTCAACATTTTGATGGCGGTGATAGGTGTTATATTACTGGTTCGTTCACGCATGCGGCGACTAGGATATCTCAAAGTTGCACCGCCTCAAGTTTTTTGTCAGCGTGAACCTCTTAGTCAAACAGCGTTGGCATTCCAACGCATCTCATTTGTGAGTCTTCTCGCCTTATGTTTGACCATCCCAAGCAATTGGACACAAGACATCCCATCCAGGTACGGCAAACGCCATCCCGGCCTACAACACTCTTGGCTGTATCCAAAGATTGACACAACACCACCCACATCCTTGGAGCCACAAACGTTACCATAGCAACGATGGAAATAAGCTATTAGCAAGTAAGGTGACTCATGACTGACATTCCAAGACGGGATTTTCTGCGCAATACAGCAGTTGGTGTGGCTGGCGTATCGAAACTTGCCGGCTGGCACAAACATGGCGCTACGCCAAGTATCGAAACTGACCATATAATTCCACCTCACGAGGCCATGCCTATCCCCGGTTTGCACTCGTACGCAGAAGAAAGCATTTCAGCTGGAGAAACAATACACTTCCGGACCAGTAGCACCACTCCCTACGAGTTATCGATAGTCAAACTCGGACCGGAGATTGATGATTTCACAAGCGACGAGACTCTTTACGTTTTCCCAAAAAACTCACCGCAGCAGCAACCGATTCACCCTGGATCATATATTCACATTGCAAAAGGAATCGATTCGAACGAGGAGTTTTCAGGGCTAACTATCGAGTGCTGGATTCGCCCTTGGTCTTGGGAGCGTGATCAAGCACTGATCTCAACATTCGACCCCCTGGGTGATTGTGGTTTTGCCCTCTATCTGACACGTGGTGGCTGGATTAAATTCTATCTCGGTAATGGTGGTAGCTTTGTCGAAAAACGCTGGCGGTTGGCTTACAAACGTAATGAAATACGCCGCTGGCATCATTTGGCTTTGACGTGGGAGAACGGGCGTGCCACCTTTTACTCAGATGGTAAGTTTCAGGGGAGTTGGGACGATCTTCCCGGACCTCTGAAAACCGGTGGCAGTGCTCTTCGTTTAGCCGCATCTGGCAGAAACGGCAAAGCTGTCGATTTTTTCGATGGCGACCTAGCCGCACCTGCAATCTATGCACGTGCATTATCTGCACAGGAAATTCAGAGCCGTAGGGCTGCTCGTGGCCTGGAACCCCCAAAGGCTGATAAACTCCTCGCATATTGGCCTCTGAGCGAAGAAATAGGTGATACGGTTATGGATGCAAGTGATGCCGGACATCACGGCCGTATTATTAATCGTGCTACTTGGATGATTGGTGGACCTTCATTCGATGCCAAATCCATTGATCGATGGGAAGAATATGATCCCGTCAATGACACCACGCGCGGTCATGCCTTGCGTTTTGCCTCAGATGATCTTTTTGACTGCCGTTGGCAAGTAACCGAAAAATATACCATCCCAAAAAATGCTGAGTCTGGCCTATACGTGGGCCGTTTTAAGTTTGAGGATCAAGGTGAACCAAGACACTACCATGTAACTTTTATCGTACGTAAAGCAGCTGATCAAGGAAAAAAGTCGGTTTTGATGCTGTGTTCGACAAATACCTGGCGTGCTTATAGCGCAACACCGTTTGCCGCCAATACAGCTGACCGGCAACTTTGGGACACACCAGGTCTCCCCAATGCTGTTGCAGAAGCACCGTCGTACTCCTGTTATCGTAATCATCACCAGGGTCAACCTTCATACTCGTTTGGTCGACAAATGCCTTGGCCTTGTGCTGGCCCAGACGTCCTCTTCAGTGAACCTGATGTCAACTACAGTCATCTAATGCGAGGCGAACGATTCGCACACCAATGGTTCAAGAAGAATGGATTTTTTTACGACATGATCGGCGATTACGATCTACATGCCAATCCGGACCAACTTAATGGATACGATGTCCTTGTAATAAATGGACACAGTGAGTATTGGTCAAATCAAGCTTATGATGCCGTAGACGATTTCTTAGCTAAGGGCGGTAATGTGATTGTAATGTCAGGAAATACAATGTTCTGGCGTGTTTCATATGATGATGATGGAGCGGTAATGGAGTGTCGTAAGTTCGACACCGATATTGGTGGACGTGAAGCCGTCGCACCCGGTGAAATCTACCACAGCCACGACGGTAAGCGTGGTAGTTTACTACGCTATTCCTCGCGCCCTGCGTGGAAAGTGCTTGGCCTTGAGTGTATTGGCTGGTGGCCAATTACCGAGGAAAACTTTGCTCCTTACGAAGCAGTTGAAACCGATCACTTCCTTTTTCGAGAACCGGAACCTGTCAACCTCAAACCAGGTGAGCGATTCGGTCAGTCAGCTGATGGAGAACTGCCTCGAGTGGGTGGGCACGAATCAGACGTCCGAGTGAATTGGATCAAAAAAATAACGAAACATATCCCGACGGGTCAAACTTTACCGGATGAACCGGAAGGAATCACCACTCTAGCCCGTATCAAGGCTTCTGGGCGTCGCGGGATAGACTATTTCGGACGTTGGGAACCGCTAGATCATGGCGTTTATGCTGAGATGACTTACTGGCAACGACCGCAGGGTGGACGCGTTTTCCACACTGGATGTATCGCTGGAGGTTGGGCTCTTTCTGTTGATCCCAAACTCCAAACATTGATGAAAAATGTCCTACACCACTTCGGAGTCAAGAAAGACAACCGTAACGAGATTATCCTATGAAGATGTGAGATGAGCATCGTTTGACAAGAACTTTGCAGATCTCTGATCCTTGTAGAGTTTGGAAAGATAGAAATACTTTTGATGAAGTTCGCTATTTATGGAGCAGGAGCGATCGGCGGTTTTTTAGGTGCACGCCTCCACCGTGCCGGTGTAGATATCTCTCTGATTGCTCGCGGAGCACACTTGGAAGCCATCCAAACCACAGGGCTTCATGTTCGCAGCAAAGTAGTAGGCGATTCCTGCTCGAATATCCCGGCAACAAGTGATCCGGCCGACATCGGCCAGGTTGATGCCATAGTGTTGGCAGTAAAATCGCATGCCATCACCACTATTGCTCCAAAACTCGCACCATTGCTCAGCCCAACAACTGTAGTGGTCACCACGCAAAACGGCATACCTTGGTGGTATTTCCACGGTACTGCCGGTTCATTGACCGACACACATCTCGAATCAGTTGACCCAGGTGGAGTGATTGCTGAATCCATCGACGCAAAACAGGTTGTTGGCTGTCTCGCCTATTGCTCAGCCTCAATCGGGGACCCAGGTGTTATAGAACACCTGGAAGGGGTTCGGTTCCCACTGGGAGAACCTGACGGCTCACGCAGTGACCGGATTAAGCACTTAGCAAATATTTTTGAAAGGGCAGGTCTTAAGGCACCCATACGCAGAAATATACGGCACGATGTCTGGGTCAAAATACTCGGTAATGCTGCCTTCAATCCTCTTAGTGTCCTGACGCGGTTAACCCTTGGGGAGATGGTATCTGACCCTCCTACTCGAGAGTTGGCCAGAACAGTAATGGAAGAGATAACTCAAATAGCTGCCGGTGTTGGGGTAAAAATCAAAATCTCCCCAGAAAAACGTATAGAAGCTATCGCACGTCAAGCCGGCGACCATAAAACCTCAATGCTTCAAGACGTCGAAGCCGGTCGCCCAATCGAAATAGAAGCCATTGTTGGCGCTGTGATTGAACTTGCGGACAAAGCCGGGGTTGCAGCTCCCAAAATCCGTGAACTCTACAACCGTGTCCTCAGCATCTCACACTAAAAGTAGCTACATTAAACCAAACAAAGCTCAAACGAAATTCGAAGTTCCTCACTTCAGCCAACGGTCAAAAGCTTCCCGCCCAGCATAGTGAGCCTTTGCACCAAGTTCAGCCTCGATCTCAAGCAAACGATTGTATTTCGCTATACGATCACTACGACAGGTAGAACCCGTTTTGATTTGTCCACCCCCACAAGCCACCGCAAGATCTGCAATGGTAGTGTCCTCCGTCTCACCGGAGCGGTGGGAGATGATGAAGGTATAGTTATTGTTTCGTGCCATCTCGATACAATCTAGCGTCTCGGTAACAGTACCAATTTGATTCAGTTTAATGAGAATGGAGTTTGCCAAACCGTCATCAATCCCTTGTTGGAAAATTTGGGGATTTGTCACAAATAGGTCGTCACCAACAAGTTGAATTTTCTCACCCAACGAGCCGCCCTCAGCCTTCCAGCCATCGTGATCGATCTCGGAGAATCCATCTTCGAGCGATACCAAAGGATATCGATCAGCCCACTCGTGCCACATCGCTCCCATGTCTGCCGCCGATTTTCGACTGCCATCGGACTGACTGAATACATACTCACCACTCTCGAAAAACTCACTCGTAGCAGCGTCCATTGCAATAGCAATGTCATCACCAGGACGGTAGCCGGCTGACTCAATTGCTTCCACGAGAAGCTCCATGGGCTCCTCGTTAGATTTCAGACTAGGTGCAAAACCACCCTCATCACCTGTTGCTGTTCCATAACCCTTTTGCTTAAGGATTCCTTTGAGGGTGTGGAAAGTTTCCGTAGCCGCACGAAGCGCATCGCCAAAAGTGTCCAGACCCAGTGGCAACACCATGAACTCTTGGATGTCAACATTGTTGTCTGCATGTTGTCCGCCATTCAGAATATTCAACATTGGCACTGGTAAAACGTACCGGTCTCGTTCGCACAAAGACCGATACAGTGGAACGCCTTTTTCGGCGGCTGCACTATGTGCTACAGCCATCGAAACTCCCAAGATGGCATTGGCTCCAAGACGACCTTTGTTGTCCGTACCGTCGAGCTCAACGAGTTTTCTGTCGAGGCCGACCTGATCGGAACCATCGAATCCCTTAAGAGCATCGAGAATCTGACCGTTTACATTGGCAACTGCTTTTCGAACCCCTTTCCCCTGGAAGCGTGCCTCATCACCGTCACGCAGTTCGGCCGCTTCATTAATGCCGGTTGATGCACCAGAAGGGACCCGAGCCACTCCTCGAGCACCACTTTCTAAAATTGCAGTAACCTGCACGGTGGGATTTCCGCGAGAGTCAAGAACCTCAAGAGCTTCTAAGTGACTAATTTCAGACATAACCATTTTTGGGGAGAAAGGATCTACGGGCCGAAAGATACCTGGCCCTGACAAAAGGACCTACGGTTTCAGGTTAGCATGCCTACTGAACCAGGATTCTGGCAGTGTGCACATTTCATTACATTGAACCGTATTTTATTGGCTGATTTTTAAACGGAAATTGTAGATCAGTTCCGGACGATCATCAAATGTGCTGACAGTACGGGTTCGACTGGTGTTTCTTTGGTATTTAGCCTTGATTTCATAATCTACGTTAGGATCTAGATTATGAAAATAGTAACTGCCATCTGGCGTTGAAAAGAAAGATTTGACAACAAGAGTCCGAGTGTTCTTAAGCTGGACTATTGCACCACGGATTGGATTCTCCTGCTTGTCTGTTACTAGGCCTTTCACGGTTCGAGTTCTCTTTTTTTTCCTTTTCTTCTTATTGCCGAACAACTGAGCAGGGGCATCATCCACCAACACTGCAAGTAACATGCCCAGTGGCCACAATCCAAACCATCGTCTCCTATGCATAATTTCGTCCTTGGGTCCCTTAGCTATGTACATCTAGTGTCAAGTTAACACTTGAAATGTCCAGCCTCAACGCATCTAACACTCCATACCGTTTTAACGGACAGTCACCCTGCGCTATTTTACCTGGGATTTTGTTTATCATTCTGCAACCATCCTGAAGTTCACAGTTACACGCTCCATGCCGTAAATCTCAACCTCTTTCTCGAGTGGAATAAACCCTTTCGCTGTAGCAGTGACACTGTAAATCGCCTTGCCAGAGGGAATTCGTACGGAGAATTCTCCGCGTTTATCCGTAACTCCACGTAACATCCCGTCAGGATTCATCTTGTTGACCACCTTAATGTCAACACCGGGAAACGAGAACCCGACCCCCCGAAAGGCAGTTCCAGCAATAATTGCCGTGGGCTTGGATTTTCGTTTCTTCTTGCGTGCCGAAAGAGCCTTGCACGATAGCACATAAAGCGTGACCTTATGCAGCGCCGAGCGTCTAGTGATCAGACCGAATTCCTCTATGTGTCCACGTAAGGCCATCTAACTGCGCCTGATAACCTAGCAGCTCTTTACAGTAACATTTACATGTGCCGCCAGCACGATACATGCCTCCATTGCTTGTCCTGTGAACTGCTAGAATGCCTTCACTACACAGACGCTTTGGTATGATCAACTCGGTTGTCTTGAATTTGTCAATTGTGCGGCTCAGTCAACCACCAGAGCCCTTTTCATGAAAAAAGTTCGTCTTTTATTACTTCTAAGCGTAGGGTTGGTTCTTGCCGTCGTTGCTTACGACTTTTGGAGTTCTCGAAGACCTACAACTGAAGAACACATACGAAACCTTAAAGTTATCCCCTCAGAGTTAGTTTCGCAAGCCAGTCGCTGGCATTGGTCACAATCCTCGGCAGAACGGGAAAAAATAGAGATCTTTGCCGATTCATTTCGACAATCAACGAAAACTCACCTATTCGAACTTGAAGGTGTCGAATTGCGGCTATTCAACAAAAATGGGAAGCATTACGATCAGGTCATTAGTAACGCCGCTCGATTTGACAGCCAAACCGAAACACTTTATAGCGAGGGTGAGGTAACGCTAAGCTTAGGCCTGGAGTTAACACCCCGACAACCTAAGTCAACAACAAAGATTTATAGCTCTGGGGTGACCCTAGAAGCTAGAACCGGTGTGTGCACTACTGACCGTCCCACCACCTACGAATTTAATGGTGGTTCAGGTCGCTCAGTGGGGGCATTCTACGATTCTGCGAATGGATACCTTAGAATGAACAGCAACGTGTATTTGCGACGCGACCCTTTGGCTTTAGGGTCTCCACCCATTGAAATTTTTGCACAAGAGTTGCACTATCGAGAACCAGCTCAGCTTGTTGACTTAATTGGAAATGTGAGACTCAAAGAAGGCAACCGAGAAGCCAATGCTACAGATGCCAACATCTACTTACAACACGGAAGAGTACATCGAGTAGAATTGACTCAACCGCAAGGCCTAGAACAGCAAGCTGAGCGTGTGGTTCATCTAAAAGCAGCGCAGGCCACACTGTGGTACACACCCGGAAAACTACTCGAAAAAGTTGTCGCCAGAAACTCGACACGACTTAGCTCAATCGATAATGAGTCGACCGTGAACGCTTGGGGCGAAAGTCTCGAATTGCTGTACGACACCCTTCAGAAAGAGGGAGAAAGCGTACTAAGTAAAGTAGACATGCGCGAAAATGCCGGGATAGAGACCATATCAACACCTGCAACCGAAACGGACAAGAGAATTACCGTTGGCAATTCCATGAAAACTGTCCAAGATGATCACAATCAGCGAGTACACCGAGTACAGTCGGAGTGGATTCATCTCACAATGCGGTCACGCAAGCAAGAAATCGAGTTTATAGAAACACTCGCTCCTGGAACATTGGAAATGACGGCAAACACAACCGGTCAATGGCAACGGCGAATGACCGCGCGGCGCATGCGGATGCATTACGGTTCAAAAAACCACATGGAAACATTGCTGGCACTCGGTGATGTGAAAGTTATTAGCACAGCATCGCAAATTAGAGAATCGCCAGATCTGCAAGAAGATGAACCCTTACTGAGTTGGAGTCAAAATCTTGAAGTCAAATTCAGTGACTCCGGTGAAGCAACAAAGATCAAACAATGGGAAGACTTTCGCTTCCGTAAAGCAACTCGTGAAGGTAGTGCAGCACAGGCAGATTTCGATATGGAACTAGGTCAAATACAACTGTCGGATCAAGCACGAGTGTGGGATAGAACAAGTTCAGTACATGCCGATACAATCCTCCTTGAGGAAGGCACTGAAAGATTGGAAGCTCACGGAAATGTCTCTTCAACCCATCAAAGAAATGTCAAGATAAACCAGGAGACATCGCAGGGGTTTTTTACTTCCACTGATCCCATACTAGCCACTTCAGAGAATTTTCTATCGGAGAAAGGCATTCTCCATTACGAAGGACTGGCACGACTCTGGCAGAGGGAGAACCGCGTTGAGGCACACAATATCATCATTGACCAAAACGCCAAACAGTTGAATGCGCGAGGCAACGTGCGAACCACAATTCGACCTGGAGATACAGAAACGAACGATATAACCTCCGAACCATCCTTAATACAAGTAAATGCCGAATCGTTGAGCTATGACGAAGAAACTGGGAAGGCAACTTACCAGAAACAGGCAGAACTCATTCGCGACAACCTAACTGTCCTTTCCGATGAAATCGAAGGTGTTCTGGACGGCACGGTAAGCGGAGCGTTAGAATTGCAGATCGCCTTTGCTCGAGGTGGAGTAAGGATTGTTAGAACTTCTGGTATGAACAAAAACGAACGACAAGGGTTTGGCACAACAGCGCAATACAACCCCACCGAAAACTGGATCGAGTTGACTGGATTACCTGCGCGACTCCGGAGTGAGGATGGTCGCGAGACACGAGGTGATAGATTGGTCTACCATCTCGACCAAGATCGTATCCTGGTTGACGGTAAAGGTCATCAACGTACGTACAGCTATCGACCCAAGAGTCGACAAACTCCCTAACTGGCATTGATTCAATGGGTACACTTCGCACAGAAAACCTCTCTAAAAGCTACCGAGGCCGAAAGGTCGTCGAAAACGTGTCTATCTCTCTAGATAGCGGGCAAGTTATTGGCTTATTGGGCCCCAACGGAGCTGGCAAGACCACTTCATTTCGAATAATCGTAGGACTAGTCAATCCCAATGCAGGTCACGTATTTTTCAACGACCAAGACATAACGGACTTGCCCATGTATCAGCGAGCACGCCTCGGAATCAGCTACTTACCCCAAGAAGCTTCGATCTTCCGCAAGCTTACGGTAGAAGATAACCTTTTGGCAATTTTACAGACGCTGAAGATGACACAGAAAGAGCGGATTGAAAAGCTCGAGGACTTAGTCAACCAAATGGGCCTCGAAAAGGTGCGCCATAGCAAGGGCTATCAACTTTCTGGTGGCGAGCGACGACGTGTTGAAATTGCACGGGCACTAGTAATCTCCCCCTCCTTTTTACTGCTCGACGAACCATTTTCAGGAATTGACCCAAAACAGGTCCTCGAGCTTCAAAAAATCATTGCCCAACTCAAACAAGCAGGTATAGGTATTCTTGTTACCGACCACAATGTTCGTGAAACGCTGAATGTGACTGACCAAGCCTATATTCTGAACAACGGCGAAATATTTCGATCAGGTCCTCCAGAAGTGCTGGAATCAGACCCGGAGGTGCGGCGAGTATACCTGGGCGAATCGTTTAGATCTGACCGAAAGACATAAATACTAGGTAAGGTCGTGAACCGGGCAAATCCTTGAGTGTGTAAGGTATTTTTGGGCTTTTACAGCATGACTATGACTGATTATCTTATGTGTCACAGTCTTCAGTGACGTCGTCGAATGACAACGTCATCCCAGTAAATAGCACCGCTGCCTCCCACGCGAGCCAACGTCAATCGAATCGTTCCATCCGGATTAGGTTCAAAGTCAACGATAAAAGGTTCAAAATTATCGCCAGATACCGTTCGAGGTCCGTCTTCAATTCGGCCGTCTCCCAACCTCAAAGAGGCGCGAGCATCACCACCTGGGGCCGAACGTGCCCACGCAACAGCTTGATATTGTTTTCCAGGGTCGAGATTCTGAACCACCTGAGAAACGCTACCAATTTCACCAATCTGAACAAGACTTTGAGATCCATCTAATGCCACATTTTTGTCGATCTCTACTCGGCCTTTCCCGTGAGTAATCCACGAACTCAAACCACTCTCTTCGAAAGAAGCATTCGAAATACTAGTGTGAGATATGGTCACATCATCAAAATAAACTGGGCCGCCTTCGTGAAACACGAGGTGGATACGCACAATGCCAGTCTCCGACGCAGTGAAGAAAAGCGTCAGCGGCTCGTATTTGATTGTAGACACATCGACTGGCCGAGTTTGCTGGACGTTTTTACTCTTTCCGTCGTGAAGAGTGAGACTAGCCATGGCCGGGCGACCAGAGTCCGCACGGAGCCAAACCTTAACCTGATAGTCTTCCCCTGGAGTTAATCCCTCTACATCCTGAAAGATGTAGCCGGTCTCTTCGCCCATGAGTTTCATGCTCCGTTTACCGTTACGCACCAAAGAGGACACCAATTCGTTGCTCACGGAAAGCCCTACCTGCCATGGATGAGGGAGCGTGTTTTCAAAATCTCCGTTTGAGACCGGGGGGTTGGTCACCAGGGAAGGGATAATCGTCACTTCGCTCCACCCAACTCTGCCAGAGGCTCCTTTGTAACCAAGAGTAATCCGCATCTTAGCTGAGGCGTCAGTCTTGAAATCGACACTGATCAAGCGTTGTTCACCAACTGGAATATGTGTTAGTTTGCTAGAGGTGATGTCGTTAATTTTGGCTCCTCGAATTGAAATAAAGGCCGCGCCTGCATCCCCTTCTAACATCTCAGCACGAGCGATTACACGGTAAGATTGACTCGGTCGTAACCCTGTAATATCAAGTGACTGACGACCTTCACTTGTAACAGATATGGCCTTTCCATATGTCACTCCAGCTCCGTCTTGAAACGTCCAATCTCGCTCCCAAAAATCCACTTTCACCGCAAAGCGCCTAGCAATCGGATCAACGTGAAACTGAAGTTGCTTTTGTGTCCGTAGTTGTCGCACAGCGGGTTGGTAGACAATAGTTAGCGTAGTTTTCCCTCCAGCAAGAACATCTGTTGAGCTCAGCTTAAAGTCAAGACCTTTGATTGGATTGGAGAGTGGTCGTATTTGCAACCTACCTTGTGAACGGTTTTCAATGACGATTGTTTCAGTGATTGGTTCTGGAGCACTAACAGGAAAGCGCACACGGTCTCGCTCAAACGCAAACATTTTATCCAGTGAGTTGGCGTCCGGCCCGGAGAATCCTGCGCTGGGCATACTTGTCACATGCTCATTTTTTTTAATCGTTTTCTTGCCGAAAGGTGTATCGATAACATCGCCTGGCTTCGGTAACGGAAAATGAGCATACCATTCACCATCAACTAACTTCCAAGTGCTGGCAGCAGGAATAGCAATTGGCTCTTTGCTCAACATCGGCACCACCATTTTCAAGGTGACAAGAACTCGAGCCTCTCTAACATCATCGGAAAAGGTCATACTCTGAATTGACATTCCCAGGTGAGGAATCTTATTCATGTTGTAATAGGCGTCTTTGGATTCCTCCGTGACAAAATCTTCGCCCTGACGAAAATTGCCCTTCTGAAATACTTCGTAATACCCGAGAACACGAGTCCGTAGTGCTTGCTCAGCAGCAGGCGGAGCATTCTGAAAAGGTTGCTGTGCCCAACTCAAAAAAGCTCCTGCAAAAAGGAATAGCCCTGTAGAGAAGATTCGGGTTCTCATGACAAAATTTATATCAAAAAACGAGATTATACCAATCGTCGTTGGTTGTCCCGCGTTGGAATATGGTATTAACTGTGATCCTATGAGGTTGTCATAGTTATTTTCGTATATCGCGATGTGAGGCCTTAGCTCGACAACCTACCGCAACCAGGTATTGAGTAATTGCATCCGCAATGAAGACGGATCGGTGACGGCCTCCAGTGCATCCGAAACTAACGGTTAGATAACTTTTACCTTCCCGGCCGTAGTGGGGCAATAGATAGACAAGCAACTCTGAAATGCGGCTGATGAATTCTCCCGTCTGAGGAAACGAACGGATGTAGCGTACAACCTTTTGATGCTTACCTGTTAGCATTTTGCAGCTGGGTACGTAGTTTGGGTTGGGCAGAAATCGAACGTCAAAAACCAAATCGCTGTCGACTGGGACGCCATACTTAAAACCAAAGCTACGTACAGTGATGACAAGCTCGGGTCGACGGGCCAAACCGCTGAAGCGAGAAACAATGAGATATTTGAGATCGTTAACAGTTAGCTGGGAAGTATCAATAGTCAGGTCTGCTAATTTTTCGATCGGGGCCAAGACCTTCCGTTCAGCCTTGAGACTCTCAAGCACATTGTTATTGACACCTAAAGGGTGAGGTCGTCTTGTCTCACTAAAACGTCGCTGTAAAATCTCGTCATCGCTTTCTAAATAGACAAGCAATACACGCATTTCACGCTGCAAATCGCGAAAAATCTTCGGGAACCGACGAAGTGCTTTACCTTCCCGGATATCCACAACTAGAGCTGCTCGTGGTATCTCCCTGGATTGACGACAGAGTTGGGCGAAGGTGGGAATCAAATCTATCGGAAGGTTGTCGACAGCATAATAACCATCATCTTCAAGAATTTTTAAAACTGACGCTTTACCGGAACCGCTAAGACCTGTCAAGATGACCAATTCGAAAGTTGGACTGGACGTCTTCAAGACGTTATCACTCCGTTTCGATCTGGATTTTTTTTGTTATTTCCCGACACTTTCTCTCTCATCGATACAACATGCTTATGCTAAGCATCCTCATAAAAGAGTTCCCATTAATTATCGCTCTAAATACACATAACTCGCACAGAGACTTTACTCATCAGATTCAATCGTCCTGTGTAAAACTAACCTGCAGGCTACCCAATCTAACTCCGATTTGGCAATATGGTTTGATTTGAATGCATGACTGATTTCTTTTGGGTATCTGGCTTATCGGAAAAGAATTTTATGGGCTCACCAAAGATCGTTATCAGAACGAGCTTTTTCACGAACTCCAGGTCTAGTTATTTGAGAGGAAAATATCTTTATTGCCGTTTGTCTCGCTGCAATTTCCAATCAATTTGTCGTAGCATGCCCATCAGTAGACGTGCATCTGCAGGGGCCAGCCGTAGGCGCCCAATCCAACGGCGAATCTTCAGCAGCTTTGACGCACGTTGTCCCGGTATGATAAACCCACTCTCTTCGAGAATCGGTGTAAGCATTTCTAGGACCCGGTGACGCTCAATTGCGCTAACTGATGTCGGTGTTTTCAGTTTTGGAACAGAGCGTGAAATGCGTGAGATCTCATAACAGCACAATGCAACGGCTTGCCCCAAATTCATGGATGGACAATCCTCCGTAGTAGGGATATTCAAAACCCAGTCACAATAACTGAGTTGCTCATTCGATAAACCCGATTGCTCAGAGCCAAACACAAGTGCTGCTGGGCGGTTTTGTAAATGGGTACGTAGAGCATGCCCAGCGTCAGGAAGTGAACGTCTTACTTGACGCTGAACTCTGCCTTGTATCCCAGAAGCTCCCACAACAAGTGACGACGCCCCCATAGCTTCTGCAAGATCATCGGTTACACGAGCTGATTTCAGAACTTCTGTCGCACCAACCGCGGAACGTGCTTTTCGAAATGCAGCGGTGTAGGGCTCAACCAGCCAAAGATCAGAGAACCCAAAGTTGAACATTGCCCTGGCCGCAGCTCCAATGTTTAGTGAGTTGCGTGAACGAACCAAGACAACTCTGAGATTCCGTCGCCAAGCCATACTGAAAGTTTCCCTGCGAATATCCGTACGGCGCTCTAAAACTAAGGACGAAACTAGATGAACTAGCGTTCCCTAATACGGTGGACCCAGCCGCGTAAACTCGAAATTTAGAGGATCAAGCTCACGGGTTCGCAGTTGATCTACGCAATCCTGAATGCTGTCACCAAGGGCTTCTAGACGCTGCAGAGGCAGAGTCTTGGGAGAATAGATTTCCTGCGCTGTAAACTTCCCGACCAGAGCTTCCCGTTCGCTCAGAGTCAAACGATCTAATGATCGACCAACAAATTTTTCCGGGACAAACGCCGCCGCAGACATAACGCCATTGCATCAGATATCACGCACGGAAGCAAGTTAAAGACAGAAATTTAACCTGTATATTCCGCAAAGTTGGCGAGAAGTCAATTTACGGAAGGATCTTGAGAATGTCGTTGTATATTACAAACCCAAATACTAACATCAACAGTACTAGACCGACCTGTAATATGCGTTCCTTGACAACAGTGCTGAGATCACGACGTATCAGAGATTCAAACAAAAGAATCGTAATCATTCCACCGTCCAGAATCGGGATAGGTAGCAAATTAAAAATACCTAGGTTCAGGCTAATTGCCGCCATCATAGAAACAAGGTAGGGCATCCCTGCTCGTGCTGCCTCTCCAGATAAACGTGCAATTCCTATCGGGCCTTCTAGGGACTTTGGAGACATACGTTGCTCCAGGAGACCTTCGAGGAAGGCAAAAATTAGCTTGGCATTCTTGAAGTTCTGCTCATAAGACTGAATTACGGCATCCATTAGGCCTAGTTGAGTTGTGATGGTCTTATTGTCAGGCGTGAGTTCCACTCCGATACGCCAAGCAGGGGACGTCGTACCCGCAGAATGATAAACCGGTGTAACTTCTATCGGAATAACCTGGTCGCCACGTTGCACTTCGATCTGAGTAAGCCCTCCACCAATCTGCTGTATCAAGTCAGGAACTTTGCGCCAAGAGGTAACGGGATCTCCATTAAGAGTGAGCAATAAATCCCCTTGCTGAATTCCTGCCATTTCAGCTGGTAATCCCGGGGTGGTTCTTCCAAAGCGAACCCCTGTTGACTCATACCAGCCTGCTCGTCCGATACCTGTTTTTTCGTCAGGAGGAATAGGAACTAAGAAGTTTCGCTCCTTACTATCTCGCACTACCGTGACTTCGAGCGTCTCGTGAGGTGCGGCAATCTCAATGAGGCGCACCGACTCCCAATCAGGCACTGGCTCTCCATTTAGTGCAACGATCAAATCACCCTCAAGCATTCCCACCCTAGAAGCCGCTGAATCAATCGCAACATAACCTACCACTGGCGGTTCAAGTTGTACGGCACTTCGCTCGTAATGGACCATAAAGAGTCCAACCAATAAAACAAATGCCAGAATGACATTGAATATTGGACCCATCAGAGCAATGATGATCCGTTGCCAACGGGGCTTAGCCATGAATTCATCTGGTGCACCACCACTTGGCTCACCTGGGTTTTCACCTGCCATCTTGACGAAACCACCCAGTGGGAATAGACAAACCTTGTAATCTGTATCTCCTCGCTTGAAGCCGAACAGGCGCGGACCAAACCCGAAAGCAAACGCCAGTACGCGAACTTTGAAGTAGCGCGCAGCCCAGAAATGCCCGAGCTCATGGATCAGCACCATGACGCCAAGAACAAAAACAAACGCAATAAAGTTTTCAATAGCTCCCATTACAGTTTAAATTCTAACTCTAGACAGTAAACATCTTCGGCCGTCTCTGAACATAGTCCCAGGCTACTCGGCGGACTTCCCGGTCTAGATCCAGAACCTCCCTGGGTGAATTAGCTTGACGAAGTCCTACATTATCCATGACGTCGCTAACCACACGAGGTAGATCGGAAAACCCAATCTTATCATCAAGAAATGCCTCCACCGCTACCTCATCGGCCGCATTGAGTACACACCCCGCCGCACCGCCAATTCTGAGTGCTTCATAGGCCAACTCTAGCAAGGGAAATCTCTCTCGGTCGGGCGGCTCGAAGTCTAATTGTCTCACACAATCCCACTGCAATCTGCGGTCCTGAGGTCCAGGCTGTCGTCGAGGATAGCTGAGTGCGTAGCGGATTGGTAGCTTCATATCAGGAGGTGAAAGCTGCGCGACCACTGACCCGTCCTGAAACTCAAGCAATGCATGGACGATTGACTGAGGATGGACCACAATTTCGATCTGCTCAGGAAGAAAATCAAAAAGCCAACGAGCTTCAATGACTTCAAACCCCTTATTCATTAGAGTCGAAGAATCAATAGTAATTCTAGGTCCCATTTTCCACGTTGGATGATTAAGGGCTTGCCGAGGAGTTATAGCATTAAATTCGGATTTTGGCAAAGTGCGAAAAGGACCCCCCGAAGCAGTCAAAATTAGGCGTGACACCTCTTCTGAGCTACCAGAATGTAGACACTGATGGACACCATTGTGCTCGCTGTCCACTGGTAGCAATTCAGCGCCCGAATCACGTGCCGTTGTCATCACTAGGGCTCCCGCAGCAACCAGCACTTCCTTGTTAGCTAAAGCCACTCTTTTCCCACGTTTCACGGCATCAAAGGTTGCTTCGAGGCCTTTCACGCCAACTGTGGCAGAGACAACAATATCTAGATCGCCGATTGATACCGCAGCCAAGTTGCCCTCCGACCCATAAAGTGCTTCAGGTGTGGACCCATTCCAATCACTACGTGCGGTCAGTTTTTTGAGAAACTCATCTCGTAGGGTTTGATTCGCAAGCGAAACAAGTTCAGGTTGAAATACGACAGTTTGGTGAACCAGTTCTTCTACGTTACTACCTGCAGCAAGAGCGACAACATCGCACTCTTCTCTCATCTCGCGAACGACCTGCAAAGTGTTGCGCCCAACCGAACCTGTCGAACCTAATATTGAAATCCTTTTCATAAAGCTGCTGCGTCGAAAACCATTGTCAAAACTACCATACCGATCCAATCAGCTCCAATCTATCAATCTCGTCCAGAAGCATGAGAAAAAAGAAAATTTTACCCTAAAGAAGTGTAGAGTCAATTGGTTCGGGCTCAAAACGCGGCGTCACATTGTCAGTCTTCACCTCAGAATCGAGATACGTGCGAAGCTCACGTTGTGAACCATCGAAATGCTCTTCTACTAATCGGCGAACGGCCTGTTCACGTTCTGATCGTCGTGCAAGAAGAGGTTTATATACAAAGCTACGACCTTGCTTGCGACGAGAAACAGCGCCCTTGCGTGTTAACCGGTCGAGTAATGTCAGGACTGTTGTGTAGGCCAAGTTGCGCTCTGTCGCCATGGCCTGTTTAACTTCAGCCACAGTGGCCTTCTCAAGCGACCAAAGCGATCTCATGACCGCTAATTCAAGCGGAGGTAACAGACGTTGTGAAGTTTCTGGAGAACTGTCAGTAAACATACATTCTACGAAGAACACGCTGTAGCTAGAGTTTTCCATATTCTCGCCTGCTCGAACTTGGAAAACAAGACCGGAGTCTATTCTTCGCTTCTCGTAGTGTCTAGTGCCGACTGTAGTTGATTACCAAATAGCGATTGACCCTCTGGCGATTTAGCCTTTAAGTCGTCTGGAGATTTAATCGAATCTTGTGTTTTGCCCAATGTGTCAGTTGCTTCAGGTGTTCCTTCAAAAACATCCGTTGACTCTCGTTCTGACAAGAAGCGTTGCTTGTTGAGAAGACTTCGTTCAAGTGAGCGATTGTAGGGTGTCCAACCACTTTCCTCCTCACGATAGGTGGATATTGACGCACGCATGCTTTCTAGTTTTGAATCCATATCGTCGAGATGGTGTAACAACAAAGCTTCAGGGAAAGACGGCAGCTTGGGGGATCCAAACTCATACTTGCCGTGATGGCTAAGGATTAAGTGTTCTAAAAGTGTCTTTAGCTTTGGTGGGAACTCAGGCAATTCAGCGCACTTTCGATCGAGTAATCGTAAAACAATTGGAATATGACCCAGCAACTGTCCTTCATCTGTGTATTGAAATGACAGCTCATAGTCTAATTCGTAGATCTTACCTAGATCGTGCAATATGACCCCCGTTTGGAGTAGTTCGACGTCTATGAAGTCATAATTACTGCCGACTACTTCGGCCAAATGCATCAGTGAAGTTACGTGTTCAAGAAGTCCGCCAATAAAGGCATGATGGAGTGACTTGGCAGCTGGAGCACGCTTGAAACGTTCAGCTATATCAGCATCGCCTAAAAAGGTTTCAATCAAACGCTTGAGGTCTTGATTATTGAAGCTTTTTACTCTTGCCTCAAGCAAATCAAACATTTCATCAATGTTCTTCTTGGTGTGAGGAAGATAGTCACCAATCTCGATCTCAGACTCATTCGCCAACCGTAATTTCCGGATCGTAACCTGTGGCTGCATGCGATAGATTCGGACAAATCCATCAATCTTAATGAAGCTACCACCTCCAAATGTATCTACGACACCTTCAATGTCATCCCACATCTTGGCATCAAGACGACCTGTTCGATCCGATAGAACAAGAGAAAGATACGGCTCCCCAGACTTCTTCAGACGAACATCCTTCGTTTGCACTAGAAAATAATCGGTGACGCTCTCATTAGCCTGAAGATCTTCAACAAATGTGGTTTTGGATGACATATCACTTACGCTGAATAAAGATCCCAATAATCCAAGTCCGGTAACTTTAACAGACCGTAAAATACGAAACCTTTCCAAATTTTTGCTAGTACTAGCTCCGCGATACTCTTGGTTTAAAACTTTTCTTTGTCTCGTCCTGAATCCTTGCCTGCTCTAAGAAAAGGACGAGAGAGCTCGCTAATCATCGGTTTGATTCCTGCTCTTTTTCTTTTCTTTGTCTCCACCGCCAGGAAGAGGAATAATCCACAAAAAGCGCCGTTTTTTCTTTTTTGCAAGTACTTCCGCGCGCGTAGTTGTTACCGGAGCCAGTTTTGCCGGATCAGTCCACGAAGTATCCTTCCCTGGTATTGCTCCACTGTCGATGTACCCAGGACGAATCTCTATGTAAGCCTCCTCTCTGAGCTCTGCAAGAAACTTACGAACCTCTGGTTCATAGCGTGGAGACATCAGACGGTGGCGTATTTCTTCCCGCACTTCTGACAATTCTGCTTGGCCTTCACGGTATTTTGTTTCTACCTTCAGAATCAGATAGCCATTGGGCCCCTTGATCGGATCTGTGATATATCCACGCCGTTTATCGAAAACAACACTCTCTATTTCTGGACGCAATTGCCCACGGCGCCAAATCCCAATATCACCACCTGAAGGTGCCGTTCGCTCGTTTTCAGAGTGACGCTTTGCTAGTTCGCTAAAGGGTTCCCCCTTTATCAAGCGCTTGTGTAGTTCCTCTACTTTTTTCTCCACAGCTTCAAGCTCTTCAGAGTTCTTACCAACGGTAGAGATCAATAGTTCGAGTAGGTGTACGCCTTCCTTACGGATAAATTCACCCTTGTGTTGCTCATAATACTTTTCAATTTCGGCGCTAGGGATGAGAATACGCGAACTAACTGTTTGCGACACCACAGTTTCTGCCAGAAAAGTTTCTCTCATGCGGTCCAGTAGATCTTCAGCCGGTGCACCCGTTGCCTCGAAAACCCAGTCTTCAAAGTCATCTAACGTTGAAATCTTGTACTGCTTCATAATCTCGTCGCGCTGACGAAGCACCTGTGCTTCTACACTGACACCCATCTCCTTGCCACGTTGCACCATCAAGCGGCGATCAATCAAATCGCGAAGGGAATCTTGTTCCCGTTGTTCGATCAGGTTTTCCTTTTGTGCTTCATCTACATCCTTTGACTCTCGGACTTGTCGTCTTAATTCAGCGATCTGAGAATCATATTCCGAACGCAATAGAATATCGCCGTTAATCTTGGCGATGATTTCCTCCACTATGACTACATCAGCCACAAGTGAAGCACCCAGAAAACAACATGTGACAAGAGAAAATAACGTTCTATTTTTCATAGTGTCCTCGTCTTTTGTTTCACAAAAAGAATAAGTTTTGATTGACAACTGTCTCACAGAACAGATGGCACTGACTGATCGAACAGATTAACCCAAAACCTTACGGTACTATCTTCGCACGCCTTACACCATTAGGTTAGACACAACCTCGTAGGAAGTATAGTAACCTTGATACAGTCACTCGAACAGGGTGAAAATAGCCATACCTTCGGCCCATCACCCCGCAGAGTAAAGCATGCAACTACCTGGCAAAAAACTTCCTCCTCTCGGAGTGATCTTCGATTCCTCCATGGGCAGAAAGATTGATGACGTACTTGCCTTGGGATTCATATTCGGCCTCACTGTAAGACAGAAGCCTGAGGTGCGAGTAATATCAGTCACAGTCAGTCATGGAAATTTGAAAGCTGCAGCGTTTTGCGATGCAATGGCATGGTTTTTCACGGACTGGAGACAGCGTGAATTACCTAAAAGGTTTCGTCGTCGTAGCCAAGGCTCTCTGAAAGCTCTGCCGGTCGGCTTGCTCGTCGAGAATGGATCATCGCCGGATGTACCAATGATCGCCGCTGCACTATCACAACGAGACGTCAACGGAGAACTTTCATACCGACACACGGTAAACAGGCTATCTGATACAGCCGATGTTGCAGCTGTGATTCGAAACGCCCTCACAGCTCAACACGATCAGAATGCTGTAGTGGTCCTGACTGGTCCAGCAACAAATCTAGCCCGCCTGCTTGACTTACACAACATCAAACCACTACTTGCTAGAAAAATCCGTCACCTTGTAATGGAAGCTAGTATGCACTCAGAAGCAACATCAAACTACAACATCACACATGACATTTCAGCTGCTCGCAAACTATTCGCCGAGTGGCCTACACCGATAATCGTCGCAGACCCTGAGATTGGACGTGCTCTGCCTTATCCTGGCTCCAGCATCGAAAAAGATTTTAGTTGGACTACTAGGCATCCAGTAGTAGACGCTTACCGTGCCTATCAGAAGATGCCTTACAATGCACCCAGTGCAGCAGTGGTGGCTGCTCTTCATGCTATTCGAACCAAGAGAGGGTACTTTCACGTTTCAAAACCGGGCAGGATTGACATCCTCAAGAGTGGCCGCCTGAAATTTGCGCCATCGGTAGATGGACAGCACAGTTATTTATCCTTAGACACCAAACAAAAGAGTCGCATCATAGAAACCTACCGTGACGTTCTTTCCTCAATACCTACAAAAGAAGAAACCTCCGACTATCTCCGCGAAATTGTTGAAGAAGTCATTGAGCGGGAAACCAAAAAACAGACACCAGAAAAAGAGTAATCCAAAAATTAAGATGTCAAATAGAAAAGGTTGCCACCTGCCAAAATCTTCTGAAATAAAATGGAGTGACTATCTGCTAACATCGGCATGATAGAGGTTGGCGCGGTTGAGGGTAGGCACACTCTAACGAAATCCTGCTCCACTCACATCCGTAACTCAGTTAGAAGTAGATGATTAAGTCACTGAATTGGCTATTGCTGTCTCTGGTAATTTCTCCAGTATTTGCTACTACACCTATGCTCGAAAGGCTAGAGCCACGAGGTGCACAGCGCGGAAAAGCCGTTAAGTTATCACTTATCGGAATCGGCTTGACATCGGATGCAGAAATATTAACCACGCTGCCCGGAAGTATCACGGCATTAACGCCACCAAAACATACCGAAACCGAACTCCCATTTCTGCTGGAGGTCCCCAGCGATGCTGCAATCGATACCTATCCGATTAGGGTTCGAACAAAAGATGGACTTTCGAATGCCTTACTCTTTACCATCGGAGCCTTCCCTGAAACAATTGAACTTGAGTCGAAACCTGAACTCGACGTACCGCCTAATGATTCCATCGAAACCGCTCAAAGCATATCAGCCCCCATCACGGTCAATGGCAATCTAGAGGCTGGTGATCGTGACTACTACCGTATAGAGACAAGGGTTGGCAATCGACTAGTCATCGAAATAGAAGCAAGACGTGTAGGGTCAGCTGTTGATCCAATTTTACGTGTGATAGATGCGGAAGGGAATGTAGTAGCCCACAGCGAGGATGCTTTGGGGCTTGGAGTTGATGCTCGTGTAGAAGTCTTCTTCGACAAAAAGGGCCCATACTTCGTTGAAGTACACGAAACGAAGTTCAGCACGCTGACAGAAAACTTCTATCGCCTCAAGATTGGTGATTTCAGTTATGCAGACGGGTTTTTCCCTCTGGGATGGCAAAGACACGATGAAGCTGAAGTGGAATTGTTTGGCGGAAATTTGACCGGCCGAAAAACACTTTACCCTGAGTTAGAAGAAGTCGATAAAGAAGCCCGCTCAGTCCGAATCTCAATACCAGGCAAACCTGGTGCATTGCCTATTAGTTTTACCGTTGGAATGGACCCAGAAACACTTGAACCTAGGAAGGTCCACGGCCGAAGCCTTCGCCCCGGCACCCTCGTAAACGGTCGCATCACGGAGATGGGTGAAGTTGATCGTTATACCCTTGCAGTAAACCCCAGGGAAACTTGGCGTCTTGAGATAGATTCTGCTTCTCTGGGCACTTCATCGCTCTATGCTTTGCTCACACTCTACAACGAGCAAGGAGTAAAGTTAGCATCAGCGGGAGACAACCCACCCAGAGAGAATGTTTATGAAGTGGTTTCAGGCATGGATCCTGGAGAAGATCCTTTTGTGGTTCTGAAAATTCCCGAGGGTATCCATACGCTGACAATAACGGTGGAGGATCTTCTTGGCCGCGGCGGACAGAGATTCGGATACCGACTTCTAGCAAAGAAGGAACCTGGCGATTTCAAACTATCCACTCCAACACCCTACATCAACATACCTAAGCGAGGAACTGCTCAATTTTCAGTGATTGCTAACCGTCGTGGATATCAAGGTGCAATTAAAATTGATATTCCTAATCTACCCAACGATATCGAAATGAACGGAGGAAATATTGCTCCGGTTAACTCAGAGGACGAAGGAGGACTTCGTCGCCGCAGTGCAATCGTGACACTAACACCTCAGCCAGGCGTACAGACCGGCCTCCTCAATTTGGAAATTTGGGGTAGTGGAGAATTGGAAAATGGGCGCACCTTTCAGAGGCATGCCCTTTCGCCTGTGTTGATCAGCGTGACTTCAGCCACCGATTTCTTCCATGATTTTGAAGCACCCATAATGGACACAACTCTCGCTGCAACAATTGCACCAGAAGAACCCGCAGTGCTCGAGATCCTCACACCTCGTTTTGTGCAGCTGATTATGGGCCAGAGTCACGAGGTTTCATGGAGCTTTCATGCCCGCAAACCAGGCATCGAACCACCTGAGAAAGTTGATGTTCAACTTGGTATTGGCGCCTTCGTGACCAGGGGTAATCAAAAGAAATATGCCACAGAAGGAACATTTGATGTGCTCGTTTCTGAAGTGGCAGACTTAGGGACCAATTTTTCTGACTTGCCAATGCAGTTTGACATGCTTGTCAGCGGGAAAATTGAGGTGGCCGGAATCGAGCGCGTAGTTTATGCGCCGGCATTAACATTCGAAATAGTTCCCGGGTATGACGTACAGTTACCAACTGAAATTGCACTTAGCGCCGGCGAAACTAAAGTTTTGAGCGGATCCGTGACTCACGAACCTGGCTTCACGTCACCAGTTTTAATTAGTTTTAACGGACTTCCCAACGGAGTCACATGTCAACAAATTACAGTCACCAAAGCGATGCAATTCGAACTGGCCTGTAAAGCAGATCAGAAAGTGAAACTCGGACGTCATGATATCCAAATCACAACATCCACCACGTCATCAGGATCAAACGCAGGGAGAAAACAGACTCCTCTCAGAATAAAACCGATCGAAGCAAAACTTAGCATTGGAAAACTCAGCAATGCAGTCACGTCGGCCTTATAAAGAAGATCTACCGCCCAAGGCCGCGACCCTTTCCTTGTCTTGCCGACAACGGTATGGACAGTTTGCGACTGAGTTCCGAGTAACGACGTGCCTCTTGTTGATCCCCAAGTCGCGCGTGGATTCGAGCTAATAGATAATGAACCTGTAAATCCAGAATGACACCACCGGGGTCTTTGAGAACAAGCGCTCGTTCTGCATCATCTCGAGCAGACTTCAAATTGCCGAGCTTTAAATTCAGCTTGCCGCGCTCGTAGTAAGAGGAACGTGCCTGTGGCGTGAGGAGAACCGCCCTGTTGAGATGTTTTTTCGCCTCCGCTAATCGGTTTTGTTTCATCAAGAAACGGCCATAATTGTAGTCTAAAAAAGCATCAAAACGTGGTCCTCTGTTGAGAGAAAGACCTTTCTGGTAAGCCCATTCTGTTCTCTTAACATCACCCGTCGGCTCCAGGTTGAGAGCTAAGTAGTCGTAGGCCCTTGGATCGTCGGGGGTCAACCTCACAACCTTTTCAAACGAGGCTGCTGCCTTGTGGCTCTGCTGTTGACCATCATGAAAAACACCCACCTGATAGTGGATTTCAGGATTGTTAGGGGAAAGCTCAATCGCTTTAGTAAAAGCCATCTTGGCTTCAGATATTTGCCCCTTAAGACCTAGGATGCGTCCTCGCAATAAAAGAACTTCAGCCAGACTTGGGTCAAGAGTAGAAGCTCGCTGCAATGCCGCTTCCGCCTGTGGGTAACGATGATTGTCCAATAGGAAGGCACCAAAATAGGCAAGCCCTTTTGCATCATTTGACGCAAGAGTTGTGTACTGTACGTACTGTCGGCCTGCATCCTCTAAATTGCCCATCGCTTCGGCAAGTCTAGCTGTCAGCAACAACACTCTCTCACAGTTTACGGTGCCTAAGGTCCTCAAAATCCGCTGGGCGGCTGATGGTTTTCGTTGATCAAGAGCTATATTAGCGCGAGTAAGGCTATCTTCAATCTGACTGCAACCTGCGCCACGTAGAGCGCTGCCAGTAGCACAGACCAACAAAGTGCAGCCAACAGTCACAACTAGTTTTCTAGTGACTATTCTGAAAGACCTCACCATACCAGCTTACCTCGTACTGTCAGGAGTATAACCCGTTCTCCCATCGCATTGAATCCAATACTTTGATATTCAAGGGTCTCCGAGTCAAAATACTTGTTGCGGCAACTAACGATTAAGTCATCCCAACTTGCCAAAGGTGCTCATTTCAATACCATGTATTTATATACTGATAGTTAACTAATCTTCAAAATTAGGGTGGGCTTAGCGGAAAACCGGTGAGGTTTACATCATAACTTTAGATGACAATGGAAACTTCTTGGAGTACTAGCCGATATTCAGCGTGGTAGACTTTACACAGGAAGTTGAAACTTTTGCTACGCCAGGCTGACTGCCGAGGGTTACCTTCTTTGATCCCTTCTCTTTCTGCCCGACGGTTGAACTGTTTCAGTATTTGTTAGAGGAGGAGTTTTCCTATGGGTAAGAGACTTTATGTCGGCAACTTAAATTTTGCCGCTACAGAAGAAGAAATCCGCAGCACCTTTGAGGCTCACGGCGAGGTGGAGTCAGTACATCTGGTGCTAGATAGAGAGACTGGTCGTTCGAGAGGCTTTTCGTTTGTCGAAATGGCAGATGAAGAACAGGCCGAGCAGGCTATCGGAGCACTGAATGGAGCTAATATTGGAGGTAGAGACCTGGTTGTCAACGAAGCTCGCCCACGACCAGATGGTGGTGGTGGTGGATTCGGACGACCCGAAGGTGGCCGTAGAGGCTCTCGGGGAGGCGGAGGCGGATCACGCTGGTAATTCCAAACTAGATAGCGGAGTACGGTAAGGGGGGAGACAATTGGCCAGCCGATCTAATACCAAATTTCAAAAGCGTCAAAAAGAGCTCGCCCGGGCAGAGAAACGTCAAGATAAAGCGGCACGTGCGGAGCGTCGTCGGATGGGTAAGAAGGTGGGACTAGGTGGCCCACCGATAGAAGCGATCAATCCTGCCGACCTCGGTTTGCCGTCTCCGGAAGATATATCAGATGACGAAGTAAAGGCTGAAGCCTGACTCAGCACCTTTGTCAGACTCTCGAAACACCTGAAGTCCATCAAGTTGCTTTGAGCGGGTGTGGTTTGCGCAAAATGATCTGCTGACCTACTCGCCTAGCAACTCGAAAAAGCGAGCCACTGCATGGATAGCTTTATAGTAGTTGTCCAGGTGAAATTTTTCGTTTGGCGAATGTAGTCGGTCATCTGGCAACCCAAACCCCATCATTGCCGATGGAATACCGAGATGAGTGGCGATGTCTCCAACGACTGGGACCGAACCTCCGCATCGTACATAAACAGTTTTGTTCCCAAACAATTCTTCAAGCGCCTGTGCCGCCTTTGCAATGGCAAAATGGTCCGGGCTCACTACTGAGGCAGGTGCTGCAGCCAGCTCACGCACCTCGACCTCTACACCTTCTGGAGAATTGTCGGCAACAAATTGCCGTACAATCTTTAGTACCTTTTCAGGATCCTGATCGGGCACCAAACGTATACTAACCTTTGCCACCGCCTGAGCAGGAATAACTGACTTACTACCTGGGCCAGTAAACCCGCCCCGAATACCATGAACCTCGAATGTGGGACGGGCCCATGTTCGCTCGAAAACAGAGTAGCCTCGCTCACCCGTCAACTGCGAAGAGCCGACCTCGGCTACGCGATAATTGGTTTCATCGAACGGTAGATGCGCCCAACTCTCTTTCTCAAGTGGTGCGGGGTCACAGACATCATCATAAATCCCCGGTATTGTGATCGTGCCTTCGTTATTCTTACAGCGGGCAAGCAATTCTATCAAACCGAAAACAGCGTTGGGTGCCACACCGCCATACACCCCTGAATGAAGATCTCGGTCGGAACTATGAGCTTCCCACTCCATTTGGATCATGCCGCGCAGTCCGGTACAAATCGTTGGCGTGTCTGCTGCATACATGGCTGTGTCTGAAACTAATGCTGCATCTGCCTTCAAATGCTCTTTGTGATTCGCAATATAGGCAGCGATGGTTTCACCGCCAACCTCCTCTTCTCCTTCAATTAAAAACCGTAAGTTGAGGGTCGGCTCCCCGTGGATTGCATTCAGGACTTCTACAGCTTTAATATGAGCAAACATTTGCCCTTTGTCATCCGAAGCACCACGCGCATAAAGATCGCCGCCTCGAACAGTCGGCTCAAAAGGCGGGCTAATCCACTCGTGGAGAGGGTCAGGTGGTTGAACATCGTAGTGTCCGTAGCAAAGAATCGTCGGTTTACCTGGAGCATGAAGCCAATCGGCATATACGAGAGGATGCCGACCTCCAGCCAGGCCCGAAATGGATTCTGGCTGGATTAATTTGACGTTTTCAAGGCCTGCTGACTTTAAGCTTTCGGCAACAAAACCGGCGGCGCTACGAACATCTTCTTTGTGCTCCGGTAAAGTGCTAATACTAGGGATGGCAAGATATTCTTTGAGTTCACTAAGTAAACGTTCTCGGTTCTCTTCTATGAATGAGTTCAATGAGTTGGACATAGTCAAAGGCATTATAGGTCAACTTGAATCATTATTTACAGTATTACTAGTGATTTTGTAGAGCACAAAAAAACACTACCGCGCTGTAAACACAACGGTGCTTCAACCATGTAGTTGTTTGATTTTGATCGAACTTTTAGGGTGCCAGATCTGCTTTCTTTAAGTTCGTTAGTCTAGTCCTGTGGGTCACATAACTTTGAAAAATCACAAAGCAATGTGACCCTTTGGTGTTGCGTCACTTTTTCTGAATTAGCCGGCGTAGATTGCGCAACTTCGATTGTAATTCTTCACTAGCTGAAATGATCTCATTCTCATCGTAAATAACCCTCGGAGTCATAAGAATGACCAGCTCTGTCTTGGAGGTACTCTTACTGGTTGAACCGAATGCTTTTCCCAAAATGGGAATATCGCCCAGGATGGGAACACGACTACGTTGATAAATATTCGACTCTTGAATAATGCCACCAATAGCAACCGTAGTTCCATCTTCAACCGTGACTTGGGTAGAAACATTGCGCCGGTCGATTGATGGAGACTGGATGGCTCCTGTAGGAGCCAGAGGGTTACTGACTTCTTGGTTGATAAGGAGTGTCACTATACCGGAAGCATTGATACGAGGGGTTATTTCAAGCGAGACTCCGGTTTGGACGTTTTGTACTGTGCTAGTAAATAACGAGTCACCTCCAAGCTGAGCTCCAGCCGAAAGACCCTGGCTGGCAAGGATGGGAATCGATTGACCCACCGTGATTGTGGCTGGCACGTTATCCGTCGCAATAATTGAGGGAGCAGAAATGATCTTAGTCCGGCCATCATCTTTACTGGCAACGAGAAAAGCTGCCATTTCACGTGTGTTGCCAACAAGTGCCCCAATAGAAAGACTTACACGACCCAGAGAGTCGAAGCCCCCGAGGAGCTTACGTTGTGAGTCCCCGGAACGTTCTCGCAAAAAAGCCGATACCCCATTGCTTAACGCACCGGTGAGAGACACTTCATAGATCTGTGCATCGATCAGAACCTGACGTGGGGCAAAATCAAGCTGTTCGAGAGTACGCCGGATAATTTCCCATTCCTGAGGAGTAGACTGAACAACGATCAGATTGTTGATGTAATCGGGAACAATACGAATACCTCGAGCGCTTTCCGATGGGTCCGCTATCGCAGTTTCACCCAGTAATTCTCCGGTCTGATTGGTTCCCGATCCAGAACTGCCACTAGGAGCAACGGGCATCCCGCCAAATTGGCCAGGAAGCCGTATCATACCTCCACTACGACCACCGAACATACCGTAACCACCGTAACCACCACCGCGGCTACTTCGCCCTGCTGTGTAATGCTGACTACTAAGATGCCCTCCCCTGCCACCGCCGTAGCCACCACCGCCGTAGCCACCGTAA
>DJHJ01000029.1 GCA_002433055.1 Acidobacteriia bacterium UBA6623 | reverse complement strand
ATCGATGGAAGGGATATTACTGACGTAACACTAAAGTCCCTACGCAAGCAGATTGCTCTAGTGACACAGGAAATTTTCCTGTTCGACGATAGTGTTTTGAACAACATTGCTTACGGTCACCCAAATGCTCCAACTGAAGCTGTAGAACGAGCAGCCCGCATGGCTTTGGCGCATGAATTTATCGAAGAATTACCCAATGGCTACCAAACGCGGCTTGGTGAGCGTGGACAACGACTCAGTGGAGGACAGCGGCAACGAATTGCGATCGCACGTGCATTGTTCAAAGATGCTCCAATTCTAGTCCTTGATGAAGCAACATCGCATCTTGACAGTGAAGCGGAAGTTTTCGTCCAGCAGGCTTTATCGA
This sequence comes from Acidobacteriia bacterium UBA6623, assembly GCA_002433055.1. Lineage (GTDB taxonomy): Bacteria > Acidobacteriota > Terriglobia > Bryobacterales > UBA6623 > UBA6623. The sequence continues at coordinate 90,464 of DJHJ01000029.1, read as the reverse complement.
ACCTGATGAAAGATCGCACGGTTATCGTTAGTGCCCATCGATTATCAACGATCTATAGCGCTGACAAGATAGTGGTAATGGAGACTGGACGTATCGTTGACATAGGAACTCACGAACATTTACTGCAAAGCAGCAAGCTCTATCAGAGACTATTTGACTTACAGTCTGTGGAGAATTACTGATACTAAATAAATATCCTCCTATTGTCGAAGAGGCCCATGTACTAAGAGCGGCTCTCTCTCGGACCTCGATGAAGGTGTTTACAGCTTTATGCCATCTAGTATGACCGGTTATGCTAACGCTGAATCAGACGACGATTGTCTATGGTTAGCAGTTACATTGCGTAGTGTAAATCATCGTTTTCTCGATCTACAATTGCGCCTAGCACCACAAATAGAACAGTTTGAAACACTGATTCGACGCCACGTAAAAGAACATTTACAACGAGGGCAGTTGCAGTTGAGTGTATTGGTTCGATGGAAGGAAGAGTCCACTACGTTTGCCCTTAACCGCCCACTTCTAGATGCCTATATTAATGCTCATCGAGAATTGACCCAGAGGCATGGGTTTTCGCAGGAGCCAGATTTGAGCACAATACTCAGCATCCCTAACACATTAAGTTTCGAAACAGAGACCTTGTCTGAGCAAAGTCGCGCTAAACTTCAAACTATACTTGAAGAAACACTAGACCACGCCCTCGAAGAACTCGCACGTAGCCGAAAAGCAGAAGCGGTTGGGATCGTTGAGGAAATACATCAACATACAGAATCGATGAAAAGTGGCCTGGTAGCATTGCAGGATTCATTTAAGAACGTTATTCCACAATTTCAAAAACGACTCGTGACACAACTGACAGATCTTTTCAGTAATATACCAACCGATTCTCAGCGATTGATGCAAGAAGCAGCTTTACTGGCCGGACGTGCCGACATCAGCGAGGAGATACACCGGCTCGAGTCACACACTGACAGACTACTAGTGTTAGTTGAAACTGAATCAGAAATAGGGAAAAAAATTGAATTTCTCACTCAAGAGATGCATCGTGAAGCTAACACGATTCTTTCGAAAACCAACCCTCTCAGTAGTGCTGCTTTAGCAGTGACAGAAATTGGCTTAGAACTCAAAAGTGCAATTGAAAAGATACGAGAACAAGCTCAAAATCTAGAATAGCCCTGCTTGAAACAAAACGATGCCCCTTGTATTCATCATTTCCGCCCCTTCCGGATCAGGAAAGTCGACTCTGGTCAAACGCTTGATAGAGATTGACGACAACCTGACCTTTTCCACGTCCGTCACAACACGAGAGCCTCGCAAAGGGGACGTTGAGGGTGAAAGTTACGAATTCATCACCAAAGAAGAGTTTGTCCAACTGCGCGATTGTGGAAAATTGCTTGAATGGGCAGAAGTTTTCGGAAACTATTACGGCACCTCACAAGAAGTTCTGGTGAGAGCTGAACAGCAGCAACTTGACCTAATTCTAGACATAGACGTCCAGGGTGCGGCACAATTAAAAGAGAGATTGCCGGAGGCTGTTACTATATTTGTCCTGCCTCCTTCTCGAGATGAATTAGCAAATCGACTACGTAATCGATCATCTGATTCCGACGCAGTAAGAGAGCGTCGCTTGAAAGATGCTGGCCAAGAGGTCTTAAATTACGAGCAGTACGACTATATCCTAATCAATGATCAATTGGATGAGTCTTTAGAGCAACTTAGAGGAATAATACTAGCGGAAAGATGCCGTCAACATCGAGCAAGGTCTGATATTAAGACGATTCTCAAAAGTTTTCGGGATGGAGATGACACTAAATGAGTAAAAAAACTTCGAAAAATGTATCATCAGCAGCCACCTCAAGTGGTGCATCGCAAGAGAAACCACCAGATCAGCCATGGTTCATTCCGAATGATGAAGAACAGAGCGTTTATCGATTCATCATTGCTGCTTCCAGACGTGCACGCCAACTACAAGCTGGCACACGCCCCTCAATCGCCACAGTTTCGCACAAGCCAACTAAGATCGGCATGGAGGAGGTAAGAAATGCCGGAATAGAGGTGGAGATTATCAAGGACGAAGGTAGCAAAGACACCGAAGAGGAACCGATCATTTGAGGAGACCTCTTAATAGTTTAGATTATCTTTGTTGACTTAAATAACTTACGTTGTTGACCTTAACATATATTCTTGTTTATATTTTTGTAGTTTTACCCTACGGTTACTGGCACCACCTATGACAAAATCTGTCTATGAACGCCCAAAAATAGTCGTCGGTGTCAGTGGCAGCATAGGCGCCTACAAGGCCGCTGAGTTAGTGCGACTACTGGTGGAGCGCGATTATCGAGTTCAAGTTGTAATGACTCGATCAGCACGTGAGTTTATAAGACCTCTAACCTTCGCAGCACTAACGAGAGAAAAAGTAATCACAGACTTATTTCCGGAAAAAGGCCAGGAGGCCGACCTCGCCAATGCAATCGAACACATCGACGTTGCACAAGAAGCCGACTTACTTCTGATCGCACCAGCAACAGCAGATATCATTGCAAAACTAGCAGCTGGCATCGCTGACGATTTTTTAACAACTACGTATCTGGCCTATACTGGCGCCGTCTTAATTGCCCCGGCTATGAATACAAACATGTTGCATCACAGTGCAACACAGAAAAACCTCAATACACTTCACGAACGAGGTGTGGAGATGGTGGATCCGGAAACCGGAGAGTTAGCCTGTGGCATGGTTGGCCCGGGCAGACTGGCAGATACAGAAAAAATTGCACGCGCAGTTGACGAAATATTGGGAAAGCGTAACGACCTAGCAGGCGAAACTCTGTTGATCACCGCAGGACCTACTCAAGAATCAATAGATCCAGTCCGTTATCTTTCGAATCGCTCAAGTGGGCGCATGGGTTTTGCGCTAGCAACAGAAGCTCTGACACGCGGTGCTCGTGTAATGATTGTCACTGGCCCAGTAGCTATTAGACCTCCAGCTAACTGTGAAGTGCAGAGCGTCATAACTACAGATGAAATGCACCGTGCAGTACTTGAACGATTGCCGGAGGCAAGCATGATCATCTTGGCAGCCGCCGTAGCAGACTACATGCCAGTTTCTTCCAGCCAGTCGAAAATGAAAAAAGGGGTGAATCTCAGAACACTTGACCTGAAACCTACAGTCGACATCTTAAACGAGATCGGTCACATCAAAGGGGATCGTATTCTGGTTGGATTTGCTGCTGAAACAGAAAATCTAGTTGAAAATGCTGAAGTAAAACTACAGCAGAAAAATTGTGACTTTGTTATCGCTAATCCGGTCGGTGAACCAGCAAAAGGCGCAGGAATTGACTCCGACGAGAATCAAGGTGTTCTGCTGACCGCGACAGGAGAACAAATAACCCTACCACGAGCTAAAAAATCGATCGTAGCACGTCAAATTTTCGATGAACTACTGCAAAGACGACCTGTTCGATTGACCCAGGAAAACTGAGTTTCTGTCGAGTCAAGTGTTCCCTGTCAACTTTTTTCCCAAATCGACAAGCTTTTCCCAAGTATAAATCCCGGTATTGTGACCGTCACTAAAATGTATCTGTATAGCGTAATGCCCCACGGGGTCAATCCCAGCTGGGTGAACATCTTCCGCCACCATATTTTCCTGTAGTCGTCTTACCCCTGTTAGCTCATCGACACACACAGCACACGGGCACTCCATACGTAGCCTACGAGCAGGATAGATAACCTCCATACCGTTTTTCCAGTTTATCTTCACATCGTATTCGTTTACACGATTGATTGAGATAGGCTTTAATTCTTGTGGTGTAGAGAATTCCATAACGGCAATTAAAAGAGTTTTGACGTAACGCCCATTAGTCGTTTCGCTACTGTGCAGAAGTGGTGTCTAGTTGGCAAGAAATTCACAGCGGTCTCTAAAAATTGATACTCACCAAGCCCTCGCTCTCAGCTCTGATGTTTCGAATGCTTATCTGTGCTGCAAGACTCTTTGCTGTGTCCACAAATGCCACCGCTGCGGGTGAGCCTGCTTCGTCCAAGACGATTGGAGTACCACTATCAGATGATTCACGAACAGTTGTCGCAAGAGGAATTTTACCCAAAACTGGCACCTCCCACTTTTCAGCAATACGGTCAGCGCCACCAGATCCAAATATAAACTCACGCTCTCCTGTCGTCCTCGACTCCCAGTAGCTCATATTCTCTACCACTCCTAACAAAGGACATTTAAGTTGGTTGAACATGATAATGGCCTTCTCGGCGATATTGACCGCTACAGGTTGTGGAGTCGTAACGATCAGAGCGCCGGTAAGGGGAATACGTTGACATAAGGTTAGCTGCACATCTCCTGTTCCAGGTGGTAGATCTACGACAAGATAGTCTAATTCACCCCACTCGACCTGCCCGAGAAATTGTTCAATCATCTTTGCCAGCATGGGGCCACGCCAAACTACTGCCTGGTCAGGCTTGACAAAAAAACCAGCTGAAATAACTTTCACGCCATGAGCCTCGACAGGCAACATCCCTTTACCGCCGGAACGAGGTTGATCGTTGATTCCCAGAATTGTCGGAATACTGGGGCCGTATACGTCAGCATCCATCAATCCAACTGAGGCGCCAGTTTCAGCCAGAGCTACTGCCAAATTTGCCGAAACTGTTGACTTCCCTACCCCACCCTTTCCTGAACCAACCGGAATCACATTCTTAATTCCTGGAATAATATTTTGCCCTGTAGGTCCATGTGATCGAACCTGAGCCGACAGCGTAACTTCAACCGCTTCGATACCTGGCAACTTTCGCACGGCATCTTCAGCTTGCTCTCGCAATTCGTCCTTCACTGGACAAGCAGGCGTTGTCAGTTCCAGGTGAAACGATACGCGATTATTTCTAACTTTCAGTTCTTTCACAAATCCGAGAGCTACAATGTCTCGGTGCAGGTCGGGATCGATAACTACTCGCAATGCATCGAGTATTTGTTCTTGATTAATCTGTGAATCGTTCATAGATACTTTTCCAATATAAAAGTTTCGTCAGGAATAAAACCCATAGACTAAAAAATTGTGTCTAGGCGGTCCATTCATCGACTCGATGGATGGACTGCTTTCCTTGGTTCGTTCAAATAGCCCGTTAGGACTACCAAATCTTCAACGAATGAATCCATTTGCTCTTCGGTACTAACAAGATCCTGGATCGTCGTTCTCGCCAACAATCGATCGACAACCGATTGCATAGATCGCCACAATGAACGGATTGAACAATCAACTGAGTGTGTACAGGTGTCCTCTTTGCCAGCATGTTCATCGCAGAATTCCTGCTCGAAAAGGCGCCCTCCTAGAATTTTCATTACCTCTGCAACAGTAATATCGCTAGCAGAACGAGACAAACTATAACCACCGGATTGTCCACGCACACTAATCACCACACCACCCTCACGTAGAATGCGCATCATCTTCGCCGCATACGGTAACGATATTCCTTCGGCAGAGCTGATTTGCTGGAGCGTTGCACTTCTGTCAGAACTCTGTGAAGCCAAACGCAACAAACAACGCAGACCGTATTCCTCTTGAGCACTAAAATGCATAATTTGCCACCGATCTTCGATCCTAATTTTCTACAAAATATTCAGGGTCAGTTTGGCCGCTTCATTCATGTGATCTGGCGTCCACGGTGGATCGAAAGTGATTGACACGTCCACAGAACCCACTCCTTCCACCGCTTCGACTTTCTGTTGTACATCAGCCGGCAGGGATTGTGCTGCCGGACAATTTGGTGCTGTGAGAGTCATCTGTATTGCAACGTCATTAGAAGGCTTTATGTCAACTGTATAGATCAATCCCAAGTCGTAAATATTAACGGGTACTTCTGGGTCATAGCAATTCTTGAGTGCCACAACGATTAAATTCCCATCAACTGAGCCGTTTGCATTAATCTCAGGCCCCATTTGCGACAAGGGCTCTGACGCTGTGACCTGATTACTGTTCTCTAAATTTTTAGATTCCGATGGCAGTTTCCCTTCGACCACAACAACACCTCCTATTCAGTCTTAGCAGTCTCATCTCGCTCTAGAAGAGCATTGCGCAGAGTATGCCAAGCAAGCGTAGCGCACTTCACTCTTGCCGGATATTCCTTTATGCCAGAGAAAACCGCTAGTTTTCCAAAATCATCCACCCCACCATCAGGGCCCATTGATCCCGTTACCATCGAGTGAAATCGTTCAAAGAGTGCTTCAGCTTGGGTGATTGTTTGCCCCTTCAGCATTTCCGTCATGATCGAGGCCGAGGCAGTCGAAATAGCACAACCAGAACCTTCAAAACCTGTCTCGGTGATTACGTTATCCTCAATTTTCAGATACAGGCGAATCTTATCGCCACACAGGGGGTTGAATCCATCGGCGTGATAATTAGACTCCGGCATAGGGCCGAAATTCCTGGGCTGCTTACTGTGATCAACAATCAGCTCTTGGTAGAGTTCTCTCAAGTCCATTAATCAGAAAACAACTCCTTAACTTTCCCGATGGCGAACACCAACTCGTCAACTTCTTGCCTAGTGTTATAGAAAGCAAAAGAGGCACGCGTGGTTGCCGACACCTTAAAATAATCCATCACGGGCTGGGCACAATGATGGCCACCGCGGACTGCTACGCCTTCACGATCGAGTATGGTTCCAATATCGTGAGGGTGAATTCCCTCAATCACGAACGATATTACACCTGCTTTCTCGCGTGCAACACCGATAAGTTTCACATCGTCTATCGAACCAATAGCTTTAGTGGCATAATCAAGCAGTTCTCTTTCGTACGACTCGATGCAATCCATCCCGACCTTGGATAGATATTCGACTGCGGCCCCTAGCCCAATCGCAGCAGCAATGTTCGGAGTGCCAGCCTCAAATTTGTACGGCAAATCGTTAAATGTGGTTTTTTCAAAGGTAACCGATTCGATCATATCTCCGCCGCTCTGGTAGGGTGGCATTTGTTCTAGAAAAGTACGCTTCCCATACAAAATTCCGATGCCAGTTGGACCAAACATCTTATGGCCAGAAAAAACATAGAAGTCACAGTTAAGATCTTGCACATTGACATGCATGTGAGGAATGGCCTGTGCACCATCGAGAACAACTGGAATATCAAGCTCATGCGCTCGTGCAATAATTTCACGGACTGGGTTGATGGTACCGAGCGCATTGGAAACGTGAGCAACCGAGATTATCCGCGTTCGATCATTGAGCATCCGATCAAATTCGTCTAGCAACAACTCACCAGAATCATTAATTGGAATCACTCGTAGTTTGGCACCTCGACGTTCACACATGAGTTGCCATGGGACGATATTGGAGTGGTGCTCCATTGCCGAGATTACAACCTCGTCACCTGAATCAACCTTCAATTCGCCTAGGCTATGAGCTACGAGGTTCAGCGAGTCGGTAGCGCCACGTGTGTAAATGATCTCACCAACCTCAGAAGCTCCAATAAATTCTTGCACTTGGCACCGTGCTGCTTCATAGGCTTCTGTAGCACGCTGACTAAGCTCATGGACCCCGCGGTGCACGTTTGCACAATCTTCTCTGTAAAACCTCTCCATCGCGTCAATAACTTGTCGTGGGGTTTGGGCGGTGGCTGCATTATCTAAGTACACAAGTGGCTTGCCTGCTACTTCTTGATCAAGTGCCGGGAAGTCACGTCGCAGTGCAACTAAGTCGAGTTTTTCTGTACCGTTACCCACAATCATCGACGATTTCGCCTCCAAACGTGCTCTGGCCAATTACTCAACCTGTGCCTGTTGTACCCAGTCGAACAACATCTCTTCAAGAGGTTCATGCCATCCATCTACCTGGAGATTCTCGAGAATGTCAGCAACAAATGCGTATGTCAGTAGACTACGCGCTTCTTCGCTCTGTATACCACGCGATCGGAGATAGAATACCGCTTCCTCATCGATTTGGCCGATGGTAGCACCATGGGTGCACCGCACATCGTTTGCATCAATTTCCAATTGTGGTTTCGTATTAATTTCGGCCTTGCGTGACAGTAGTAAATTTTTGTTGCTCTGAACAGCATCAGTCTGTTGTGCATCTTGGCGAACAATAATTTTCCCATTGAAGACACCTTTTGATCGCCCATCTAAAACACCACGGTAGAGTTGGTTGCTCTTGCAATGTGGTTGCGCATGTTCGATTGTGGTGTGATGATCTACGTGCTGGTCTCCCATGACCGCGTATAGACCATTGAGTGTGCACTCGCAACCCTCACCCCCCAATCGAACATGGGCATCGCTGCGTACTAGCCTTCCACCAAAAGACAACGAGTGCGAAGTAACATTACTATTGCGAGCTTGATCAACAAAAAGAAATCCAGTGTGATGCGCCTTTACATGCTCCTGTTGCAATTTGTAATGTTGAATACGAGCATTTTCGGCAGCAACAATCTCTGTAACAGTGTTGGTCCAATAAGGTTCTTCGCCCATCCCTACAAAGCTTTCAATGACAGTGGCTTGGCTGTCTTGACCAGCAATCAACAACGTCCGCGGGTGAGTGAATTGATCAACTTGTTCAGCAATGGTCACGAAAACTAAATGAATCGGCTTTTTTTCAATAACACGATCTGGGACATGGATGAAAATGCCATCGCCAAAAAAAGCAGTATTCAATGCCGCCAAGCTATTACCCACTGTGTCAGTCTGTTTTGCAAAATGCTCCAAAACCAGATGATTATTCTGTCCATTCAGCAAATTACCGACCTCAAGTGAGGATTCTTCGAGACAAGACAACTCCGGAATAAGTCGACCATTAAGGAAGATGACCTGATGAGCATCCACCTCCTCAAAACCAACGGAGTTTATATCATCGATAGCGAGCTTTTGATTTGGAACTTCCGCGATTACATGCTCTTTGGTGCTGACCGCTGTGAGATTTGTATACTTCCAATCCTCGTCATGCTGAGTTGGAAAACCTAGTTCTTCAAAGTTCACCATGGCATCCCGACGACATTCAGAGAGCCAATCTGGTTCCCCTAATGAGCGGTCCTTGAGCATAGAAGATCTTTTGCTGTATAGCTCTTTTTTTTTCTCAACCACGAACACATCCTGTTGTTTCGACGGCTCCGACTATTGTGGCGGAGATGCCCGTCCGGGGCCGTACCCCACTATTACTTCGTTGGTTCCGCTTCTTCGATCCATCCGTATCCTTTTTCTTCCAGTTCAAGCGCCAGGTTCTTGTCGCCCGATTTTACTATGTGTCCACCAGCAAGCACATGCACAAAATCAGGCACTATGTAGTTCAGTAAACGCTGATAGTGTGTGACCACCACCATCGCACGATCGGGGTCTCTCAGTTTGTTTACACCGTGAGAAACGAGCTTCAAGGCGTCGATATCTAATCCCGAATCCGTCTCATCAAGGATCGCAAGCTTGGGTTCTAGAATTGACATTTGGAAAATCTCGTTACGTTTCTTTTCGCCACCCGAGAAACCCGCATTAACAGAACGTTCGATCATAGTCGAGTCCATCTCCAAGTTCGCCATCTTTTTCTTAGCTAATTCGAGAAAATCAATCGCGTCCATTGGATCCTGCCCTTTGGTTTTCCGAATTGCATTTAATGCCGCTCGCAAAAAATAAAGGTTGCTGACACCTGGAATTTCAACCGGATACTGAAAAGCTAAAAAAATGCCGGCCTGAGCCCGCTCTTCTGGATCAAGATCAAATAGATTTTCACCCTCGTAAGCAACCTCTCCATCAGTGATCTCATAGCCTTCACGCCCAGCGAGCACCTGAGCCAGCGTACTTTTTCCTGAACCATTCGGGCCCATAATTGCGTGAACTTCACCTCTGTGAATCGAGAGGTTGATCCCATTGAGAATGTCTTTCCCATCCGCTCTGACAGAAAGGTTTCTAACTTCCAGCATAATATTTAATCTTTGTCACTAACCACTTAGAACGGCACTTCTTAAACATCTTCTGCCGTCCTCAAATGGGCATCTCTAACAAATACCCCTGAGTACAGCCCCCCCCCTAGCAGTACTATCATCCTGTTACTGGTGTGGCTTATCCGACACTTCCTTCTAGGCTGACACCTAGTAGTTTTTGAGCCTCGACTGCAAACTCCATAGGGAGCTCACGGAACACTTCCTTGCAGAAGCCGTTAACGATCATCGATATGGCATCTTCAGTCGTTATGCCTCGTTGATTCAAATAGAAGATCTGGTCTTCACCAATTTTGGATGTAGTTGCTTCATGCTCAACTTGTGCAGTCGGATTTTTAACCTCTAAGTAAGGGAACGTATGTGCGCCACATTTGTCACCCATTAGCATTGAGTCACATTGTGAAAAGTTACGTGCGCCTTCAGCACCTTTTTGAATCTTCACCAGTCCGCGGTAGGCATTCTGGCCATATCCGGCAGAAATACCCTTAGAGATAATCGTACTTGACGTATTTTTGCCAATATGGATCATCTTAGTTCCAGTGTCAGCCTGCTGACGATTATTGGTAACTGCAACCGAATAGAACTCGCCAACTGAATTATCTCCGATCAGCACACAACTCGGATATTTCCAGGTAATCGCCGAACCGGTCTCAACCTGGGTCCAGGAGATCTTCGAATTAACACCTTGACACTTTCCACGTTTCGTAACGAAATTGTAGATACCGCCCTTTCCGTCCTTGTCCCCGGGGTACCAATTTTGAACGGTCGAATATTTAATTTGTGAATTGTCGAGTGCCACTAATTCAACCACAGCTGCATGAAGTTGATTTTCATCACGCATGGGAGCCGTGCAGCCCTCCAAATAGCTAACATAGGCACCTTCATCTGCAACGATCAGAGTGCGTTCGAACTGGCCTGTATTAGCTGCATTGATACGGAAATAGGTCGAAAGCTCCATTGGGCACCGAACACCCTTTGGGATGTAGCAAAAAGAACCGTCACTAAAAACAGCTGAGTTTAACGCAGCAAAAAAATTGTCCGTCGGCGGCACTACTGTACCCAAGTATTTCTGAATTAAATTAGGATGATTTTCTACTGCTTCCGAAAATGAGCAGAAAATAACACCCATCTCAGAAAGTTTATCCTTGAAAGTGGTTGCCACCGACACGCTATCAAAAACTGCGTCGACAGCTACTCCCGCCAAAGCGGCCTGCTCATTGAGTGGGATTCCCAACTTTTCGTAGGTCGCTAATAGCTCGGGGTCCACTTCTTCCAGGCTTTTGGGGCCGTCTTTCTTAGACTTAGGAGCACTGTAGTAAACGATACTTTGGTAATCAATCGGCGAGTAGTGCACATTGTGCCAAGCAGGCTCCTTCATCTCAAGCCAGTTACGGTAAGCTTTCAACCGCCATTCCAGCAAGAATTCAGGCTCATTCTTCTTGGCTGAGATGAAACGGACTATGTCTTCACTCAAGCCAGGAGGGGCAGAATCGGATTCTACGTCAGTTACGAATCCGTACTTGTAATCCTGTGTCGTCAGAATTTCAAGCTCATCAGTGGCACTACTCATTAAATTTCCCCATAGCTCCGTGAGATGCTGTCTCTCACGCCCCGTTCCTGTCAACGCTTCTGCTTTCGTGAGTTTGAAGGGTTACACACCCTCTAGACACCACTTCCGCGAGGCCTATTTTCAATGTGTACTCATTAGTATAGATTAATCTTAACTCAGATTGACAACCGCAGTCCAAGGTAGCAAGGGCGACAAGAACCGTACGATTGGTGTCTCCTTGCTCTCGAGTAGAATTCCAGAATAGATCCTCACAGCACTATCACTTCGTGATCATGACGTTCGACCTGAATAGATTCATATATGTGATCGAGGAAATGCTCTCCATAGCGCGCCAAAAAACTGAGGCCAGAAAAACTACGTTCTTGCAGTGTTCCATTGGGAAAAATAAGGTTGGTCAAGTGCTCAGTCTCGTGTTCAGCTCTCTCATTCCGTCGTAAGCTTTCTCTCGCCACGCTAGACCGAACTTTACCAAACTGATAAAACATCTTCTTGCGAATATTGAGTAGTGCTGCACCAAGAGTCGGATCAAACTGTGCCAGGTCGGAATCAATTGCATCAAGCGCCATATTGATACTGTTCTCTCCATCATGAAATGCTTTCTCTAGGCTGGTTGGTATTAGCTTTCCCGCAATTTTTCTCCTCAGGTCTTCAGCCCGCTGAAAGCAGTCCGTAACGTCAAGTTCATATCTCTTCAGATAGCGCTCCGCCCGTGCATCCAAGACAGTGAAAGAAGCCCGTGGTGCGATGACAGGCATACGTCCCAGCAAACGTCGATACAGCACTTCAGCCTGTGCTAGATAAGCTAATTCAGCAGGTCCAGCGATATACACCGCCGTGGGAAGCAAGAAGTCTTGGACAATTGGACGCAGTAAAACATTGGGAGAAAACCTCTCCGGAGATTCATCAAGCAGTGCGCACAAATCTCTAACTCCATATCGCTGTTCACCATCTACATACTCACCATCAATCGTCAGAGTTACACGACGATGGTCTCGCATAAGAAATACAGGTGACGTGCTCGCTGTGACATGGCACTGTGCATGATAACCGTCTTGTTCAAGACTCGCACCACGTGCCACAATTTCTTGGTTCAGGTCCATCGCATTTTCTATAGCTGTCCGGACTGTCGGCGCTGCAAGTCTGCGTAGTGTCGAGTCCATCGGATCGACTAAAATTAGACCGTAACGATCAAACAGACTACGGAAAAATATCTTAAAAGCTGACCGTAGATCGGCACCTACCGAGTACGACTCAGAAGCAAGATGGGCGGCCAGTTCGGCGTGTGGCAAATCACCCAATGCTGTTGTTACTGCTTCGCGTAGTCGGGCCGGTTCTGACTTTGCCAATTGAACCTCTCCAACCGGTTGATGCACAGTCGCGAGTGTTTCTACCGTAATACACGAAGGTCTATTGTTCACGTCAAGAAGCCACGCATGATCCACCTCTGCCAAATCATGATCTTCAGTGGCAAGCCAAAAAATGGGGACGGCCTGAACACCTCGTGAACGTAGCGTACTAGCAACTTTAACTGCAGTAAGTGCCTTGTACACAGAAAAACTTGGCCCACCCAACAACCCTATCTGTTGGCCTGTTGTTATGGCGACCGTATTTTCATCTTCGAGCAGTGAGAGTGACTTTGCCACTTCTTCACCACATCCCTCATTTTGATACCTTAACGACTTGACAAGAGCTTTTCGGTGCTCCGGCTCTATGGTCGTTTTACGTGCAACGGACTCAAATTCACTCAGACTGGGTGAACGTCCATAATAAGGCCGCACTCGCTCAAAATCGTAGAGAAAGTCGTTAAACAACTGGGTTGACGACGGAATGTCTTTGTATCGGATGCGAATGGGCATCATCTCGCTGGAATCAATCAGACCTGCACAAGCTGCTGAGTTCTACAAACCTCCCGGAACCAGCCGTAAATACGGTCCGCTTGAGTCGCAGCTTGCTCGGCTCCTCAACAGGATAACAAACTACTTTCGTGCAGCTCATCTCTGACCTAATATCAAACATGCTCACAGAAGATCACGCTTAATACTTTGTAAAGTATTAAATGGATTCAGCTGGGCTGCCACCGTTACTTCGACTTAATGTACGATATAGGAGAATTAGACAGGCGTGAATCAATCGCTCGTTAGATAATCTCCACCATGGGACGCCTACTTATATTAATCGGGGTGGTCTGCATCGTCCTCGGATTTTTGATGATCGTAATGGCTAAATTCGGGCTATTAAATTTTGGCAAACTGCCCGGAGATATAGTATATCGAGGGAAAAATTTAACACTTCACTTCCCGATCGTTACCTGTATAGTGCTGAGCATCGCACTGACGTTGTTTTTGACACTTGCTCGTAAGTTTTAGAATGCGCATTCTGCTTGATTAAGATCTGTCAAATCCATTCCAGAGAATAATGCTAGAAATGATGTCAAATATCGGCTTGTTAATACTGATTCTCGGAAGCAGTGCATGGATAACTAATGCCTATGGACGTGGCATGTACAACAAATGCGACAACTGTGGAACTCTTAATGCCAAGCGAAGAAGAGAATGTCGTAAATGTGGTGCAAGTATGACACTTTTGCGATCTCCTGACCGAACGTAAGAGGATCAAACGATATCACTAATAAGCCCTTAGACCAAGAGTCAGCGATATGATGGAATGGTGGACGTGACAAAAGCAGTCATTCTTGCTGCAGGACGAGGCACTCGCATGGGTTCGCTGACTGAAGACCTGCCCAAACCAATGTTGCCACTGCAAGGCAAACCTATGCTGGCACACCAAATTGAGAGATTAGAAGAGGAAGGCATCAACGAAATTCTTTTGGTCACAGGCTACAAGGGGAACCTCGTCAAAAAACACTTCGAATGCCACCCTCCAACACAAGCACGCTTGCATTATTGCCACCAAAAGAACCCCGATGGTACAGGTAGCGCTGCTCGATTGGCACAGGGTTTTACAGGATCTGATGACTTTATACTCACTTTCGGCGATATTCTCGTGGACAAAGCCGTCTATCGTTTACTCATCGAGGCAATGGAACATTTTGATGTTGTCTTGAGCATAAAACGAGTCTCTGACCCGTACCAGGGAGCAGCTGTATATATCGCTGGCGAAAGAGTCACCCACATCATCGAAAAACCTCAACGAGGGCAATCAAAAACAGAGTGGGTCAACGCCGGGGTGTACGGTTTCCGCCGCGATTTATTCGACGAGCTAAAACGAATTACTGTCTCACCACGAGGAGAGTACGAGTTAACCGATGCAGTATCGTCAATGGTAACCAATGGAAAACGAGTCGGCTACGTGACCATAGAAGGTTTCTGGAAAGACGTGGGTCGACCAGAGGATATCTCCATAGCTAGCCATTTTGTCGCGCCAGGACCCTGAATACCACCCACCTGTGGGTGCTGTGGCATCTACGACCCATTAAGCGTCCCGTCTTGACTCAATGCAGACTGTCACTCGACCCTGTTTGTCCGTCAGTTGTTTCGGCCAGAAAGCGGTCCACAATTTCATGCTGTTGTTTGTCCGTAAGAGAACTTTCCACTAAACGAGCTGCTGCTCGTATAGCAAGATCGGCCGTACTCTTGCGAATCTCAGCCATGGCAGAACGCTGCTCTGTCTCTAGCCGACGCAAGCCCTGCTCAGTCACCTTTTTAGCCTCTTCCTTAGCTTTGTCAACAGCCTGCTGTCGAACCTGCTCGGCCTCTTGCCTAGCTTGTTCAACAATCTTCTCCGCCCTTTGAAGAGCTTCGTCTCCTAGGCGGCGGTTTTCAGCGAGCGCTAGTTCAGTTTCCTGCTGGGTTTTCTGTGCCTGATCGAGAGCGTTTTTGATATCCTTCTCTCGATCATCGAGAGCATTCAATAGAGGCCCCCAGGCAAACTTACGCAACACAACCAGCAACACTAGGAAGATTGCAATGGTCCAGACAATCAGCCCGGGCTCAAACCGGAGTAATGCATTAGCATCCATTTCCAACTCACTTGGTGAGGATGATCAGTAAACAACCGACCACCGCGATTACCGCCACACCTTCGAGCAGAAACAGTGGCAACTGGAAGGCCGATTGGATATCACGAGCAGCCTGAGGCTGACGAGCTATACTTTCAACCGCTGCTGCAGTCAAGCGGCCAATCCCTATGGCTGCACCTACAACAACTATTCCGCCGCCAACCGCCGCACCAAAGTAGTGCAGTCCACCACTTTCTCCTCCTTGTGCAAAGGCGGCTACCGGAGCCGCTAGAAAAATCGCCAAAACAAATAACAAGGCGAATAGGGGTTGTTTAGAACTAAATTTCATTTGTGTACTATCCTCCGAAATCTCTACTTAATGTGATGAATGAGTAACCATTCCTACAAACAATGCTGTCAATAAAGTGAATACGTAAGCTTGAATAAAAGCAACTATAATTTCCAATAGGTAAATCGCCACAGCTAGTGGCACCGAAAAGAAAATACCCACTAGAAAACTCTTAAATATAAAAATAAACGAGATCATAGATAGGATGACAATATGCCCAGCCGTCATATTGGCTCCGAGACGAATCATCAGCGCTATGGGTTTCACAAAAGTACTGATCGTCTCAATCAAAATTAGTAGTGGTGCCAGCGCCATGGGTGTTCCCGGTGGGATCATATGCTTGATGTAACCAACTGGCCCTTGAACTATCAACCCAGACCCGATGATCAAGACTAATGTGCAGAACGCCAAAGAACCAGTCATATTGACGTTACTAGTCGCAGTGTATGCTCCCGGCACTAAGCCCAATAGGTTGCACGTCAGAACAAAAAAGAACAGCGTCAACAAGTAAGGAGTAAACATCCGTCCAAATCTTTCACCCATGTGAGCAATCGCGATGTCATTCCTTATAAAAAGAACAAAAAACTCGAGCGCATTTGCGATTCCTTTCGGAGCTCTGCCGTTTAGTTGTGACTTGCGAAAAGCCCACCCGAGCGTTGCCATCAGTATGACTGCAGCAATCAGCATCATCAGAACGCCCTTTGAAAAAGCCCACGACTCCATACCTTGGTAGTAATGATTGGCAACATGATGAATCATCACGTCAGAAAGGCTTTGCTCTTCGACGTGATCTGCTCGTGCGGTTAGCAGCAAGAAAGCTTTTGGCAGTTGCAACATCATCTCGTTTCAATTCGGCGTCTATATCGCCCCGCTTCGAAAAAAACTCCTCCCAGATACACCACTATCAGTGAAGCTGTAAAAGGTGCGGGGTCCATATGCCCTACTTCTAGAGCAACCACAAGAACCACAATAACGCATACAGCCCTTACTGCCGAACTAGCCAATGAAAGCTTCCAGAAATCTTTCATCGCGACAGCACTACTACGCAACATCAACCACTCAGAAACTGCCACAGTGGCCAAGCCAGCTAACCCACCGAAACATATCGATTCTGTCACCATTTTCGCCCAGACAATATCCGTAGTGCTTTCTCAACTCTCAGTCTCTTCTAACCCACATAACCTTGGCCAAATTGTAGAGACCAACCACTACTCCAACAAAGAGACCCACAATCATCAGTGTCGGATTTGCATCCCAATAATCGCCGGCAAGGTAACCTACCAGTAGGCACCCTAGCACGCTACCGCTAAGCGTCCAGCCTGCATCGGCCGCCCTACCACCAGAGCTATACCGAGCCCATTGACTGCGATGATCTTTCAATGCTCAAGGCTTCCTGGATTATCAAATAAGCCACGTTTGTTATCGACGAGGTCCGAATGTAACAAAGCCCACCAGCCTAGAATTTCAAGGTATCAGAACCTTTCCCGATGGGGCAAGCGAACAGGCAATAAACTAAGTCTCAGCAGCACAAAATCATCCTAGCCTTGATACCATGGCTCATTTTAGCGAATATGTCTTTCTATACCTCCATAGCTGTTAATGCACTGAGCTGTGCAAAAACGTACGGACCTTCTGGAATAACCACAAGCGAAGGGTCGGCGGGCAGCTCGGCAACAAGGTTATCAAATGCTTGTTGCGGTGAATGGAAAACCGGACCCCACAAGTGCCTCCAATCGCTCTCCTCGACGCCGGGAAGACAAAACGAAAGATTCTTGTTACGTGCCACCATCGCAAGTTTCTCAGCCTGCCATTGATCAACCCCCACCTCTTTAGATTGAAGTTCATCCAACAGTACATCCCAGGGCAATGAGCGTCTCACCATGGTCGCAAACTCTTCTCCCCCTAATCCCTCTCGACAAGCAGCAACGAGTAGGATCGAACCGTCATTTTTGACAATGTGTGATGCAGCTGTGACCCCTTTAACTGCTTGATAAAAAGTCAGATCCAGAGGATATCCCCCCGATGTAGTCACGACAGCATCGACTGGTTCGTCAATAACTGCCAACGTCGACTTGCGCACAAATTGGACACCAGCCTCATGGGCCACCACGGGGTCACCCGCAAACACTGCTGCAATATCACGATCTCTCGTCAGTGCCACATCGACCATAAAATCGTGTCCAGCCTTTGCGGCAATCTCCATCAATTCTCTATGAAGTGGGTTATCGGGAAACGATCCTTCTACTGCATTTGGGTTGCGCATGTACAGCGGACTATGAAGCCGCTTGATAGTAGGCTCGCCTGCCAAACCAATTGAAATGAGTTTTCGACCCCCTGAAAAGCCTGCCATTAAATGTGGTTCGATGAACCCCACAGTTATATGGAGATCCGCCTCCACAAAACGTTTATCGACATAGGCATGAGTACCACCACTCGTAATACCCAAATCTACATGTTCGTCCAGATTTCGGGCACGATGAGAGTCTACCCAGTATTTCGATCGTATATCGGGTCCTAATATTTCATCAAGTTCTTCATCCGTTGCCTCGCGGTGAAGTCCCGTAGCGATCAACAGGCGGATTTCAGAACTTGCAATGCCTCCACGCTCGAGAGCCGAAACAATGGGTGGCAACACCAGGCTGTTAGGTGCAGGGCGTGTTATGTCACAAATCGAAATAGCTGCAGATTTCTTACCTTTTGCCAATTCTTCAAGAGATTGGCACCCAATCGGATTCTGGATTGCCTGATTCAATTCACCTTTGGGATCCACCAGGGAGCGCGCAAACCGTGATTCTAGAACAGTCGCTCGAACGTGGTCAGGAATTTCCAGCCCAACACCTGATTTGTCATATTCTAGTTCGATGTGCATTCTCAAGCCACAACCTTAACTGCTTACTCTAGCAACTCTAACAAGTAGCTGGACCGCTCGCAATGTTGGTAAAAATCAATTCATTAGCTGCTATTATTGTTAGGCTGTGGGCACATCGTAACCTGTTGGAACTCGAGCGGATGCGATGCGTTGATTTAAATCCGCAATGGCTCGCGCGTGCATGGCAATAGGGCTGCACGGCCTTGCTCTTTTTGCCATCCAAAGTTCACCGACTCGATTAACTCTCAAAGGAAGAAAGGATCCACACTCATGCCCATTGCCAATTGGAAAACCCAAGTCTATAACGTCATCATGAGTCTTTTGTTCAATAACCCTCATCGTGTTATTAGCTATCAAGTAAAAGATTCAGAAGGTCAATGGCGTGATCGCTCAAAAATAGCCGCTCCAGTCCGCCGCTTATTTGAAACCGAAGCACCCACTGAGAGAACCTGCCTGAAGACAATTCAGTTTGTCCACCATATGTTGATTCCACCGCGAGGTCGTCACGTGGAGGAATTGCACATTCACCCAGATGCCGAAGAACTCGTAGTAGTTACGAGAGGACGGGGAATAGCAATCATTAATGGCAAGGAGTGTGCTGTTGCCCCTGAGGACGTGCTTTATATTCCACCGGGTGTCGAACACGAGGTCCGTAACACTGGCGAAGAGCTACTTGGACTAGTGTTCATCAACGTGCCAACCGGTACTGCGATCACACGCCTTCAACAAGCGATACAAGACGAGTCCTAGGCCGTCAAGGTAGAGCTACTTGTGAACCATCAAGTCCAGCGAAAAAGAGCACAACTCACGGCACTTTATCAAAAACCAACAAAAAATATATTAGTGGGAGATACACCACAGAAGCCTGCAGTAGTCGTCTAGCGTGATATGTCGTTTTTCTACGTGCTGCAAAAAGCCCAAACACAAAGTATCCAAAGCTACATATCCCCGCACCAACCAGGTAGATCGCTCCTGTCATCCCCAACAGTACTGGGGTCAAACTGACAGGCAAAAGCAAGGCCGCATACAAGATTATCCGATGTCCGACAGCAACACCATCAGGTTTAACGACCGGCAACATTAACACACCAGCTTTGGCGTAATCTTCTCGGTACATCCACGCTATTGCATAGAAATGTGGAAATTGCCAGAAAAATAACACCAGGAACAAGGCCCACCCCCCAAGCTCTAGTTCGTTTTGTGCTGCCACCCAGCCTATCAATGGAGGCATAGCACCAGGAAATGACCCCAAAAACGTTGAAAGAGGGGTTCGCGTCTTTAGTGGTGTGTAGATGAACAAGTAACCCGCAGTGGTCAACAACCCGAGCAACGCAGTCAGAGCATTGACCGCAAGAGCCAAGTACAGTAGTCCTGCGAGAACAAGAACGGTCCCAAAAAGAAGCGCAGGGAATGGCTTCAAACGGCCTGCTGGTAGAGGTCTCTTCTCGGTGCGTCGCATGCAGGCGTCAAGATCACGCTCCATCCACTGGTTCAGAGCCCCAGTCCCACCAGCCAACAGCGCGGTAGCAGCAAGGGTATGCATCAAGAGAACGAGAGGCAACGAACCTGACATTCCCATGTAGAATCCTACCGCTGTCGAAAGAATAATTAGCCATACAACTCCTGGCTTAGTCAGCGCCAAGTAATCTGAGAGTGTACTCATCGAAGTCTGCATCGGCGTTTTCAAAAAGAGGAAAGCTTTCTCATGACATCTGCGGCAACTCTCTGGCCCTTATAGCAATTCCTCGACCATCTCGACCATAAATCTGAAATGTCAGCACCACACTCGAAGCCAGCATCAAAGCTCCCACCGCCAAGTGAGCCACCGTTAAAGCTACCATGGGAGGCAAAGGTTGTGGAGCAAATTCGGTAACGTGACGGATCCAATACGTCGCAGCTCCTAAAAGTAACTGGACTGCCAATAAACCGTTCAGTATTAGTGTCCAGCTGAGGATCTCTTGTTCGTCCGAGTATTGAGAAGCTACTTGAATAACAATCCAAACTACCAATAAGGTGACGGTCACTGCACCTACCAAATGTGGCACCACTCCAAATGCTTTGTGACGCAACGTTGCCCCCAATATGAGCTGTAGAAAAATTGCTAAATTAACAGCGATCGTTAATCTTCTCAGAGAGAATACTCCTTCATTCGGTAACGTATAAGATCGGTCTTCATTCCTGTTCTGCCAACCCGGTGACGTGACCAATGCCAAGATGCAAACCATACAGAAAAATAGTTGAGCTAAGCACGCGTGCCCCACCGATACCACTGTCGGCAGTAAAAAAAGAACAGTGATGCCTCCCAGTATCCCCTGCAGAATCACCGTTGCCAGCGACAGCCAACCAAGTTTCTTGACCCATTTTCTATGCTCCACACTCGCGAGCCAGCATGCCAGAACAATGGTCAACAATCCGACAAAACTGGCAATCATCCTGTGTCCATGTTCATAAAAGATGCCTCCTATCATTGGAGGCATCCACTGACCGTACGAAAGCGGCCAGTCGGGCACAGAAAGACCTGCCTCGTTACTCGTAACCAGAGCTCCAGCTACAAGCAAGCACAAGGTGGAAAACGCTGTAACCAGCGCAAATCTGTGTAGCGATCTATTGACGACCGCTAGCTCTTCATCCGGCTTTGTACGAGAAATCAATCTTTTTAGACTCAGATGCACCAATAGTGACGCTTATCTCTTGCGACTTAAATCGCTCGTGAACCGCTTCTATCGTATACGTTCCGGGCGGTAGACCTTTGAGCTCGAAGGATCCGTCTGCACCAGTGACTGCAAAGAAAGGATGCTCTACCACATTGATGTAAGAACGCATCCACGGGTGGATATTACACTTCACCGGCATCATAATCTCCTGACGGCTGAAACTGCGCTCAATCGCTGGAGCATCGGCTGTCTGTGATTTATTCCATTCACGATTAATTTTCGGTAACGGATGGACATTGTGTGTAGTTGGGTCGCTGTTTGATACTGCCAACTTCTGTCGTGTTTGTAGTCCAAGAACATGTGGACTATAGATACAGCCCTTCTGGTCCAGCGCAACCGAATCCGACGGGGTCCTAAACTTCTTGCCTTCAAGGCCACTTTTGACCCAAACAAAGGTGTTCCCTAAGGTTCCGCCCTCTCCGACAAGTACCACCTCCGCACGAACCGCTCCAGTATGGAGTCCGTGGCAATCGGGCTCAGCACTCATATTAATGCGTGGGTTTCTGGGGGCATTACCTTCGAGGATAACCGTCCCGGTCACCGTAGCAGCTGTTTCAGAATCCACTTCGAAATAGCTCTCTGTCTCCACAGCCTGTCCTTCAGTCGACGCGGTTTCATCACCACCTCCACATGCAAGAGTGAGCATCAGCAACGCTGTGAGCATAAAATACACTGGCTTATGTAACAACATATCTGTCCTTCCTTGTTAAAACACCTTAACACCTAACATAACTCTCTACCGAGTCAGAAATCTTCTTGTTATCTGCATCGCTCGTACACTACCCGCCAGGCACACCGGAAGCTAACAAGCTGCGCAATTCACCTGCAGTGAATTGGAACATGTAACGAACCATCAACTGTGCATGATCTTCCTCATAATCCTGGAAGGCCGCCGGTAGTGGGCCATTAAAGATCCATCTGTGGTCTTCATAACGGAACAACTCAGACGGCATCGCGGTTCCAGGCGCTATATTGGCAGGCTCGATCATCCAGCGATAAGTCCACTCAGGCTTCAGTCTCTTAGAAGCGATCAGGAAATTAGGCGCCGATGCATTGCGGTCACGTAGTGGATCACCCGTCATATGGCACTTCAGACATGGCGCAGCACGCCCACTAAATAACCGTCGACTCATCAGTCTCTCTTTATTTGAAAGTGGCTGTGATTCCTCTGGTAGATACGGAAGAGGCTGGCTCGAACGTGCCATAAAGAATCTCATAACCTTGCCTACCTGACGATCTGAGAAATAAAAGGTGGGCATACGGGCCTGCAAATATCCTCGCACGCCATTACGATGAATATTCTTCGAACTCAGGGCAGGATTACTCAAGAATTCAAGCAGCCAGTCGGGCTGAACGCGAGCACCCTCCGTGTAAAGTTGTGGCGGAAGCTGCTCAACCCAATCTGGATCTTTATAACGATCTATTGCCATGAAGGAAGTTTCATCTCCTGGGCGGATCTGGTGACAACCGTTACAGTTATATCGCTTGATGATCCACCAACCTTCCTGGACAAAACTTCTATCGTCTTCGGGTTCGTAGCGATAATGTTTTGGGAATTGAGTATCAACTGCACCTAGCAAAAACGTCGTCAGAGCTGTTACCTGACCTTCACTAAGATTGAAGTTCGGCATCCTCAATTTTTCAAGATGATTCTTAACCTTACCCTCATCAAAAAAGGCAGGGTCTTCAAGCTTGCGCTCAAAAAATCCTTTGTGGTTGTACCAGCCACCACGTTTAGCATTATGCGTAAAGAGAGCAAAATCGAGTCTGTCAAGTGGCTTACTGCCTTCAAGAGTAAGCTCAGTCCCTATACGGCCTTCAGTTTCAAGCCCAGCAATTTCGTGACATCCTGCACAGCCATAATGGCGCAGTGAAGCCAATCCTTTTGCAGCAGTGGCAGGATCATCCATATAGTCAGCTTCCGCATACTCAGTATCAGTTTTCTGAAGCATCAAATACGTAGCTATATCTCTTGTTTCGGCGACCGAAAGTCGCAGATTCGGCATGATGGGCCTAAGCCGAACTTCATCTTCCGGTGCATCTGGATCAGGTGTCAACTCACTAGGGTCGTGAATCCAACGAACCAAGTAGTTATAGTTCGTTTTTTCACCGATCCTAGTTAAGTTTGCTGCAAACGTGCCACCCATCCGATCCTCTCCCTCTCCGATCGAGTGACAACCCAGACAACCTCTAGTCTCAAATAGTTCTTTGCCTCGTGCAGCATTGCCTAGTGGATGAGATCTCAGATCCCCGTCAATGGCATTCTGCCACAAGTAGGCTGAGATGGATTTAACTTCTTCGTCCAGCAAGCGAAAGACCGGCATTTTCGAGCCTGGCCTGAAATCGTGAGGATTGCTGAGCCATACAGGAACCCACTCTTTGCGCAATTTGACTCGCATCTCCCTCAGACTGGGACCAAATTTCTTAACTTCAACACCCAGATTGCGCTCCTTCTGTTTAAGGGTTGCAATCTGTGCATCAATACGACTATTACGGAGAGTCAACTCTTCAGCACGGTCGTAGAGGTTCTGCGCAACATCATCCTCATCGGCTTCATCCCCCATGATGATGGACTGCTCAGACTCCTTTATATTGGAGGTAGTTTCAGCAGCTAGAATACTGATTTCTCGCCGAACCTCTGTCAGCTCATCTGACTCGATATCGAAACCCTCAAATCGGTGACAGCCCCAGCACCCCCGATTTAAGAACAACTCTCTGCCTTCATTTAGCGTCTCCGCCATCGGAGTGACCACCTCTTTGCTGTGACACTGCTGACAACCAGCTGTCACATTTTCCTTATGATAGAGTGGCCACAGCCAGTACTTATGACGTCCGTGGCCTTTGACCATACTGCTCGTAGCTCTACCATTCCCGTTGTGACAACTCGAACAGCCAAATTGTTCCGGATCATGGATCTTAAGAAGATCGCGGCTAGGGTGTCCTGAGAAGACTTCGTGCCCACCCATAGAAGCAGCAGTTAATGCTACAGGCTCTCTGGCTCCTAGATGACAAGACTCACACCGGTCTACCCAATCGATATCCCTCAAGTGGATTTGGCGAATATCAACCACAAAATCATCCATCTTTCCGATCAGACCATCTACCTGTTGTGCCGTAAGCCCATTCATGCGCTCTTTGAGGTAGTCACTACGCTTTGCGCGAAGCTGTTGCGCCGGACCAAGCAAACTAACTCGTTCAGCTTGCAGCTCAGCTCGCAGATTGCGCAATCGCTCAAACTCGGCCTCTAACTGTGCGAAGTCCATCTGCAGCGTTTCCGTGTTCCCTGACCCATCGTCAGATACTACCTCTACACTGACAACACGAGCCTTGATGCTCGCTATGTCAGATTCGAGAGATGCCTTCTTTCCTGCACTTGTCGCTGTCTCCAACTTGTACGTTGGCTCACCAATCTCACCACGCAAAGCTTGGAATGCAGACCTCACTGCAACCATACGTGGATTCACACCTCTGTTGATGCGTTTTTCAATATCCACGGTCATGGCTGCCGCATCAACCTCTGCACTTTCAACTTTCTGATTCAACTCTTGATACTCCACTGAACTCTTGATCTCTTGTTCAATAGCTGCCTGCTTGGGACGAAGTTGCTGCAAGTAAGACTGATACAATTCTACGAACTGCTGCTGTGTCGCCTTCCACGGACGCATCGCGTAGAGCTCGTCATAAAGAGCCCAAACAAGAGTCAGCATCAGAACCAGTGTTGACACGAAAAGTGGCACACTCAACGATTTATTTTGGACCGGATCATCATGGTCCATTGGAGGCGCTTTTGCCATTCAATCACCCCGTAAATCAATACTAAATACTAGCTATTCGACCTCAGTTCAAACTCGACTCGTTTCCCCCTATGAAGTCAGATATTAAACCAGGGGGTCACCAAAACATATTTGACACGAAACACTAAACGCGCAATCATTTTTGCCGGCAGACTAATCATCGTGATCATCAGAAGCTGTAATAACAAGTACTGCGTCAATGACATCCGGTCAAGGATCTTGCGATTAAACTCAGTCAAAGTCAACAACTTGTGAGTACCCCAGGCACTGACAGCCACAAAAGCTCCCAGAACAGCAGTTCCAAAAGCAGCAATTGCCCAGGTTCCAGTCAAGCCTACAAATTCATGCAAGTCTCTATTAACTTCGAAAACCAACTTATTGTGATCCCAGGTCTGCCCTGGCCAGAACCACATCCATCCTGGGCCACGAATCAGGGTCCCGATGACAACCATCACACACCAAAGAACAATGAACCCAAATATGAAAGTCCAAATCGCACACTTACGCTGACTATAAGTGTAGTATCCGTTACCAAGTGGGTTCTCATCAATGTACGGAATCGCGATCAGACCCACAATAATCAACGTCGGCATGACCACCCCAGCGATCCAAGGATCAAAGTACACCAACATTTCCTGGAGACCTAAAAAATACCATGGCGCCTTGGAAGGATTCATTGTCAGTGAGGGATTGGCTGGCTCTTCCAGTGGTGCATCGAGAGTAATCGACCAGACCATCAAAATAGCAGTTACTATCACGGTCGCAAGAAATTCGATCCGTAAGAGATAAGGCCAAACATGCACTTCCCTAGGCCAACCCTTCTTGAAGGGCTGCGTCTTCCGATGGTGCGTTTTGGCCATTTCAGGGTCGGCCTCAAGTTGCGCAATCAATCGATCGTTGGCAAACGCCTGTCGCAAACCGTACCACGTATAGAACGGAAGCATGATCATCAAAAGAACAATCGGAACGTTATCGGGCAGTGAAATAATTTCCCAAAGCTGATACCAATCCATTAAATCTCTCCTGGGTAACCTCTTGTTATCTGACCGAGTTATAACCTCTAGCGTCTCGGGTTCTTAATCTCACTCTCCAGCATCATCGGCGACGGACCAGAAATACCACCGTCCTTACGTATACGCCAGAAATGCACAATCATAAAAGTAGCCGCAAAACCTGGTATAGCAACACAATGCCATATATACGCCCGCAATAGTGCATTTGCATCCACTATTGATCCGCCCAACAGCGCAAAACGCACATCGTTAAAAGGAGTCATACCGAACTGCGGGCCAAATGGCCCCTCGTGTCCCAATATTGGCGTAGCACGAGCCATGTTCGTTCCCACCGTAACTGCCCAGAATCCCAACTGATCATCTGGTAATAGGTACCCGGTGAAAGAGAGGAGTAACGTTAGGACCAGCAGAATGACACCCACGGCCCAATTGAACTGCCTAGGTTTTTTATAGGAACCCGTTAGGAACACTCGAAACATGTGCAGCCAGACAGTCAAAATCATTGCGTGAGCTGTCCACCTATGCATATTCCGCAACAACTTACCAAAAGGTACATCGTGCTCCAAGTACAAGATGTCTCGGAACGCCTGGACCTTAGTCGGATGGTAATAAAACATCAAGAGCACACCGGTCCAGGTTAAAACCACGAAAAGATAGAACGAAATACCACCCATGCCCCAGGTATAGTTGTAAGCGACGGCGTCTCGATTAATCTTCGCTGGGTGAAGATGAAGGAAAACATTACTAAGCACACCGAGAGTTCGGCTACGGGGCGAATCGTCGTGCTTGACCCGGAATACCGACTTGTAGAGTTCCGTTTTTGTGGGCTTCTTGAGTGCTTCAAGATCCTCGTTTGCTTTCTGTTGAACAACCTTGGTATCAAACATGCCAAGCAGTCCTCTCTTGCTGTCACCAGTATCTTTCTCTTCCGGCATCTTTGTCCCCTCTCTCCGTATTCTTGAGTGCTTGTTTTCCTGAAATCTTCCTGTCTTCTACCCAGCCCTAACTCAAACAATTACGGTACTCAAACCTCGACTCAACAACTCTCAAATCACCAGAAATGCACCCGGATCATTGAACTGACTCTGTTTGCCCTTCTCCCACTTGAATAGAGTGGCGGTGTTAACTACGATCTGTCCCTCGGGATCAAGGCTTACCGTCGCTCGGTCAAGTGGACGCGGAGCAGGCCCTTCATAGTTGATACCTTCAGGGTCAAACCCGCTCCCATGACAGGGACACTTAAACTTCTGCTCACCCTGTTTCCAATCCGGTGTACAGCCCAGATGTGTACAGCGCGCGAAAATGACAAACATCCTATCCGTCGTTTTCACAACCCATATGCGCCTATTTTTTTGGAATTTGGTATCTACGCCAATACCGAAATCAGCCGGTGCACCGATACGAAAAATAGTCCTGGGTTCAAAAATCGTTCTTGGAAAAAAGAACCGCAAGAACATCAAGAAGTTTGTAAATAAAAAACCACCCGTAAGTATACCCACCAACCGCCGGCGAGATTTAATCGCTTCCTTCTTGTCGGGGCTTGTTTGTAGCGCTCTGGAAAACCTTCCCACTAAGGACGGTCCCCCATCCCCCACTTCTGTCTCAGAGGCCTCGGCGGGATCCGGATCTTTTCCGGATTCACCAGTGATGTCAGCCATGATAGCCCTTCCTAAAATTTACCCCGTATGAAGTTTAGTTAACAACCATATCATGGCGTTAACTACCTATTGTAGTGCAGTCTCGAAAGTGGGACAAGGCGGATCTTTTATAAACGATTCAGTCGCTCAAAAAAAACCCTGCTAGAGTCCAAATAAACTCTTCAATGAGTAAGAAATGATTGGAAACCGAGACAATAGATACCCTCTGTGGAAATCATCATACTCTATGGTCTTGTGAAATCTTGGTGTAACCGTTTTGTAATTTGAACCATGTACGCCAATCCACTAGCTAAGGTCGTTGCGGCAACAATCCAAATCAGGATGTCAATACTGATACCAACCCACCGCAAAGAGATAACATTATTCAGAATCACCATTGAAATTGTTACTGCCTGCACAACTGTATTTAGTTTCCCAAAGAAACTCGGTGGAAAATCCCGAATTTTGGTTGATAGTACAACTACCGATACAGTTGCCAATATCACCACGTCGCGAGCCAAGACCAGGATCGTGAGCCACCACGGAATTGTCCCTATTAATGTCTGGGCAATAAAAGTTGAGCAGAGTAGTAATTTGTCGGCTAGCGGATCAAGGTAGGCCCCCAGTTCCGTCTTTTGTGAGAAGCTCCGAGCAATCTTTCCATCAATGACATCAGTAATAACAGCTATTGAAAATAGTGCCAGTGCCATCTCGTGATGGTGATAGATCATCGCGATCAGAATAAAGGGCAGCGCTAGCATGCGCAGCATCGTTAACTGATTGGGAAGTGTGAGAATCTGTCCAAGAGCTGAGCGACGTGCTGGCATTATACTGAGATTTTATCGGGGAAAATGGCCCATCGTAGCCTGTAAAGTGATTCGTGGAGTAAGTGACAATCGAGGCTTAAAAGCGACGCCCTACATAGTAACAAGAATGCCGATTCTTCGTGCTGATGGTATACATTGTTTGCCAATTAGACAGACTCACTTGCAATATAAAAAGGCATAGGAGCCGATATTATTGAGGCATGCGTAACACTGTTTAGCCGAAGTTCTTAACTTCCTCACAGTGTCATGCCAGAATAGGAGCTACGGTTTATATTGGTCTTTGGGAGAATACTATTGCCGCGAATCAGTGACACGGAAAAGATTTTGCTACGCAAAACCGGTAAGGCCATTCAAGAATATGGGATGATCCGTGAAGGTGATCGCATAGCGGTTGGCGTCTCAGGCGGTAAGGATTCGATGACCTTGCTCGAAATCCTTCTCCTCATGCAAAAGAAGTCTCCGGTAGCATTTGAGATTCAAGCTTTCACTGTTGAACAGGGAAAATTCTTGCGGCCAATCGAACCTCTCGCTGACTACATGAAAGAACGTGGCATTGAGTGGACCTACTACCGCGACGAACCCTCTTTTCAGTTACTAGAAACACAGCCCGACCATGGTTGTGATCTCTGCAGTCGATATCGCAGACGAGCGGTCTACGAAATCGCCTCGCGATTAGGTGCAAATGTGATTGCCTTAGGGCACACCGCCGATGATTTCTGTGAATCACTACTGAGAAACACTCTGTACACAGGTCGCTTGAGCGCGCTTCCTGCAATAACCTATTCGCGCTCTAAAGATTTTCGATTAATTAGACCTCTGGTTTTCGTTTCAGAGGAATTGACATCCGGCTTTTCTAAAGAAAGAAACATGCCGATCACGCCCTGTGTTTGCTCCCACCGCTCTGGAACCGTACGTCTTTCCCTTCGTAACTTTCTCGATGAAATCAAAGTTGAGCATCCTCACGTGCTGCAGAACATACTTTCCGCAATGAGCCGTCTTGACACTGATCGTCTACTAGATCGACGATTTCTCAACTTAACACCTAACAGTAATCCACCCACGTCGACACCATCTGAACCACTACCCATCTTGGGGCAGGAAACTTTTTGAAGATCCATCTGAACTGTGCATTTCCCCTGATCGACACTTAGGAAAGCTTCAAAACACAGTGTAAATAAATGGGGCAAGTACAGAACCCTGCACAAAGACTAGCAGTAAGACGGTTACGGTTAGGGCACAAAGTTTCTTGTTCTCTATTTCAAGAAAAGAACAACCCTCTTTGAGCAGTCGCCACCTATTCATACCAGCAATTTCTCATCAACTCAGCAACGCCCGGAGTAGAACACTCTTAAAAAATGTAGCGCGGCCTGCTTATTCTCCAAATGCCGCGTCAAAAGCCAGATTTGAAGGAGAAAAATCGACACGCTTTGTGAATGCACAAGCTTCTGTCGCTCCACGTTCTCGCTCCATGCCACTATCTTCCCATTCGATCGATAATGGGCCCGTATAGCCAATGTGATTAAGAGTTCGGATGATCTCCTCAAAATTGACTCCACCATGACCCAAAGAACGGAAATCCCAGCCGCGATCTGGGTGTCCGAAGTTCAAGTGGGACCCTAGAATCCCGGTACGTCCATCCAATTGCCTAGCCGAATCCTTCATGTGAACGTGATAAATGCGGTCCTTGAATTCTTGCAGAAAACGAGCTGGATCTACCATCTGCCAATGTAAATGGCTTGGGTCAAAATTGAAACCAAATGCATCTCTACCATCAACTGCATCGATCGCCCGTTGGGCTGTAACAATATCAAAGGCTATTTCAGTCGGGTGAACCTCTAGGCCAAATCGTACGCCGGATTCATCAAACACATCCAGGATCGGGTTCCACTTATCTGCAAAATCTTTAAATCCCTCATCGATCGTTTCATCCGAAACTGGTGGAAAACTGTACAAGAGATGCCAGATCGACGAGCCGGTAAACCCGTTTGCCACCTTGAGCCCAAGGTTTTTTGCGGCACGGGCCGTATTCTTCATCGATTCAATTGCCCAGGCACGCTGCTTTTCACTGTCACCAGCCAGCTCGGGTGGTGCAAACATGTCGGAACGTCCATCGTTGTTTGGATCACAGACCAACTGCCCAGCTAGATGGTTTGATATTGCGAACAGCTTTAGGCCATGCTTGTCTAGAATCGCTTTCTGCTTTTCGCAGTAGGCTGGGTCCTCAGCAGCTTTGAAGACATCCATATGATCCCCCCAGCAAGCCAGCTCAAGACCGTCATAGCCAAACCCAACAGCTTTCTCAGCAAGCACTTCCAATGGTAAGTCTGCCCACTGTCCCGTAAACAAAGTCACCGGTCTAGCCATATCTACTTATCCTCCTAAAAGACAACCTTTCTTTATGTATGCAAAACGGAATTGAGCCGCTGCACGCAAACACGGAGTTTAGCAAATAGACACATATAAAGGTCTGCTGCTCTCCAGTGACTTCACTTCAAGCACCACAAACTTCATGGTAGATGGATCTCACCGCCGTGACATCTTGCTCAAATCGATAAATGGTGTCCCACCACTGGTGACCTGAGGTAAAACACCGTTCCACTTTTCGATCGCTCTGAGTTGAAGGATCGTTGGAGAAATGGTAGCCCGTTGCAGTCTTTGAGATTCCGCTTCGGCCTTCGCCTCTGTGATCTTTTGTTCTGCTTCAATCTTGATCCGGTCAAGATCTCGCTCCGCTTTTAACGCCTGCTGTTCGGCGGTCTGTTTGGCTTCGATCGCTTCATTGAAAACATTAGAGAACGAGAAGGCCACAATATTGAACTCATCAACAAGAATATTGTGAGTCACCAAGCGTTCTGTCATCATCTGCTTGATTAGATCCGAAACCTCGGAACGACGTGTGATCAATTCCTCCGCAGTAAACTGTGCTGTTGCTGCTTTTACAGATTCCTGCACTGCTGGGTCAATAATACGTTGTTTATAAGACATACCGACATCCTGGTAAACACTGTTTGCCTCAGAAGGAGAAATATGGTAATTCAATGCAATCGTCGATGAGACTACCTGTAAATCCTTCGAAGCTGCTTCCGCTCGAGTTTCAGATTTTTGTATCTTCACATCCATGACGATTATTTCTTCGATAAAGGGAATCTTAAAGTTCAATCCCTCATCCAGGACCTTTTCCTGAACGCCACCAATTTTACTGAAAACAACACCTCGTTCGCCCGCTCCAACATTCGCAAACGATTCCATTAACAGAAATAAGACGGCAAGCACCAACGCAAAAGATTTCACGGTATTACCGCCTGGGAGAGAGATGGGAAAGTTGTCGTGTTGATTACTCATAAAATAAACCTCTTTGTATCGCTACATCTAATTCATCGTGGACAAACAAGTCCAGCACCTTCATAGTAGCGCTTATGAGCATCGTCTGAGCACGTTGAACGTACCTCTTAAGAACTGTCAATTCTGTTGGTTTTAAGAATGTCAGCGATGTACTCCATATAGGAATAAATACCCATAAGTACTCCAATCGCTAAAGAAGTAAGTCCCGTGAAGTAGTCCTTTGCCCTACAGTCAACCTACATGCTTACAACATGACGGTCTTGCGTCTGCAGATTCAAGCAAGTTTGGGATAAATAAACCTCAGGAACGGGTCACCAATTTCTTTAAAAACCCGATTTGCCCCAAGTGATATGACTCGTGGTAGGACAAAAAGCATATCATGCCGCGGAGTGTCTTATCGGGAAAAGGGAAATCGCGTGGCGCTGGTGCAGATAATTCGTCCTCGGCAATCTCCTCAAAGCGCTTCTCCAGCACTTCAGTTGCCTTTACCCATACGGTCAGCACCTCTCCAATCGGCGGGAAAGGTCGAGGATCACTCACTTCGGTTCCACGATCAAAACGATCACCCCAACCATGGTCAACTGGTCGCCCAAGTGCGTGTGCTAACTTGCATCTATACGTTGCCATATGACCAGCAATCCAGATTATTGGATTCAGATCTTCTTTAATCCGACTCCTAGCAACCTCATCGTCTACTTCTTCGAGTAAACTCTTTAATCGGGTTGTACAAAGCCTGTAGACGTTTATACTCGGTGTAATAACAGCATCCATAGGAACATTGTATCGATATTCCAGGATTAATTATTGGGTGAGTTAAAACGCCTTAACGGTAACAATTGCCACACTAACGTTGCGACTGCCTTATTTGCCTGCTACGATGCTGAGGGTTTTTTAATAACCCATGCAAACGACCACCCTAGGAGTGCAAAAAATATGAGATCACAGGAAAATTTTTCTATGGGCGTAACTGTCCTTGCCACATTAAGTTTGCTGCTTGCTTGCAGCCCCAACGCGAATATTGCCGCTCGTGAGATCGTAACCAAAAAGACAATTGACAAATGGATGGTCGAATTGTCGAATTGGGACCGCTGGGGCTCGAAGGATGAGCTAGGTGCACTTAATCTGATCACACCCGAAAAACGTGTGTACGCTGCTAATCTGGTTGAGCGAGGCATCTCTGTTTCTTTGGCACGTAATGTCGAGACCAAAAAAGCAGCAGATAACCCAAATCCATTCATCTTCGAAATGACAGCCACCGGAGTTGATGCAACAGACGAGTTGCCATGGGCAGTCGACCGGCACAGCGTGTTATATCATGGCTATGCCCACACCCATGTAGATTCTCTAAGTCACATGTTCTACAAGGGTAAGATGTTCAATGGTCACTCGAAAAATGATGTGACCGAAAAAGGCTCGCAATATTACGGTGTTCAAAACATGAAACAGGGAGTCTTCACTCGCGGTGTCTTAATGGATATCGCAAAACTCAAAGGACTACCTTACCTCGAACCTGGTACTGCTATTCACCCCGAAGATCTTGATGCTTGGGAAAAGCAAGCAGGCCTCAAAGTATCCAGTGGAGACGTTGTTTTCATTCGCACTGGACGGTGGAAGCGCCGCGACGAACAGGGCATATGGCCTACAAGCGACAGGTCGGCCGGACTATTTGCTTCCTGCGCTAAGTGGCTCAAAGAAAGAGACGTGGCCATGTTGGGCAGTGATGCGGCCAGCGACGTCCATCCATCTCAGGTGGATGGCGTTTCTCACCCTATTCACCAATTAGTTCTGATCGCTATGGGGATGCCAATCTTCGACAATTGTGATCTCGAAGCGCTAGCAGAAGAGTCTACAAGACAAGGCCGGTGGGAATTCCTACTCACCACTGCTCCGATTCCAGTCACTGGCGGAACTGGCTCGCCATTAAATCCAATTGCAACCTTCTGACCCGTGGAGCCAAGACTCTCGTGCCTTGAATCTGTCTACTAGACCAGACGCAGAGAGCGTCCTGGTTTTGAGTAGAGCTGTCTTCCGCCCGCTTTTTTGAAAAGTGGAAAGTCAGCAACTTTGCGGTATACCGGCTCATTGTCGATAACACCACTCTGGAACAGAGAAAAGTGCCCCGGTGCGAGGACACCGAACTCACGACTCGGCAAGTCTTCTATTGCATTTAATAAATCGTCCAGAGGTGTCTCTCTGGCAATACTTGCCAAAGTTAAGTGGGGAGTGTACGGGCGCACTTCTGGGGCAATGCCAAGAGGTTGCAAAGTGGAGTCGACGAGACTCGCTAATCGTCGGAGTATAGTTGTGTTTTCAACCCCAACCCAAAAAACACGTGGACTATGAGAATTCGGGGAAAACCCCAAACCTGCAAGAGGAATATGAAGTGTCTTGTCTGTTAGAGGTAATTTTATTGTATTCAACTGAGCAATGACCGTATCAAGATCGTCAGAAGGCCACTCCCCAAGGTATTTCAAAGGCAGATGCAGGTTGTCCACGCTGAGCCAGTTCAGACGTGCGTATGGCTGCAAGCGTTTCACAAGTTCCGAAAGAGATGCTATAACCGTGGAGCTCAACTGAATCGCAACAAAAATACTCATACCAATCTACTTTCGTTAGGGCAATTTAATGGAAGGCCTAAGTCGGACCTAGCGCTACTCTTTTTTCCTCTCGTGTACCGAGTGCTGTTCCTGAGGCAATGCAAGAGTGACAATGTAGTCTTGATCGACGCCGTCAAGCTCCAGTCTCTGGCCGAAGGTTTGGTAACCCTGGGCAATCACTTGAATCAACACGTGTCGCTGCTTCAAAGGAGGTAGAGGGGCAGTACCTCTCTGACTGGTTCTAAGCTCAAAACTTCTGCCTATCTTTCGAAGTTTTCTCCCTTTGAGTGTTTTCACAACCACACTCGCACGAGACACCGGAGCACCCTCAGCATCCTGCACTATCACACGAAGACTAGTTCGCACCTTTTTCTTAGCGTCCCCATTGGAAGGCAATAACACCAAAGCAACGAGCACGAATATAACTGTACAAATCACCTTCATTGGGGTGCCTTATAACTAAAACAACTCACAGAATAACCAGTGCCTAGAAGATATAACTCAACGCCCCTCGATAACTGCGGATCGCCTGCAGCAGGAACATCTGCCGACTGTCATAAGTCGGTATCGGCACATACCCAGACTTGAATAGATTGCGGAAATCGGCTGTCGCCTCAAATTTCCCCGGGAGTGACCCGGTTGCCGGTATCGGCTGCCTTATCACAATGTTGAACCCCGGAGCCGAACTCGCTGCGAAATCGTTGTATAAGTCTGAAGCGATTACGGCCTGCCTGTTCAACCATTGATAGGAAGAAGCAACACTAGTCCCTACACGTGGGAACTCCATAGAAACGGACGCCATCAACATGTGAGCACGTCTCATCTTAAGAGATGCTCGCATATCACTAATTTTCTCAGTTTGGACCATGTTTTCTCTCGCTGTCAGAGCACCGCCAAACCCATACCCAACTGCCGCTTGTAAATGATCGCGTAGTTTGCGCGCATACGAAACACGGTATCCGGTTGTTCGATGCATCCCCCCGTTAAGAGTCGAACTGTTGCCAAACAAGTTGGGCAGCACATTACCATCAGCGAAATAACCGGCTGGAACATATGCCGAAATAGCAGCATCAGAGATTGAGTCATGATATGCACCCGCCTCTATCATTCCGTTGTCTCCAATGTTCTCTCGGTATGCAATTTCCACATGTTCCGTTCGCTGTACTGTAGCGTTTCCGTCATGTAAAGCTATCCTGGGAAACAGTCCCAAGCTCGTCACTCGACGTCGCAGCATATCGTGCTCAACCACGGCATCCTGAGATCGTGGAAGACCCGAAGCAAAACGCAGCTGAATTTCTCGCCCCTTCCCAAGCCTGTAAGCAAACCGTCCCCACGGACTAACAAAGTTCAATCGATCCAAAAACGTGACTGATTCATACAGAAAGCCATATTCCAAACTCGCCGCTTCACCCAGTTCCAGCTTATCGTCGAATTCCACACTAACCGTCTGCAATGCAGGAGCACTTCGGTTGTTCTGCGGCCCAAACAACGCATTTCCAGCCATCACGGGCACTTGAAGCTGGCGAACAGTAACAGAAACCTCTGGCGCCATCACACCAACCGGTCGACTGTAGCTAGTCCGAAAAGCAGCTGTCGGCGCACCAGTCATGGCACCATACCCCAAATTCCCACTCAAAAAAACATCGTTATTGCCCATTAATGATGTTGCCACCGCAAACGCAGTACCCAAATCAGTCTCATTTGCCAATGCCGATTGACGTGCACCACCACCAGCGCTCACCTCTGCATAGCCGTGCGTATCAGAAAATCTACCTCGTAACTTGCGGATCACCGATCGAGTCTCTCTCGTCTCCTCTGGGAGGAAGCGGAGCACCGGTCGAGTCGACGTAGCAGTCCGCAGTACCCATTTCCAATCTTCGCTCATATCACGAATCTCACCCGAACCTGGGAAAGCAAGCTGCAGGCTGGCAAACAAAGCTCGCAGTCTGATATCTAGAATCGTTCTGCGACCTGAGTTAACATCGACCTTTTCTTTTAAAAGAGGTAAAAAACGATCCAGGGTCACACTGATGGAGTAACTACCAGGGAAGACACTGGCAACTTTGAATATCCCACGGTAGTCCGTAAGTACCCTCTTGACAACTCGCCCTTCCGAAGTTAGAAGTGTGACTGTCGCGCCTATCTGGGGCATGCCACGTGCATCATGTACTAGTCCAGATACAGAACCAACAACTTCTCCGTCGGCGGGAGCAGGAGACATCGCCACAAAAAGGACAACCAACATCAACCTCATGGCAACACTACTGTAGTTCTGATAAATTGCGCCCATCGCTGTACCCTTATCAATAGCTACGCTTCAGCAACCCAGTTGCTTCCTAATCTCCCTTCACCTTAAACGTTGCCGTAGGGGCTAAGGTCTCATTCTTTACTCTGTCTGTCACCTTAAGATTAAGGCGATATTCTCCGGGCTCTAAATTCCGTAACGGTAATAGCTTCTCTATTATTGTCTGCCTGGCGGAAACACCTCGAATTTTCTCAAAACCTTCAGTGAAATCGAGCAGTAGATCTTCAGGGCTATCGAGACGTGTTATCTGGTAGCTCACCGACCCTTCCGGGAGACTCGTATCTTCATTCTCTCCAAGGTTGTAGACCTGCACATAGATGCCCATCTTTTCGTTGCGTTTGAATTCCTCTCCAATACGAGGACGCACTTTAGAGCTGCCAATGACGAACTGACCGGCGCCTAGCGAACGCATCGGTACCCGCTCAATACGATCTGCCAGTATGAGAGAACTCATAGCCAGTTTTTCTTCCTCAAAACGGGGCACCTTTATAGCCATTCGATGCGTGCCTATCGTTTCGCCCACAATATCCTTAACAACCAGTTCCAATCGATAGGAACCAGGTGCCAGTGGAACTCCTTTTTGATAGATTGCAACACGCTCCAACTCTCCCTGTAACCGTTCGGCAGTAGTGTCAATTGTTACTGTGTCCTCAAAGTGGGTCGCCACTTTGCGGGTAATCGTCGAAACCCGACCAAATATGTTGACAACGGCTCTTTGTACTCCTTCATCGTTTTCGAAAACCACATCTCTATTCTTAAGTTGGACAGTCACACCAGTCAGAACAGAATTATTACTCACACGTACATAGTGGATCTCCACTACAAATGGCAGCGTGTTGTATTCAATGCGTGAATCAACAACAGCCTCGAGATCTTTGAACTTAACTGGTGGCGGCTTCATTATATCGGCCATCAATTGCATCCGCTCGAATATGTTGTAGCGCCTCAATTGCATCCCGCTGACTGGGGTACCCATACGCGTACCATCAGCGCGCATAAAGCGATCAACCTTACTTGATAGCCCCATCTGTTCCGCCATAGTGAGCCCAGCACCGGGGATATGAAGCAAAGCATCCTTCTCAGAAGGATCTGATGTCAGGCGGTACTCACCTGAATATGTGGGGTCCACAAACTCCAACCTTACATCCGAACCAACCCCCTCAATCCATCGATATCGCCAGATTTCAAAGGGGTACGTCGAAGTCATTCCGCCGCCCTCTTCGTAGGGTCTCTCGTAGCTTCCACCAGACGGATGTGACTCGATTTCGTCGGGAGCACCGTGGGCAATATAGATGCGACCTCTGTCCATTTTCCAGCCTGGACGACCCGACGAAAAACGATCATTGGCGTAGGCAACCCTGCGATAGTGCTCCTCCTTATACTCGTTTTCAAGAGTGTCCGGAGTGGGATCACGACGTAGCCAAAACTGCTCTGTGAAGTTTTCCCTCTCTTCTGCCGTCGTTAGACGTAAAAAAGCTCTCTTTTCATCACCTGTGATGATGTAAACCACATCCTGTTTCAACCACCGCCGAAATGGGCCTTCTAGCTCCTTCTCTAATCGCTTGAGTCGTTTTCTCTCTTGTTTAGGGGTCAACTTGACGGGTTTGTCTTCCTTCTTCGCGGCGCACAAAAAATCGCCGGGTTGAAACAAAAGAAAAGAAAAGAAAACAGGCAGAAATAATAACTTGTAGCTCATATCTCAGCGCCTCTTCAATAAACAGACTAATCGCTTGTCCGAACCAACTCCAGCCTCGATTCTAGGCTCTTCACAGGCAATCGTCAAGTAAATCGTGAGTACCCAGGCAGTGAAAATGTATTCTACTAACTCCGGCGGTTAACCATGCACTAACCGTGGAACTGACACCATTATCGGATTGGGTCGTCCGCCCTATTTTCCCAGGTTCAATTTTAGCCTTTGTGGAACATACCCGTTTTATAAGTTTTTACCCTACAATGTCTTAGGATGGGGTTGGTATAGGCGTGGCTCAATTATTTGAGGAAGATGCACCGTGCAGATGCTGTATGCGCGTGGGAACCCCAAGAGTACAACTGGTCAGCAATAGGCAATGAAACGAGTACATACATCCCGGCTCCTAACTCTCCTGTTAACTGCAGCCACGGTTGTGTTGCTGGGTGCGGCGATGGTGAATTACCATCACCAACATTCATCTGGACTGCCGGACGATGGCGTGAGGTGGAGTGACGCGCAAGAAAAAATTCAAGCAATCCAGATTACACCTGGGGGGCCGGGAGCAAAGGCAGGCATCGAAGTCGGCGATGAACTGCAAAGCATTAACGGGTTAGCCACAGACAACATCACAGAAGTAACACGTTCTCTTCATTTGGTGGGCATTTGGGGACAGGCATCCTATGAGATTGTTCGAGGTGGTGAGATCTTTCAAGCTAGGCTCATCCTTGAACCTCTCGGCATTGAGCAACCCCTAATCTATTACTTTGAGTGGTCGCTTGCTATCACCTACCTGGTCATCGGCATCATCGTGCTGGCGAAAAGAACATCCAGGCCGATGGTCCGTCATTTTTACCTGCTCTGCCTCAGCTCTTTTGTCCTTTATGCCTTCAGCTACACAGGAACATTAACTAGATTTGACCGCTTTATCTACTGGGGTGACGTTTGGGCCACTCTGTTAACGCCTGCAATTTTCCTGCATTTCTGCCTTGTTTTCCCTCGTGCCAAACTAGTTTCAAAAATACGTCGCCAGGCCGCTAAATGGTTATATATCCCGGCATTGACGTTATTAGTACTGCATCACTTGAT
The DNA here is from genome assembly GCA_002433055.1 of Acidobacteriia bacterium UBA6623. Classification (GTDB taxonomy): domain Bacteria; phylum Acidobacteriota; class Terriglobia; order Bryobacterales; family UBA6623; genus UBA6623. Next base: position 50,803 of record DJHJ01000029.1, on the reverse strand, counting down.
TGCAGCGGGAACCATCGACATCACCTCCTGGCCCCTAGAAGTAACTCATATGCTCCTCAACCGGCTGGAATATGCTCTGCTTGGCGTATACCTGCTCCTTGGTGCTGCCTCGTTGCAAATTGGTATTAACACAAACAAAAATACAGCCTTAAACCAGCAACGGAAATGGTTGAGTCAGGGGGCATTAGCAGGAACTGTCCCATTTGCTGCCTTTTATGTCATACCGTTTATAGCTGGTTGGGACATTGGCCCGAATCAAAGTCTGGTGGTCTTCTCTTTGGCGTTAATTCCGTTAACTTTTACCTATGCCATCGTAAAGTTTCGACTGATGGACGTAGATTTGATATTGCGTCGTGGTGCGTCTTATGCTCTGACAGCTATAGCAATACTGATACTACTCTACGGCACAGCAACCCTACTGAATACTGGAGTGAACGCGCAACCACTGCAGGATCTATCACCATCGTTGTGGCTGTTGTCAGTCATTTTAGCTGCACTAGTGTTCAACCCCTTACGTAATAGAATCCAAGCGACACTGGAAAAACGTTTCTATCAGGAACGCTACAACTATCGGCGTACTTTGATCGATTTTGCATCAACGTTGACTACAGAAACCGATCTCAATCTGACAATGATCACCCTGAGTGAACGGCTAGTAAAGACACTGGGGTTGAGTCGCTTAGCGATTCTGGACACTGCAAGACAACCAGAAAACAACGGCATGTTACAACTGCTCCACGGAGTGAAGTTGGTAGACAGAAACGGCAAACCCATTAGAAGTGGAGCCGTATTCAACCTTGATCCCTTCACCGAAAACTTTGATTGCAGTAATGAGAAAAAACCTTACTATTTTGTGGAAGATCCATATTCTTATAAGGACGACACAGCAGGTCATCGATCCATACGAGATTTAGACCTACATTACTACGTCCCGTGCAACATCAAAGGGTCACCAATAGCCTATATTGGGCTGGGTCGTACAACGACAGGAGATTATCTATCGAGTGAGGACTTAGCTCTTGTGCTGACAGTAGCAGGTTATTTTGCCGTAGCTCTAGAAAATGCTCGTCTGGTTAGTTCACTGGAAAAACAACTTGCCGAAAATGCCCGTCTCAAAGATTACAACCAGAACATCGTTGAATCTCTGAATGTCGGAGTGCTGACGCTCGATCTTGATGACCACGTTGAGAGCTGGAATACACAACTTGAACTGACTTTTGGCATCTCACGCACACAAGCAATTGGGCAGCCCTTGATGACACTACTCCCACCAGGGTTAGTACGTGAATTAGAACGCATCCGAGACAATTCAGAAACTAGAAACCTCTACAAATTCGCACTCCGTGCCGAAGATTTCCCTAATCCCTTTCGACCACCGTTGCCCCTGAACGAAGAAATGAGTGTCAGGCATGAACAACGCACCCTAAACATTGCAACCGCACCGTTGATTGAAAAAGACTTTAAGCCCATAGGGAGACTGGTCATCTTCGACGATGTAACCGAACGTGTAGATCTCGAGGATCAACTTGTACAGGCCGAAAAACTTAGCTCTATTGGCCTTCTAGCGGCAGGAGTCGCACATGAAATCAACACGCCATTGGCTGTTATTTCAAGCTACGCTCAACTGCTTGCCAAGAGGGTTTCCGATGATTCGAATCAGGAAGAAATCCTCAAAAAAATCGCGTCGCAAACCTTCCGGGCTAGTGAAATTGTCAACTCCTTACTTAACGTATCACGTACTTCACCCCACGAGTTTGCTGAAGTAGATCTACGTCAGACGGTCAAAGAAACGTTGGCACTGGTTGAGCCACAGCTCCGCAAAGCTCAGATCGAGGTTAGGTGTCGTATATACCCAGAAGCAATGGTCATTTTGGGCAATGCTGGCCGTATCCAACAGGTTTTACTCAACCTATTTCTAAATGCTCGTGATGCTATGCCTCAAGGTGGTCAACTGCTAATCAGTGACGAGGTTAAGCACGGCACTGCTGAAGACTTCGCGAGAATTACGGTTAGTGATACAGGAACCGGAATAGAGCCGACACACCTTAAGCGCATCTTTGATCCGTTCTTCACAACCAAGAGCCGTCATCGCGGGACCGGCCTAGGTCTTGCTGTGAGTTACGGGATTATTCAAGAACACTCCGGCAGGATGAGCGTGGAAAGTGAATTGGGGCAAGGTGCCTGCTTCGCAATAGAGCTACCTCTGATTTCAACAAAGATTCATGCCTGATGTCTCCGTACAGAAAGCCTTCGCACCAAAAGGAAAAATCCTTGTAATAGATGACGAGGAGACGATCCTGGAAAGTCTGAAGATTCTTCTTGAAGAAGAACAGTACGAAGTTTCAACTGCTCTCACAGGCAAACGAGGGCTAGACATGATGGCCGTTAAGGCATTCGATCTGGTCTTGCTCGATCTGATGTTGCCGGACATATCTGGACTAGATATTCTCAAAAAAGTCCGTTTGCAGGATCAAGCAACACCCATCGTAATGCTCACAGCATACGGATCTATCGACACAGCAGTTGCAGCTACAAAATCAGGGGCCAACAATTTCTGCACCAAACCCTGGAATAATGAAAAGCTTTTGCTCGAAATAGCCAGCACTATCGAACGGCGACGGCTCGAACAAGAAAACTTTCACCTGAAAAATACGCTGAAAGAACGCTACAGTTTCTCAAACATTGTCGGAAAAAGTGAGAAGATCCGACGCGTTTTTGAGCTAGTTGAACAGATCGCCCCTAGCCGTTCTACGGTGCTAATTCAAGGTGATACTGGCACTGGCAAAGAACTGCTTGCCAAAGCAATCCATGCCAACTCACAGCGATCGGAATGTCCGTTTGTATCTGTTGATGCCAGCGCGATCCAAATCGACTACCTGGAAGCAGCTTTTTTTGGTGATATTAACGACACCTCTATCGATTCCAGACAACCACACAAAGGTTATTTTACTGCCGCCGATAATGGCACAATTTTTATTGACGAAATAAACACTCTCGACGCCAATATGCAAGCCAAACTATTGCGCGTGATTCAAGAACGCGAATGCATTCCAGTTGGATCCAGCAAGCCCGTGAAGGTGGATGTTCGAATTGTTGCAGCCACAAGTAGCAATCTAGAAGAACTTGTCCAAAATGGAACATTTCGCAAGGATCTTTATTACCGACTCAATGTTATCCAAATCAACCTACCACTACTTCGAGAAAGAGTTGAAGATATACCTTTGCTCATAGAACACTTTTTCGACCATTACTGTCTCGAAAATGAACGCTTTGTTGATTCAGCCAAACATTCCATCCTGCATTTTTCACCGTCTGCTATGAAGTTACTATTAAATTACAGTTGGCCGGGAAACATTCGTGAGTTGGAAAATGTCGTTGAGCGCGCAACAGCACTTGCCACTGAAACAGAGGTACAAGTCGAGCTATTGCCCGAGTCCATACTTGGATTTGATGGTGTTCAACACATGCCAATGCCGGTAACAATCAAACCAGCCGCAGGGGCCAGTTTGTTTGAAATCGTAGAAGAATTCGAAAGACGTGTCATCTTGGAGGAGCTCGAAAAGTCCGAATGGAGCCAAACTGAGGCAGCCAAGCGCCTTCATATGGCACTATCCACTCTCAACCAAAAAATTCAGCGTCTTCACATCGATGTCAAAAGACACCGCGGGCTAACTCAATAGCAACAATCGAGGCCCGGGCGTCTGCAATCCTTCGCCCTGTCTCAACCATTAGAAAAACCCCTTCAGAACTCCTCGTGCTGAAGATTTTCACTTTTCAATAATTTTTGGCAAGGATAAGAAAATCAGTCTTGGACTTGTCAGTCCAACGTTGCCTGTTGCACTTTCTGTGCCTGTTCTGCACGGAAGGCTCTCAATTTCTCACGTAATTCTTGATCATTATTCGATAGAATATGAACCGCAAGTAAGGCGGCATTGACCGCACCAGGCTTCCCTATGGCCAGAGTTCCAACAGGAATACCACCTGGCATTTGAACAGTGGCCAAAAGTGAATCCATTCCCTTAAGGGCAGGACTTTCAATTGGTACACCGAGCACGGGTAAGAGCGTATGTGCTGCAATCACTCCGGCCAGATGTGCTGCCCCACCAGCAGCAGCAATCATAACTTGCGTGCCACGTTCTTCAGCCGACGAGGCGTATTCAGCAGTAATATCGGGCGTGCGATGTGCCGACATCACCTTACACTCATGAGCAATCTCGAACCGATCCAACGTTTCGTGAGCATGTTGCATGGTCGTCCAATCGGACTTGCTTCCCATAACAACAGCTACTAGAGGAATATCTTCATGTGCCATCTCTTACCAGGTACCATCCTTTCATCGCTAAACGCTACTTCTTCGGCCAATTCAATTCTATAACCCAGCACTAGAAGGCGAGCGTACAGCGGATCTAGGGCCGAGTCCAAGCGGACTCAGTTAAAACTGAGTCCGCTCTGAAAACCTGAATCTATAGATCGTAGTACAGATAGAACTCGTACGGTACCGGCCTTAGGTTCACAGCATCCAGTTCATTTTCTCGCTTATATTCGATCCAAGTGTCCACAACATCCTGGGTGAATACGTCACCGCGAAGTAGAAACTCGTGGTCATCCTCCAGAGCGTTTAACACATCTCCCAGTGATCCTGGCGTTGTCTTAACCGCAGCCAACTCTTCTGGAGGTAGATCATACAAGTTCTTATCCATAGCTGAACCGGGGTCTATTTTGTTGACCACGCCGTCTAGTCCTGCCATAAGCATGGCCGAGAAAGCCAGGTATGGGTTGCAAGAAGGATCAGGGCAACGGAATTCAATACGTTTTGCGGCCTCACTCTGTGAGTACATCGGGATTCGACACGCTGCTGAGCGATTACGCATCGAATAGGCCAGATTTACAGGTGCTTCATACCCTGGAACCAAGCGTCTGTAGGAATTCGTAGTCGGGTTTGTGAACGCCAACAGCGCCGGGGCATGTTTGAGCAGGCCACCGATATAGTGCAGCGCAGTTTCACTCAAAGAAGCATATCCACCTTCTTCAAAGAACACGTTCGACTTCCCCTTCCATAAACTTTGATGGACATGCATGCCACTACCGTTGTCTCCGTAGAGTGGTTTAGGCATAAAGGTCACCGAAAGTCCATTTTCTTTCGCGACATTGCGAATGACGTACTTGTAGTACATCACGCTGTCTGCCATAGCGGTAAGCGAGTTGTAACGCATGTCTATCTCTGCTTGTCCCGCTGTCCCAACCTCGTGGTGATGGACTTCGATCTTCACATCAAAGGCTTTCATCGCCAACATCATCTTCGTACGGATGTCCTGCATGCTGTCAGCCGGAGGAACTGGGAAGTATCCTTCCTTGTGGCGTAGTTTGTAGCCAAGATTGCCACCCTCTTCTTCTCTGCCGCTGTTCCAAGTTCCCTCCGCCGAATCGACTGAATAGAAACCGCTATTAGCTGACTGGCTGTAACGCACATCGTTGAAGATGTAGAACTCCGGCTCCGGGCCCCAATAGCTCGTATCTGCAATGCCAGAGCTTTCCAGAAAAGACTCTGCTTTCTTTGCAATATGGCGTGGATCGCGACTATATGGTTGTCTCGTCAACGGATCCTCCACATTGCAAATAATGCTAAGAGTTGGCGCTTCTCGCATAGGGTCCATGAAGGCCGTGTCGGGGTCTGGCATCAGTAGCATATCGCTTTCCTGAATTTGTTGAAAACCCCGAACACTAGATCCATCAAATCCAAGACCATCTTCGAATAGGTCTGGCTCTAGATCTTCCACGGGAATTGAAAAATGTTGCCAGACTCCTGGCAAATCTATAAATTTGAAATCCACTACTTGAGCGCCACCATCGGCAGCGATCTTCTGGACATCTTTTGGCGTGTTAGGCATACGTCGTATCTCCTTACTTATTACTTAAATGTCGTAATACAAAGCAAACTCATACGGATGCGGCCTCTGACGCACCGCATCTACTTCATTCTGCATCTTGTAGTCCATCCAGGTTTCGATAACTTCCTCTGTGAAGACATCCTGGCGTGTCAAAAATTCGTGGTCACGCTCCAAGGCCTGAAGTGCGCCGTCAAGCGATGAAGGGAGCGATGGAACCTGGCGCATCTCCTCAGGTGACAGGTCATAAATGTCCTTATCAAGGGGCTCACCTGGATCGATCTGGTGCTGAATTCCATCCAACCCCGCCATTAACATCGCCGCAAAAGCCAAGTATGGATTGGCTGATGGGTCCGGCGGCCGAAACTCGACGCGTTTACTATTTGGTTCGGAGGAATACATAGGGATACGACAGGCTGCTGAGCGGTTACGGCGAGAATAGGCCAAATTCACGGGCGCTTCAAATCCTGGCACAAGGCGCTTATAGCTGTTCGTCGTCGGTGCACAAAAAGCAACCAGTGCAGGCGCATGCTTGAGCAATCCCCCTATGTAGTAGAGCGCTGTTTCACTGAGTCCCGCATACTGTTCACCAGCAAACAGGGTTTTTCCCTGTTTCCAAATACTCTGGTGAACGTGCATGCCACTACCGTTATCATCCCACAGTGGTTTTGGCATGAAGGTTGCTGTGTGGCCATATCGAAAAGCAACATTGCGCACAACATATTTATAGATCATCAAGTTGTCTGCTGCGCTAACCAAAGGTCCATATTTCTGATCAATTTCACCTTGACCGCCAGTAGCAACCTCGTGGTGGTGACACTCAATATCGAGTCCACAATCTTGCATTGTAGTCACCATTTCTGAACGAATATTCTGGTGGTGATCAGTGGGGGGAACTGGGAAGTACCCTTCCTTGTAACGCGGACGATACCCCAAATTGTCTCGTTTGCGACTCGAATTCCATCTACCTTCTTCCGCATCGATGTAATAGAAACCGTAATTGTGAGACTGATCGAAGCTAATGTTATCGAATATGAAAAACTCTGCTTCCGGTCCAAAAAAGGCCGCATCCCCAATGTCTGTGTAGCGCAGGTATTGCTCTGCCTTCTGGGCAATCCAGCGAGGATCACGTTCGTAGTGTTGTTTAGTGACCGGGTCCACTACGTTGGCAATCATTACCAACGTTGGAATATCGGTAAATGGATCCATCACTGCCGTATTCGGGTCAGGAACGATCAACATGTCACTTTCACTAATCGCCTGCCAACCTCTAATGCTGGAGCCATCAAACCCAAAGCCATCCTCGAAGGTCTTCTCACTGAGTTGAGTGATAGGGAATGTGACATGCTGCCATAGACCAGGCAGATCAACAAAGCGCAAATCCAGCATGCGAGCTTCTTTGTCTCGAGCCAACTGAAGCACTTCTTTCGGTGTTCTAACGGTGAGCATCGCTTCAAAAGGGGCGCAGTCAAAACCGTCCCAATCCTACTGAGTAGGAGAACCAAATCGTAACACACCTAGCAGTGGGTTCCAGGGTAAATTCTGTCCTATAAAAAGTTTCGATGGAAGCAGAAACTGCCAGCCTAATTCAACAAATCCGAAATTACCTACGATTCAAGAGAGATCACCGCAGTCAGCTCGGTGCTGATGTATGTGCACATATCGCTCGACAGCTTATCACCATTCGGACCAACTAGATAGAAAACATCGAACGCTCGGTGACCCTGCGTGTCAATCAAAACAACTTCAATACTGCACCCATGTTGTGAAAACTTCGCGGCCAAATCGAACAGTAAGCCGGTTCGATCTGCCGCACAGACGTTAAAGATGGTCGCACTTGGGGAAGTTTCGTTGTCATAGGAAACTAAAGGTTTAACCCCTATATGCCATTTATCCTGTGCGGAGATTTTCCGAGAGGTAAACTTGTCCATATCCGCGATTCCTTCGGCGGTCTCCCTCAGTGCCTTCTTAATCCGAATGGTTTCACCCGGGTTTAATTCTAGTGATCTGTGAGGGTCAGAGACGATAAATGTATCCAAAATCAGACCATCAGCATTCGCAAATGCCTCGACTTTCTCAATATTGAGGCCAAAACCGGAAAATGTAGCGCACAGAGAAGCAAACAAGAATGGTCGATCATGGGCAACCACCACAACTTCGTAGTGTGAGTGCTTCCGCGTAAGGCTTATCGCTGCAGATTTTACTCCAAGTGTCTGACTCAGATGAAATTGTCCTATGACCTGATCGACAGAGTGAGTTCGTAAGTATCGGCGTGGAAAACCTTCTAAAAAACTTCGCAGATTTTTGCTCTCCTCACCGGTAATTCGTTCAAATAGTGCTTCAGAAGTATCGATGTTAATTCTATGTTCCTCAATGTCTCTACTCAAAGAACGATGAGTTGCAATATATAGCTGCCACAAAAGTTGTTTTCGCCAGTCAGTCATGGCTTCAGGATTGACAGCACTTATATCGGCAAAAGTCATTAAAGTTAATGCTTTGAGGCGTTCTGTAGTCTCAACAAGTTCTGCTATCTGTTCAATGGTCTCTGGTGCGCTTAGATCGCGACTAGTCATCGTCTCCGACATCGTCAAGTGATGTCGAATCAGGAAACGAACAGTCTCACGATCCTCTTGGTCAATCTGGATGCGCTCCATCGCAGTATCAGCTAACACAAGACCTCTTTCGGAATGATCACCATTGGGTGCACCTTTGCCGACATCATGAAAGAGCAAAGCGAAGAAGAGAACTTCGGGGCGATCCAGTTCCGCCGCCAAGCTAGCGTAACGTTGAGTCAGCTCACCTTCTCTCGACGGTAGATCTCGAAGAGTCTGTATGGTAATGAAGGTATGTTCGTCTACTGTGAATCGATGATAGAAGTCACGAACCACCAAACAGTCGACGTTTTCAAACTCTGGGAATAGAGCAGTTAATACCCCAATCTCGTGCATGGCTGTCAGAGCCTCATAAACGAACGGCTGAGAGAGAATTTCTGAAACTACTACCCAAAAGCCATGTCCTTCACTTGCATAAGAAGCGAATACTCCCAGATTCTTCACCACGCGTCTCTCTGTTTCAACTGCCAGTGGAATCCCATGCCTGGACACAAAAGCGAACAGTGGTAGCACCAGTTCGGGGTTAACAGTTAGGGCCTGACTATTCCTCAGGTAAAGCCGACCACGCCTAACAACAAAGTCCTTATTTGAAAATCGTGCCTTGCGATCACGGAAAAATGTGAAGAGTGATTGGCTTTGGGTAGTTTCCTCTTCGACCATCTGCATTGCTAGACGGCATATGACGCGTGCATTACGGAAGTAATCGCGCATCCATTCTACGGTCTCTGGAAATGGGAAAGAAGACTCACTGAATACCTTGGACACAATCTGATCTTGGGATTCAAAATCTAACCTGTTGTCGTCGCGACCCTTAAAATAGTGCAAGTGACACCTAACAGCGAACAAAAAGCGCTTGGCTTCGGCAAGCTGCACACTGACATCACTGGGCAGAAACTCTTCGCTCTCAGGAAAGTGAACTGCTGACATGTTGTTGAGTTGCGAAACCCAACAAGCCAGCTGGAAATCTCTCAAACCACCCGGATGCTCCTTTACATTCGGTTCCAAGTGATAGATAGTCTGCCCGGCAAGCAAATGGCGTTGATGAGCTAACTTCATCAAACTTTTGAGGAGAGTGTGCTGTTCTCGCAGGTAAAAGTTTGGTAATTGACGGTACCGTAAGCCCTCGTAAAGATCATGACATCCGGCTAAAAAACGCACATCGAGCAGGCTTATATTTAATTGAGTGTTGTCTGGCGCAACATGAACGCAATCAGACAGCGACCGGACCGAATGAGAGACACGCAAACCTGAATCCCATAAAGCCGTTAATAGCTGTGATATCTGAATTTCGTACTTGACTATGAAGCTTGTGTGTTCGACTAGTAAAAGCAAATCCACATCAGAATATGGAAACAACTGCTCGCGACCATAACCACCAACAGCTATCAACGCAACATGATCCCTATTGAACTCAGAAAATATCCGGTCAAAACTGTCGGCAACTATGGCGTCAGCTCTAATAGATGTCGCCCTAACATTCGTGAGCGGATCCCCATCAGTAAAAAATTTTTCCCGTATTTCACTAGGGGACTGATGGGCGGATGCCGATGGCGGTTCGGGCATAAGACACTCAACTCAGCCAAGCTGCCGGGCACGACCAAAGGGCTGACACAGCAAGTAAACCACTTTAGGGCAAGCTTCTCCACAACAGCTTGAAATTAATAAATGCACACAAACGCAGTGGTAAACCCCTAGTGAGGACAGCTGCGATGAAAATGGTCTGGGTTGTGTTAAAGAGCTGCGTCGCCGGCATCATTATTGCGAATTCGAATCGCCTCTTCCACAGGGTAGACGAAAACTTTCCCATCGCCTATTTTGCCAGTCCTTGCAGCCTGAACTAATACTTCAGAAGTCTGCTGAACTCTATCGTCACTCACAATTATCTCTAGCTTCACTTTTGGTAGGAGGCTCACCTCATATTCTTGGCCGCGGTACACCTCAGTGTGACCCTTTTGTCGCCCATGGCCACGGACGTCATGTATTGTCATGCCGTCTATGCCGGCTTCTTTGAGAGCCTCTCTAACATCATCTAACTTGAACGGCTGAATGATAGCTTCGATCTTTTTCATGTTGGAACCCCCCCCATCTTAAGTTCTATTATAGGCGTAAGCTAACGTTCCGAACACAGTGTATTACTAATTTAGGTCTACCCTCACCACCGGAAGCTACCGCTCACGATTATCGTCTATTAACAGCCGGTCCGGCTCATATGCAGACAGGTATCGATTCGAAAGGCAGGAAGTCGTACAACTAAAGTCGCTGCGCTTCCTCAGACCAGTTAGTTGGAGATCACAATGCCACACCGCAATGTTTACAATGGACTGCATCTGGGTCGTGACCTTCACGCGCACATGCAGGGCATGCCTGGGTGCTTATTTTTGTAGGCCAACGACGAGTCAATTCGGCAGAAACAATACCAGTTGGAACCGCTATGATCGCATAACCCAGAACCATCAAAAATGCAGCTATGCTCTTTCCTAAGAAAGTCTGTGGTGTGATATCACCGTAACCGACGGTCGTAACAGTTACGATGGCCCAATAAATCGCAGTCGGGATATTTGCAAAACCGTTCTTCTCACCTTCTACTAAGTACATTACAGAAGCCACGATCATAATCAATGTAAGCATAGTCGTCAGGAACACGATGATCTTTGCTCGACCTGCTTTCAACGCGGCAAACAAAAAATTTGCCTCTCCTAAGTACTGTGCTAATTTTAGGACTCTAAACACTCGCAGTAATCTTAGAGCCCGAACCACAAGGAGTGATTGTGTTCCCGGGACTAGTAAGCTGAGGAACGAAGGAAGGATCGCCGCTAAATCGACTAGGCCGAAAAAACTCTTCGCGTACTGCGATGGCTTGTCGACACAATAAAGACGTAGCCCGTATTCCATCACAAACAAGGCCGTAAAGCCCCATTCCATAATTCTCAGCCACGGGCCATAGACAACACGGTATGCGGTCACACTTTCCAGCATCACATTCACGATGCTGAGACTAATCGCTACCAGTAACACAACATCGAATGCCTTACCAGCGAATGTGTCCGCTTCAAAAATAATCTCGTGCATTTGTGCACGAAAATTTCGGAAACGTTTACCGGTATCTTCTGTAGGCATAGGCGAAGTATTAGCCATAGAGAATTAGTGTACGGCGTATACCCTAACCAACGCTATTTCTAAAATTGTAAAATCAAGCCAAGACAATGCACTGTGGGACAATCAGTTTACGGGTGCTTGGAGCGACTTGGCCGGCATGTGGTCAGCCGCTACAGCTCTAAAATCGTGGACGTACGCAATCAACTAACAGACCGTAAGTACATTGCACTGCTCGCTGCGGTAGCAGGCATCATTCTGGTGCTAGGCACGTGGGCCCGACCGAGACCTCGCCAGGATGACGCACCACCTATGCCATCACCCGTCGAATCAATGCGTCTGCAGAGAATGACACAACTACGAAATATCCAAGGAATGACTAACTTATTCTTGGACGCAGCAACACATGCTTCACGTCATTTGGTGTGGTTGCCCGATAGTCGCTCGACCGCACTAATATGGGATATCAATGGCACCGTCCTTGCCGCTACATCTAAGCTAAACTTGCCCGAGATTACATTGGTGAATACCGCTGAACAACTGCAAACTGAAGCCCGTCGAGGTGCCATCTCACCCACATCACCTCTAGGGTCACTTCGAGTCGGAACAGATGATACCTTTCAACCAGTACAGCAAGTATCTCTGGATGTCTTATCGATGGGTGACTGGCTGGTGGCAGTTGCAAAACAAGAAAATGGAAGTCATACCTTTGCTCCGGGAGTTTATGGTGGCTCTTCACCTGTACTATGTGGAGAATCGAACTTTCAAGAAATCGCTTATACGGTCAATTTCTCCGAACTCATGCTAGGTGGTGGCCTCTTTGACCTTAATGGATTTTTAGTTGGGGTAATCGTCCGATGTAACGATCGTTTAATCGCCATAGCCGCTTCCGATGTGCCGGCGGAACTTAAAAAGATCGAATCTCTCGAGTCACAATTGTTAGCCAGGTATGGTTTTCGTGTCGACGTATCAGTTACATCCGAAGACACTAAGAACTCATGGCAAGGTGTCAGAGTTACAGAAGTGTGGGTTGGAGAGGCGGCCGACTTAGCCGGCATCAGACCAGGGGACCATATCACAGAGCTCAACGAAACCGAGGTAGAAATGGTGGATGACTTGTTTCCGTTGGTATTGCCAACCACTCAGGAGAATATTGAGCTACGAGGAAGACGGAGAGGTAAAAAAGTCAACTTTGTTCTTTCGAGCGGTAATGATACTACTATCGCTGCACCAGCAAAACAGATGGTTTCGGGCATCGGTTTTGATACACCACGAAAAGGAGTACCTATCGACTTTGTGATACCAAATAGCCCTGCCGCGCGTGCTGGTCTGCAGTCGAACGATGTAGTTTTGTGGATCGACGATCGAAGCCCTGTCAGTACTCGAAATTTACTTCGGTTGCTAAATTCAAGCTCAAAAACTGCACGACAGGTAGTCGCAGAACGCAATGGTCGAATGAGAATGTATGAACTGCAATAGATATATGCAACTCAAGAATTGTTACGATTTGAGAACACCCCTAAAGGAAGGTATGCTAAGTTCTACGGTTGAAGTTTACAGATTAAGGAGAACTAATGGAAGCTCTCGGCATGATTGAAACCAAAGGTCTCACAGGTGCTATTGAGGCTGCAGACGCCATGGTTAAGGCCTCTAATGTAGTACTCGAAGGAAAAGAAAACGTCGGAGCCGCACTAATCTTGGTCACATGTCGAGGTGATGTGGGCGCCGTTAAAGCCGCGACGGATGCTGGAGCCGCAGCAGCTCGACGTGTAGGTGAGTTAGTGGGTGTGCATGTGATTCCCAATCCGCACGGTGATGCAGAAAGAATCACTCCGAAAAACATCCCCGAATAGCACGATAAAAAGTACGAAGATTGCAGTTGTAGGGCAGACTTTCTGCTCGATGCCTTGTCTCTGGCTTTGCAAGCTAAGTAGTAACCGAGGGCATAGAGTTGTTTTGAAGGGTAGGCAGAATGTCATCCATGCTGGAAGACAAAGACTTAAAATCGATACAAGAAGTCCGCGCCAAGATCGAGTTGGCGCACAAGGCGTTCCTCAAATACAAGCACTACACCCAAGAACAAGTCGACCAAATAATCGATCATGTAGCAGCTGTAGCACGCGCCAACGCACAACATCTCGCCCAGTTGGCAGTTGAAGAGACCGGATATGGTAACGTCCAGGACAAGGTAGCCAAGAACCTCTTAAATTCGGACCTGCTCCACAAAGCGATCCGCCCCCTTAAAACAGCCGGCATCATCAGAGAAGACTCGGATCAAGGGCTAGTTGAAATAGCAGAGCCCGTTGGTATCGTAGGAGCGATCCTGCCGACTACAAACCCAACGTCAACCGCTTTCTACAAGATTCTTATCTCGCTTAAGGGACGTAATGGCATAGTTCTATCACCCCACCCCAGAGCGGTGAGGTGCACTTGTGAGGCAGCCTCTCTGCTTGCTCGGGCTGCAGTTGAAGCTGGTGCACCAGAAGGTATCGTGCAATGCCTAAATAATGCCAGCCTACCAGGCACCAATGAACTGATGAAACACAAGCTGACCAGTGTGATCTTATCCACTGGTGGCGCTGGTATCGTGCGGGCTGCTTACTCGAGTGGCAAACCTGCGTTGGGTGTGGGGCCTGGCAACGTCGCGGTCCTGATCGAAGCTTCTGCGAATGTGGATAGCGCTATCGCATCAGTAGTACAAGGTAAGTCATTTGATTACGGAACAGTTTGCTCAAGCGAACAAACTGTGGTGGCTGAGGAAACAAACCGTGAAGCAATATTAACCGCTCTCAAGGAAAACCGGGCCTTTCTTTGTGACGCACAGCAATGCAAAGCATTACAGACACTACTGATCAAGCCTAACTTCGCAATCAATCCTGATTGTGTCGGACAAGCGCCACAAAAGATCGCAAAAATGGCGGGTTTTGATGTTCCTGACAACACTCGCATTTTGGTCGTGGAGCTAGAAGGTGTGGGTCGTGAACATCCCATGTCTGCTGAAAAATTATCTCCAGTGCTGGCGGTTTATTTTGTTAGAGACTTCGCTGAAAGTCTAAACGCCTGCGAAAGCATTTTGAACTTTGGTGGTCGCGGCCATACATCTGTTATCTACTCACATAACGATGAACGTATACGAGAATTTGGTTTTCGAATGCCCGCCTTTCGGATACTTGTGAATACACCGTCTCCGCAAGGCTCAACCGGCATAACGACAAACGTTTTTCCTGCAATGACATTAGGTTGTGGTGCGATTGCAGGCAATATCACCAGCGACAACGTGAGTCCAATGCACCTGATAAACATCAAGAGGATTGCCTATCACGTCCGAGACCCCGAAACGGCTTTCACAAGTGTCGAAGCCAAGGCCTATTTTGCTGGCGAGTCGATCCCTAAACCGAAAGTAAACTTGCTGGAGAATCGTAATTCTACTTCGATTTCATTGTCAAATAATCCGGAAGGGGACGCCCAGCCTGACATCAGAGATGCAGTGCACCGCTATCTCAACCAACGCGGAATTTCGGTTTCATCATCTACTACTGAAACATCAACAATACCTCCTATGAGCCCGACAACAGCACCAATGAACGCTGCCGAATCGGTTGTAGATAACTTTTTATCTAAACGTCATCCCGAAGTCTCTTCACAACTAGAAGCCACCACGCCAATAGAAGCCTCACCTTCTCCTCCGGCACCGAAAGTAACCGTAGTACCATTTGTTAGTGAAGATGACGTTCGTCAGGCAATTCATAGAGGTAAGAAGATCTACATCGATGAGAATACCATCGTGACACCAGCAGCAAGCGATCTTGGCACCGCACACGACGTACTAGTGCAAACCGACTGAAAAGAAATTCACTCGGTACCGCTGCGTTGTGAGCGTAGTCAAAAAGTTACGATCAATTGAAAAAACCTTTGAGTCAATACGCCAATGATGTAAGAATCGGTAGCGAATCGCTCTCATTGTTAGGTCTTGTAACACTCAGAACAAGCCAGAGAGTCACACTCGTGTGGGAGAGCAAATAAATGCCTAAAAGTCATGACATATCATCCCTGTACCGGACTAGCCGTCAAAAATCGACTGACTGGTACAAGCGCGCCTCGGATGTTCTCGCCGGAAAGGTTGGTCATGATCTGCGCTATTTCGAACCAGTTCCTCTTTGCATAAAACATGGTCTTGGTGCTCGCAAATGGGACATCGATAACAATGAGTACATCGATTTTCTGATGGGAAACGGTGCTTTATTGCTTGGTCATTCACACAAAGACGTACTCCAAGCAATAACTCAAGCTATGGACCGAGGAACTCATTTTGGTAATGATCATCCTCTGCATATCGAGTGGGCTGAACTTGTACAGAGACTCGTACCCTCAGCCGAACGAGTCAGGTTCGTTAATTCGGGAACCGAAGCAACACTGCTAGCTATACGACTGGCTCGTGCATTTACTGGCAAAAATAAACTACTACGTTTTGAAGGTCACTTCCACGGCTGGCACGATGCGGTCATACACGATTTTCAGCCGCCATTCGGTGCTGACGGTTCACTTGGAGTCCCCCCCAACGTGAGAGAAAACACGTTGACACTCCCCGATGGCGACCTAGAGGCTGTTGCAAAAATGTTAGATCATGAAAAAGATGTTGCGGCAGTGATAATAGAGCCTTCTGGAGCCTCATGGGGTCGAGTTCCAATTGAGTCGGTATTTCTGGACGGTTTACGTAACATTACGGAACAACACGGAGTTATGCTCATTTTCGATGAAGTAATAACAGGCTTCAGGTTCAGTGCTGGAGGTGCACAGGAACTCTACAATATCCTTCCCGACCTTACTTGCCTTGCAAAGATTGTGGCTGGTGGAATGCCCGGAGGTGCAGTTGTCGGACGCGACGATATTATGGCGTTGTTCGACCACACTGGCGATAGCAAACACGACCGATTCGAGAGAGTCACTCATTTTGGAACATTCAACGGGACACCTCTATCGGCAGCTGCTGGAATTGCTGTATTGCAACAAGTCGCCACAGGCACACCCATCAAAAAGGCAAACTTAAAGGCTCAGAAACTCAGAACTTCCTGGGGGAAAGTTTTGCAGAAACATAACGTCGCTGGGTATGTATACGGCTGCTGTTCCACATTTCACATCTACTTTGAAACGGATCAGGACCGACTAGGGAACATTTCGAAGTCTGTCGATCTGCGCACAACGGATCCCAAACGGCTCAAGGGAATGCCAATTCAACTTGTTAATCAATATCAACTGCTCTTGCGTTACCATGGCGTTGATAATATGAGTTCCACCGGAGGAGTTCTCTCAGCTGTTCACACCGGACAGGACATCAAAGATGCAACAGAAGTCTTTGAGAAAACGGTACTAACTCTGCTAGAAGAGGGTCAAATCTACACACTATAATCACGGAATTGAAAAATGACTATTACCCCTTTAGGTCCTGGAATCGGCGCTGAGATTGGTGGAGTCGATTTGTCTTGTGGCGTAAGCTTGACAGTGTTTCGGGATATTCACCAAGCATTTCTGGACCACATGGTGTTGGTCTTTCGAAATCAGAGTGTAGAGCCTAGATCACAGGTAGATTTTACCGAGCTTTTCGGTGCTGTGGAACCCCATCCACTCCGGTCGCGACGCAGCCATGATGAGCATCCCGGTGTTTTTATTATAGAAAACCGCCCTGGAAAGCCGAGTGCGCGAAACGACTTCTGGCACTCCGATATTTCTTTCAATGAGACACCACCTCAACTTTCAATACTGCATGCTGTTGTCGCACTTGAAGGAAAAGGTGACACCTTGTTCGCTAACATGTACGCAGCATATGAAAGCCTGCCCGACGAACTAAGGCGCTCATTACTAACAATGCAGGCCGAGCACAGTGCTGCTAGGTTGGCCCGACGAAACGAGAAATCACCGGCAACGGATGGGAAGCAAATTCAACATGTCCCACTGCCTGTTGAACACCCTGTTGTCCGCACCCATCCCGAATCAGGTCGTCGAGCCCTTTATGTCAACCCTTATTTCACTTCCTGTATCGTTGGAATGGAAAAAAAGGAGAGTGCCCAGTTGCTAACATTGCTAAATATTCACGCTACACGCAAAGAAAACATCTACCAACATGCCTGGCGATCAGGGGATCTAGTGATGTGGGACAATCGCTGTACAATGCACTATGCAGTTTACGACTACGATGACACTATGCCTCGCTTGATGCACCGCACAACAGCTGCTGGTGATCGACCAACATGATCTCAACTTAGAGGTAAAACTCAAGAAAATATACAGATGATTAACCGCAGAGAACTTTTTCTTTCCTCAGCCATTGTGGTAACTGAACGAGTATTTGCTACAAATCGCTGGGCCCAGTTTCGTGGACAGGGTTCTCGCGGAGTTGTGACCGACAATCCACACCTTCCTGATTCCTGGAGCACAACAAAGAACATCGCTTGGAAAACTAAAGTTCCAGGTCGCGGTTGGGCTTCCCCGGTTGCCTGGGATGGAAAAATTTTCATGTTGACTGCAGTCAGCAGTGGGCCGGTTGAAAACGCCAAGAAGGGTCTATATGGTGGTGGAAATCGACCCAAACCTCCCGAGCACGAGTACATTTGGAAAGCTGTTGCACTTGATTTTCAGACCGGCAATGTGATTTGGGAAACGGAACTACACAAAGGTGTCCCTGAAGTTGGTCGTCACCTTAAGAACAGCTATGCTTCAGAGACTCCGGTGACTGACGGTGAAAGAATCTACTTCCATATCGGAGATCTTGGGACCTATTGTCTGGACTATGCTGGCAATCTGGTTTGGACGAAGCTCTGGCCCGCCTACAAGACACGCTACGCATGGGGTACTGCTTCTTCACCGATCATCCACGAGAACCGCTTATACATTGTGAACGATAACGATGACGAATCTTTTCTCGCTGCCTTTGACAAGATCAATGGCAAGGAGATTTGGAGAGTTGCACGTAATGAAAAAAGTAATTGGGCTACACCTTATTTGTGGAAGAATGAGCAACGTACAGAGATTATTACTTGCGGCACTGAAAAAGTCCGCTCCTATGACCTGGACGGTCAGGTTCTGTGGGAGTTGGGCCCAATGTCTTCGATCACAATACCGACACCATTTTCTGAACATGGACTGTTGTATGTAACGTCTGGCTACGTCGGTGATAAGACGAGACCCGTATTTGCCATCCGCCCTGGAGCATCGGGCGATATAAGCCTTAAGCCTGGTGAAACAAGTAATGAGTCGATCGCTTGGTCATGGCCCCAGGCTGGCCCCTACAATCCTTCACCGATCGTCTACGGGAACTACTACTACACATTACTTGATCGTGGATTTGTCACCTGTCACCACGCCAAGACAGGAGAAGAAATTTATGGCAAAAAGCGCATTGAGATAGGTGTCAGTGCTTTTACGGCAAGTCCCTGGGCGTATAATGGCAAGATTTTCTGTCTAAGTGAGGAAGGCGACACCTTTGTACTGCAAGCCGGTCCGGAGTACAAGCTGTTTGGTAAAAATAGCTTGGGCGAGTTGTGCATGGCAACACCAGCCATTGTCGAAAATAGCTTGCTGATTCGAACTGACTCAATGCTGTACCGGATACAGAAAGACTGACAGAGGTTAACTCTAGTTTTGACATCTAGGCCGTGACCACTGGACCGGAGCCTTTCCTGAGCCTTTATGGCTTTGGGGTTTAGATCTAAAATACCCGGAACTAGAAACTCATATAGTCCACCAATATCTGGTAAATAATTGGTCGGGGCGCGGAGATTTGAACTCCGGACCTCTTGCTCCCGAAGCAAGCGCGCTACCAAACTGCGCTACGCCCCGATCCCTCGAGGGGAGGCGGAAACTAGTTTGGGGCGTTCGTGTTGTCAAATGTGTTTGCGGGTAAAAGCAGGTCCGCTCCCGTTGGCGCCGAGCGTTGCTGGCCTGGGGGCCGAACGTGGAGCTTTCCCTTCGTGGTACGACTGCACATTCAGGCTCGCCAAGCGCCATTTCTGACGTTCAGAAGTGGATACTTGGGCAGAAATCGACCGGTGCGACGGATAGTCGCCTCCGCAGACAACACACATCAGCGCCCAGCCGACGCACCCTTCGATTCACGAAACCGGGCCTCGTTCAGCAGCCGAGCAAAGCTCGGCATTAGAAACAGCGAAGCTGTTTTTACCCANNACCAGGCTGCGCTACGCCCCGATCCTTTACCTACTGAGGCCGTACAAGTACTACTGCTACTTGCTTTAGGATTCCATTGCTGTAAGTGTAACACCCTGCAAATGATCCTCCAGACTCGGAGCAATACAGTATCCATCCTAAAAAATTAGACTTAACTGTGGCCCACATTATGCAACAACTGCAAATCATTCGACCCAAAAGTTCAGATTGAAGGTCTCATCGTCAAATCTTGCTGACTTCTTGACTATCGCCAGGACGTTGTTGTGAAACAATAAAGTAGAAGACGAAGATGAAGATTATCGACTGGAACCGCTATGCCTAGCACAAAAATTGTATGTACACTCGGACCTGCCTCTAACAGTATCGACATTATTGATCAGTTACTCGAAGCTGGCATGAGTGCTGCACGACTAAACTTCTCACACGGTACTCATGCAGACCATGCAAAGACGATAGCCAACATTCGTCGGATATCAAGAAAACGTCAGCGATTCTTGCCAATCCTCGCGGATCTTCAGGGACCTAAAATTCGTACCGGTAAACTCGTTGATGGCAATCCGGTTGAACTGTCACCTGGCAAAACATTGTTTATAAGCACATCTCGCATTGCCGGAAACAGCCACACTATCTGGGTAAATTATCCGGGGTTAGCCCGTGTATTAAGTAAGGGTGACCGGATACTAATTGACGACGGAACAATCGAATTAAACGTCGTCCGTGTTGATAATCGAAGCATTGTGACAGAAGTCGTACACGGCGGATTACTTGCCGAGAACAAGGGTGTCAACATACCGGGACTGGCTCTGAAGGTGCCTTCTTTGACCAGAAAAGATAAAGTCGATCTTGACTTTGCTCTCGAGCAAGCAATAGATTATATTGCACTCTCCTTCGTACGAACAGCACAGGACATCTACAAACTAAAAAAACGCATCAGCGCAGCACAATCACCAGCCCATGTCATAGCAAAAATAGAGAAACCACAGGCAATCGATGACATTGATGCAATTCTGGCTATATCGGATGGTGTGATGATTGCACGTGGAGATCTTGGAGTTGAACTTTCCCCTTGGAAGGTGCCAGTCGAGCAGAAAAATATCATAGAGAAAGCTCGCCTGGCAAAAAAACCTGCCATTACAGCAACGCAGATGTTGCAGTCAATGATAGAACAACCTTCACCAACCAGAGCTGAAGCTAGTGATGTTGCAAACGCGGTTTTGGACGGTTCGGATGCCCTAATGCTTTCAGGAGAAACAGCAATCGGGCGCCACCCCGTCGAAACAGTACGAATGATGAGTCGCATCATAGAGACGACCGAAACGACAGCGCCATTACCGAACCGTGTGGAGTCACAAACATCTCCTCAGGGGGACGACTTGTCGGAGGCAGTTGCTCGCAGCGCAACTTTTCTCGCCGAAGACCTAGGATCCAAGTACATTGTGGTTTATACCGAAAGTGGCTACACGGCTCGTCTGGTTTCAAAATACCGACCTAAATGCTCAGTACTCGGCCTTTCTCGTCACGAAGCAGTTTGTCGACGTATGAAGTTGCTCTGGGGAGTCCGCGCAAAGCAACTCGGACAAGTTAAGGATTTAGATGCTCTCGTCGCAAAAACACAAACTATACTCTTGAGTGCAGGATGGGTAAAGAAGGGAGACCTGATATCTGTTGTGGCAGGAACCCCTTTTCGGGTCGCTGGCAAGACGGACGTAATCAAACTTCACCGTATCAATGAATAACTCGACAAGAAAAACGTCTCGATCAATAAATCTTTTAGATAAGGAATAAACTGGACAGCTTAGCTAGGCTTCCGCTCGTCGACTACAAGCGCTACAGTAGAACAAAGAATAGTCTTTATGGCACAAGTAAAATTAGCTATTCCAAAAGGAAGCCTTGAAAAGAAAATGTTGGCGTTTTTTGAACGCGCTGGACTTGGCGTCCAAGGGTACGCTGACGGCAGTCGTGGTTATCGTCCACAGGTTGACGAACCAAACATAGCTGCCAAAGTGCTACGACCACAGGAAATACCGTACATGTTAGCCGCTGGCTTCTATGATATTGGTATTTCAGGACTTGACTGGTACATCGAAAGCCAGTGTGCCTCGAACGTTTCAGAACTGCTGGACCTGGGCGTGGGACGTGTCGACATTGTACTTGCGGTACCGGAGCAGTGGGAAGATGTCAACAATGCCGAAGAGCTATTTGAAAAGTTTATAAATTCGACAGGGGCATATCCGTTGCGGATTTGGACCGAATACCTCAATCTCACAGAATCGCTCGTACGAAAGCACACTGATTTGGAACCTTCTTTATACACGCCCTATTCAAGACTCCACATTGAACGACGTTCATCGTCACCAGTAGCGATTTTTCACTCCTTCGGAGCAACTGAATCAAAACCCCCTGAAGATGGTGACGCTATTGTTGACAACACCGAAACCGGTAGCACTCTTCGTGCCAACGGCCTAAAAATCATTGGTAAGCTACTCCCAAACTCCACAGCTCGTCTGTTGGTCAACCGACGCTCCTTGCGCAATCGAGAAAAACAAGAAACTATCCATAAAATACGAGACACCCTCAGAAGAGCATCCCCCGTCCGAAAAGAAGACGAACCTGTTTTCGGGCACGTTTAGAGCTCACCCACTCACGGACATTTTAACGTACACAGGTAAGTACAAACTTGGACAGATTGGCGTAGAAGCCACCCTCAAATTACTTCGACAGTGCAAATTTACCACCAAGAACACCTAAATTGACTTCCGGAAATCCGATTTCATCCATAAATTTTCACTTTCAAGTATTTCTATTAAAACCACATAGATCAATCTCTTCATTTTTATATTCATAAAACCTTAGTACTGTTCGCTAAAGTTTTACTTCTCTTCTTGGGTGTCCTGTGGTATGCTAGAAGGAAATTGGGCGGCCGCTATGGCGAGCCCCCAGGTTTTGTGGCGGGGCTCGGACTAAGATCTCCGCTAAAAGACAAGAGGATTACAAGAAGTTAGACAAGACGGCAATCTGAAGAAGCGGCGCACACGCCTAGTGGTAGCTGCAAGTGTAGTTGTCACGGGTGGAGCTGAGATCGTGAAGGATTGAGGCCGTCCAGCAGAATGATTGCCCGGGAGGAAATTAAGAATGAATCTGCGACCATTGCACGATCGTATTCTGGTCGAACGCTTGGAAGAAGAAGCACAAGTGAAGGGGGGAATAATCATCCCCGACTCGGCCAAAGAAAAACCCCAACAGGGAAAAGTTATCGCCGTTGGTAACGGCAAAAGACAAGAGGATGGCAGCGTAGCTGCTCTGGACGTTAAAGCAGGGGATCGTATCCTCTTCGCTAAATATGCCGGAACCGAAGTCAAAATTGACGACAACGAGTATTTAATCTTCCGAGAAGACGAAGTACTCGCCATCCTCGAAGACAAGACAAACTCAGAGAAAGCGGCTTAAGTAAGGAGAAACGATTATGGCTGGAAAGAAAATTATTTATGGAGAGGACTGCCGTCAGGCAATCCTCACAGGTGTGAATAAGCTCGCCAATACGGTGCGTGTCACGCTGGGACCGAAGGGTCGCAACGTCGTTCTTGAGAAGAAATTCGGTGGCCCAACCGTCACTAAAGACGGCGTGACCGTTGCCAAAGAGATTGAGCTCGAGGACAAGATAGAAAATATGGGTGCCCAGATGGTGCGCGAAGTGGCCTCAAAGACCAGTGACGTCGCCGGAGACGGTACCACCACGGCAACGATTCTAGCTCAGGCAATCTATAGAGAAGGCGTGAAGAGCGTTGCAGCTGGAGCAAACCCGATGGCTATCAAACGTGGCATCGAGCAAGCAACGGGTAGTGTAGTTGGACAGCTAGGGGAAATGGCTCGCCCAGTCGAAGGAGGAGAGGCTGTTTCTCAGGTTGCGGCTATTTCCGCGAATAACGACTCAACCATAGGTAACATTATCGCTGAAGCGATGGAGAAGGTCGGCAAAGACGGTGTGATTACGGTCGAAGAAGGAAAAACTATGGAGACCGAGTTAGACGTTGTCGAAGGTATGCAGTTTGACCGTGGCTACCTCTCACCCTACTTCGTCACAGACCAAGAAGCGATGGAGTGCGTACTGGAGAACGTCTATATACTAATCCACGAGAAGAAAATTTCCAACATGAAAGACCTACTTCCTCTACTCGAGCAGGTTTCGCGTGCCGGTAATCCTTTATTGATCGTGGCTGAAGAGGTAGAAGGTGAAGCTCTGGCAACCCTAGTGGTCAACAAGCTTCGTGGCACGCTCAACGTAGCCGCCGTAAAAGCACCCGGCTTTGGCGATCGACGTAAGGCGATGCTCGAGGATATCGCAATCCTCACCGGAGGAAAAGCGATCATGGAAGAGACCGGGATCAAACTAGAAGGCGTCCAAATGGATGACCTGGGTCAAGCCAGTCGCATTGTTATCGACAAGGACAACACCACAATAGTTGAAGGTTCTGGCAGTAAAGAGGGCATTGAAGGTCGCGTCAAGCAACTTCGTGCACAAGTCGAAGAAACTACCTCCGACTACGATCGCGAAAAGCTGCAAGAACGACTAGCCAAGCTGGTCGGTGGAGTGGCTGTGATCAAAGTTGGTGCAGCGACCGAAACTGAAATGAAAGAGAAAAAGGCGCGTGTTGAAGATGCAATGCACGCTACTCGAGCGGCAGTAGAAGAAGGCATCGTTCCTGGAGGAGGCGTAGCTCTGCTGCGTTCCGCCAGTGCACTAGCTGATGTAAAATCTGACGACGACGACGAACAGATAGGTATTAATATCGTTCGCCGAGCACTGGAAGAACCAGTTCGCTGGATCGCCCAGAATGCTGGTCAAGAAGGTGCTATTGTTGTAGCCAACATTCGCGAAGGTAAGGAAGCAACATATGGCTTCAACGCCCAAAGTGAAGAATACGGAGATATGGTCGCGGCGGGTGTGGTAGACCCTGCCAAGGTCACTCGTTCGGCTCTGCAAAACTCGGCTTCGATCGCCTCTCTGATGCTAACGACTGAAGCAACAGTGCACGAGATTCCAGAAGAAAATCCGCCTGCTCCCGCCCCAGATCATCACGGCGGGATGGGAGGAATGGGGATGTAAATCCCTTTTCGTTAGTCAAACCCCGGTTATTCAGCGCAGTAACAGGGGATCAAATCATGAAGGGCCGGGAATACTCCCGGTCCTTTTTTTTGTGATGCTTTAATCTAGCCATACGGTTGATTCTCTGGATGTAACACCCTTGGTGCAAATCAGTCGTATTTACCGAGCCAATCATTCCTGCGTACACGAAGTATGTCAAGAAATGCGTCAGCACCAGAAAAGGTTGCCACCTTTGTTCCCGCCACATCATCCCAGCGAATTGGCACCTCCACAACTCGGAAACCAAATTTTTTGGCCAGATACAAAATTTCAACATCGAACCCAAAACGCTCTAGTGACTGCGCCGCGAAAACCCTTCTAGCAAGTTGCCGTGAAAACAATTTGAAACCGCACTGAGTATCTGCAAAAGGTAGCCCAGCAATGAGGCGTACCGCAACGTTGAAAGTTCTTCCAATAAACTCTCGCAGCAACAGCTGACGTACGCCAATAAGTGATCGGTCGAGAGCCCGTGATCCGATTGCGGCATCGAAGTTACCCTCTTTTACCGCCGTAAATAATTTATCGCACTCTTCAATGGGTGCTGATAAATCCGCATCGGACACAAGCAACCACTCACCCGTTGACTCGTTAGCCCCGCGACGTACGCTGTAACCTTTTCCGTAATTCCCTGAGTTGTCGAGCACTCGGATCCGTAGGTTACTCTGCGTAAACTCTGCAGCAACTCCACGCGCAACTTCCGAGGTGCGATCCGAAGAACCGTCGTTGACAATAATAATTTCAGGATCTCGGTAGTGCCCATTCATTAGATACTGCACTACCCTATCCAGAGCGGGCGGAAGCCTCTTCTCTTCGTTGTACGACGGTATAACAACCGAGAGGGAAGGATACAATTGAAATTCCGTTTACAGTAGAAAAGAAAATTATACCGTCTTTTTTTGCTCTACTATGATGGTCGTTTTCAATCAATACAACCAAAATATGATTGTCACGCTTACCTTAAACCCTTCGATCGACCTCACTCTTACAACAGACCGTATTCTGTACGATCGTCACAACCTTATCCTTGCGGAAGAGGAAGATGCTGCAGGCAAAGGCATTAATGCTGCACGCGTGGTCCATTCTTACGGTGGGAAGGTTCACGCAATCACAACGAGCGGTGGCCATCGAGGTGAAAATTTTCGCAGAATGCTAGACAATACTGGTGTCGAACACACCTTAATCCCCGTTCAGGGTGAAACCCGGCGTAATGTTGCGGTCACTGACCAGAACGGATTGACAATCAAGGTTGATCAAGTTGGCAAACATTTGCATCCTGATGAAGTACATGAGATTGAAGAGGCTTTAGTTTCAAAATTGCCCGACGCCGAATGGTTGCTTCTGACTGGAAGTCGACCTCCGGGAGTGCCTGCTAATTTTTTCGCACGTATGATTCAACTCGCCATCGAACATGATGTGCAAACACTATTGGACTCGAGTGAAGAATCACTGCGGTTGGGAATAACGGCCCACCCGAATGTTACTAAACCAAATCGTTCTGAAGCTGAACATTTACTGGGTCGGAGGCTTCTTTCCCAGACCCAGAACACGATTGCAGCAAATGAAATTCGCGCAATGGGATCAGAAAGAGTTCTACTATCACTGGAAGATAAAGGCGTTATTGCAGCTTGGGAAGAAGGCCTAATAGAAGCCGTGCCTCCATCATTCGAGACCGGTTGCCCGGTTGGAGCAGGCGACGTACTAGTAGCAACATATACCTGGGCAATGACACAGGGTAAATCGTTCGTCGATGCTCTGCGTTGGTCTGTCGCTGCAGCAACAACAGCTGTGAGAAAACAAGGATTACAGTTTGCCTCACTGGATGAAATCGAACCTATTCGAAAACAAGTGCAGCTGCGCTCTCTCTGAATCGTCCACTCAGACGAGCAAGTAAACCGCCAAAACGTCCTAACCTGATCGAATTTATCTCGATCACCACTACATTGACCTACGCGTTTGACTGGAGTATTCTCGACCATAGTATATGACCAACCCCACACTTGCCTGTCACAACTGTGGACAAGTCGTGCGGCTATTGCCACGACAACGCATCGGACGACAAGATACATGTGACTCTTGTGATGCCGACCTTCACTGTTGCCGAAATTGTCACTTCTTGGATCCCGGCAAATCTAATCAGTGTTCAGAACCTCAGGCAGAATGGGTGTCTGACAAAAATCGCAGCAACTTTTGCGACTATTTTGAACCTCGAACTTCGGTTTCCTCGACCATCCGCCTGGGTAATCAGCAGAAAGGTACCAAAGATCAGTTCGAAGCTCTATTTAACAAAAAATCTTGACTATGCAACAACGCTCATGTCCCAAATAACCTTCAGAAAAATCACGCACAAGTCACACTACCTCGAATGGAATTAGTGTCGATATGTGAAAGACTCATCAAAGCTCCCTTCTCCTGTTGACGAACTATTCAGTGTATTGCTCTCCATCCTGTGCAGTATAGTTAAAATTGATCTTGATGTCGGCAATATGAAAGGTGTGCCAACACGCTAAATGCTTGCTTATCACAGGTTTGATAATGCATAGTGAAGACGGTGCATGTTAACTCACCTGCTAAACGAGGTTATGGCAATGCACTGAGCACCAGGCGATATGGAAGATGGAGACTGTAAGCGTAGACGCACCAATCGTCTATCTCACGGAATTGACAGGTATGCGTGTCGATGGCCCCAATGGTCAACGCATAGGCCGTATCCGCGAGGTAGCAATCGCTCCAGGCGAACATGCGAGACGTGTATCTCGTTTTTTGCTCGGAAGCGGTAGAACGGCCTTCATGGTTCGTCATGACCAGGTGCGTTCCATTCTCACAGATCATGTTCAACTTAGAGATGACAGCTTCGTCCCGTACTACCCCGACGAGGGGCAGTTACTACTTGGAAAAGACCTGCTTGACCAGCAAATCGTTGATGTCAATGGGCGTAAAGTAGTCAGAGTAAACGATGTAGCGCTACGAGTTGTATCACTCAACGGCCATGACGAACTCTGGATCCAGGAAGTAGGCGTAGGGTTTCAGGGAGCCTTTCGTCGACTAACAGAAGGCGTGCTTCCCGCCTCACTAATTCGGCGACTACAGAAGTATCTCAAACCAAACTCTATCCCCTGGGACTACTGCAACATCGTCGAGCCTGACCCTCAACGACGGCTCAAACTAAAGATCTCCCACGACCGTATTGGACGTATACATCCAGCTGACCTGGCCGATATCGTCGAAGATCTTCCACCTGCCGAACGCGAGGCTCTATTTGAGACTCTCGACGACCACGTCGTCGCTGAGGCTCTGAGCGAAGTAGATCCAAAGATTCAAGTATCAATTGTTGAACACTTAGACAAGGAGCGTGCTGCAGATATTATCGAAGAGATGGCACCAGACTCTGCTGCCGACGTCTTAGGGGAACTACAAGAACACACCAGCCAGGAAATCCTAAATGACATGGAGGAAGCGCCTGCAGCAGAAGTCGAAGAGCTGCTCGAATATGAAGAAGATACAGCGGGTGGTTTAATGAATCCACAATTTATAGCACTCCAGGAACATGCTCTAGTGAAAGACGCTGCAGTTGCTTTCCAAGACCACCAAAACCTTTTGCCAACATTGACTCATCTCCTCCTGACCGATAAGAAAGAGCATTTTATCGGCATCGTACCTGTAGCCCGGCTCACTATTGCCGACCCAAGAACACCACTGCGAGACTTGGCCGTTCTAGACACGATCACTGTTGATGTTGATGCAGCAGAGCAGACTGTAGTTGATCTTTTCAACAAATACAATCTTTTCACCTTGCCCGTAATTGATGAGGACGAAGAACTGTGCGGAATAATAACAGCAGATGACGTAATCAGTGTTTTAATTCCCGATCGCTAGTATCGGCCAAGACCTCATGGCCATGAACAATGCTAGTTATTAAATAAAGCTCATGCTAAAGAACTTACGCCAGAGGTTTGTTGTGCTCTTAAGTGTGCTGGGGCCAGGAGTAATCACAGCTGTCGTGGATAACGATGCAGGTGGACTCTTGATGTACTCAGAAGCTGGAGCACGCTGGGGTTACGTCACTCTTTGGACAATGCTCCCAGTAACCCTGATCCTAATCATCACTCAAGTGATGTGTTCACGTATGGCAGCTGTGACAGGTAAAGGGCTGTCAGATCTGATCCGTGAAGAGTTCGGTCTACGTACGACCTTCTTCGTCATGCTCGTACTGTTGATTGTCAATCTAACCAACGTTACTGCAAATTTTGCTGGCATCGCAGGATCACTAGAGTTGTTTCACATCAACCGTGTGATTTCCGTTCCACTGGGAGCGCTATTGGTGTGGACGTTGGTGGTCCGTGGAAGCTATCGAGTAGTAGAAAAGATTTTCTTGGTATCAAGTTGCCTCTTTATTGCCTATGCAATCTCTGCGTTTCTGGTTGAGCCAAATTGGGGGGAAGCCCTCCGTGCCAGCGTAACGCCCGTAGTGAATTTAGACCGCCCATACTTGATTATCTTGATCGGCTTAGTGGGCACATCAGTCGCACCTTGGATGCAATTCTATCTGCAAGCCTCGATCGTCGAGAAAGGTGTTGATCTAAAACAATATCCTGAATCGCGCACTGAGGTGATTATCGGCTGTGTCGTTATGGCGTTAATCAAGTTCTTTGTAATCGTTGCTTGTGCTGGCGCTATATGGGAACACGGGCCACGTCAAATTTCTGATATTTCTGAAGCCGCTGTAGCACTGCGTCCATTAGGGGAATACGCTTATATTTTATTCAGTGCAGGTCTTTTCAACGCTTCGCTATTAGCTGCTAGTGTGCTACCGCTTTCAACTGCGTATTCGGTATGCGAGGGGTTAGGGTTCGAATCAGGGGTAAATCATCGCTTTTCAGAGGCAAAGGTCTTCTACTGGCTCTACACACTACTAATTGTCATAGGAGCAGGGTTAGTTCTTTTGCCAGAGTTTCCATTGGTGCAGATGATCTTACTATCTCAAGTTCTAAACGGAATCTTATTACCGTTGATCTTGATCCTGATTTTAATTTTAGTTAACCGCCGCGAATTAATGGGCAAGTGGGCCAATTCACAGCTGTATAACCTAGTGGCCTATGCAACAGTCGCTGTGATAATAGTCTTATCTGTAACCTTGGGAGTAGTATCAATCACAGAATGAATGACACATGAGTGGAGCGAAAACAGTAATGGCGCCCCCCCTTTATCTCGTTACAACGAATCGCTCGGATAAATGAATTCTCTCTATCGCGGACCATGTTAATTCTTGTAGCTCTTGTTTCCATGGCAGTAGCTGCTCTCACCCTGTTTTCAGGGTTTGGTTTGGGGTCACTCCTGATGCCAACCTTTGCTTTTTTCTTCCCTCTACACATCGCGGTTGCGACCACGGGTATCGTCCACCTAGCCAACAATCTCTTTAAACTCGTTCTTGTTGGTAAACATGCTTCCCTTCCCGTTGCAGTGCGATTCGGAGGACCGGCAATTCCAGCCACCTTCGTAGGAGCTGTAATTTTAGGATCACTCTCTGAGGAAAAACAACTTTGGAGTTATACGCTCGCCGGCTGGCCCTTCTCAGTAACGCTCGTTGGTTTGATAATGGGGCTGTTGATCCTCCTGTTTGCCTTAGTTGATTTATTGCCAGCTTGTGATAAATTTCAACCCAAACAACATTGGCTACCCCTAGGTGGAATCCTTTCGGGCCTATTTGGAGGTATTTCAGGGCACCAAGGGGCACTACGCGCAGCATTTCTGATCAACGCTAACTTGGGTCGTGATTCTTTCATAGGCACCAATGTAGTTTGTGCGGTGACGGTCGACATAGTGCGCCTGACGGTCTACAGTGTCACATTTTCATCCGAAGTTGCAGAAGTAGTTAAAGATCTACCATCGGCCACTCTGTTGCTCACAGCCACTGCATCTGCCTTTTGCGGTTCTTTCTTGGGGGCGCGCTACATGAAGAAGGTAACTCTCACAATGGTGAAGAGATTAGTAGGAACCCTCCTGCTACTAATGGGCTTATCGGTTGCTGCGGGATGGATATAGCCCGAGCACCTGACATGCAATCACTCCCATAGCCTCAAAAATTTACCTAAAATACACTGATCAGCCAAGAATTGCATCCGTCGAGGTTGATTTTTGTTGGCGTTATAGAGTCAATCGTGTTACTCTTACAGTGTCTAAAAAGGGTAGATCTTTTCTAACCTTGGTCGGGCAGCCGCGTAGCGATTGCCCGACTTTTTTATGGCCCGAAAACATTTTCGAATATCCTCATATCCGAAAGACCTCTCTGAGTTCTATCAAAGGCAGTGCTCCCGTCTCTGGATCTTCTAAAAGACCGGTACGCCAAGCTGTTAGTTAGGATAGTTTTACGGTAGTTGCGATTTTCTAGCTTTGATCTGTAAGGGTATTTCTTTATCAGCGGATACGACGGTAAAACTGTGAAGGAATAGAAGTCTGAGCCGGATCCTTTACGATTTCCTGCCCTTCCAATAAATCCGCCTTGCGTTGTTCTGCAGTGCGTTTTCTCTTAGCTTCACGAACTGCCTGGCGATATTCATAACCATGAAGACGTTCGCGAATCCACTGTTTTCGTTCGCTCGCCGTCATAGCTATTTCTGGCAGTTTCAACTGAATTGGTTGACGTCGCCCCATGAATGAAACTCCTGCTACTTCATTCTAGGATGCAGCCAAAATCAAAGCTAGTACTGATGATCACTAATGGCATGAAAGTTAGACAATCTATCAATTTAACGTACCTTGCTCGGCAGCACTTTCCACGTAGTCAGCATTCTAATCCCAGAACAAGTCCTTAAGTGCGCAAATCCGCTCTACGGACCGGCTGAGATACCTTATCACAATTGGTGCCGCAAGCATCCTTTGAGAAGTAACCTTCTCCACATAAAGTGCAGTAAATATTTAGATGACCACAACCGGACTATTCTCTCGTCCTCACAATGATTGTGTCGTAGGCTGTTGCTCTTTTATTTGTAGCCTTCTTAATTAGAATATTTGCTAACCTTCAGATTGTTACTGGTAATATTCCTAAACATATACCACTGGAGTGCACACTAAACCTGATGCGAATTGACAACCGACAACCTGATGAGCTCCGTCCTGCTTCGATTCAGCCGAACTTCCTACCAACTGCCGAGGGTTCCGCTTTGATCGAGATCGGCAACACAAAAGTTATCTGTGCGGCTTCTGTCGAACAAAATGTCCCTCCATTCTTGCGGGGTAGTGGAAAAGGTTGGGTTACCGCAGAATATGCCATGCTCCCACGTGCTACATCAACACGCACTGTCCGTGAGGTAAATCGTGGGCGAGTAGGAGGCCGAACCCATGAGATCCAGCGATTGATCGGACGGTCGCTCCGTGCTGTAACGGATTTGGAAAAACTTGGCGAACGGACAATCCATATTGATTGTGACGTCATTGTCGCTGATGGCGGCACACGTACGGCAGCAATTACTGGAGGTTGGGTTGCACTAGCTTTGGCAACCAAACAAATGGTGGACTTTTCTATGGTTAGTTCGATGCCAATTCGTGAGCAAGTAGCCGCTACCAGCATCGGCATCATCGAAAACACACTACTACTGGATCTGTGCTACGAAGAGGATTCTCGTGCCGGTGTCGATATGAATGTTGTTATGAACTCATCAAACGAATACGTTGAAATCCAAGCTACAGCAGAAAGAGAGCTGTTTCGAGGTGATCAACTACAAGATCTACTTACTTTAGCCAATAAAGGAATTCATCGATTAATGGCATTACAGAAGGAAATCATAGCACTGTGAAAGTGATAAGCCTTTATTGTGCTACGGCAAACTCTGGCAAACAACGTGAATTTCAACAGGCCGCTAGCTCCGGAATCGTTGTTCACCGCCTAGGTCAATGCAGCTGTCCAGAAGAAGGGAGTAGTTTCGACGAAAACGCCATCTCAAAAGCTCTTTGCTACTGCAATGCACTGCAGCCCAAGGATGAACTAGGAGATGATGCACTCGTGTTTGCTGACGATTCAGGACTAGTGGTGGATGCGTTGGATGGCGCCCCTGGTATTTATTCAGCACGTTTTGCAGGTTCCGATGCGACAGACGACACTAATAATCAAAAGTTAATCCGCGAACTTAGAAAGGTTCCCGAACGCAGACGCACTGGGCGATTTGTTTGCTCAATCGCTCTAGTTCGTAGTGAAAACATACTAGGGGTTTTCCATGGAAAAGTAGAAGGGAGAATTCTCACGTCGCCAACAGGAAAAGGTGGTTTCGGCTATGACCCTCTGTTTTTTTATCCTCAGCTGAAAAAGACGTTTGCAGAACTTCCGAGTGAAACAAAATGGAAGTGCAGTCATCGTGGCAAGGCCTTTCGGGCAATGGTGAAAATGCTAAAAGAAAAACAGTGACACCTCTACAACCTCGAAGCTCTACTAAGAAAACATTAGATCTTGTGCGCTAATGAAAATCGTCATCCTGCCACAGGTTCTACAATAAACGAGTGCTACTCAGTGATTTCAATTACACTCTGCCAGAGGCTCTCATCGCACAAACGCCATCGATCAACCGTGGCGAGAGTCGCATGCTGGTAATTGATAGAACTGCCGGTTGCTGGAAGGATCTTCACTTTCAGGACCTGCCGCAGCATTTAAAATCGGGAGATCGGCTCATATTTAACAATACACGTGTAATTCCTGCTCGGTTGTTCGGCACCAAAACAAGCGCTAGTACAGACACTTCACAAGATCAACTCCACGGACGCATCGAAATCCTATTACTAAAGCAAGTAAAACAAAACCCCGTGTGCTGGGAAGCACTGGTTAGACCAAGTCGAAGAATACGCAAAGGCGAACGCTTCGTTTTGCCCGAAGGCATTGAGGCTGTAATCCTCGAAGATAGTTCGGATAGCTCCCGTATTATTCAATTTTCATCTAATGCCACTAACTTCACAGCTTGGCTCGAACGAGTTGGCCACATACCATTACCACCGTACATCAAGAGGTCCGATACACTAGTTGACCGCAGTCGGTACCAGACAGTTTTTGCTGTGCATCTCGGCTCTGTGGCAGCACCAACAGCCGGCCTTCATTTCACTTCCGACACCCTAACAGAAATAGACAGTATTGACGTACGAAGAGTGGAAGTGACGCTTCATGTAGGACTAGGAACGTTTCAGCCTATACGCACCGAAATAATTGAGAATCACTTGATGCATACAGAGTCCTATCAAATCTCTTCAGCAGCAGCGAAACAATTAAGAGGCCCTGGACGTCGATTGGCTGTAGGGACCACAACCGTGCGTACTCTTGAGCACGCTATCAAGACATCGCCCAGTGGAGAAATCGAAGCCAGCCATGGAGACACCGACCTCTTTATTCGTCCCGGGTTCAAGTTCCGTGCGACCGATGGATTGCTGACCAACTTCCACCTACCTCAATCGACTCTTTTGATGTTAGTATGCGCCTTCGCTGGTCAAGAATTAACACTCGCAGCGTATCGACATGCCGTGAACCAAAAATACCGCTTCTATTCTTATGGCGATTGCATGTTGATTATTTGATGTGATGCCACACTAGTTATCGATCTTGTCGTACCGCGTTAACGATACTACCAATCTTGTAACAACACCA
Organism: Acidobacteriia bacterium UBA6623; assembly: GCA_002433055.1. Lineage (GTDB taxonomy): Bacteria > Acidobacteriota > Terriglobia > Bryobacterales > UBA6623 > UBA6623. Next base: position 16,276 of record DJHJ01000029.1, on the reverse strand, counting down.
AACGTTGGCACGGCGTAATCTGATGGAGAGGTTAGTTACAATATGTCGTTAAGTGAATATTTAGATTGAACATCCTTTAGCTAAACAAACCACGCTACACACCCTAGACAATCTTGAGTGACCTATGCCCTACATTTACGGGATTCATACCTCAGCTCAATTGGACCGATTGAGTTCCTTATTAGAGGAAATTAATGGTATCAACCCGTTCCAGTCAACTAGGCTGGGCAACCTTACAAAAGCAGTAGACAATGAATCTTTTGTTAAGCTTCCATTGCTTACAAAACGTGAGCTGATGGAAGATCAAATCAACAACCCACCATTTGGCTCCAACCTCACCTATCCTCTGGACTACTACAGCCACTACCATCAAACCTCGGGGACTACCGGTGAACCGCTGCGTGTTTTAGATACGCCCACAACTTGGGATTGGTGGGGTCGATGCTGGTTAGAAGTACTGCAAGCTGCGGGTGTGACCAAAAGTGATCGGATCTTTTTCGCATTCTCTTTCGCACCCTTCATAGGTTTCTGGTCAGCCTATCATGCCGTCTCAATGCTTGGAGCAATGGCTATCTCAGGTAGTGGAGCAAACTCGGCGAGACGACTAGAGATGATCGAAGCCACGGAGGCAACAGTTTTATTGTCAACACCCACCTATGCGCTTCATTTAGCCGAAATCGCATCTCAGAGAGGCATTGACCTTACCCAATCAACAATCACAAAGACCATTCATGCAGGTGAACTAGGCGCTAGTATTCCTATGACTCGTCAAAAAATAGAACAGGCCTGGGGGGCAAGAGCGCTCGACCACGCCGGCGCCACGGAAGTAGGTGCATTTGGGATCGGTGACACAAAAGACTGTGATTTATACGTAAACGAGAAGGAGTTCATCGCAGAAGTTATTGATTCCAATTCGTTTATGCCAATTGAATCGGGCTCGACTGGAGAACTTGTTATTACCAATCTTGGACGTGGTGCTTGGCCGATAATCCGCTACCGAACTGGTGATTTGGTAAACCCCATTCGTATTCCATCCGGGCCAATGGAAGGCAAACTTCTCCTCAAAGGAGGCATTCTCGGTCGTGTTGACGATATGGTCACTATTCGAGGTGTGAACATATATCCCTCAACATTAGAAAATATAATCCGCTCAATTATCGGTCTCTGTGAATTTCGAATTATTGTTTCGACATTCGCTGAGATGGATGAAATCGGCATTGAAATTGAGGGAGACCAAACGACTGCACAAGCCGTCGCTCAAAGTATCAGTGACGAGATTGGCATCCGGGCTAAGGTAAGACCGATAGAAAAAGGCACTCTGCCTCGCTGGGAAAGTAAAGCTCAAAGATTTTCCGATCAGCGAGCTAGGAGATCCAACACGAAAACACCCTGAGCTCTTATCAGATAGCACCTCCCCGTTAAGGGAGCGTTGGGACCTATTTAGTACAGCAACTAGATCAACTTAGAACGAAGTTTGAGCTCAAGAATTTAGGTTCCTTCCAGCCATGTTGAAAGATACTTCACCTGTCCGGGACTTAATTGATCTATGTGAATACCCATCGATTTTAGTTTTCGACGAGCAACCTCTTTGTCGATTTCCTCCGGCACAGTATGTACACCAACAGTAAGATCGCTCTTATTAACGACTAGATGGCGGGCCGCTAAAGCTTGGTTAGCAAAGCTCATATCCATTACAACTGCTGGATGCCCTTCAGCAGCACTTAAATTAACCAATCTGCCCTCGGCCAGAATAAATATCTTGCGTCCGTCTCGAAGTTTATACTCCTCCACAAACTCGCGCACGAAACGGCGACCTGATGCCATATCTGCAAGTGATTCCAGATCAAGCTCAATATTGAAATGGCCGGAATTACAAACAATCGCCCCGGATTTCATTGCCTCAAAATGATCTCTTGCAACAACATGTTTATCACCAGTGACAGTCACGAAGACATCACCGATTGGAGCGGCCTCCATCATCGGGATAACGCGAAAACCGTCCATCACAGCTTCAAGAGCTTTGGTTGGATCGACTTCAGTCACTATCACATTCGCTCCTAACCCACGTGCACGATTCGCCACCCCTCGACCACACCAACCATAGCCAGCAACCACAACGTTCAACCCGGCTATGAGCACATTGGTCGCTCGAATAATGCCATCCATCGTCGATTGACCCGTTCCATAACGGTTGTCAAAAAAATGCTTCGTCATGGCATCGTTGACAGCGACTATCGGGTATTTAAGAACTCCTTCTTCAGCCATCGCCCGAAGGCGAATTACACCAGTTGTGGTTTCCTCTGTTCCGCCGAAAACTCCCTGAGCCACATCTTGGCGGTCCGTATGCAAAGCGTGAACCAAATCCGCACCATCATCCATGGTGATGTGTGGCTTGTGATCTAAGGCGGCTGCAATGTGCGAATAATACGTCTCATTGTCCTCACCTTTGATAGCGTAGACCGGGATGCCAAAGTCCGCTACTAATGAGGCTGCAACATCGTCCTGTGTGGAAAGAGGATTCGAAGCACACAGCACCACATCCCCTCCTCCGTCCTTCAACGCAATCGCCAAATTGGCAGTCTCAGTTGTTACGTGCAAACACGCAGAAATACGTACCCCCGCGAGAGGTTTTTCATGTATAAACTCCTCCCGTACAGACTTTAGAACAGGCATCCATTCGGCGGCCCATTCGATTCTCTTCTTGCCCGTTTCGGCGAGGCCGAGATCTCTGACGTCACCAGGCGTTGTCTCATTAGTAGACATAAATAGTCCTCGATTCCTTTGATTGAGTTAAGGGTGCCAAGCAGTGTTCAAGCTTAGCCATGTGTACGCGGCATTAAGGCTTTAGAGCCTCAACCCTATCGACTTTTTCCCAAGTGAAACTATCTTCTTCGCGCCCGAAATGACCGTAGGCAGCGGTCTGGGTAAAGATCGGCCTCCTCAAGTCTAAATAGTCAATAACCCCCTTGGGGGTAAGTGGGAAAACATCTCGTACAATAGAAGCCAATCGGATTTCATCAACCCGACCAGTCCCAAACGTGTCAACCATCACCGAGACCGGGTCGGCGACACCAATAGCGTACGCTAGCTGTACTTCACACTGATCTGCTAGTTTGGCCGCTACTATGTTTTTCGCAATATGACGGGCCATATAACAGGCCGACCTGTCGACCTTTGTGGGGTCCTTGCCCGAAAATGCTCCACCGCCATGTCGGCCCATTCCACCGTAAGTGTCAACAATGATTTTGCGACCAGTCAAACCAGTATCTCCGTGTGGTCCTCCTACTACGAAACGTCCAGTCGGATTTATGTGATATTTTGTGTCAGCATCTACCATCGACTGTGGTACGACAGGACTAACAACCTGCTCTAACACGTCTTGGTGAATCTGTGATTGCTGTACCTGATCACTATGCTGTGTCGAAATAACTATCGCGTCGAGACGAACAGGCTTACCTCCGTCGTACTCCACAGTCACCTGAGATTTTCCGTCAGGGCGCAAATATTTGAGTCCACCTGTCTTCCGCACTTCCGTCAGTTTAGCTACTAATTTGTGTGCCAAACTAATCGGAAGTGGCATCAGTTCGCTTGTCTCATTTGAAGCATATCCGAACATTAAACCCTGATCACCTGCCCCTCCGGGATCCACACCCATTGCTATATCAGGTGACTGCTCGTCAACCGAACTTACCACAGCGCAGGTGTGACAATCGAAACCAAAATCAGCTTGTGTATAGCCAACATCCCGAATTGTCTCTCGGGCAACTTTGGGATAGTCCACAGACCCTTTGTTGGTAATCTCACCCGCAATCATGCAGAGCCCAGTTGTCACCAAAGTCTCGCAGGCAACTCGCCCTATCGGATCCTGATCAAGGACCGCGTCCAGAACAGCATCGGAAATTCTATCAGCCAGTTTGTCAGGGTGTCCCTCGGTGACTGATTCCGAGGTAAATAGATGCTTATCAGTGCGCGCCAATACTATCCCTCCAACAGAAACATTGATATCATTTGTTGGCTCACCGAGGAATTTACAAACAATTACCCAAGGAAGGCGTACAAATGAGTATTATCTTGTAAACGTAACAAAATTCCACAAACCCGTCAAACTAACGCAGTGTGTCGATATCAGCAATTCACTATGTGTCGTGGATTTGGACAACAATCAGTGTGACAGATGTCAGGCGATGGCCCAAGATCCCCAAGGGCGATACGTTTACGATCAGGTTCAACTCTTTCCAATACAAGAGATCGAATCATCTCAATAAATAGTGGATGTGTTCCGACAGTCGCCACGCGTATCATTTGAAAATCAAGCGCATCGCACAAGGTGCGCGCCTCCGTGTCAAGGTCATAAATCACTTCCATGTGATCGGAAACGAAGCCGATCGGAACCACCACGACACCGGGCGATGTACCAGCACCTTGCAGTTCACGAAGGTAATCACATATGTCTGGTCCCAACCAGGGTTGAGTCGGTGAACCACTACGGCTCTGATAAACAAGGCACCATTTGCTATGGCCAGCCCCCTCAGCAACTAGTCTCGATGCTTCTTCTAGTTGTTCAACATAGTTCGAAGTTGCGGCCATCGATAACGGGATACTGTGGGCTGTAAATACCAACATGACTTCATCGCGTTTTGAAGATGGAAAGTCGTGGAGCGCACAAACGGTATTCTCAACCATGGGGCGTATAAACCCCTCATGATTAAAAAAGGTGCGGATTTTATCAACAGTGGGTGCCGAAGGTCCCACTTCACCGCGCGCGCGTTCGATGTCATCGAGATATTGTCGACAACTTGAGTAAGAACTATAAGCCGAGGTTGTAAAAGCTAGAGCACGCCGAACACCATCTGCAGCCATAGATCGAAATGTGTCAGACAAAAAAGGGTGCCAATTTCGATTTCCCCAGTAGACAGGCAGATCGGGGCCTCTCACGGAAAATTCTTTCTTGAGTGCACGCATCAACTCTCTATTTTGATCATTAATGGGACTCTTACCCCCGAAGCGGTAATAATGCTCAGCAACTTCGAGCATTCTCTCACGCGGTACACTTCGACCCCTGAGAACATTCTCCAAAAACGGCATTACGTCAGATGGATTCTCAGGGCCACCAAACGAAACAATGATAAGGGCATCGTAGGTTGCTAGGTCCGGAAGGGTCATAAAATAAGTTTCCTTTACTAGTATGACGCACCGAGGAACAAGACCCTGGTACCCTTGTAGATTCACTTATAGAAGACACCTTTGGTGGATTTTGAACAAAATAGCGTTATCACATTTTTAAGAAACTAACTGTTATGGAATTCCTGATACCTCTTATTCCAATCATTGGACTCTCCGGCATAGCTTGTGCCCTCATTATTTTTATCCTCAATGACAAACGGCCTCCTGGCAATGAAACGATGCGTGAGCTGTCAAAATCAATTCACGATGGTGCGATGGCATTTTTAAAACGCGAATACAGCATATTGCTGATCTTCGTCACAACAGTGGCAGCACTAATTGCCTGGCAACTTAACAGAGAAACCGCATTGTGTTTCATCACCGGAGCTAGCTGCTCAATTCTCGCTGGTTTCATAGGCATGAAGTCGGCAACCCGTGCAAATACACGCACTACAGAAGCAGCACGCAGCCAAGGCGTAACGAGTGCTTTGATGGCCGCTTTTCAGGGTGGTGCCGTCATGGGACTCGCACTTGCAGGTTTGGGACTACTGGGCGTTGGAGTATTCGCACAGGTGTTCGCCGGCATCGAACAAGCTATTTACATAAACGGATTTGCCATGGGCGCCAGCTCTATAGCCCTATTCGCACGCGTCGGTGGAGGCATCTACACCAAGGCGGCAGATGTTGGAAGTGACTTGGTCGGCAAAGTAGAAGCAGGTATTCCCGAGGATGACCCTCGTAACCCAGGAGTGATCGCTGACAACGTAGGCGACAATGTGGGCGATGTTGCTGGCATGGGAGCGGACATTTTTGAATCCTATGTCGGATCCATGATAGCCACCATAGCAATAGCAGCAACACTGAGTGCAGATGTCCTAAATATGCTCGGAGGGGAAACGGTTCGCGAGTCCTTGATGGCCCTACCATTAGTGCTTGCAAGTGTCGGTCTGGTTTGCTCTATAATCGGCATCATCTCGGTTCGACTAATGAGTGGCATGGGCGCTGCAGCAGCTTTACGCTACTCGGCTTGGTTGGCTGCCGTGCTATTTCTCGGCGCATCCTACGGCATCGTAAACGAATCAGTAATTAATAGTTCTGTTTTCTGGCCAGTTGTAGCAGGAACGCTAAGTGGCGTTGTAATAGGCTACGTAACTGAATACTATACTTCCATGAAACCCGTAATGGGAATTGCAAACGCTTCAACTACAGGAGCAGCAACAAATATCATCGAAGGCCTAGCAGTGGGTTTTAGAAGCTGTACGTGGCCGGTGGTGGTGATCTGTGCCGCTATCTATGTTGCACATGATGTTGCGGGACTTTACGGAATAGGTCTTGCAGCGGTGAGCATGTTAGCCACGGTAGGTATTACCATGAGCGTCGACGCCTACGGCCCCATCGCTGACAATGCAGGTGGCATTTCTGAGATGGCGGGCCTTGGGGAAAGAGTTCGAGCCATTACCGATACGCTAGATTCATTGGGAAACACGACCGCAGCAATGGGCAAAGGGTTTGCGATTGGATCTGCTGCACTAGCGTCGCTAGCATTATTCTCAGCTTATACGCAGGCTGTAGATGCTATTCGACTCAGCAACGGTCTCCCTCAAATAAATATACAGGTGAATGATGCACGTGTAGTCATTGGTTTATTGATTGGGGGCGTCTTACCATTTTTCATTGCCGCCCAGACCATGACTGCAGTTGGTCGTGCTGCTGGAAAAATGGTTGATGAAATCCGTAGACAGTTCCGAGAAATCAAAGGTCTATTGGCTAATGAGGATGGTGTACGGCCCGATGCAGCTCGCTGTATCGACATCGCCACTTCCGCTGCCCTAAAGGAAATGGTGCTGCCAGGGATAGTTGCTATTTCAGCGCCAGTGGCGATGGGGTATCTACTTGGGCCCGAAGCCTTAGGGGGAATGCTTGCTGGAGCAACTGTGACAGGTGTGCTTCTAGCTCTTTTTATGGCCAATTCCGGTGGTGCTTGGGACAATGCCAAAAAACTAATCGAAAAAGGTGATCTAGATGGCGAAGCTAAGGGTTCTGAAGCTCACAAAGCAACGGTTGTAGGAGACACAGTGGGCGACCCTTTCAAAGACACCTCTGGACCTTCTATGAATATTCTTATCAAACTCATGTCAATTGTAGCTTTGGTAATAGCACCATTGATAGCTGTCTTCTAACAAAACCCTTAGCTTCACGAGCCATCAAGTTAGGGCGTTTCGACTCGTGAGCGGTGACCTTCCAGAGTCTCCTTAAGGTCTTTATCATCTGTGGTTAGACGCAATAGCTCTAGCCTAATAGAATCCACCAGAGCATTCCAACTAGCCTCAAGAACGTCGTCAGAAACACCTACTGTAGTCCAGGAGCTCTTATGGTCGCTCCATTCAACAAGAACTCGAACCTTGGCAGCGGTACCTCGATTTGGTTCAAGCACACGTACCTTATAGTCTTTCAAACGAATCTCGGCGACCTGTGGATAAGATTGCGCAAGACACTTACGCAGACAACCTGCCATTGCATCAAAAGGCCCTGCGGCATTTTCTGTTCTCTCGTGCAACCCATCGCGAGTCCGCACCGTCATTTTGACTTCACATCCAGTACTTTTTTCATCCTTTTTCTCGCGAACAAGACTCATACTCTGGAGTTCGAAGAGAAAATGGTCGGGTTGTAACACTTCACGGACTAATAACTCGAAACTGCCCTCGGCAGATTCTAGTTCATATCCTTCATATTCGAGTTGCTTGATACGATCAAGTAACTGTTTTCTCTTCGCATCATCAAGCAATTCTTCGAGACCCTTCTCTTGTAGTTTGTAGAAAATATTACTCCGTCCGGACAAATCACTAATCAGTACTCGTCTACGATTGCCTACCGTCACAGGATCGATATGTTCATAGGTCAAGGGGTCCTTGAGTACCGCACTGACATGTATGCCACCCTTGTGAGCAAAAGCACTGCGGCCAACAAAAGGGCGATCATTCGGAAGTGACAGATTCGCTATATCACTAACAAAATTTGCCGTTCCAGCAAGGTGTTCAACTCTGTGCCTACCTACAGTCGTGTGTCCTAATTTCAATTCTAGAATTGGAATAATCGAACATAGGTTGGCATTACCACAGCGTTCACCATAGCCGTTAATCGTTCCTTGGACATGGGTCGCACCCAGCTGCACCGCCGTTATCGAATTAGCTGCAGCCAAATCAGAATCATTGTGTGCATGAATTCCGATAACTCCATCAAAGCGCTTGCGAACTTCCGTGAAAATCTCACCCAATCGTTGCGTGATGACGCCACCATTTGTGTCGCAAAGCACCAGCACATCGGCACCTGCTCTTTGCGCAGATTCTAGAGTTCGTAACGCAAAATCTGGATTAGATTCATACCCATCGAAAAAATGCTCCGCATCGTAAAACACCTCTCGTCCATTCTTTTTGAGATGTTCAACAGTCTCCGAAATCATTTTTAGGTTCTGCTCCTCTTCAACCCCAAGTGCTTGGCGAGTATGCAAATCCCAACTCTTACCAAAGATTGTAATAATCGGCGTTTCAGCTGCTAGTAGAGCAATAACATTGGGGTCGTTTTCTACAGTATTCCGTGCGTACCGAGTGGAACCAAAGGCGGCCAAACGAGCATGCTCGAGTTCAAGTTCTCCCACTCGCTCAAAGAATGCCTTGTCACGCGGATTTGAGCCCGGCCAGCCACCTTCTATGTAATCAATCCCCAGTTCATCGAGTTTTTTGGCGATCTGAAGTTTGTCGTCAACCGAGAATGATACATTTTCGCCCTGCGTTCCGTCTCGAAGTGTTGTGTCATACGTGAAAACGCGCATTTTCCACTCCTTCTCTATCATCCGGATGTCGCCTAATCATCCAATGAGGTGTCTAGATCAGCCGCGGCAAAGGTTTTGCCACGGCAAGCTGATGCGAGATTTATTTCTTTTTGAGAAAAGACATCATCTCGCGCAGGTTTTTCCCAACTTGTTCTACAAGTTGTTCTTGTTGTTCCTTGCGCGTATCAAGGAACTTCTGCCGGCCAGCCTTATTTTCGGCAATCCACTCATCGGCAAACTTACCCGATTGCACCTCTGCGAGTACTTGCTTCATATTCTCTCGGACACGTTCATCAATCACGCGTGAGCCTCGTGAATAGTCGCCGTATTCGGCCGTGTCACTAACGGAATACCGCATGTAACCGAGTCCACCCTCATAGACCAAATCAACAATTAACTTTAACTCATGCAAACACTCAAAATATGCGATCTCCGGCTGGTAGCCCGCTTCAACCAGAGTCTCGAAACCTGCTCGGATTAACTCTGCGCAGCCACCGCACAAAACGGATTGCTCGCCAAATAAATCACTCTCTGTCTCTTCCTGAAAAGTTGTCTCGATTACACCTGCTTTCAGGCACCCAAGTGCCATGCCATAAGCTAACGCCTGCTGTTTTGCATTACCTGATGCATCTTGATGAACAGCCACCAGCCCAGGCACTCCTACCCCTTCTGTGAAAAGCTCACGCACGCGATGACCTGGTGCCTTCGGTGCGATCATGGATACATCGACGTCTGGTGGCGCTTCGACCTGACCATAGTGAACACTAAACCCATGAGCAAACATTATTGTGTTCCCGGCTGACAGGCCAGGGGCAATTTGTTGCTCAAAAATATCATGCTGAAGGTGATCGGAAACTAAGACCATAATCACATCCCCAGTCTTAGCTGCATCCGCAGTAGTCATCACTTTCAGTCCGTCAGCTTCGGCCTTAGGCCACGAGGAACTACCTTCGTAAAGTCCTACAACGACATCGAGTCCGTTGTCTTTGAGATTTAGGGCATGCGCATGCCCCTGGCTCCCGTACCCGATAATTGCGACGGTCTTCCCCGCAAGGTCATCGAGGTTAGCATCTTTTTCGTAATAAATAGTTGCCATGAATTGCTCCTGTTTCTTCTACTCAATTCTAGTCGCGTTGTGTCAGTGCTGCATTGCAAACTCTTTGTTGGAGTTAATCCTGTAGCTTACATTGCCATACAGTGTCACACTTGCAATGCTTCTTGCGCCTCACCATTACTATCAGTGATGTCCGCAAGGGGATCATCTGATTTCGTTGTAGACGAACCTGATATTGCTATCGCACCCGAACGGATCATTTCAATCGTGCCGTAGCTATGCAGCAACGAGATAAAAGAATCCAATTCGTCACTAGTTCCAGTTGCCTCTAATGTGTAAGACAACAAATCAGTTTTGGCGATACGGGCACCAAAAACGTCGATTTCCTTGAGTAAGGCTGCACGTTTCTCGGGCGTAGTCTCTATTTTTACAAGTGCCATCTCGCCGCATACAGATCGAGATTCAGTCAAATCGGTCACTTCCACCACATTAACCAACCGCTTGATCTGTTTGATCAACAAAAATTGCATCACTGGATCGACGTCAACTACGATCGTCATACTCGAAAGCGTCGAGTCAAGTGTTCTAGCCACCGTCAAACTCTCTATGTTGTACCCACGCGCCGTCAACACTCCTGTCACTCGCATCAAGGCACCTGGCTTATTCTCGATGAGTAGAGATATCAGTTGCTTCATGATCAATCTCCCACCGTCACAGGTTTGGGTTGTTCAAGGATCATCTCATTAACCGCCCCTCCGGAAGGAACCATCGGGAACACATTTTCTTCAGGCGTCACCTTCACATCAAGCAAGAAAGGCCCCTCTTCTGCCATGGCTTCATCTAGTGCCTCGTCAAGATCTCCAGGCTTGTCTACCGTACGACTCTTGATCCCAAAAGCTGCACCTAATAATTCACAATTCGGAAAACAATCCATGTCAATAGCACAATAACGCTTGTCATAGAAAAGTTCCTGCCACTGTCGCACCATCCCAAGTGTGCCGTTGTTAAGAACAATAATCTTCACTGGTAATTTATTACTGGCGATGGTCGCCAATTCGGGCAAGCTCATCATGAAGCCTCCGTCACCGACCAGTGCGAAAACCACTTTGTCTGGGCGCCCAACTTGCGCTCCAAGTGCCGCCGGCAATCCAAAACCCATGGCTCCAAGTCCACCAGAAACAACCCACTGTCGTGGGCCATTAAAACGCATGTATTGTGCTGCCCACATTTGATGTTGTCCGACATCAACCGACATGACAGCCTCACCACCTGAAATTGAGTCTATCTTTTGGATCAGCTTTTGTGGTTTGATCTCGTTCTTGCTCGGTTCGTAACTATAGGGGTACTCATGCATCCAGCCAGTGATCCGCTCTTTCCATGATCCACGAGCTTCTTTATTTTTTCTCCCTTGCGTTTCTTTGGTTTCTTTGATCCTCTGCGTTAACCGTTGTAAAACATGCTTAACATCACCCACAATTCCGAGATCCGGACTGCGATTTTTGCCCATCTCAGCAGGGTCTATGTCCACATGAAGCACACGAGCATTAGGGGCAAAGGCGTCCAGTCGACCTGTAACGCGGTCATCAAACCTCACACCGAGTGCAATCAGCAAGTCACACTCGGTCACTCCCATATTCGCGGCATAACTCCCATGCATACCCAACATACTAATGAAATTTGGGTGTTCCGTAGGCATCGCCCCCAAGCCCATCACAGTCAGAGCCACCGGCGCATCGAGTGACTCTACAAATTCAGCCAATTCATCTGAAGCTCCGGATGAAATGATGCCACCACCAGCGTAGACATAGGGGCGTTCAGCTTGCCAGAGAAACTCAACAGCCTCGTCTACCTCATCGTCGGTCGGGTCAATACGCAACTCGTAGCCACGCATCTTCTCGATTTGGATCGCTGGGCGGTACTCAGTATTAGCTATCAGAACATCTTTTGTGGTATCGACCAATACTGGCCCTGGCCTCCCCGAAGACGCCACATAGAAAGCCTCATGAATGGTATCTGCTAGCTCACTGATGTCTTTGACCAAGTAGTTGTGTTTCGTGGCACCACGTGTAATGCCAAATGTGTCGGCTTCCTGGAATGCATCACGTCCAATCAATTTGCTTGGGACTTGCCCCGTAATTGCAACGATTGGAATAGAATCCATTAGAGCATCGACCAGTCCCGTGGTTAAGTTGGTTGCACCCGGACCAGAAGTTGCCATACACACTCCAACTTTACCCGTTGTTCTGGCATATCCTTCTGCAGCAAAGCTCGCATTCTCCTCATGTCTCATCAAAATATGCTTGAGCGGATGATCGTACAGAACATCATAGATCGGCAGAGTCACCCCTCCGGGGTAACCGAATACTACTTCGACATCTTCACGCATCAAGCTCTCTAGTAATATTTGTGCACCCGACATTACTGACATAATCTTCTCTCCTTACCGCCTCTCGCCGAAATGGTTACAACAAGTCTCCTCGTCTCGGCTAAAACAAAAAAAGACCACCAAACCGGATCATATGCCCCGGTCAGTGGCCTCTGAATCTTGCCTCAGAAACCCTCAACCGGGGCTGCGTACACCGACAAGAGTAATTAAGTTGTTATTAATGCGAATAACCGCTAGGCGGGGGTTGTCCATCGAGAGACCGGCCGCAGAAGTCGTCAGAGAATTGCCAAACCCAGAGCAGGACACACCCCGTCTACACAACCCCATCCGGGCCACTTCCCAACTCTTTGACTCTCTCAGCATCTTAACTTTCCGCTACGTCACACTCTCTGCAACACAATCTAAGTTTACCTTTGCCCCCAAGCCCGGTCAAGCCCACGGGCTGTGTAGAAGTCAAAGCAATATATGCCGATCACCTGTCGTATCCCGGATTAAGTGAAAAGAGAACCACTGTTCTTGCCTCGACATTAGCATTACACTTTGCTATCGTCACCGCCATGCACAGGTACGGATCCACTACTGCAACACAGAAGAGAAACAAATGTGTCAAAACTAGCTCACATAGGCCAAACGAACATGACAACTGAAGAGAGAAAACGCCACAACATCGCCTTGGAAAATCATCCACTTCAGAATACTCCTCCACCAACTGTAGGTTCTGAGGGGTTTCAGTACCGTCCCATTCCACAGTGGGAAACGATGCCTGAAGACTGGAATTTTATAGATGTCGCTGGGGTGGCAGTTGACTCCAAAGATCGTCTATTTGTCTTTAATCGTGGCGCACATCCTCTTGTCGTCTTTGACCGCAATGGAAACCTAGTCGACAGTTGGAATGAAGTTTCCTTCACTCGACCTCACGGAATTCATATCGGTCCAGATGACATGGTCTATTTAGCTGATGATGAGGCCCACACGGTATGCAAATATTCCCCAGAAGGCGAATTGATCATGGCCCTTGGTAACGGAAGACCCAGTGCTACAGGCATGCGAGATTTCGACTATCGTCAGATCACTCATGGGGGTAATCCTTTTAATTATCCAACTAACATAGCTCTCGCCTCTGATGGATCTATCTATGTCACAGACGGCTATGGCAATGCACGCGTTCACAAGTTTTCGGCGGAAGGAGAATTACAATTGTCTTGGGGGGAACCAGGTGATGGCCACGGAGAATTCAACCTGCCCCACGGCATAGCACTTGATAGCAAAGGTCTCGTCTACGTTGCCGACCGAGAAAATAGCCGCATCCAAATCTTCTCACCCGAAGGTCATTTTATAAATGACTGGACACACGTTTCTCGTCCGATGCAAATATTCATTGATCCTGATGACAACATTTTCGTAGCTGAAGTTGGACGTAAAGCAGGCCTGTTTCCCTGGATGAAGCCCGGCCCCAATCCCACAGGAGGCCGCGTGAGCATCCTAACGACAGACGGTAAGATTGTCGCACGTTGGGGCAACGGGGATAACCCGGGCACCCCTGGCGACTTTTTTGCACCTCATGACATCTGTGTTGACTCTGAAGGTAGTATCTACGTTGGTGAAGTTGTGTGGTCTGCTGGGGGGCGATTAAACATGGCACCCCCTAATTGCCCTGCTCTCCATAAGTATGTTCGCATCTGATTGACAATACCTGAAGACGATCTCGACATCTGCATCACTGTTTAGTTACCATCGCTGGAGCAGTTACGACGCTGAAACTCTGTACAGAAACCATAAACACATGGCTTCACTTGGATTCATAGATTACCTCCTACTTTTTATATATCTCGTAGCAGTTTCGTATATAGGCATCCGTACTGCACGAAAACAAAAATCGACCTCCGAATACTTCGTGGCCAATCGTAAAATTCCAGGCTTTGCTGTCGGCTTCGCCATGATGGCAACGACTGTGAGCAGCGCAACTTTTGTTGCCACTCCTGGATCAGTTTTCGACCGGGATTGGTGGTCATTATTCTATATGTCGACTGCGCTAGTCACACTGGTTGTTGTCACCAAATACATTGTGCCCTTCTATCGACGTGTTGTTCGTATGAGTGCCTATGAGTATCTCGAGCGACGCTTTGGCTACCCATCACGCCTTTATGGTTCGGTTGGTTTCGTAATAAACCGCGTCGTCGACCTCGGATACACTCTCTACACCACAGCAATCGCAATCGAAGTCATCGCAGGATGGAATCTTCACATCGTCGTCATAGCTGTAGGAGGATTCACCCTGCTTTACACTTTGATCGGAGGTATCGAGGCATCTATCTGGAGCTCGGTAGTACAAGGTGTACTAATGATCGGAGGCGCGTTCCTGATCATGGCAACGATTGTGATGGAAGCTGGTGTAGGTATTGGACCGATTTTCTCACACGCATGGAATGCCGGAAAGTACGGTATTGGCAATCTTGAATGGAGTACACGCAGCCTCTATTTCGAGGAACCAACTGCGTGGATCTACTTCGCTGCCGGACTAGCACAGTTTACGCGCTATTACAGTACCGATCAGAATATGGTGCAACGCTACTTAGTAGCACGATCGGACTCCGACGCACGACGAGGTGTCAGGATGGGTATTCTTTGCACCGTCCCAATGTGGTTCGCTTTTGGGGCTATCGGTTCTAGCCTTTGGTCTTTTTACGACTTGACCGGGGAACATCTCCCAGCGGCGGTGAGTGGACAACCCGATTCAATTCTGCCTTATTTTATTTCAACTCATTTTCCAGTCGGCCTCGTCGGCCTGATATTGGCTGCTCTATTGTCATCAGCGATGTCATCGGTCAGCGGAGATCTCAACGGTATTGCAACAGTCTTAACAAAAGATCATTTCGCTCGTCTATGGCCTAAAGTATCTGACCGAGTCCAATTAATGTTTGGACGCTCAGCAGTATCCGTCAGTGGAGTGATCGCGACCGGTGTTGCTCTTATACTCACCTCAACACGTTCAACAGCATCCTACGAAATAGCCGCACTTTTGGTTTCTGTGCTCGCCGGCGGTATGTTGGGATTGTTTGCTCTGGGTTTTCTCTCAAAGCGCGCCACAGAACTCGGAGCAAATGTGGGGATCATTGCCTGTTTGATGTTCGTCGGGTGGGCAATACTGACCGGCAAGCTAGGTTATGATGCCGGTTTTAACTTCGAAATGACCCCTTATTTGATTGGAGTCTTCAGTCACGGCATCTTATTCTCGGTTGGCTACGTAGTAAGTGTTCTATTTGGAGGTGCACGACCAGATTTAAAATCTTTGACGGTGGGAAAGACGTACACCGGTACCGAGTAATAGAAAGCCTGATGGGCGACTATTGCCCAGCAATATTAGTTGTAAACTCGGCTAAATGACGCAAGCGATTAGCAGCTTCACCACTATCAATGGAGCGAGCAGCCACCTCAACGCCCTCTTTGAAATCTTCAACTTTACCAGCAGCAACTAGGGAAGCCGAGGCATTGACGACTACAATGTCTCGCTGAGGACCTGATATGCCAGCTAAAACTTCCTCAACTATTACTCGATTAGTGTCAGAATCCCCACCACGGAGATCCTCTGATAGAGCCTCAGGAACCCCAAAGTCAGTGGAGGTAATTTTGCCAGAAGTCATCTTTCCGTCACGGACCTCAGCAATAGTAGTTCCCGTGGTTGTAGTGATTTCATCAAGCCCATCGTCACCGTGTACCACAAAAGCGCGCCGGACCCCCAGTGTTGCAAGAACTTCAGCAATCTGCGGAACCAACCTTTCCGAGAAAACTCCCACCACCTGCGCCTCTGCACCAGCGGGATTTGTCAGTGGACCAAGAATATTGA
>DJHJ01000006.1 GCA_002433055.1 Acidobacteriia bacterium UBA6623 | reverse complement strand
CTTCACTTCATTTGGTGGTCCAGTTGCCCATCTTGGCTATTTTCGCGATGAGTTCGTCGGGCGAAGAAAATGGATCGAAGAGCGTGCCTATGCTGATTTGGTGGCGCTGTGTCAGTTCCTGCCGGGACCAGCATCCAGTCAGGTTGGTATCGGTGTTGGCTTGGCGAGAGGTGGTCTATTGGGCGCGTTCGCCGCCTGGACCGGCTTTACAATGCCATCAGCACTTGCTCTGATTGCGTTCGGCTACGGCGTCGTCGCCTATCAGGATGTCGTTAACTCTGGTGTCCTTCACGGTCTCAAGGTGGTTGCCGTTGCAGTGGTCGCGCAGGCGGTATGGGGTATGGCCCGCAATCTGTGTCCAGATGCAAAGCGGGCTACCCTGGCTGTACTTGCAGCGTGCGCCGTACTCACCGCGCCGACGCCACTCGCTCAGATCGGCGTGATTGTTGCTGGCGGGTTGGCTGGACTACTCTTTCTTAGCGCTAAGGCCCCTACGGAACATGTGCCACTCGGTATCAATGTGAATCGTCGCCTTGCGGTCGCATCACTGTTGTTGTTCTTCGTTGGATTGATCGGGCTACCGGTTCTTGCATCGGCTTATCCATCGCACACACTTGCACTAGTTGAGAGTTTTTATTCGTCCGGTTCGCTGGTTTTTGGTGGCGGGCACGTTGTCTTGCCGCTGCTGCAGTCCGAAGTTGTACCACCCGGCTGGGTTTCAAACGACACATTCCTCGCTGGGTACGGTGCGGCACAAGCGGTTCCTGGACCTTTGTTTACGTTTGCAGCCTATCTCGGTGCCGTACTTGAACCCGTACCGAACGGATTGACCGGTGGGCTCATTTGCCTGGCTGCAATTTTTATCCCTTCATTTCTACTCGTTGTCGGCACGCTTCCTTTCTGGGATTTGTTGCGACGCGCCAAGGCAATGCAAACTGCCCTTCTCGGTATCAACG
Organism: Acidobacteriia bacterium UBA6623; assembly: GCA_002433055.1. GTDB lineage: Bacteria > Acidobacteriota > Terriglobia > Bryobacterales > UBA6623 > UBA6623. Next base: position 1,688 of record DJHJ01000006.1, on the reverse strand, counting down.
CTGCTGTCGTTGGGCTTTTACTCGCGGCACTGTACGATCCGGTCTGGACCAGTGCGATCTTATCGCCTTCTGATTTTGGACTCGCGATCGGTGCCTATACCTTGCTGGTATTTTGGAAGGTGCCCCCATGGCTTGTCGTTATTCTCACAGCCGTGGGTGGCTGGTTGCTCGCCGCTCTTCCGGCGATGCTATGAGGGCAAAGAAACAGGGTGTTGTTGCTGTGATAGACCTGCACTGACGAGGGTCGGTTGTCTCGCCTTTTGATCGAACAAAAATTTGTATACGTAAATGCCCATGGTTTTGGACAGGATCGGCAACGGTAAAAAATTCAATCTAGTCGGGCCGGGACAACATCATAGAAAAAGACAAAGGTATTTGGATGTTTCGCTTTGGCATTCGATAGTAGACCGCACCACTTGTTGGGTTAGCGACACTTTCTAAGCACTGGAACAATTTCCATGGAATGACTTCGTGTTCATGCAAATATTCCAGTTGCAAACCCTGACTGAGCAGCGCATTCAAATGGTCGCTGATGGGGTGATTCCATTCAACAGTCTTTTTGTTTTCCAATTTAGAATGAGCGCCGGTATACGTAATGTCTTCCTCGAATACTTCCGGTCGATCTGATGGTGTTCGCCAAGAATACCTGGGCACGAGACTACCATTAGCCTCATCGAGGATGGCAATTGTTGGATGAAGATCGGCGAAATAGGCTCGTCCTCCAGGCTTTACAAAACCTGCAACGACCTCGCCCCATCTCCAAATATCAGGCAACCAGGTGGTAGTGCCCCATGTAGAGAACACCAGATCAAACTGCCGATTAACCTGCGTTGGAGTCGCGTAGAGGTCTGACAGGACAAACTCGGCACGGTCTGTAAGTCCAACACGTTTGGCTAGATCGCATGCTGCAGCAATGGCTTTAGGGCTGAAGTCGACGCCAACTACAGATTTGGCCTGACGCGCCACCGACAACGTGTCGAGACCAAAGTGGCATTGTAGGTGTAACACGTCAATCCTAGCGAACTCATGCATCTCCTCCCGATCGATGTCAGGCCTGACGTCTTCTCCATTCAGAAACGCCTCTACACGATAAAACCCAGCATCGTCCTGCAGATGGATAGGTACCCGGTCATCCCAGTTGGCCCGATTTGTTTGGATATAGGTTTGATCTCTAGGTCTTTTTGTATTTTCCATTGAAGCAGCTTCTGTTGATACGATTCTTTTGAATCGTTAGCGTTTTGGTAGTGAGCCTGTGTGAGTGAATCGGAATAGGGTTAGGATCAGAATTACACCACGATCGCACCAGACTAGAAGTTTCCTTGAAACGCAATGTCCGAAGATTCTGTTATTCGAGCCTGAGAGGTACATCCGGATTGGGATTGGTATCGAGTTCTCGCGCATATCGATGACCCGAGTGGACAGCAGCGGCAATAATGGCCGGAGCCTCGCAGTCGCCGATTCGCCGCACTGAACGGAAAGGGGTTTGCAGTCCACTTTCCATGCGGCGATTCAAATCCTGGTACAGCCCGTCTCTGGGGCGGCGTGCGGTCACCATGATAAGTGCGTTGGCTTTGATGGACTGTTGTCGTCCAGTGTGGGTGCAGGAAATCGTCACCTCCCGGCCATCGTAGGCGAGCAGGCTATGGGCTGTTTTAATCTCAATTCCTAACTCCAGCAGATGTTTTTGT
>DJHJ01000001.1 GCA_002433055.1 Acidobacteriia bacterium UBA6623 | reverse complement strand
TCAGCTTTACCGTTGAGCCTCACTCTAAAATTGCCGAATATTCCAGTCACCCGGGTCGAAAATATGTGCGCAACAGGGACTGAAGCGCTGCGGGGTGCCGTGTACGCGGTAGCGGCAGGTGCATGTGATACAGCTATGGCGATTGGGGTAGAGAAATTGAAGGATACGGGTTATCCGGGTTTGCCTGAGCGAAGCAAAGGTACTTTTGATGATCTATGGTTACCTAGCTCAACTGCGCCGGGAAACTTTGCGCAACTCGCAAGTGCTTATGCGGCAAAGCATAAACGACCGATGGAAGATTTGAAAAAGGCGATGGCGCATATATCTGTGAAAAGCCATGCAAACGGTACGCTCAACCCGAAGGCGCACCTGCGAAAGGATATCACGGAAAAACAAGCACTAGACGCTCCGATGATTGCATATCCCTTAGGTTTGTTTGATTGCTGCGGGGTCAGTGATGGTTCAGCTTGCGCGATTGTTACGACCGTAGAGAAAGCTAGAGCGATGGGTGTCAAGGATATGGTAACTGTTAAGGCAATTCAGCTTGCGCCGAGCACTGGTTTTGAGATGTCTAACACCGGCTGGGATGGAAGTTATTTGCATACTACCCGTATCGCGGCTGAGCGTGCCTATGCCGAAGCCGGTATCAATGATCCTCGAAAAGAGGTGGATATGATGGAGGTTCACGACTGCTTTTCGGTCACCGAATTGGTGGTAATGGAAGATCTTGGGATCTCTGAAGAAGGGAAGGCAATCGAAGACGTGCTCGATGGGGTATACGATCGGGATGGGGAAGTTCCATGCCAGCTTGATGGTGGATTAAAGTGTTTTGGTCATCCGATTGGTGCGAGTGGATTACGCATGGCTTACGAAATGTATCTTCAATTATTGGGTCGGGCGGGAGATCGTCAGATTAATACACCATCGATTGGATTAACTCATAATCTGGGTGGTGCGCCAAATCGTAACGTGGCGAGTGTGTCTATTTTAGGGCTACATTCAACCTAGCCTACACGGCACGTGGGTTAAAGCAGGGACAATAGAGATGGAAGCGTATCGATCTCCTTGGGAAACTGAAGATCATTCGATTTTCAGGGATTCTGTTCGAAAATTCATAGAATCAGAATTTGTACCAAATCGGCAACGTTGGATTGAACGCAAGCATATGGAGCCGGAATATTGGCAAAAGGCGGGGGCGATCGGCATGCTGTGCCCCGATATTCCCGACGTCTATGGTGGTGCTGGGGGAGACTTTGGGTTTGATGCAATAACTTATGAGGAACTACAACGAGCGTGCGTTTCGAGCTTTGGTAATGGAATTCAAAGTATTGTTGCTCACTATTTGTTGGTTTATGGAACCGAAGAACAAAAGCTACGCTGGCTGCCGGGTATGGCATCAGGTGAGATCATATCTGCAATTGCAATGACGGAGCCCGGGACGGGCTCGGACCTTCAGGCCGTTAGGACATCTGCCCTGCGCGATGGTGACGAATACGTGATTAACGGTTCGAAGACCTTCATTACAAACGGGTATAACGCAAACCTAATCTGTGTCATTTGCAAAACGGATCCTAGTGAGCGAGCTAAAGGTATCTCCCTAGTTATGCTTGAAACGGATGGGCTTGAGGGTTTTAGCCGTAATCCGCCATTGGCGAAGATAGGCATGAAAGGGCAAGACACGTCAGAGCTGTTTTTCAATGATTGCCGCGTGCCGGTAGAAAACCTTCTAGGCAGCAAAGAAGGGCAAGGGTTTTATCAACTAATGGCACAATTGCCGCGGGAGCGACTGATCGTTGGTCTTGGAAGTGTGGCGATCATGGAGGCCGCTCTCAACGCAACTGTTGAATACACGAAAGGACGAAATGCGTTCGGCAAAGCGATCATTGAGTTTCAGAATACCAAGTTCACGCTGGCAGAAAAGCTGACCGAGACCAAGGTCGCTCGTATATTTATTGATCATTGCATCGAGCAACTAATTTTGGGTCAACTCGATGCCGAGACAGCATCGATGGCAAAGTGGTGGTGTTCTGAAAAGCAATTCGAGCTTGTAAACGAATGTCTTCAGTTACACGGTGGCTATGGCTATATGATGGAGTACCCGATTGCGCATTACTTTACAGACTCGCGGGTACAGATGATCTATGCAGGCAGCAACGAAATCATGAAGGAGTTGATTTCACGTTCGCTGTAAATGGGTCGGGCCTGAGAATATGTTGTATTTCATTTGGTGGCTCAAATCCGAACTGTCTGTGAAACACTCTGAAACAAAATTCGATATGTCTTTTGGAGGATTTGCTTTAAATAATGCGTAGCAACATTAACCTGTTCAGCGAGTTTGCTGCAAACTGGGACCCACGGGCATTATTCCTCACAACCCCAGACGGAAAGTTATTTTATTATAGTGATGCCCTTAAGCTGAGCGGTCAAGTTTGCCAATTCCTAATAGATATTGGTCTACGTGCGGGTGATAGAGTATCTGTTCAAGCTGAGAAATCGGTCGACTATTTGTGGCTTTATCTTGGATGTTTACGTGGTGGATTTGTTTTCCACCCTCTAAACCCGGCATATACAAAACACGAGCTCCAGTATTTTTTTTCAGACGCACAGCCCACGCTCGTTATTTACGATCCGACGAATAAATCCTTGGCATATGAGGTTGCAGTCGCCCTTGGCGTTTCGCATCTGTATACGCTTGAGTCTGACGGGAGTGGGACATTACGTGAAAACTATGAAAACGCGACAACAAGAAATGTAATAGAAGATACTCGAGCAGATGAGATTGCTGCGCTGCTGTATTCATCAGGTACGACGGGCCAACCCAAAGGCATCCCATTGACGCACGGTGCGATTGCCGTTAACGCTCGTGAGCTCGCAAATGCATGGGAATTCTCAGACAAAGATGTGTTGCTGCACGCGCTACCCATGTTTCACACCCATGGGCTGTTTATCGCACTTAATTGTACCTTTATGACAGGCTCTGGAGTGCGTTATCTCCCGAGATTTGATGTCGAGGCGGTGATAGAGGAATTCTCGAACGCTACTGTCATGATGGGCGTGCCAACTTTCTACACTCGACTCCTTCAATCATCACGATTGGGGCGTCAGGTATGTCAATCAATTCGCCTATTTACATCGGGCTCTGCACCTCTACGGGAAGATACGTTTTTTGAATTCAAGTCGCGCACAGGGCACACGATCGTAGAGCGTTATGGTATGTCGGAAACTATAGTTCTAACAACCAATCCGATCGATGGCGAACGAAAAGCAGGCACGGTGGGCATTCCGTTACCGAGTGTCGATCTCCGGATAGTCGATGATAACCAGCAATCATTGCCTAAAATGGAGATAGGGCGGATCCAAGTTCGTGGACCAAGTGTTTTTAAAGAGTATTGGCGTAAACCCGAAAAGACTAAAGAAGATTTCACTGTAGACTTTTTCTTTGATACCGGTGACCAAGGTTGTTTGGATGAGGACGAATATGTTTCGATAGTGGGTCGCGCTAAGGATTTGATTATCAGTGGTGGCCTTAATGTTTATCCAATCGAGGTAGAACAAGTGTTAAATGAATGTCCGATGATTCTAGAAGCTGCTGTGATCGGCGTGCCGCATGTGGATTTTGGCGAAGCCGTGATCGCTATAGTGACTGTGCGTGACGGCGAGGAATTTGATGAAGCACAAGTACGTGAATTCTGTCGAGAACGAGTCGCTAATTTCAAGTTACCAAAAAAAGTGATAGTACTGGACGACTTGCCGCGCAATGTCATGGGAAAGGTTCAGAAAAATCTATTGAGAGAACGGTATTCTGAGTTAATGGATGACGACTAAGAAGGTGTTCTGAATAGGACATTAGGTGGTGTGCTCGTAAATGGATTTGCGAAGAGGATTTGAGAAATACATAGGAGGAGATGACCGATCACTCAACAGATCTCAAGATTTCAGGACGTTTTTAAACCGGCGTCACTGGTGCATGATGGCTTCAACCTATATTACGAAACATGCGGTCCGCCGGACGGGGTGCCACTGTTCCTTGTTGCCGGATCCGGAGAGCAAATCGGCTCAGTCGAATTCCCTAACGAACAATGTAGTCTTTTTGTCGAACATGGGTTTCGTGTTATCCGGATGGATAACCGCGATGCAGGTCTATCGGTTCCAATCACCCGGCTTCCGGATATCGATATGCGGGAAGCTTTAGCGCAAGGCAGTGCCTTTTCCCCCGTACCCTACAATCGGATGGAAATGGCAGATGATATTGTGGCGGTGCTCGATGATATTGGGATCCGGCGTGCTCATCTTGTTGGCGCATCTATGGGCGGGTTTCTCGTGCGGTGGGTTGCGGTTCGACACCCTGAACGTGTCGCGTCGTTAACCGTTGTTATGAGTGGGGCTGGTGCAACCGCCGGTGAAGAGGGTCCACAGTTTGAAATGTCGGTTGTAAAGCGACTTCTGATGCTTACCGAGCGGCATGAGCGAACCAAAGCGATAGAACGTAACATTGAACTCTGGCGATGGTTGTGGGGTGACAAATATCCATTCGAAGAAGACTTCGTTCGGACACGAGTGGGTTACGCATATGATCGTTCTTACCGTCCTGAGGGGTTCGC
>DJHJ01000035.1 GCA_002433055.1 Acidobacteriia bacterium UBA6623 | reverse complement strand
ACAAGGAAGATGGACATCTTTTCGACAGTCCTGACAACACTCCTCACAACGAAACCCTGGGTGAATTTAAATTCCGACTTTTCCGAACAGATCTTGACCCAGTGACCGAGCATCCAGTTAACAGTCCGGAGGAGATTTCTCCAGTCGAACTAGTGCAAACAGTAAATCACCGTCCTGACTATTCCGATTCTGCTGCTACGGTCACAGGAGTATCCTTGTTCTCCACATGCCCACGGAGATACTACTTGTCGCACTATCTCCGCTTCCGAGCAAAACACCGGCCTATCAACCCAATACCCACGACTGTGTTAAATGAGGACTATTCCGCTGAATATGATAAACCTGACTCGGAAGAGTTAGGGCTACGGGTCCACGCAATCTTGGCTAATGCTTCAGAACCGGACCCAGCCGAAAAAGAAGTTGCCCAATTAGTCCGACGTTTTCGTGAAAGCGACCTTGGACGACAGGTACCATCTGACGCTAAACATGAGCAAGATTTACTCTTCAATGTAGATGGCCACTTACTGCGTGGTCACATAGACCTCTGGTTTGACAACGATGACAATAAACGATTTTTGATCGATTACAAGACTGACCGTGTCGATGAGACACAAGTTGCACAAAGAGCACAGCGATATGAACTGCAACTCCGGCTTTATGCCCATGCGATCAAACAAGCTACAGGTCGCGCACCCGACAGAGCAGAGTTATACTTTCTACGAGCGAACAAAACCGTTGAGGTAGATATCGGCTCTAAGACACAACAAAGTACCACCAGAGCAGTAAACGACTTTTTTGAAGCACAATCAAATCTTGACTTCCCACTTTCTGAAGGAGATCAATGCTACCAGTGTCCTTACTATCAAGGACTTTGTCCCGCAAAACCGGCACAATAAGTATTCTGGTGAAAAAGCAGCAGACTTCGGCCCATCACTAATGAACCATTCTCCTGCTACAATCCCGAGAAATTGAACGTAATGCCAACACCTGCACTCTCTTTTACTAAGGCCCGTCAAGTGATCGCTGAACAAATGGCGTTGTTGACTGCTGACCGTCCAACTGAAACAGTTCCGCTCCAAAAAGCACTGGGTCGAGTTCTGGCAACCGATGTTAATGCTGACCGCGACTACCCTCCTTTTAATCGATCCGCTCGTGATGGTTTTGCGGTCATGGCTTCAGATGTGATGAAAACACCAGCTCGCTTACGAGTGATTGGGCAAACTCGTGCTGGGGAACCTTCTCGTTTTCATCTGCAACACGGAGAGGCTGTCGAAATCATGACAGGTGCGCCAGGGCCCAAAGGTTCCGATTCAGTCGTAATGTGGGAGTATTCTCAACGCGAAGGTGAATGGGTCACACTTGACAGTGGAGTGCCGTCAGGAAAGAACCTAATCTACCAAGGCAGCGAAACTTCCAAAGGCGATACAGTCTTACGACCGGGTACGTCCATCAACTTCCCCCAAATGGCACTGCTGGCTTCGGTAGGTCAAGAGGAAATTACAGTGTACAGACGACCTCGAGTTGCGATCCTATCAACAGGAGATGAAGTAGTTGAACTTGGTCACACACCTGAGCCCTTTCAAATCCGTAATTCAAACGCTCATTCACTGGCAGCACAGATCAAGAGATTGGGTGGTCAACCTGAAATCTTACCTATCGCACCAGACAAACCGGATCGCACCCGTGATCTGATTGAAATTGGCCTCGAATCAGATCTTCTACTTCTCTCTGGTGGTGTATCAATGGGAAAATACGATTATGTTGAGCAGGCCCTAACTGATCTCGGAGCTGAATTTTTCTTCACTCAGGTCAAAATCCAGCCTGGGAAACCACTTGTTTTTGGGCAGGTTCAGTCTATTCCAGTCTTTGGGTTGCCGGGTAATCCAATCTCAACTATGGTGTCTTTTGAAGTTTTCGCGTCCATAGCCGTTCATCGGCTGGCTGGCAGGTCGAATTCTCCCTTACCCTTCTTCAAAGCCCGTCTACGCTCCGATTTTAGCCACAAACCAGTGTTGACACGATTTCTTCCCGCTCGGCTCGAAGAGGAATACGGTAATACGACCGTCGATCCGGTAAAATGGCAGGGGTCAGGAGATCTGACTGCTCTAGCACTCTCGAACTGTTTCCTTGTAGCAACACCGGAGAGAGCTTCTTGGGCAGCTGACGACTGGATTGACGTTTTACCTCAATGAGCCAGCTCTCCCATTTCGACAACAACACGGGTGCAGTCCGCATGGTGGACGTCAGTGACAAGCCCAATACGCAGCGTACTGCACGTGCCCATGCCTTGGTTAAACTATCACCTTCGGTTATCGGAGAAATTCCTAAAAACCCAAAAGGTAACCCACTTGAAGTGGCTCGTATCGCTGGCATTAGCGCTGCCAAGCGCACTTCTGAATTAATTCCACTATGTCATCCGTTACTTCTACACAGTATCGATGTACAAATATCATTGGTTGAAGAGGGGGTCAACATAGAGACCACTGTCATAACCACTGGACCAACTGGCGCCGAAATGGAAGCCCTTACTGCCGCCTCCGTAGCAGCTCTTACCGTTTATGACATGACCAAGTCTTTGGATAAAGCGATCGAGATTAGCGAAATATACTTACTTGAAAAGACTGGAGGGAAAAGCGGAACCTACCGTCGCCCTGCATCTCTCTAACTTTTTGATGTGTGCTACACAAGCCAGACTCAGACTACTCTCTAAGCCATGAACTCGTTTTTGAAACTTCTTCTATTAAGCCGTACGTGTACAGCTCTAGCATCATCACTGCTCATCTTGCTGGCTTCTTCGGAGGTACAGGTTCACGGACAATCCTCTACGCAAAAAACGGAGCTCTTAACCGTTGAAGATCAACCAACTTTCGTCTCCGGAGTAGAAGTAGTCACAGTTCCAGTGACGGTTACAGGCCCAAATGGAGAATACGTCACCGCACTTACATCACACGATTTCAAAATCTTCGATAACGAGATTGAGCAAAAAATTGACAGTGTCGAAGTGAGTTTTCTGCCGGTATCAATGGTGATATGTGTTCAGTCTAGTGATCGAATAGAAGCCATCCTTCCGGACATCAAAAAGACCGCTGTACTGTTTACTGACATGGTGCTGGGACGCTTCGGCGAGGGCGCACTATTGGCCTTCGATAGTCGTCTGCGCCTGATGGTGGACTTCACTAACGACACTAAAAAAATCGACGCGGGACTGAAAAAAATTACCGTTGGAAGTAGTGCCGTACGCCTAGCAGATGCAGTCTATGAAGGGATGCGAATGCTGAGGAGACGACCAGAAAACCACAGGAAGATTATTGTCGTTCTTTCTGAATCACAAAATAATGGCAGTGAAGTTGACATGGGCGAAGTGTTGCGTGGGGCCCAATTAGAAAACATCATGGTTTATCCTGTCAGAATCTCAACTCTGGCAGCTCGTGTTCTTCGTGGACAAAAACCGACTTCAAACCCCTTTCCTGCTGGAGTGGAAACCAGACCAATAGCACCCGGCCAAGTTTCGACTCCTACGACAATGCAGCAAAGCCGTGTGGACATCACCGGCAACGTAGTACCCCTTGTTATTGACCTTGTACGAGGTGTAAAAAATCTGGTTTTTCAAAACCCCCTGGAAGCATTAGCCAAAGCAACGGGCGGAAAGGACTATAGCCCACGCACTGAAAGTGGACTACAAAGATCTATTGCGCAAATCGGCGAGGATCTACGCAGTCAGTACTTGCTGACCTATCGTCCAAATAACCTCAACAAACATGGCATCTATCATCGTATCCGTGTTTCGGTGCTTTATGACGCACTCAACGTACGGGCTCGTATCGGTTACTTTCATGGACCGCAACCTGTATTTGCACCTTAGGGCCCAAAGTACAATCTTTGAATCACACTGGAAAACTGATCTCAGTTTTTGAGCTTTGGTATTGTGTTGGAATTTTTCAGTCTGATTTCATCCACTCGGCGGGTTGCTTCCGTGATCCGATTCGCGTAACATGCTTGAGACACCAGAACGTTCCGGTCGGGGGAAGCGGTTATGAACAACCTTTGGGTAGCTCTATTGATATTCGGTTTGGTTTCGATGCCAGCCTTTTCACAAGATGAAGAAGCGGAAGAATACTATGATCTCAGAGACGTAGACATAGATGTCGACGAAGAACAGGGTGCATTAGTTCAGGAAGCACTAGACTCTAATTCAAGTGACGAGAAAATCCGCCTACTCGAGTCCTTTGTTGAACAATACCCAGAAGATTATCTTGTGGACTACGTCCATTTACTGTTACAAGAGGTCTACCTCGAAAAACAGAATTGGGCCGACTCGGTAAAATATGGAAAGCTGCTTGTGGAGATGGTTCCTGATGACCTGGAAGTGCTTCACAATCTCACAAAAGGCCTAGAAGGAACACAGGATTGGGCAGCATTGCTACCTCACCTGCTAGAAACCAAATCGTACGCAGGAAAGGCTGCCGCTGTAAAACCCTCGGACAATCTGGATGAAGATGGACTAGCAGCCTTTACAGGACAAAAGGCCTATGCGCAAGGTATCGTGGACTACGTTGAGTACTCCCTCTTCACATCGAGCGTTAAGCAGGCCGATCCAGCCGCCAAACTGCAGTACCTAGAAACATTACTTGAACAATACCCTAGTAGCCAATTTAAAGGCCAAGCTAACGATCAAATTGTGATGGCATCCCGTCAGACAGGCAATATGGCGAGGATGGCCCAGGCCATGAAAGCTTCGCTCGAGACCAACGATAGTAATGAAGAGTATCTCTACACTTTGGCTGAACTTAGCCTAAGCTCACAACAGGTTGCGGACGCTCATGGTTATGCCCAACGACTACTAGACGTCCTGGCTTCCAAACCCAGACCGGAAAATGTAAATGAAGAAAGTTGGTTGTCTCACAAAGCTCGATTCGGTGGCTTTGCCAATCTGATCATGGGTAAAGTGCTGGTTGTGGAAGCTGGTAACAGCGATAAAAATAAGTTTCGCGAAGCTCGCAAACATTTACTGGAAGCAGTGGAACCTATTAAAGCGCAGGGCGGACCCAACTATCAGGCTCTGTCTTACTTTTTGGGAGTTTGCTACATCAAGCTCGACATCGGCGGTGACAATATTGATAAAGCGCTTTTCTGGATGGATGCGGCTGCCAAAACAGAAGGCCCATTGAAAGGGGCTGCTGGACAGGCCATGGCAAGCATTCAGGCGGCTATCAACAAATAAACAGAGTGCTCCTGATCCTTGAACTCTGACTAGCAGGACCGTAGTATTCTCGCAAAGCTGCCTTGTGAACATTCTAGTCCCCAACCTAGGTTCGACCTCTCTAAAATATCAACTCATCGAGTTTCCATCTGAAAAAGTCCTGTCGACTGGACATCTGGAGAGAATTGGACTACCAGGTGGTGATGCGAAAGACCATCGCGAAGCTATCACTCAAGTTCTTCAGTTATCAGATCCCATCCATGGCGTCGGGTTTAAGGCGGTTCATGGAGGACCGAAATATCGCGGTACTTTCCGAGTCGACGACGAACTCCTGGCTGCTATGCAAAATTACAAAATTGCAGCGCCACTACACAACGATATTTACCTTTCCGCATTAGAAATCTTTCGATCTCTTCGACCGGAACTGCCACTGGTTGCAGTGTTTGAAACTTCTTTTCATCGTACTTTGCCTGAATACGCTTCCTACTACGGTGTTCCTCAGGAATGGGTTAACCAATTCGGCATTCGTAAGTATGGTTTCCACGGCGCGTCACACCGCTACGTTAGCGAGCAAGTTCCAAAAATTCTTGAGGCTCTACCTGAAAATTTGCAATTGATTTCTTGCCATCTCGGTGGCAGTTCGTCAATTTGTGCTATCGATGGCGGTCGATCGGTTGATGTTTCAATGGGGTTTTCTCCTCAGTCAGGAGTTGAAAACGCTACACGCCACGGCGACCTGGATGTTTTCGCCGTACTTGCTGTCATGGACCAACTAGATTGTTCATCTATGGCCATGCGTGAGCAACTTCTCAACAAAGGTGGTCTTGCTGGCATATCGGGCATCGCCGGTGGTGACGTGCGAGATCTCGAACGAAGTGCCAGCCAAGGTGATGAGCGAGCACTATTAGCTCTTGAAACCTTTGCCTATGAAATCCGCAAGACGATTGGATCCTACGCAGCCGCTATGGGAGGTATAAATGCTCTCGCTTTCACTGGTGGTATCGGAGAGAACTCAGCATCACTGAGAGCAACAGTCTGTCAGGAGTTGGGACTTTTAGGAATCGGTTTAGATCCCGTGGAAAATCTCCACGGTCTCGGCGACCGCCTCATTTCGTATGAGCATCTACCTGTTAAGGTGGTCGTTCTGAAAACGAACGAAGAAGTAATCGTGGCTCGTGAGACTAAAAAATTACTTCAGTCAAAACCTGCCTGAGGGTATCCTTATTGCATCACGGAGCTTGCAACAAATTTAGGCCAGTGACCCACACGCCTACTGACGCTAGTTAAAGATTGTGTCCCCGCTTCGATCCCCGTTTAACGTCCACCAGCTCCTCCAGCACAACAGCCGGAAGAAGGCACCGCCGCACCGCGACCAACGCTTCCATACCCACCAAATCCGCCTGGTATGCCAACGTCGCCAAATTGTGGGCCCGAACCACCTTTCAGAAGAATATGATCAGCTCTATCACCTTCTCCTTTGCGTACAGCAGCGATGGCAGCTTCACGCTCTTTGTTAATGATGTCCATTCGGGTCCGATGCCATGCACGAAAGTCATCCACATTCTTGTGATCAAATTTAACAGCCACATAAGGCCCATTCCCAAGATCTATTTTTCTCTTACTCTTAACCGTCTTTTCGCTACCATTAAAGACAATCGAGACCTTACCTTTAAAAACCTTCACAGTCGCTGGAGTAACTCCACTCGCTTCTAAACGGTATACTCCTCCTTTATGAAATTTGACCTCGTGGTCACCGACAAGCATTGCAACTGAATCTTTGTCCCACACTTCAGTTAGTGCTACCATCACGGCACCTTTGTGTAATCTCATCCGTGCAGAATCCGACCCCACACTAATCAACTCAATATCTGAATAGGGAGCCAGCCGTGCAAACCCGTCGTAGACAATCATTACTTCAGCACGGCCCATCTCTGTATGTAATTTTTGGCCCTTTTTTAAGTGAGGTCGTCGAATAGAGTCAAACTTAACAGGCTTGTCATCGATGAAAATATCACTTTCGGCATAGTAGACCATTCCACCCACAGCAGATACGATTCCCTGTGCTGCGAGAGATGTCGCCATGAATTGTACTGCAATGCATAAGGTCGTTACAGTAAAAAAAAGATGAGGGGGCATATTCATCCTCCGGATGAGTTAAACAGTTTCTTTGGTTGTCCCAAAATCATCCCGATTATAACTCCGCGGACCCCAGGCTTACAGATTAAATTTGCACAATGCGAAATTTGTCACGTCCGCAGATATGTTGTGGCCATACTGGAATGCATCACAATATACCTGTAAAACAAGACACGAACTCAATAGACCAACAGAAGGGCTTTCAGGAGAAGCTCTGTGCTGAAGTTGAGTAGATCTGCTCCCGGAACCCTAGCAAAAAAATACTGTGATTGCGTACTCTCGGAGTTTTCAGACTAGTTCGTCACTCATCAGTTGCCGCGGATGCTGGCAGCTCATTATCACTCGATCCGTTTCCCGTCTTACTGTCTTCTACTCTGGATTCAGATCGCGGCAAAGGCGAGAGTAGTTCGTCACCTTGATAGAAGCGTAAATGGTGGTCAGAGTCCGCTTCAGCACGAACCAAACCTTTGTCTTGGGCTAAATTCAGCAGTTCAGCAAATTCCGAAAAGCCATAGGCAGTTTCATCAAAGCTAGTGTCAGCAGCCCGCACCAAGGCATGAATCTCTCGCTCCGGAATGCCCATTTCCAGCAAATTGACATTTCCTTCAAGGACTTTTTGCAATACGGGTAAAGCGTCTTCTGGGTCCAGTGAGGTTTCTTCCTCCAAGTCTTCAGTCTTCGACTTTCGGTCGATGACAAGGTGTCCATCTACTGTGGTTAGAGCTAGGATATCTTTTGCAACAAGCTTTTCGATAAAGCTTGAGAAAGATGAAGTTCCGTAGTCATTCTCAGTAAATGCTGAGTCTAGCTGCAACATCGTACTTTTCAACAAACCTAATTGTGGTTGTACTCCCCGTGTCTCCAGTGCATTCAGAGCGCGGTCAATCAGGGGGATCGCTTTGGCAAGTGGCAGAGAACGGCGCCTACCAGTCCTCTGGGTTGCTCCTCCACTTCTACGTAAACGAGAAGAACCTTGATCAAGCAGAGATTCGTAGCTGACAAACTCATGACAATTCCTCTGCAAAATCGTACTCGTAAATGCCTTGCCACCCACTATATAAACCCGTTTGTTGTACTGTTTGAGTTTGTTCACCAGCGCCATGAAGTCGCTGTCACCACTGACGATTGCAAAGGCGTTGATGTGATCACGAGTAAAGGCCATCTCCAAGGCATCTAACGCCAGATTGATGTCCGCACCATTTTTGTCGCCACGTGGTGTGGTATCCCTCTGGACCATCTGTATGCCGTGTTCAGTAAAAGCACGCGTTTCGGACGACTGTCTCCAGTTACCATATGCTACTTTGGCCACTACCTCGCCGCGCTCCTTGATCCCGTCGAGCACACACTGCACATCGAATCCACGCCGAAGGGTGGACTTGACACCTATCTCGATATTGTCGTAATCGATAAAAACAGCGAATTTAAGTTTTTCGTCTAACACGTCTTTTATTATATCGGTGTGCAATAAAGATGTTTCTGACACCTTCTCAAATTAAACCAGAAGAGGTGCCACACAGGTCCAATTCGCTTCAAATTTACTGCTAAGAAATAGTGTTGCCCAACAACGTTCGCCCACCATCAATAAGAATCGTTTCAGCAGTAATTGCCGTAGCATCGACCGCTAAAAAGAGTACTAAAGCAGCAACCTCTTCTGCCGTTGCAATCCGTTGTAACGGTGTCTGTTTGGGCGCCTGCTCGAAAGTAGATTCAGGCCAACCAGCAAAACGGGTTCGTACCAAGCCAGGAGCTATGGCATTGACCCGGATTTCAGGAGCCAATGCGCGAGCTAGTGACTTCGTCATATTGACCATCGCTGCCTTCGACGCAGAGTAAACAATTGAGCTTCCCGCAGCACTCCAAGCCGACGCAGAAGTGTTGTTAATTATTGCCCCTCCGCCACCTTGTTTCATCAATGGTACAGCTGCTCTGGCACAGTAAAAAGCTCCGCGAAGGTTAGTATTCAAAGTACGATCCCATATATCATCCGTCAATTCTTCCAGTTTGTGATGTGGAGTGACCTTGCTCCATCCCGCATTGTTGACTAAAACGTCGAGCCGACCCCAGCGATCACACACAAAATCAATCATTTTCCGTGCTTCGGCATCTTGAGATACATCTGCACGGTAAGCAACTGCTTCACCACCTTTGTCGACAATAGAGGCAGCAATCGTCTCCGCTTCCTCTTTGGAGGAACGATAGTTGACAACAACCTTGGCCCCTTCAGCACCAAAACGTTCACTAATGCCTAGACCCATTCCAGTGCCACCACCAGTCACAATCGCAACCTGATCTTTGAGTTTCATTCAGTATCTCCGTTCTTATTAGCAGAAGCTCAATCAAGACAAACCATGACTCTGACAGACATCAACAGAACCCCTGCATCTAATACTCAGCCAGACGGCCTATTGTAGATGAATTCTGACAAAAATCATACATTCAAAACATCGACAATCCGCAAAAACAACTCCCTATCCATTTTCCAAATATTCGCCAATGTTGACCTAAACGCAATAGGCATTACGTAAACACCCAATAGCTTTTAAATGACAACACCGAAGAAACCTCGCAACAAGTACGCGGGAAGCATCGAAAGTACAAGAAACCAAACCAACCAGTGCAGGTCGAACCCAAAAAAATTGATTGTCGCAGCAGGGTAGCGGATTTCAACCCATGCTACCGAAGGCACTCTGATTTGATCTTCACCGGGGTTCCAAAACGTCTTGTGCCAGGTATCAACACGTCGCACCGACAGCAGTTGTTGTCTATCACCTGCTGAAACAGACTTTTCCCACGAACCATTACTGCCCCAATTGAAACGTAGCACGCCGCTGACAGCCTGTTCAGGACGAATACGCCAACTGAATTGAGCAGATTCTAAGCTTCGAAGAGCAGGTGTCTCAACCCGAACTCCCGACGGTGCCTGCAATGTGGGCGCCACAACGTTTGACATGAGAGGATCATTCAGTTGCACCGTGACAGTCGCTGACTCATCAACATGCAAAGGCCTCATTCCATAGAATGCATCCAGGTGAAACATCAACACTACTATCGGAGCTGTCAAAAAAATTGCTGGCTTCAGCATCAAACCCATGTATCGAAAATTAGCGTACATCAGTGCTAAATAAGATTTCCAAATTAACCTAGGACGGTCACCATAGAGTCGTAACTCAAGCAGGTAAGCTTGTACTAATTTCTTTTCAGCAGCAATCTTCTGCTGGTCAGAAACCTTGCCAAATAACCACAACACCAAAACGGCAGTTGCGAGTGAAAGTGTCGTCAACCCCACAAGTGGATGTGCTCCCGCCGGAAACGTGGCCACCACGTCTACCAACCAACGAATAACGGCATTCCACCAATCCACAGTTATCTTCTCGCAAAAACTCCGCGACCAGTTTCAAGAGGTCACTCGATATAACCCAAACCTTTGAGCTTTTCCAACAATTGTTCGTCGGAATCATCACCTTCGATAGCAGTCAATTCCTTCTCGAGAACATGTTGTACGAACTCTTTAGGGGAAGAATACCCTGCTGTGTCGGCACAACGTTTTACACGAGCGTAGAGATCTTTGTCAATTTTGATACTAGGTCCAAGCATGGCTTCTATCCTACATGTGCTGAGAATAAGATTGCGACCAAGTACAGTACCAATTCGAACTCTGGATGTAAGTTACCTGCCGTCAATACAACACTCGTCCGATCATACCCTCGCTTGGCTCCACTCCAAACTCTTTTAGAAAAGTTACTGTTAGATCAACCAGTTTCGGATCACTAATACTACTCTTTTTGTTGCTAAATAAAACACCTGGTACATATTTCGGCGCAATACAGTGATCGCCCACCCAGGCATCCTTGTTCGCCACAACCGTCTTAGCTGGCACGGCACCTAGTGGTGTTTCCCAGGATGCCCTATATGGTGGTCGATAGCCGATGATCATGTCCGGGGCGTAGATAGAGTTTTCCCCCAGATAGTTCTCATCTGGTAAATAAACTTCTTCTATTACCCGTTCTCCATTGTCAGGATCACGAAATGCCAACAATCTTTGCCTGATGTTCAAGAGTGTTTCCTCAGCTTCTTCGCCTTCGGAAACAACACCCTCACGCTCGCGACCCAGTCTATTTAGATAGAGACTATTTAGCCCCATCGCGTAAGCCTTCGTACGGGACCAATCTACATGGACGAACATCTCATCTTTACCCGCACTACTGGGATCATCTAGGACCAGAAATCCCTCTCGCATCAAAACAGTATTCAAATGAACAGCACGATCAAAGCGAGCGAAACCATGATCCGACATCACGATCAACGTCGTATTCTCACCAATCGATTGAAGCACCTCTCCGACGACCTGGTCGATCGCCTTATAAAATGGCAACAATTCTCCTTCGTGCTTTCCCCAAAGCATGTGAGAACTCTGATCGACACTCGAAAAATAGTAAAAAAACAAGCCTGATTGAAATTTCGCAAACTCATGCCTAAACATGGCAATGTTTTCGTCCAAAACGAATCGTGCCTGTTGGACGAATTCCTTTAGGTCGAATATCCCTTGGCGAAAAGCATTAGTATCTTCAGCCATACCTTGTGTATAAAAGCCACCTAGCTTATCTGCCAAGTCAGCACTGTAATCACCAGGTGTCGAAATTGGTAGATCTGGCATGCTCGGATCAATATTTACCGGCGTAACATAGAGTTCTAAACTAGGGTGCACTTGTTTCAAGTAGAATCTGACAATGCCTGCCGCACCTACAAATTCTCCCCACAGTGGAAATCGCACGTTCACCCAATCGGTCCATTCGCTCTCTGCAAGCACGATACTGTGACCCTGAAGATCGAGACGGATGACTGGGTTCGATGGATCACGATGAACCTGTAGCGGTACGGAGACTGTAGGCCGATTTTTTAAAAGAGTGTTCACCGGACCAGGGATAGCAAGTTCTGTGTAGTGGTCAAATGGATCTATCCGAATCACCTCACCACCCGGAACTGTATGGGTCTCCTCCTCTGAGTTTTCAGTAAAGAAAGTGAAAGTGCCAAAAGTTCCTCTTAAGTCCACAGTACCCATTCCAGAAATCTGTCGCGCTTCGTTTTTGACCGGGGGAAAGTTTGCCGGCATACGGATCATTGTTACCGGAACCCCATGCTTCGTCAGAATCGGCCAAAAAGGTGACCCCTCTCGATATGATTCAACTTCACCTTCCGATAGAGGAATTACATAATTCCCAATTTCAAGAACCTTACCCGCCTCTGCAATTTGTCCCATTGACGAGAATGGAGCTAGCGTAAATGGGTCGCGGTGAACAAAATCGTATACACCATGGCCACCTGGATCACGACCTGTAGTGACGGTCGACCAAGCCACTGGGCTCTGAGGGGGGATAGTTGTGGCAAGTGATTTAAACTCACCTTGTTGGCGCAAAGCATCAAGATTAGGCAAGGATTCCCAATGCCGTTCCACAAAACTGGGATCCATACCGTCAACACCGAGGACAATGACACGTTTATCTGTCTCAGGCACATTAGGCTCTTTACCGCAACTCAGCAGTAGAAGACATAACAGGAAAACTACATTTTGGTAGATATGAGTATCCACTCGCAATGCATCCCAATGACCAAGCATGCGAAGTCTCACACAGTCTCCCTCTCTTCCGTTAATTGCAAATCTGTGCCGTCCATATAAGGTGGAGGCTTAACGCCGAACAACGACAACGTCGTCGGAGCCAAATCTTCGATACCAGGATTGGACTTCCTGAACGCCCAGTTTGAGAACAACACACCAGGCACACGCGGTGGATCTACGCAATGATCCCCGCTCCAGGCCTTACAATTGTCCTCAAAAACCTCACTAGTAACAGTCCCAAGGGCTGCTGCCCAGGAATTGCGATATTGATCGGCATAGCCAATCACTACATCAGGTGCAACACTGAGATATGGTCCCTTGTAAACATCACCATTGGGATAAGCCTTGCAAATTGCAGCTGTATTTCTCTGTTCGTCGATCAATCCGCTCAACTTGTCAGCTAGTTCACGTTTAAGAGTGTCGGCCTCCTCTCCCGGTTCGACGATTCCCTGTCCTTCTCGACCCTTCTGGTTGATATAAACACCTGCAAGGCCAAATACATATGCACGCGTCTTGCTCCAATCAACATTCCGCAAATACGGTTCCCCGAACCCGGCACCTTGTTTAAGCTGCAAATAGCCGTTTTGAAGTAACCACGCATTCAGATTTACACCTCGCTGAAAGGACTTGAACCCGTGATCGGAAAGGACAAATAGTACCGTATCGTCGTCGACATAAGGCATCGTACGGCCAACTAGATCATCCATCCGGCAATAGAGATCCTCAATAACATTGGCGTACTTTTCATGGTCTTCTCCATTATTCTTGTGAGCGGGATGATCGGGCTCTAGGTATCTAAAAAACATGTGCTGTATACGGTCACTAGTATCAAATACACAAGCCACAACACCCTGTTCGGCTTTGTCCAGGGCATTGAAAAACATCTTTTCGCGTTCAGAATAGATCGAGTAAGCCTGATCCAGAAAACCTTGTTCATCTATCACGCGCTCGTTGAGGGCCCAGGTATCTTCTGCCAACCCCAAAGTGGAGTAGGCACCAAGCAATTTAGCCAGATAGGTCGCGTAGTATTTCGGATGAGAAATCGGCAGTGCAGGCGCTTCAGGATCAATATTAATTGGTGTCAAATAGACCGAGAAATTAGGTTCTGTTTCCGTGATAAGAAACTGTGTTATGCCCTGGATCTTAACTCCCAGTCCCGCTTTAAAACTCAACTTGATCCACGGTGAATACTCATTCTTGTGCAAAGTGTATTCACCACCTTGAATTTTTAAAAGTCCACACTCGCGCGTTGCATTCCAATCGAGAGAGAACTCGATCGTCATTGGAGCATTACCTTGTTTGACTGGATTCCCCGGGCCCGTAATCACTCCATGAAAGCGATCGTCTTGACGCTTCAAGGGATAACGTTTTCCCTGCTCATAGGATGCTTCTTCGAGTGCTGTAGTGAACTGCATAAAACTACCTTGTGTTCCAAGTAAGTCTGGAGTGCACATAGCAGAAAGCAGCTTTCCTTCAAATTTTTCAGGGGGGAATGTGATGGGCACCCTTAGCACAGTACAGTCTACTTGGTGCTCACTTAGAATATTCCAGAAAGTCCTACTCTTGCGTCTCAGTTCTACTCTTGGTTTGCTGATTGGGACAAGCCAATTCCCCAAATTCAAGAATCTCTTCGGACCTTCCACGCGCGAGGAAGACAGCTCAGGTAAATATGTCTTTATGCTGCGATTCAAAAAATCGTACATAGCGTGCTTGCCGGGATTCACACCAGTTGCAAAAGTGGACCAAGCTACAGGAGAAAGCGGTGGGAAGGTTGTCCGCAGGCGACTAAAATGTCCTGCATCGCGCAACCTAGAAAAATGTGGCATCTTGCCATCACTGATATATTTTTCGCAAAGATCAGGGTCGAGGCCATCCATACCTAAAAAGATGACTTTTTTGACTCGTGCTTTGGCCATGCCCTTACGACGTGTCAAGGCTCGCCAAATGAAACGGAATGGCCAGATAAGTAGAGATGCTGCACCGACAAAAAACGCTACTAATAAACTAAGGAATGATCCGAGAAAAGCAAAACCAGCACCGGGTCCTATATAGGAAGTATTAAATACAGGAATGTCCACAACACCTGGCGGACTAAGCAAAAAGATACAGAGACCTAAAACACCACTCACTCCAACCCAAACATACCCGGCAATGCAGAAATTGTTCGAACATGTTTCCGCTGTTTTCTGAATCCACCTAATGATCACCGCAGCTTCCCTTCCACAAAGGGAACCTCAAAAACTTTGTCGTGCTGGACCGGGCCATGGCCGAAGAAGCCATCTTCACCAAAAAGTTCGCCGTGGTCTGCTGTGATAGTCACATACGTATTCTTGGGGATTAGATCAAACAGCTCCTCGATCACCTGGTCGAGGTACTTTACCGCATTGATCTGACGATGACGCAGATCATTCATTTTTTTGTCGTCGAAAAATTGCGTCCGGGCGCGTTTCAGTCGACCGCCGACCACGTGATCATCCAGATGCTTAAAAACACCATGAACACCGCTAATCCGTGGCCACTTTTCAGGTGGCTCATTGGGCAATGCGTAGGGATAGTGCGTCTCGCCGACATTAAGGATGTAGAAAGAGGGGCGATCTTCCGGAAACTTCATTTCCTTAAGCATCGCCCTCATGTCATTGTGGTTATCCATCAACCGAAACGTGTCAAATCCCTGGTTGATGATTGTCTTTGGGTTTAATACCGGCAGTGACACCATCGCATGTGTTCGATAACCCAGCTTATCGTGCAGAAAATGTGGGAAATAGAGCTTCGGTACCAGCGATTTGAATTCAATATTTTCAGCACCCAGCCGTTCATTGAATCGAAAAAAGTCTTTCTTGTAATATTCGGAGGCGAAGACATTTTTAGGGCTTTGATGAGGCAGTAGTCCCATTAGCAAATTGTAGTGCGAGGGAGCAGTCCAAGACGCATAGGACCACCGTTTTTCGACTTTCCCGAGTTGTCTCATCACCTTTGGCCGTGCTCGAATAAACGAGTCGTAGCGACAACTGTCAAAGATGACAAGCACGTAATTGTTCAGAGGCGTTTTCTTCTGGCGAGGCATTATCGAGCGATCAGTATAGCATCAGGGTCTTGTCGTGACCCATAGTTGACACAAAGAGTCATCAAGACTGCCAGTTGTGCACAGCGACACTTCACTCGACCCAAACACTGATATATCTTGACCATCGGAAAATAATATCTCAAACAAAAGAAGAGATTCCAGTAATCTGCTGGCCAATCGAGAGTGTATGAATATTGTGAGTACCTTCGTACGTCTTTACAGTCTCTAGGTTACACATGTGGCGAAAAATTGGATATTCGTCGACTATACCATTGGCACCTAGTAAATCACGACTTCTCCGCGCAGTCTCAAGTGCAATCCAGGCATTGTTGCGTTTTAACATCGAAACGTGGGAATGATGTAATCGCCCTTGTTCCTTTAGACGACCTACATGCAAAGCAAGCAGTTGTGCCTTCGAAATTTCTGATATCATCCAGGCCAATTCGCTTTGCACCAATTGGTGAGAAGCAATTGGACGATCTCCGAACTGTTTACGCAAAAGAGTATATTGGCGTGCTGCGTCATAACAGGCCATAGCCGCTCCGATACACCCCCAGCCAATCCCATAGCGGGCCTGTGTCAGACAATTCAATGCTGTCTTAAGCCCTACTGCACCTGGCAAAATATTTTCAGCTGGGATACAACAGTCAGAGAAGACTAAGTTGGAAGTTGTCGAGGCTCTCATCGACAACTTGCCATGGATATCTGAGGTTTCGAATCCAGGAGTGCCTTTCTCAACGAGGAATGCACGGATCGTATCACCCTCTTTCGCCCAAACTACTGCTACGTCAGCTAGCGTGCCATTGGTAATCCAGGTTTTTTCGCCATTGATGACATACTTGTTCCCGTCACGCACAGCGCGTGTACGCATACCATCAGGATTAGATCCAAATGCTGGTTCAGTCAGTCCGAAACAGCCTAACACCTTACCTTGTTGTAGATTTGGAAGCCACTGCTCTCTCTGACCATCAGTACCGTACTGATGAATTGGCCACATCACCAAGTTTCCTTGAACGGACACGAAGCTTCGCAGTGCACTATCGCCACGTTCAAGCTCCTGCATCACCAGACCGTATTCAATCTCGCTCATACCAGCACAGCCGTAGCCTTCAAGGCTAGCGCCGAAAAGGCCCAGCTCAGCCATCTGAGGAATCAGTTCGAGAGGGCAACGGGAGTCACGAAAACAATCTCGAATTATTGGTAGAACTTTTTCATCAACAAATTGACGAACGGATTTACGTACAAGCTGCTCCTCCTCGCTGAGTTGTGAATCAATATCTATAAAATCTACGTTTTGGAAAGTGAACATAACGCACTAACAGCAACACAGTTGGAAAACAAAGAGAGCACCATCATAGCAATCGCTCACATATCTCCGTGACCAATTTCTCTGAGGCTGTTAGTTTTCATTTGCGACAACAGGAATACAATCTATAATTCCAATTCGCTGCCAATCCCCCAAAATGCTTGACGCACGAAGCCATCAAGTTCAAACTAGTGAATCGGTCTTTTTAAACTCCTACCTCTGAAATGATTCTTCCATTAACTCCGTTACGTTTCCTCCTACGTGCCGCTCAGGACTACGGCAAAAAGATCGGTGTTGTCGACGGTCAACGTCGACTCACTTATCTGGAGCTATATGACCGCGCCTGTCGCTTAGCAAATGCGCTGCAAAACCTCGGACTAAAGCGTGGTGAGTGCGTTGCTACTCTCAGCTTTAACTGTCATGAGTTATTAGAAGCCTATTACGGTGTTCCAATTGCGCACGGAGTCTTATTACCACTGAATGTACGATTGTCTGTTAAGGAACAGGCCTACATCCTCACTCACTCCGGTTCAAAGATCGTGCTGTTTGACCCTGAATTTGTTGATCTTTGTCAGTCCTTGCACGAAGATCACCCAGAGCTTATTTGGGTCGCACTAAGCGATACTGGTGAACTTCCTGAGTGGGTGCACCCACATTGCTACCAACAACTGCTGGCTGCGGCTTGTCCTCAACCTGTTGACTTCACAGACTATGACGAGACATCTGCCGCTGAGTTGTTCTATACGAGTGGAAGCACCGGTCCTCCAAAGGGTGTCATGCTTTCACACCGGACATTGTACCTCCATGGCATCTACTCACTACTGGGTTTCAGAGCTCGAGCCACCAATATTGCCGCCGACGAAGTTTGCCAAATGCACACCATTCCCTTATTCCATGCCAACGGATGGGGTCACCCTCATACCGTTACCTTCTCGGGAGCTAGACACATTATTGTCAAGCGGTTCGAGCCAGAAAATATTTGTCGACTCATCGAGCAAGAGCGTGTAACTGCGTTCTCGATGGTCCCAACCATGGCTACAACAATGCTTCATTTCGCAGATCTTGAGAAATATGATTTAAGTAGCCTGAAAGAGCTAATGATCGGCGGTGCTGCATCCTCAGAAAAATTGATATCGCAACTCGAGAAGAAATTTGACTGTCTTGTCTTCGCTGGATACGGCCTGACCGAAACGTCCCCCATCGCAACGATGGCACATCTTAAGAACACCATGGGGGATCTTTCCGAAGAGGAGCGTCTTCGCCGTCAGGCTATGACAGGTCATTCCATCCCTGGTGTGGAAGCCCGCGTAATTGACCCTTCTGGTGTTGACGTTCCCAAAGATCTCGAAAGTGTCGGGGAGATTCTTTTCCGAAGTGACACTGTTATGGATGGCTATTGGCAAGAACCTGAGGCCACATCTCGAACTGTTGTAGACAACTGGCTTCACACTGGTGATATGGGGGTGTGGGATGAGGAAAACTTCTTACTCATAGTCGATCGTAAAAAGGACATCATCATAAGTGGCGGTGAAAATATTTCCTCCATTGAAATCGAAAAGGTCCTCGACGCTCACACAGCTATTTACGAAAGTGCCGTGGTTGGAGTGCCGGATGAGAAGTGGGGTGAGGTTCCCAAAGCCTTTGTGGTGTTGAAACCCGGGGAAATAATTTCCGAAGAAAACATTCGCTCCTTCTTGCGAGACCACTTGGCCGGCTTCAAGGTTCCAAAAAGTGTTGAGTTTCGGGATGAATTACCCAAGGGAGGAACAGGAAAGATCCTCAAACGCGTACTGCGTGATCCCTACTGGAAAGATCAACAAAAGAATATCCACGGTGGTGGATAATCAACTTCCTAATGGTGATTAAAAGTACTCAAACCGTAATTGATCAGAACTGATTAAAGTTCGCCTCCATGCATCAATAAAAGTCTCGTTATCATAAAAGAGAACATGCATTGGACGGAATTAAGGTGAAGTTATGGCGGAAAAAATACTAGAGGCGATTCAGAAACGGGTTCTTCTAGGCGACGGAGCGATGGGTACGCAGCTGCAATACGCTGGCCTGGAACCAGGTGGCTGCGGTGAAGCGTGGAATGTAGACCACCCTGATCGCCTCCTGAAGATTCAGCGAGCCTACGTAGAAGCCGGTTGTGACTGTCTTATCACCAACACCTTTGGAGGTTGCCGTATCATGCTTGAACGGCACGACCGCGAGGATGAAGTTGAAGCCATCAATAGGGCTGGCGTTGAGATCGCACGGGAGGCTTTCGGAACAAAATCCGGATTCGTCATAGGTGATATCGGCCCTTTCGGAGGATTAATGGAGCCCTACGGCGATGTTTCGGAACAACAAGTGCGTGAAGCTTTCGCTGAGCAGGCCACCAGTCTCGTTGCCGCCGGCGTAGATGCCATTATTATCGAGACTCAGACAGCACTTGAAGAATTGAGTATAGGAATCGAAGCCGCCAAAAAAGCGGGCGCACCTTGTGTCATCGGCTCAATGGCCTATGACGTGACCACCGACGGCTCAGAAATTCGCACTATGATGGGCATCAATCCCGAAGAAGGAGCTGCCTTCATGAGAGATGCCGGTGTGAATATCATTGCGCTCAACTGCGGCACAGGTATAGACGTTGGTTGGGCAGCACGTGCGGTAGAACGTTATCGGAAAGTCAGCAAGCTACCTACCATGGCACAGCCCAATGCCGGTCAGCCAGTTCTTGAAAAGATGAAAGTCGTATACAAGCAAACTCCACAAGAGATGGTTTCAGAACTTCCGGCTTTATTGGACATTGGTGTAAATATCGTCGGTGGTTGTTGTGGTAGTACACCTGAACACATCCGACTGTTTCGCGAAGTGATAGACCAACATTAAATAGCCCTGGCAGTGGCAATAGCAGTCAAACATCTAGAACTTATCTGACATTCCACCGGAAAACAAGGCGCCGAGCAGTAAAGTTGCGTTGTATCCGGAATGCACCAATATTACCGGTACTACGGACTTCGTCTTCACACGCACAGCAGCAAAAATCGAACCAACACAGAACAGTAAAGTTAGACTCTGCCACTGCCAACCGTATTGTGGGCCGTGCACAATCGAAAAAACTGTACTCGTGATCACAATAGCAACCAAAGTTCCGTGAATTCGCTCCACAATTGCGAAGAAGAAACCCCTAAACAAAATCTCTTCCACCGCTGGAAACACAGTGATACCGAACACTGCGACTAGTAGCAGTGCTGATGGGTCTCGCAAAAGATCCTCAAAAGGGGAGCTTTGATTTGGTAACGGCATCATTGATGCAATCACGACTACTGAACAGGCTAACCCAACACCGGTCAAACAATAGAGCAGTCCGGCTGAAAGTGGTTGGGCAAGTGGAATCCAGCCAATAACTCTACGAAACTCTATGCCGTGTTTGGCCGTAACGAGAAAGTAAACGAAAACTAGGATTAGTGACCACGCTATGGCCTGAACCACAATTAACATCAAAGCCTCTGTCAGGGGTTTTTCGAAATTAACCTCCCAACCCAATAAGGCTTCCAGCCCAAGCAGAAACGTAAGGCAAGCAATACCAACAACGACAAAAGATGCACAAGTGAAAAGGACCACAAGGAACAACTCCTTGTATCCCAGTTCTGAGTTCGCGTGAAGAACTATCGGCTCAGTTGGCTTCATGGAAGAAGATGTATTGACTCTACTATCAGCACCACTGGCAACACGATCCGTTTCTTGCATAGGGGCTCTATCCTAACAATCGCTACAAGAGAAAGGGTAATGGGGCGAGTGCAATATAACTTCCTCTTCAGGTAGTGATGTCAAATCGTTCTCTCCTTCTTCACCGATACTACATACTGCTGGATCGAACAAGCGCCATCGATGCTCTGCGGATAGGGCTCCAACAACGTGCAACAACCTCAAACAACACACTGACTTTCATCCAAGGTGTGACCAATCCAACTTTGAGTCAGTATCTGCCCAATTCTTCTATAAGTCCGTCAAGGCCACGACGGCGGTAAAGATTGGTGAGTCGTTGCTCTTCAGGGGACGCAGGAAGCAATTCGAGCAAATTCGCCTGACGAAGATCTTTGCGACTCGGAATCCATAGGCTTCCGTCTTCAAACTGGACCTGAGTAATAAATCCACGGATCCCTTTCACTAAGAAGTTATGACTTGCACCTTCGTCGACGGGCCAAAACGAAAATCTACGATCGGCCGATGTCACAATAGATTGGCCGGGAGCAAGGCGGATCGGCGAACTCGGTGCTGGTAAAGAGCCAGCAGCATAACGCCGCCCCAGTGAGTCATCTATTACCCAACCCAGTTCAAAATATTGAACTGCTTTCGAAGATCGGTTCTCCACCGTAACCTCGGGAGCACGTGCTGTTCGACCGGCAACAAAAGCCGATCCCGTAAGTGCTCCTACCGGCGACTCTGGAATATCCGAAAATGCCAGAGTCAAGCGACGTTCCGCTAAATTTCGCACAGAAGTGGAAACCGAGCGACCCAACGATCGAGCCTCAAGGCGCGGACGTTGCTGTTGAGCAACGAGCCTGGCCAGTACTTGCTCTCGCAGTTTTTCAGGACCACCAGTAGCTAGCACCTCACGCATCGCTCCACGATCGCGATCCGCTTGCATGGTCCATACCGTCAAACGCCTTTTGGAATCGAGCCTGTCCGGACCCTGAAAACGGAAGCTGTCAAACAGTAGCCCGTCGACTTCCACCAAAACGATATTTTCTTTGGGAGCTGGCAGCGGCCGTAACAACCGCAGTGCAAGCCTTAATGGAAATAGCTCACCCGGTTTTATGTGCAAACCAGGAACTGCAACTGAAGCTTTACTTCCCAAAGTTGTTTCGCCAGCCCACACACCGAGACTGATACCGCGGATGGGACTGGTACCGTCGTTGCGTATCCGCACGGTAGCCCTCAGATCTATAACCAGTACTCCTCCGCGCGGCTGGATAACGGTCTCCGAACTATCTACAGAAACTAACGATGCCGAGACCCCTGCAGTCTCCATAAAGCGCACTTGCGGCGAGTCGGCCCAGCTCACCCCTGGCGAGGCAGCGGTTGCCAGCAATACCAGCAAAATTACAACGACAATCTTACGGAATGTAAACATGTGTTATCGTCACCGTGTCAGTGGAGAAATCGAAAGTTCGAATCGACATCGAACCATCAGCTGCGACACCAACTTCGGCATCTTCGTAGTGCAACCCGGCCGGGAACAACGAAACCTCTCGTTCTCTTTCTTGTCGGAACTTACTCTCCCCCTTTACCTCGAGAGCCGCACTGCGATCCTGAACCGTTGCCATCTTCTCTTCCGAGGTCTCCACTGGTGTAATAAAGTCCCTCTCTGACGCCTCAAGTGGAACAAAAGTGTCGGATCCCGTCCCCTTCTGTAACTGTTGAAAGACGATGAATCCACCGAATATCACGACACCAGCAACACTCAGCCCCCACACTGGTCGTCGTCCTATCCAACTTTGCCAACCGTGATCTACAGATGTAGCCACTTCGTCTGAAGATGTTGTCGCCTGCTGCATAGCGACTTTGATATCTCGGCTCATCGCACTCCAGTTGAGCTGTGGAATCTCGGAAAGTTGCCCTATGTCACTTTGCAGGTGAAAAAAGTCAGCCACTACCTCTCGGCAGGAATAACAGTAGGTTAAATGATTTTCGATGCGCCATCTCGAGAAAGGCCCAGCTTCACCTCCAGCGAAAAGAGCCATGTCAGCTTCACTCGGGTGTCGGAGAAAAAAGACTCTCATCGCACTCTCCTGGCATAACGACGGAACTTCACCCGTGCATTGGCTATATGAGAGCGCACTGTAGCTGGCGAACAACCAAGTTGTACCGCCACATCTGCAGTGGGTAGACCTTCAATGTCGCGAAGAATTAAAGCCACACGCTCACGTTCAGAAAGCAATCGCAAACCTGCTTCGATATATGCACGTTTTTCCCCTCGCAAAACAGCGTGTTCGGGACTCTCTTCTGATGAAACATCTGGTGCACGGTCAAGACCCTCAAATGTCACACGTTTGCGACGGCGGACAAAATCGAGTGCCGTATTTACAGCAATACGCCCTAGCCACTGGGCAGACTTCCGAGGATCCTGAAGCTGAGAGCGACGGCTGAGTGCTTTAACGAAAGCCTCCTGAGTCAAATCTTGTGCGTCCGGAACATTTCCGACCACGCGGTATATTAGCCGAAAAACCCTCTTGAGGTTGGCGTTGACGAATTCCTCGTCTACCGAAAGAGTTTCTTTATTCTCTACTGGAGAGTAGTATTCGGTCTCCATGACCGTTGCCATTGCCGCGACCTTCAGCATACCGTCTTCTTGACTCCCTCCAGTAAAGAATGACGGCGCAAACCCTCAAACGTGGAGAGATATTTGACCACGGAAGGCGTTTTGCTTTTCCTATGAGCTTACTATTGCACAACGTGGTAGTTGAATGTTACCGGTTCTGCACCGTGAGTGTAATAGCGCAGCCTATCCACACAGGAGTTTTCGGATGCCACGAGCGGCCTGACGTGTGCGATGCTCGTTTTCGATCAAGGCGAACCTGATATAGCCTTCACCGTGGGGGCCAAACCCAATACCTGGCGAAACGGCAACTAGGGCTTCCTGGAGAAGCATTTTTGCAAACTCCAGCGAGCCAACCGACTGGTATTTCTCAGGAATTTTAGCCCACAGAAACATCGTGGCTGGAGGAGGTTTGACCATCCAGTCAGCACGGTTAAGACCAGCGACTAGTACATCGCGTCGTTTTCGATAAACGTCACGGATCTTTCGAGCCTCTTCTTTGCATTCACGTAGAGCAATGATAGACGCAATTTGAATTGGTTGAAAGGCTCCATAATCAAGGTAGCTTTTGATGCGACCCAGTGCACTAATCATCTTCGGGTTACCCAAACAAAATCCTATGCGCCAACCTGCCATGTTATAGCTCTTTGACATAGAAAAGATTTCAACAGCAACTTCCTTCGCACCAGGGATTTCAAGAATACTTGGTGGACGAACATGTTCGAAACTGAGATCAGCATAAGCAAAATCGTGAACAATCATAGTCCCATGCCGATGAGCCATAGACACAAGTGTTTCGAAAAACGACTTATCAACACACTGCGTAGTCGGGTTGTGTGGAAATGATACGAGAATCATCTTGGGTGGCTTCACCTTCTTGCGATAGAGATCCTCGAGGCGTTCAAGAAATGACTCGGGCGATGGCATCGCCAAGTTACAAGCCTCCCCTTCAGCCATCACAACACCCCACTGGTGGATGGGGTAGCAAGGATCAGGAATGACAACGGGATCACCGGGACCAATAACCGCAAAAAGTAGATGTGCGATGGCATCCTTTGCACCCATAGCAACCAACGCCTCTTTTTCCGGGTCAAGTTTGACTCCGTAGTTAGTCTCATAACATTTGGTGATTTCGTCACGCAATCGCGGAATACCGCGCGACATTGAGTAACGGTGGTTGCGCTCATTACGTGCAGCCTCGGCAAGTTTGTTAACGACGATACTCGGTGTGGCTCCATCAGGGTTACCCATACCAAGATCGATGACATCTTTGCCATCAGCACGAGCTTGTGCCTTCATCTCGTTAATGACAGAGAAGACATACGGTGGCAACTTGCCAATACGATAGAAAGGTTCGTTGTCAAACAATCCCATATCAGTTCCCTATAGAGACAACGGTTCTCGAGCTGCCGATCGGCTGCGACAATCGCTGAACCTCTCCTCTCGATCATAACGCGCCAGGACAGAGTTTAATAGCGTGCCGCACTTGCCAAGCAGTCGTGCAGTGTGGCATGTTGCAGGAGATCTTTGGAGGTATAAATGGCTCTTTCGTTTCGACCTGCACACCAGGAAGACTACGAACAACTT
Organism: Acidobacteriia bacterium UBA6623; assembly: GCA_002433055.1. Lineage (GTDB taxonomy): Bacteria > Acidobacteriota > Terriglobia > Bryobacterales > UBA6623 > UBA6623. The sequence goes on along the minus strand of DJHJ01000035.1, from coordinate 14,642 downwards.
GTAAAGATAGTGATCGAAGGCTTCGAAAAGGTCACGATGCAGACCTATGTCGACCAACGTTTTGGTCTTTTAAATGGAACCAACTGGCGTGACCGCTGGGAAGGTCGCGTTAACAAGGCTCTGAAAAATGAGATTGTTATTGTTGGTGAATCCTCAGCAGAAATAGCCTCTGTGATTGCTGCGAGAATCGATCCAAAAACTCAACTTGCCTTCATCAACATTTTGGCTGTGTCTCGGAAATACCGTCAAAAGGGATATGGTCGCAAGACACTGCGATGGATGCTGGCCCATCTTAAAACCCTCGGAGGAGTACACGCACATCTGGATTGCTTAGCAACTAATGTGGAAGCTAACAGGCTGTATGAATCAGAAGGTTTCGAAAATGTGGGACACTCCGTGAACTGGTACATCAAAATTCCGTGAGTCACACTCCGTACGACTGAAGTCACCTAGTGGAGCACGAACTCAAATACTGCTGTTAAATGAGGCTCGGCCGTCAGGCCGGGGACAGCAGACTCCTCCATCACTACTGCAACCTGCACGATTAGTCTGCCAGAACCTATTTGTTTCCCTTGGTTGTCAAAGAATATCGCACCATCTGTCGAGTCACCAGAATTCAGCTTAGTGCGCACTAGGGCAATCGTCGATGCAGCTGCGGCAGCTTTGATACCCCGACTACCGCCTCCAGCCAGTGCAGATTGTCGACGCTGTTCGTAGCCGTTATTGGAACGAATGAGCTGATTAGCAAAAAGTGATTTCTCGTATGCAGTCTGCAATTTGATCACTTCCGACCTGCCAGCACTACGAAAAAGATTATCGATAACCGTATCCTCAGAAACTGCACGGATGCGATATCCATCTTCAGATTCATACAAAAAATCAGTAGACTGAATAGACCAGCTGTAACTACTACCATTGCTAAAAGCAACCTGTAGGACAGCGAAATCACGCACAGTCAATTGTAGAGGTGCATACATCAGAGTCAAACCCTGTCGAGTAAGAACTTGATATTTGAGCCCATTCGAAAGAAACTCTATAACTTGTGCAGAAATCGGTAAGGCAAGAATTGAGAAACAGACTAAAAGAAAAACCGAAACGGAGCTCGGCAGAGTTCTTGTATTCCCCGCCATTTGGTTTATGATACATCACGAGACTTTTTATCTGGAAATCTAACACCATGAAAGCCTTAACGAGTCTCCCCACATCGTCCTATTTAAGGATCGCGGAACAAGCTAAAGTGCCGTTAGCGGAGCTATTGGAACTAGTACCTGCATTGGAGTCAGGCCTGCTCCCAGCTTACGTGGCGCGTTATCGTCCAGATATTTCCGCCGGGCTAGACACGGAACACCTACATGAAGTTCTTCAGTTGCTGCACTCTTTTCTAGATCTCGAAGATAGACGCATCACAGTTCTGGCCTCATTAGGGCAAAAAAATCAACTGTCACCAGAACTACGAGCACAAATCGAAGCATCGACAGAGCGGCAAGTTCTTGAAGATCTTTATCTTCCCTTTCGAAACAGGCGGCCCTCCACAGCAGATCGAGCTCTGGAACAGGGACTTGAGCCACTTGCTAATCTTCTGTGGGATCAAGATCCGGCGAATGCAGATATGGAAATTATTGCAGGCGAATACGTTGATCCCCACAAGGATATCCCGGACGTCCAAGCTGCATTGACCAATGCCGTTCACATTGTTGCCAGACGATTGGCAGACGATTCTGAAACCAGAGGTGAACTGCGCAAAATTTGTATCAAATACACGGAATTGCACATCAACGATGGAGGATCTCATCGCACTGACAATGCATCACGCAAGAAGACCGACTGGTTAAAGGATTACAAGTCCCCTGTAACAGAAGTTGGCTGGCGGCAACACTTGGCACTACGATTCGGCATGCGTGAAGGCCTTCTGAAATCTGAGTTCGTACTTCCAGAAGATCGTATTTTGTCCTTCATGCTTGAAAAATTCTTAAAGGATCAGTCATCCCTGTTCCGATCTCACTTCGAGAATGCAACTCGCGTTGCTTATCATGATTACTTAGCAACGCCATTACGAGATGATGTTTCTCACTGGCTTGCTGACCGTTCCGATACTGAAGCTCTCCGTGTTTTCAAAAAAAATTTACGCAAGACCTTATTGTCACCACCTGCGGGCACACTACAAACAATTGGCCTGGAGATAGGGAAACCTGGCGGTTGGCGTGCAGCTGTTGTAGGTGGTACTGGAAATCTGCTCGCAACTGCGATAGTAGATAACGAAACAGAAGAGATTGGCAAACTGGAAAGTGCTACAGACACACATTCTCAGACAACAGAAGAAAAACCTGAGGCAGAAGACCTGGACACGAAGAGAGAAGCCACTCTGGAGAGCAATGAAGGAGTAGAAACAACAGAGGCCGAAAACAATCCAGATACCTCAGAAAACGTACCGAGCGAGAACCACCCACCAGATCCAGAGAAGCCTGGCTCGCCACAGGCTGATTTCGACAACGAACCAAAGAAACAAGAACCATCACAGGACAAGGCAGATCTTCCACTGAAAACACCGCACGGATCGCTTGGTGATTTGATCCGGGAACACAATGTCGAAGCATTGGTGTTTGCACGAAGACCTGGCGCCAAACAGAACGAAAAAATTATTCGGAAAGCAATACGCCAGGCTGGCGCACCGGACGTAATCCGGACTTCTGTCAATGAAACAGGCAACTGGATCTATGCAACTTCAAGAACAGCACGCAATGAATTACCAGATGTAGAACCCGCAGTCCGTAGCGCAATTTCTTTGGCGCGAAGATTTCAGGATCCACTGGTCGAACTTGTAAAGCTCGACCCTCGACTACTAGGCATAGGCCAATTTCACACGGAAATCGAGCCACATAAACTGCGTAACGAACTTAATCAAACCGTTGAAGCCTGTGTAAACGAAGTCGGAGTAGATCTAAACCACGCCTCACAGGAGTTACTGGAGAAACTTCCAGGCGCTACAGAACGATTAGCAAAACGGATTGTCGAGTATCGCAACAAAAGGGGAGGGTTTTCTTCAAGAGAGCAGCTGAAAGAAGTACCGGGGATGAATGCCCGTCTCTACAACCAACTGGTCGGATTTGTACGAATTAATGGGGGTGAAAACTTACTAGATGCGACAGGCGTTCACCCAAATTGGTACCCCACAGTTGAAAAAATCATCTCCGCTGCTAATATCTCCATGGAGGAGGCACTCGGAAAGCCAGAAACCCTTTCATCAGTAGATCTGAAGAAATTTGAAACAGTGCAAACACCTCGCGCAATTCTCGAAGCTATCATCCGAGATATAGAAAACCCTAAGCGAGACCCGCGCGACAAATTCGAAGTCCAACGATCAGAGATAAAACTACTTCCGCTTGAAAAATTGAAACCCGGGCTAGAAACTTCAGGCTTGGTCACCGATATCACTGATTTTGGTTTGTTTGTCGACATAGGTGCGGACCAAGAAGGTCTAGTTCATATTTCACAGATCGCTGACCAATTTCGAAAGGATGGGAAAATTTCTCTTAAAAGTGGAGATCATTTGCCTGTACGTGTTCTTGCAGTCGACAACGATTCTAGTCGGATCTCTTTAACCACACTTGATCACGACGCAGCCGTTAGTAGACGGAATGGCAAATTGCCACGTCGGCGAGATGGTCGTGGTGGGTCTGATCGTTCGAACAAGGGGAAAAGACGACCGAGACAGGAGCGCCGGAATTCAACACGGTCCTTTGGGCCAGACAGAGCAAGTCAAGACCAGAAAACTTCCCAAATTTCAAAACTTTCCATTGAGGAGAAGTTCTCGCTACTTGAAACCAAATACCGTACAAAAATTTAAGTTGTATTGAGAAATTCTATGACTAATCTAGGGCACTGCTCCAGTAAATATGACCTGTCGAAGCATGGACTCCAAGAGGTGTCCAATGTCTACTGGAACCTTAACCAAACGGAATTAATAGAACAATCCTTAAATCGAAGAGAAAGCCATTTGGCATCTAATGGAGCACTAGTAGCAAAAACTGGTCAATACACTGGACGTTCTCCACTCGACCGCTATATTGTTAGCGATGAGATAACCGAATCGACAGTGGATTGGAGTAAGGTTAATCAGCCAATTTCCGTTCAACATTTCGAGATACTACACCAAAAACTACTTTCTTATCTAAAAGACAAAGATGTCTTTGTGCAAGATTGCTTCGGAGGTACTGATGAGAACTACCGGTTACCGATTCGAATAATCAATGAATTAGCCTGGCATAGTCTTTTTGCGCGACATCTTTTCGTACGGGCAAAACTAAACTCGACTTCTAAACACACTCCAGACTTTACTGTATTGTACGCACCTGGCTGTACGGCTGATCCCACTACTGATGGTACGCAATCCGAGGCCTTTATCATTGTTAATTTCAGCCGCAAGATGGTCATTATAGGGGGTACTCGATATGCAGGTGAGATGAAGAAGTCAATTTTTAGCGTGCTCAATTACCTACTACCGGAAAACGGGGTCTTGCCCATGCACTGTTCTTCAAACTCAGCAAGTGACGGACAGACGGCTTTGTTCTTCGGGCTCTCAGGAACAGGCAAGACAACTTTATCAACTGACCCAAAACGTCGTTTAATTGGTGATGACGAGCATGGCTGGAGTGACAGCGGTATTTTCAATTTCGAGGGGGGTTGTTATGCCAAGTGTATTCGTCTTTCCCAAAAAAATGAACCGCAAATCTGGAATGCAATTCGATTCGGTGCAGTCGTTGAAAATGTCGTTACTGATGACGCTCGCCAAATTATGTTTGATGACGGCAGCATTACCGAAAATACACGCGCTGCCTATCCAGTAGAATTCATCGACAATGCAGTGGTTTCTGGAATAGGAAAGCACCCGACACACGTCATCTTCCTGACTGCTGATGCGTTCGGAGTGCTGCCACCCATCGCAAGGCTCACTCCTGGGCAAGCCATGTACCATTTTATGAGCGGCTATACAGCTAAGGTTGCAGGCACAGAGCGTGGACTCAGCAATGAACCGACAGCAACGTTTAGTGCCTGCTTCGGTGCCCCATTTCTACCCCGCAATCCCGCTATTTACGCCAGAATGTTAGGCGACAAGTTACGTCGCTACAAGGCCAAGTGCTGGCTAGTTAATACAGGTTGGGTGGGAGGACCATACGGCGTAGGTTCGCGTATGGAATTGTCCCACACTCGAGCTATGTTGACAGCGGCACTGGACGACGATTTAGACAGTGTCGACTTCGAGCCGCATCCGGTCTTCGGTATTGCAGTACCCAGAACGTGCCCAGGTGTTCCGACTGAAAAACTCTCGGCACGAAGTTTGTGGAAAGACCGAGTCGCTTATGATGAAGCTACGATTGATCTTGCTAGCCGCTTCCAGGAAAACTTTGAGCAGTTTCGCAATGCCGTACCGGAAATCGGAGAATCAGGCCCTGGAGTTTAGCGCACTATAGGGACTTAACTCTCGACGCGAATCTCTGACGGTGCTAATTTTAGCTCTAGAAATCGTGCTCCATCAACTCTAACTGCGTATTCCATAAATTGCAGTTTCGATCTCTTGCTTTGCTTTCGACGTTAGCGGCGAAAGAGGTAAACGAGCTAATCCGCCGTAGTAACCATTGAGATCAAGGGCGTACTTAAGCCCCGGAATTCCATAGTGATGCAGCAATAAGGAAACCAGTTTTTGAGCGTGTCTCTCAAGATCCTGAGCAGCATTGTATTCTCTAGTTTTAACCGCCTCGGCAAGATTTAAAAAAAAGAATGGAGCCATTGCAGCAAACCCACTAATTATTCCTGGGGAACCAGCCGTTAGCCACGGAACTGGGCTGGGTGAGTCACCAACAAGCACAGTGAAATCCTTGGCGAGAGCGCCCAGGAGAGCGAGATCGCTCTGGCCTTCGGTAAACCCATCAACAACAGCAACAATATTGGGATGCTCTCCCAAGGCGGTCATTACCGTCATAGGAACATGCATAGGATTGCCAGCAGACAGATTGTCGATCACGATAGGAAGACTCGCTTGGTCGGCCACGGAGCGATAATAGAGACTGATTCGGTCAGGCGTAAAATTTTCCATTGAAAGTGGCGAAACCACCGCGAAGTGATAGCCAATCTTCTCAGCTTGTTTGATGAGTTCGAGCGTTTCTTGTACACCTTGTGAGCTAATGCCGGCGAGGAGTACTGCACCCGTTTTCGCTTCTTGTGCAGTTAGCTCCCAAACCATTAGTTTTTCTTCTATATTGAGTAGCGCCCCTTCCCCAGTGCGACCGGCAACAAGATAACCAGCCAAGTCAGCCCGATTCCACCGACCGACATTCTGGGTGATTTTAGCTTGGTAAACATCACCTAGGTAGTCGAAAGACGTGGGAAGTGCAGCGAAAACACCAGTAAGTTTCATAACGGGAATTAACCATTGTAGTTCCGTTGACACTGTCTGCGATGCAAGATGTTCACTTGAAAGCCAAAATGTCAATTGTAAACAACTCCAGTGTAATGATATTGGGCTCAATATCGACCTAGTCGTGTGCTAAAATCCCGACTAGAACCCATGCGATTTAGCCGTTTAGGCTCGTGGATATGCTGCGGACTCCTGATTGCAGTGACAATAACAGGGAGTTCGAGTGCACAAACCGTACGAGCCCTTCAAGTTGACATTAACCACGTCATTCACCCTCTAACTGCCGAAATTGTTACTGAGGCTCTTAGTCAGGCACAAACCAAAAAAGCAGTAATTGTTGTTATTCGTCTTGACACTCCTGGTGGTCTACTTGATGCTACCCAAAAGATAGTCCAAGCAATACTACACTCACCAATTCCGGTGGTCACATATGTCGGCCCCAGTGGAGGTCGTGCTGCCTCAGCGGGGTTCATGATTTTGATGGCCGGCGATGTAGCTTCTATGGCACCAGGAACCAATACCGGTGCAGCACACCCTGTCCTGATGGGTGGCGGCAAGATGGATGAAGTAATGAATCAGAAAGTCGAGAATGACACTGCAGCTGCAGTACGTGCAGTAACCGCGAAACGAGGACGTAATTCCAAGCTAGCCCAGCAAGCCGTGATCGAAAGTAGAGCTTTCACCGATAGGGAAGCACTTGAGTCAAACCTGGTCGATATTGTTGCCGACAATGTTCCCGCACTACTGAAACTGCTGGATGGTAGAACTATCCAGCGCTTCAATAAAGAGGAACAGATACTGAAGCTCGCGAATGCTACGATTATCCCCTACGAAATGACTAGAAGACAGAAAGTCCTACTTCCATTAATCGATCCAAAATTAGCCTTCATTATGCTTGCCATAGGCATTCTGGGAGTTTACGTGGAGTTTACACATCCCGGTCTTATCGCACCAGGGGTACTGGGTGCCATTTTGGTCATCCTAGGGCTAATGTCTCTCACGATGCTTCCAATAAATTGGGCAGGTGCAGCACTCCTTGTGCTTGGGTTTGCTTGTTTTGCGCTTGAAGCTACGATGACAACTGGTGGAATTCTTGCTGTCGGTGGCACAATCTCAATGGTGCTCGGGGCAGTTCTTTTGGTGAACACCGACGTTCCTGAGTTATCAATTGATTGGGGAACAGCAATCGCTGTTACTTTACCTTTTTCTCTGATCAGTATTTTCTTGCTGCGCTTAACGATCCAGTCATTTCGCTTAAAGACAGCAACTGGGATAGAATCGATGGTAGGAGAAATTGGATTAACCAAAACAGATATTAACCCCGACGGACAGGTTTTCTGTCGTGGTCAGTGGTGGACCGCTTATTCTGGCGACTCAATTCCAGAAGGAAAAGAAGTGAAGATTACGCGTGTACATGGTCTTAGATTAACGGTCGAACCAACTGATAAAACAGATCGCAGCAATGATGCTAACGACTCACCGAGAGAAACCGTGTAACACTAAGGAGAAGTCATGATATTTGATCTAAGCTGGGTTGTATTTTTTATAGTATTTCTATACATCGTTAACTGCATCAAAATTCTACCGGAGTACGAACGTGGTGTAATTTTTCGCTTAGGGAGATTATTACCTAAACCGAAAGGCCCAGGATTAGTTTTAATTTTTGCTCCAATTGACCGAATTGTAAGAGTGTCATTAAGAGTTGAGACTCTCGAGGTTCCTTCTCAAGATGTGGTCACCAAAGACAATGTAACGGTGAAGGTAAGTGCAGTCGTCTTCTTTAGGGTCGTCGATCCACTGAAAGCAATTGTGGAGGTGGCGCACTTTGTACACGCGACCTCTCAACTAGCACAAACGCGATTACGCTCGGTATTGGGTGAGGCTGATCTAGACGAGCTTCTAAGTGAACGAGAACGTCTTAACGCCCGTTTACAATCAATTCTTGACACCCAAACTGAACCGTGGGGTATCAAAATCCAGGCAGTCGAAGTAAAACACGTTGACTTACCCGAACAAATGATCCGTGCCATTGCACGGCAAGCTGAAGCAGAGCGCGAACGTCGAGCAAAGATCATTCATGCAGAAGGTGAAATGCAGGCTGCCAGAAAATTAACCGAAGCAGCTAAGGAACTTGCCAGTCAACCCACTTCTGTAACATTGCGATACTTGCAAACATTGACAGAAATCGGAGCTGAAAAAAATACGACAGTAGTCTTTCCACTTCCTGTCGACTTATTTCGAGGCCTAGCATCTTGGTCAGAAAACTTGAGTGTCAAAAATGGCGACGCCCTAGATAAATCTCTGGAACCGGATGGGTAAAAGATTTTCGCCTGGTTGGCAGTAAAGTCAATACTGCGGTTGCAGGTGTATAGCTAAAATAAGAATGCATGCTCGAACAGGACCACGGATTCGAACTTGTCCTTGGAAACAAGCAGATCTTTAGCATCCTTTTCCTAGTGATACTTTCTCTTGGTGTGTTTTTCTTTCTCGGGTACTCCACGGGCTATGACCGAGCAAATCTAGACCGCGATCTGACCACCTCAACTAAGAATCTCATCAAGGCATCTCCTGAAAGCGTTGTTGTACCCGACACTTTGCTAAAAGCTGACCCAACATTTGACAACAAACTGGAAACAACAACTCCAAACAATGAAATACCCTCAACCCGAGGTGAGAAAACGCGGACCATCACAGAAAACGGCCACACATCTTCTACAGGAAGAGAGTCTGCTCTACCTTCCTCTGGTCCTGGTACATCACTTAGGGAGATCGCTTCCGTAAATGGTGCGACTACGATTGCACATTCGATTCACCTTCAAGTTGCTGCGCTTCGAGTTCAATCTGACGCTCAACTACTGGCAGATAAACTCAGCGCAAAAGGATACCCCACATCTCTATTTAGCCAAAGTGGCGACGGGTGGATACGTGTCTTAGTAGGGCCATTTGACACAACTGATACTGCAAAGGAATACCGACGCAAGCTAAAAGCAGAAGGATTCTATTCTATTCTTCGGAAACCATAACTGACACTTTGGGTTATCATCACCATCGAGCTGCTTGATCGATGACACCTGTTAGAACTTGTAATGCAATCCAAACTGGATGATGCGCGCCTGATTACCAGGGATAAGACTACTGATTCGCCCAAAGTTGCCTCGGCCTCGACGTTGCTCCGGAAGATTAAAGTTAGGATGGTTCGGCATATTCAAAATTTCGATTCGGAATTGCAATCGATGCCCCTCCGAAAAAGAAAAATTCTTAAGGAGAGATAGATCAACCATGGCTGCGGCAGGTCCAATGGCAACCGTCCGACCAAGATTGCCAAATTGTCCGCGTACGGGTCGTGTGAAAGCCGTTGCATCGAAGAAGCTCGTCCCTAAAACATCATCCCTCCAGGTAGAGTTGGACGAGTACGGAGCGATTGCATCAGAGCGAACAACAGGTGCAAATCGAACAACTCCAGCAGCGTTATTTTCCACTATTCCAAAGGGTGAACCGCTACGAAATTCGGCAATCAGCCCGACCGACCAACCGCCAAAAAATTGATCCAATAAACCATAATTGAACTGGAAAGGTATCTCGTAAACCGAACTCCAAATAAAGCGATGTGCAATGTGGTTGCCACTCAGACCTCGGTCTGAGGCACGATCAAAGAAATTCGAAAAAGCGCTGTTTCCAAAGTTGCCGCCCAATTCGGAGCGGGCTTCAACATCATCAATCAACTTGGACCAGGTGTAATTTAGACGGAAGTGAAATCCGGAAGAAAAACGCTTGTGCAATTTAAAATTGACACCATGATAATTCGAGTTGCCTATGGCAGCAGCTGCAACACGAACATCACCAAACTGTGGGAACAACCGATCTTGCTGAGTAACGTTACCGTTTTTCGCAGCTAAGGTCTCTAATGGAACAACATTAATGTTTCTGAAACCAGGATTAGCAAGTTTGTGGCCAAGCGTTGCAATATACCCAACTTCAAAAAGTATGTCACCTGGTAACTGTCTTTGGATATTGAAGTTAGCACTCCATAAATAGGGAGTACCGCGATTATTTGGCTCAAAAAAGTCTACCCGCGTAGTTGCCCCGCCGCCGACGGGGATGGCTCCAAACCCATCAATTAAATCAGCTTCTATGGGTTCGGGGATGTAGGGTAACCCATCTTGCAGGCGGAAGGCCGGAGTAATGCCACCGTCGGGAGAAGAAAACTGCCCTACAGCTCCAAAACCCAAGAATGCGACCCGAGGTGTTGCTTGGTCGTATTCGCCAGCATAAAGAACTGCACCACCACCACGAATAACGGTCTTTTCGTCAAGCCGCCAAGAAAACCCAACGCGAGGCCCGAAGTTATTCTTGTCAAAGTTGTGCGCATACTTGCTAAGCCCATTACGGCCAGAAAACGTCACTAGTCCGGGGCAATCGCAAACCGGATTCAGTGCAGTACGGCTAAACGAATTCTGACGATTGCCGAGTTCTTCCCAACGAGGCTGATCCATATCCCAACGTAAACCTAAATTAAGTGTCAGATTTGGGCTTACTTTCCAGTCATCTTGGAAAAAGGCAGCGTAGGAATTTGCTCGACTGCGAATCACTAGTGACTCCTCTCTGGAACCACTAACTGTATGCCCAAGAATAAGACTGGCAAGAGCATCCCCAGTAGCGTTGGGGTTAAAGACAAACCTGCCACCACCAGAACCAAGAAAAACATCATCATTTGAACCCATACGGAACTCATAACCATATTTGAGTGTGTGATTAGATTTTCTCTGTGTAAAATGCTGCACCCACATATTAGTGCGTATCGGCTCTTGTCGACGTTCGTGAACATTCTCACCAAGCTGCGTCAACCCTGTAACTCTCACTCGTGGGAAAAAGCGTTTATTGACGCCTTGTAGACCAAGTTTTTCAGGCCATCCCTGATCTGCTCCTCCAGATCGCCGAATAAACTTTCTACGCACCCATGTGAAACGCGTCTCCATGATTATCTTGGAGCTGAAGTTGTGAAACCATGTTAGGGATGAATTGAAATAACTGCCGTCGAGTGTGCGGTGAAATGAATCAACACCAGAAACAGTGAAGACCGGAGAGTCAATCTCGAGATCGTCCCGCGCAATAAATCGACCAAGAATACGATCATTGTTGCCGACAACGTGATCTATTCTTGATACCAAATGAAGCATGTCGTTGCTAATGGGTTGATTGGTGCGATAGTTGAGACGTCGGGACTTCGCACCAGGCACATTTGGTAAGGGATAGAGCATCGATAACTGCGTACCAACCGAATCGAACCGACTTGCTGGGATTATGCTGTTTGGAAAGGGTGTTCCGGTCGAACGCTCAGCACCAATGAAAGTTGCAGGATCGAGAATTGTTTTGGAAAATTGTCCCCCAACCTCAGCCGCCTCAGGAACATTGAGAATTCGAGTCTGTTCTCGGTCTTGGCGCTGAGCTTCCATGTTGAGAAAAAAATGTGTCCTGTTACGCTTGATAGGGCCACCGACTGAAATACCGAACTGATTACGTCTCAGGGTTGGCTTGTCAGCCGCAAAAAAATTGCGCGCATCAAACGCATCGTTGCGGACAAATTCATAAAGAGAACCGTGCAGTTGGTTACTCCCTCCACGAGTTGTCATCCGAACCACACCCCCTCCAGAACGGCCCATCTCAGCCTTGTAGTTAGAAACATCAACCGTGAACTCCTCCATCGCTTCTATAGGAGGATCGAACATCAATTCAGATGTGCCTAGCGTAACGTTTTGAACTATCCCACCATCAAGGGTCCACATTGCATTGAAACCACGTCCACCCGCCATAGTAAAATTCGAGGCGGTTCCATTTTGAACCATGAAACCGTTGAGTCGAACAAGTTGGGCCACACGACGGTCGATCAATGGCATGTTCGCAATCGTTTCGTTACGAATGGTTGCACTGACTGCAGAGTCCTCTGTTCGCAGTTGCGGTACATCGCCATGAACAGTGACAACTTCCGTGAAAACACCCAATTCCATATGGAAATCGGCACGAGATGATTGCCCTGTCGATATCTCTAGACTGGGCCGACTGTAGGTTTTAAAGCCCTCAGCTCTGGCAACCAAACCGTAGGCTCCATTAGGTAGTACGGGGAAAACATAGGTTCCAGTCTCATTACTCGATGTAACGAATTCTTCGCCTGTAGAAGTATTGCTTAATTGCAACTCCACACCACTAATCGCTGCCCCATCTGGGTCAAAGATCGTGCCCGAGAGAGAAGACGAACGTTGTCCGAGAGCAGAACCTAAGGTAAAAACGACGGCAGCTATATACAGATACCGAATCAAAAAATGAAAAAAAGAAAACATGTACTAGCCTTTGTTAGAACTGGGCGAGACTCGCTGCGCTGCGGAAGAGCAAAACAATTCGCTCACGGGGGTAAAACAGTGCAACCAACCCTCACAACTAGCGAGAGGTATATTTTACCATTACAAAAATATTAAATTTCGATTGTGACGGCATTACAATCGCTGGTTTTTTGTATTTTGACACTCAGTAAAATGTGTTACACCTTTAGTGGTAGCACTTTAAAATTACTGAGTTCTGGGAATATAAGAAGAAAGTCTGGTTCCGATAATGACAACTCAAAATAAGTTAACCTTCTCATTTGTATGCGGTATCACTCTCCTCCTGCTGGCTGAACTCTTTTTGAGCTCGCATACAGCCCTTGCAGGTAGCCATAGGATATTCGAAATGCGCACCTATACTACACACTCTGGAAAACTAGACGACTTACACGACCGTTTCAAAAACCACACAAACAGCTTATTCGTCAAACACGGCATGCATCTGATTGGTTACTGGACTCCAACCGAAATGCCAAAATCGGAAAATACGTTGATCTACATCCTGAGTTATCCAAATCCTGCAGCCCGTAAAAAGTCATGGGAAGCCTTTTTGGCAGACCCGGTATGGCAAGATGCATTCAAGAACTCGATTAGAAATGGGAGATTGGTTAAAGAAATTAGCTATACATTTCTCAACGCTACAGAATACTCACCCATCCAGTGATAAAAACCTCCGGCTTTGTCAGGGTTTACGGGGCTAACTCACATGCGACTAATTGCTAATCACTTTGAAGAACCTGGACCTAAAGCCTAAAACTTGGTCAGGGAGTACTGTCGCCGATGCGCTCTATCTGGGCCTCAGCAACCGGTGCAACGTTGCTGTTCGGAAACCTCTCAATGACATTATGGAACTCCTTACGGGCAGCGGGTCCTCGTTGTAGTTTTAAAAGTGCCATGCCTTTTTTAAATTGAGCATCAGCAGAAATCCGACCACCTGGATATTCTTCTAGCACCTGATCAAAGCGTTTCACAGCTTCCTCAAATTTTTCCTGCTGATAGGAGATGTCGCCCAAATAGTACTGCGCTTCAGATGCTAGTACAGTCCGAGGAAACATTCGCAAATAATCTTCGAACTGTGGTTCAGCAGATTCAAACGTCCCACGATGATAGTCACTCAGTGCGCTATTGAAAAGGGTCTCTGAAGAAGTACCACCTCCTGTTGCCGCGCCCGTCCCATCCTCCATGACCGGTGGCGGCAGAGTGGATACTTGATTTTTAATATCTTCTACCTGTTGTTGCACCTTACCCAAACGAGAATTCATTTCATCAACGGCTTCGCGGACAGCGCTAAATCTGTTGGTTAATGAATCTACACGTGTGCTGATCGTCGTGACAGGAGTAATGACCGCATCAGTTTGTTTAGCCAGACTACGCTCGATCACGGCCACGGCTTGATGCAATTTGCCAGATGTGTCAAGATTTTGCTGCATCAGATTGTGCTGGACCGCTATACGTTCACTCATCTGACTAATTTGACGAGTGGTTTCACGTACTTGCTCCTGCAGAATGGCCATGTCCCGTTGCAACTGAATAATTTCTTTTTTCTGAGCGTGTAGTGGAACATTGGCGACAAATCCCATCGCCATAAGTAGTAACACTGTCCATAAAGTCAATACTTGTCCGCTAGATTTGACAACTCTCAAACTGGATCTCCTTGTCCCATTAAGGTGCGTAATGTTCGCCTTGAACATGATACGAAAAGATTTTCCCACACGTTACTCTTACGTTGAAATGGATCTACTAGCGCAATACACTCGATGCGAACTCCGAAACGAAATCGGGGCGCCCAGAATGTCCCCATTCCAGCGCCCCGTAATCTAAGTTAAGCGTCAGTATTACCGTGACGAGAAGTGAGC
>DJHJ01000038.1 GCA_002433055.1 Acidobacteriia bacterium UBA6623 | reverse complement strand
GGCTTGCGACTTTTTTGGCGAGCCTGCGTTCATTGGAACATCTGATTTCGTGTATGAGGGTATACGCGATTTGCTCAAACGCTCCCCTTGCACACATCTTGTGATGATGGGGATATTGCCGGGCGCTCCGCTTGAGGGGACGCGCCGCAGTCTAGAGCTTTTTGCTAAAAATGTTATGCCACGATTGAAGTCGAGCACTTAAGCATAAGATGCAGGCCCTCGAGACGCTCTGTTGGTAGTCCATCACATATCACGCTTAGATTACGTTGTAGTAGTGCATTTCTGGTTTGTCATGGAAGTAGACTGCTAGCCTCGCCAGTACTTTTGGAAAAAACTCTCCTTCTTGATCGGCTGCAAGCATTTGTTCCCGGGCTGACCAAAAGCTCATCCCCCAACCGGTTCCGCTATCCCGATTGGCTAACCAGATCACTTGAAGAAACCCCGGTTGTGCCTGCAGGAGCGGGAGATACTCTTCTTTATAGACAGTCAGCGCTGCATCGATGTTATCTGCCTGAACCGGTAGCGTGATCAAACGAGCGAAGAGACCGTTGGATGAGATTCCCGCCCGCACTAAGACTTCGAAGGGTTCTTGGTTTGGATTGTTTGTTAGATGTCGCCCCAACTTAGCTTCTTTGCTATGGTGCGGGCTTCCTGGGTTAGCATCTCGTTCCCTTTCAGAGTCCCACAAACTCACGGTGAAAAGCGTATTGCTGCGCTCAGCTGCAACTACGAAGGCATGACGGCACCCTGGTGCTACCTCTAATTGTGGGAGCAATTGCGCCTTGTAGGCTGATGCGAGTGTATTTAGGTGTCCAGGTTTAGTTGTCCATTGGGTCACGAACGCATGCACGATAGAGGCTCCTTGGGTCATTGCTAAATTTTACCGTGGATTTAATCTTCGCATCACTATGGTCTCGAGGGCTACCCTTGGGCTCCTCAAGTGTAAGCATGTCGCTTTTTAGAGGCCGGAGTAGGTTCGGTTATCTATGAAATCTTCGAACCGCAGTAAGTCAAGAGTGTGTTACGCTGGGCTTAAGAATCTTCCACTGGGGCGATATCTAGAAAAAGAAGGAACAGGTGTGGATGGGTGTAATGAATAAAACCTGTTGGGTTTCGGCTGGCCTAGCTCTGCTCTTGGTCGGCTGCGGAGGTGGCGCGCCGTATGTGGGTACGTGGGAATGCTTGAACGATCCAGACTTAAGCCTTGAAATTAAAAGATTCGAAGAATATTTCGTTGTCAAAGTTAGGGATGGTGATCGGCGGTCGGAAAGAGAAGGAACATTCGACAACGAAATTTTCTCTGTTGGTACCAACATCGTCGGTCGGCCTATGGCCTTGGATCTAAATGACGATGAAATTACCTGCACAAACCCGCCCAATTTTTGTCATTGCGATGGCGCTTACAAAAAAGTTGAATCTCCAAGTCCAGCTGGCACTGTTGTGGCTACTAAACAAGAAGGTCAGGCCGCCGACCAAACAGTTATCGATCAGGATCTAATTCCAGACGATGGAGTACTTCTCGACCGGGATCCGATTGTTTTCAGCCTGGACAATGGCGGAACGGTGCGGAGTTACCACGACGCTAGAAACGACCTAAACGAGAAGCGCAGATTCGATTGGTATAAGCTGAAGTATTACTACGTACCTCAGTTTTCACTAACAAAACTGGACAGCGGTAGCTTCGCTGAAGTTCGTCAAAATGGCAACGACGTGCGGGTGTTCTTCCGAATAAAGCCGCGGAAAATAGATCGATTCGAACTAATGGATAATTTTCATCAGTATGAGAACCCAGCCATCTTGACTCAATTTGTTTTACCACTATCGTATAAGCAGATCACTGTTGCAATGCCGGGAACATCCCATAGCAACAGCGTTGTCGTGGCCGATTCTGGGTCCGATTTGAAGAGCGGTTCAATCGATCTTTCGTTATTCGTGACGTCTGAGCCGGCAAATGACATTGCCGCGAAATTGCAGCTAGGTAATGAAATTGCGACAGCGATTAATAATGGCTCGGTGCTTCCAAGCGTATCAATTGAGATAATTCAAAAGCTCAGCGTTCAAAATGGCACTTCGATCACTACAGATAATGGGTCCAAAGAAACTCTGGCGAGTCAGCAAAAAGTTGGAAAAATAGAGTTTGATATCACCCGCTAAGTTAAGACGCGATAATGAAAACCGTGGACGCTCCTAAACCTAAGAGCGCATTAGAATGCTTAAGAAGTGCGGCGCGTTCACTTCCTTGCAACAGAGGAACAAACTGAAGGTTGTCGAAAACAAGAGAGATCGACTTCTCATGGGTCGGCTAGTCATTCTTTTCGTTATCTCTTTCTCTATCCATGCAGAGGAAATCACTGGTGTAGCACGAATCATCGATGGCGATAGCATTCGCATCGATGATGTAGAGATCCGTTTACACGGTATTGACGCGGTTGAATGGAATCAATATTGTCGCCGCGAGAGCTTTGATTGGGCGTGCGGCGAGGCCGCGACAAAGGTGATGAAGCAGTTGGTCGGCTCTGAGAATATCCGCTGTACATGGACAGAGCGCGACCGCTACGAAAGAGCATTAGCGAGCTGTTACAAGGACGGAGCTGATATCGCGTCGCTCATGGTTGACAGTGGTATGGCGCTAGCCTATCGCAGATACGCAGAGACCTATGTTCCGAACGAAGAAAATGCAAAAGCTACCAAAAAAGGCGTATGGAACACGGAGTTTCTAACACCTTGGGATTGGCGTCGTGGCATTCGATTGGCTGGCCAAGATTTTCCTGGTAGCGACTGCCCTGTGAAAGGGAATGTGAATCGTAAGGGTGAGCGGATTTATCACATTAAAGGTTGGCCAGGCCACTCCAAGGTTCGACTCAAAGAAGCAGAAGGTGACAGCTGCTTTCAAACAAAAATAGATGCAGAGCTAGCAGGATTCAGGCCACCAAAACGATGAAACGTGAATAACGGTGATGTCGTTAATTTTGGCAGACAAATTTGGAAGCACGAGTATAAGGGAGAAGACATGATTCACGGTATCAACCACGTCGCAATTTCAACTGAAAATCTTGAACGGCTTGTCAGTTTCTATGTAAATCTGCTTGGCTTTGAAGAGGTTTTTAAACTCAACTGGGAGGTCGGCGATGAGAAGCTTGATAGCATCACAGGTCTTAAGGACTCTTCCGCTCGGATTGTGATGCTGAAGTGTGGGAATGCCTGCGTAGAAATATTTGAATACATCACGCCTACGCCAAAATCAAGCGATCAGGGGCGCCCAGTATGTGACCATGGCATTACCCATATCTGTTTGCAGGTCACCGATCTTCAAAGTGAGCATGAGCGCTTAAGTCGTGCGGGCATGAACTTCCATTGTTCGCCACAAGAAGTGGGGGATCTTGGTGTCACTTACGGCCGTGATCCGGATGGTAATGTTATTGAGTTACTGGAAGCGCCAGCCGACAGCAATTTTTCAATCCTTGCGGCTTGATCAGTATTTAGCGCCTATAAGTGCGTTGAATAGGGGATAAATTCATGGAGTATTTTGCTTGATTGGGTCTATGTGCGTTCTTTGGATGGTTCAGTTACTTCTGCAATATTCTAATTAGCGATTTGCGATATCATAAACTACTGAAAACTAGGCACGCGCCCATAGCTCAGCTGGATAGAGCGTCGGTTT
>DJHJ01000008.1 GCA_002433055.1 Acidobacteriia bacterium UBA6623 | reverse complement strand
CGATATCCCACATTTCTTCGAGACTAGGGAACGCGCCTCCATCGAAGTCGTTGGTGGCAGGGTGGCCGTTAAAGACTTCGAACAAGTGAAGATTTCGGACTTGGCTTAGTTCAGCTGGTGTGATAGCCCAACGAAAGTTCGGATGGTTGAGTGACGGCATACCCCCGGCTGCGAGAATGGCATCCACGTTCTTCTGAATCGTATCCAGCACACTTTTTCCAACTATTGGTTGAAGGGTTCGGTGAAGCTTGAATGCGTTAACGTGTACTGGTTTCTTTTCAAACCCGGAAGTGACCTCTTCTCCTGAGATAAGCAAAAAGCGTTCCTCGGCAGCGAAGATCGAGTTTAACCCTTTAGGGTCAGTCAGGTAGTTGTGGTCGCTCAGAACCAAAAAGTTATAGCCGTGCTCCTTGTACCAGCGTGCCACCACGTCGGGAGAACTATCCCCACCTTTGTTAATTGTGTGGGTATGTAAGTTGCCCTTATACCAGTGTTCGTCCGATTTGGAAGAGACTTGTGTGGCCGGTAACAGACTCCAGACCAACATTGCCAGTAGTGGCACTCCTAATCGCACCCAGAAAGAGCGTTTGTTGAGCAACATCCCTACAACGTAGCACACGTCGTTGACGTCAAAATATAAACTCCAGAACAGAATACAGCAAAAAATATTTCCGAAGTTAAGAGCGGTACAATCTTTTTCTAACTCTCGAGGTGTTCGGGCACTCTTTAAAGGCGAGATACACCTCTAATTTATTGACATAAATTAACTTAGAAGTTTTTCTGGCGCTTGGGTTCAAACCAAAGACCCCAAAACTTCCAAACGGAGCGGTGAGATCTTTGTTATGAATCTGGAAATTAGGGCAGAGTATTTTTCACCCTAACCTATTGATAAAATTGGTACTGGCGCCTGGAGTCGAACCAGGGACCTCTTGATCCACAATCAAGCGCTCTAACCAACTGAGCTACGCCAGCACACGAGCTTTTGCGTTAAGTCGCACCGGTATATAGCCCTAGGTTTAGTCCCACCAGAACTAACCGGAACGCCACTCAGTTTATCATAGCCATATTGTAGTTCCCGTCATCTACTTCCCACATATCATGGGTTATATAGCAGTCTCGTATGTTCCACGCACTATCAAATTCGATCATCCCGCCGCTAAAATCATCCCGCTACCGTGAACAAATTTCATAATTTCACATCGAACCCACTGATAGAATGAATCATCGGCATGGACTTTCTAGCCGCCCTTAACCCACAACAGAGAAAAGCCGTCCTCCACACGGAAGGTCCTCTTCTGATTCTTGCCGGAGCTGGCAGTGGAAAGACCAGGGTCGTGATTTCGCGTGTTGCCCATCTAATTCAGAATTGTGGTGTTGCATCGTCTGCTCTCCTCGCTGTTACTTTCACAAATAAAGCTGCTGAGGAAATGCGTAGCCGTGTAGCATCACTGCTCAGTCAATCTGGTAGCACAACAGATGTACTGCCCACAGTTTCAACTTTTCACTCCTTTTGTGTACGACTCTTGCGTAGTCATGGCGATCCACTAAGTGAGATCAGATCCGGCTTTTCTCGAGAATTTAACATCTACGATGATACTGACCAACTGGTTGTAGTGAAATCGGCATTCAAGAAACTCGGACTCGACGAAAACTTCATGAAATACCGCGTAGCACTTTCTGCAATTAGTCATGCCAAAAACCGAGGAGAGAACGCTGAGCAAATGTATGCTTCAGCAACCGGGCCACAATCCGAGAAACTGGCTGTTGTTTTTGAGAATTATCAAGACATACTACTCAAATCCAATGCTCTCGATTTCGATGATCTGCTGTTAGAAGGTGTACGTTTGTTACATCACAGTAAAACCGTCCGTGAAGCAATAAATCGGCGATTCAACTACCTCACAGTTGACGAATATCAAGACACAAACCGACCGCAGTATAACTTGATTCGTCTTCTTGGTAATCATGGAAATGTGTGTGTGGTTGGTGACGAAGATCAATCTATCTACAGTTGGCGCGGTGCAAACATCAAAAACATTCTCGATTTCGAAAAGGACTTTCCCGGCGCGCAAGTGATCCGACTTGAACAAAACTACCGCTCCACAAAAAAAATCCTTTCCGCAGCCACTTCAGTTGTCAATCACAATCTTGAACGCAAAGGTAAAACGTTGTGGACTGCCGGAGAAGACGGAGACCCAATAGTGCTATACAGAGCACCAGATGGGGAAAGTGAAGCTCTTTACGTTGCCGACACAATTCACCGTTATTTGAATGAAACAGTCAACAGTAGTGCCGCCGTGCTATACCGCACGAACTTCCAGTCACGACAGATGGAAGAGGCGTTACGGCGCTACAACCGTAAATATGTGGTCGTAGGCGGTGTGAGCTTTTACCGTCGTGCTGAAGTTAAAGACCTTATTGCTTATCTGAAAGTTACAGCCACGCCAAGCGACAACGTTAGCTTGGCTCGTATCATCAATACTCCTGCCCGCGGTATTGGCCGAACAACAATGGATCAGATTGAGACATACGCAAACCGCAAAAACCTAACGCTCTGGGAGTCCATCAATCGCATGATCGATGAGGGTGGCCTGTCTAAACGTCCGCACAATGCACTTACGGAATTTAAAACTTTGATCGGCCTAGCCCGTGAAGAACTGCAACATCTGCCAGTTCAACAGCTAGTTGCATGGTTGTACGAAAAGACAGGCTATAGAGCGATGTTGGAAAATGAACCCACTGCTGACACCCAAACTCGCGTAGACAATATAAGTGAATTACTCAACGCAGCCACCGAAGCTTCTCAACGCGGTGAAGATGTTCATGCCTTTCTCGACCATGCCGCACTCATTTCCGACACCGATGACATCGACAACAAAGCAGCCGTCCTACTTATGACACTCCACAGCGCCAAAGGTTTAGAGTTTCCCTTTGTGGCGATGATTGGCATGGAAGAAGGGCTATTCCCTCATAGTCGATCTATCGAAAGCGGTAGCGAAATTGAAGAGGAGCGGAGGCTTTGTTATGTCGGAATGACACGTGCACGCAATCGCCTGTTGTTAACTAATGCGCGTCATCGCAGACGTTATGGTGCAGGAGCTCTACAGACCATGACTCCTTCAAGATTTCTCGGAGAAATTCCTCGGGAAGTAATCGAAGATCGCTCACCTTCTGCGGCTCATAGCTGGGATAACGAGCACGATTCACTGGACCTATTTGTGGAGGAAGCTCAAGTCAGACAAGGGACAAGAGATCGCATTGCCGACACAAAAACCTACAACTCCGTAGAGGATATCGAAAACTTTTTTTCAAAACGTGGTGTCCCATTTACTTCCAGAGCCAAAACGGACGAACACTCACCCAAGACCCTAAAGAGTTCCCCTGAAAACGAGCCTGGCAAGCCTTCCAGTAACAATTTACACACCGGTGTAATGAATAGGTCGCACCGTGCGACCGTAAATCGAAACCCGTACCAACTTGGAACACAAGTGCGACACAAAAAATATGGCATTGGCACCATTCTGCGCCACGAAGTTGTCAGCGGTGATATAAAACTAACCGTTCAATTTTCGACTCACGGCCTCAAAAAATTAATGGCGAAATATGCCAACCTTGAACTAATCTAGCTGAACGATCCTCCAATATTAATTCTTATGAAATTCTCTGAACTGCTAATCCAAGCTATTCAACAAAGCGAAATACCTCTTCGTTTCGAACCCGGAGCTGAAGAATCTGTCGCTCAACCGGTAACTGAAATGATCCAACTCTGGGTTACAACACACGCTCCTGATCAATCACACACGGACTTCGAGCGTGGCCAAACAGCTCTCATTGCTCAACTTCTCAGCGAACTTGAGGGGGATACTGAACTCCCTGCAAAGAACCTGTCTACAGACTAGTAAATTGAGTTATCTCTCTATTAACCGTTCAATCTTGGCGGCCATCACAAAATCACTCTCCGTTAATCCATCAATCTTGTGAGTCCACAACTGTATACCCACTTTTCCCCAAGCCAAATAAATGTCGGGGTGATGGCCCTGCTCTTCCGCTAATGCACCCACCTGATTTGTAAAATTAAGCCCTTCGCGAAAATTTCCAAACGTGTAAGTTCTCTCCAGATGGTGATTTTCCATCACATCCCAAGTAGGAATTTCCCGTGCGAGTGGTGTAATTTCTTCACCAGTCAATGGCTGCACCCCTCCTCTGCATGGAATGCATTGTTTTTCAGCAAGTTCTGACATGATCCTCTCTCCTATATCTCTTGGTTATGGTAGCAACGACAATGTCGTCTCGCTCGTGCACACCCTGCGGTGAAGGTGTCTCAGGGTACTGTGACAATCCTAGATGGATCTACTGACACCTGCACGTTATAAACTTTAACGTGCCCTTATCGCTTGTCAATAAAAAGCAACCAACGTTTCTAAGTAACGATGTGCTAGGTTGTGATAGTGCGACTTAAAGTGCGACCTATTTTAGTGCGAGCTGGGTTCTCAGTTTTAGTGGTGCTTCCTTGGATACTGCTATCGACAATTCAGGTATCCTCAAAATCAGAAAGTCGCTGGTATAAGGGTAATCTACATACCCACACTATCAACAGTGACGGTGATAGCTCCCCTGATGCAGTCGCACGCTGGTACAAGGAAAACTATTATAACTTCTTGGTCCTAAGTGACCATAACTACCTCACCGACCCTAAAGGGTTAAACTCGATCTTCGCTGCCGAGGAACGCTTTTTGCTTATCTCAGGAGAAGAGGTCACGTCCGGGTTTGAAGATAAACCAGTACATGTCAATGCATTCAATCTTCACCATACCCTTCAACCAATATTTGGAGAAAGTGTACTGGATACAATTCAAAAAAATGTAGACGCTATTCGGGAAGTTGGAGGCATACCCTCACTTGATCATCCAAATTTTCGTTGGGCTATCACACCAACTGAACTAAGCCAAGTCCGAGATCTTCGCCTGTTTGAAATCTTCAACGGAAGTCCGCGCACCCACGACTTTGGTGGAGGCGGAAGCCCTGGTCTCGAAGAAATGTGGGATATCGTCCTCTCGGCCGGTAATCGAGCCTATGGCATAGCTGTCGACGACGCCCATGAATTCAAGGTGTTTGGCCCAGAATACAGCAACCCTGGCCGCGGCTGGGTCAACGTTAAGGCAAGGGAGCTTTCAGTCGAGGCTATCCTCGAAAGTTTGGAA
>DJHJ01000025.1:1417-102948 GCA_002433055.1 Acidobacteriia bacterium UBA6623 | reverse complement strand
CACCAACCATACTGCCATCCCTATTCGAGCTGCAATCCCTGCGAACATGAAATCGATTGTACCTTGGGGACGGCTGGATCGTCCATTAATGGACAGCTTCGTCAACTACTGATTATATGCTTCACATACTAGAAAATTGAGCGTTAAAATCCTCATTATTTCTTTCTCACGATCAGAACTCTGTCAAGGTGGGCTAAATCTTGTTTGACTTCAGATTGTTCCCATTCTCCAGGGTGCAGCATTGCTTCAATCGCAGATCTAACTTGATAGTCGAGTTCCAGTAGCAGCAGTCCACCAGACCGCAATGCAGTCGCCGCTTGAGGTATTAAAATCTGGTAATTTTGTAACCCATCTTCACCACCGAAAAGAGCTGTCGCTGGTTCAGCGTATAATTCGCGCTGCAGTCCCGCCAAATTGGCCAACGGAACGTAAGGTGGGTTCGAGATCAACAAATCTAGACTCTCCCTCCGTACCGTTCCAGCGAGATTGCCAACAAAAAAGTCGATACTAACCCCAAGTCTTCTTGCGTTTCGGGCGGCCACTCGTAAAGCTGCCTGAGATATATCACAAGCCCCAACAACAGCCGTGGGTAGATTTTTTTTGAGCGCAATAGCAATACACCCTGAGCCTGTTCCCACGTCTACAATACGGTTTCCTTGATCGGCAATTTCTAGAGCATGTTCAACTAAATGCTCCGTCTCAGGTCTTGGAATCAAAACGTCGGGGGTGACTTCAAATTCGAGTCCAAAAAACTCTTGTGAACTTGTCAGATATTGTGTCGGAGTTCCATTACAGCGTCGTTTAACCAATTGTCCCAAAGCATACTGTTGTTCTTTACTAAGGTCTTCATCAAAATGACAATACAGTGAAGATCTATCCATTCCCATAACATGGGCAATCAAAACCTCAGCTGTTAGACGCGCTGAACTAATACCCTCTGTGGTAAGTTGTGTGCCTACCCAACGAATAGCCTCAGCCACGACCATGTTAATTAAACCTCTCTTCTGAACCTAGTTGAACCATCGTTAATCCTAAGATCACAGGAAAAATTCTCCCGTGTCCAATTTTATCGATTTACAACTTACTTGGAATGGCTTGATATCATTCAAGAGATGTCTACAACGCTCATTGAGGCTTGTTGGCGCCGTCCCGTGTCACACACCCCGGTCTGGTTTATGCGCCAGGCGGGACGTTACATGCCCGAATACAGAAATCTTCGAAAATCTCATTCTATTCTTGAAATCTGTAAGGACCCCGAACTTGCAACTCAAGTTACGCTACAGCCGATTGAAATGCTTGGCGTTGACGCTGCAATTATCTTTGCCGACCTACTGCTACCAGTCGAACCAATGGGAATAAAACTGGAGTTTCTCGCTGGTGAAGGCCCTGCGTTGACACCTACAATACGTAGTCTTGCCCAAATCGAAAAATTGAACACAAAAAATGGAGCCGACTTAGGCTACGTTCTTGAAGCAATCACACTCGTCAAGCAAGAACTCGCTAACAAAATCCCTGTGATTGGATTCGTTGGTGCACCATTCACGTTGGCTAGCTACATGATTGAAGGTGGTAGTTCACGCCACTATATCCACACCAAGAAGCTGATGTACGAAGCACCTGTGGTATGGAATCAATTGTTGTCAAAAATAGTTGACGCTCTTGTGCCATACGCGATTGCACAAATCGAAAGTGGTGCCGATGCCATCCAAGTCTTTGACAGTTGGGTAGGAGCACTATCTCCCAGTGACTATGAAAGATATGTACTGCCTCATTCAAAGCGCTTAATAGAAAAAATTCAAGATGCAAAGGCTCCAGTGATCCATTTTGGGACTGGAGCAGGGTCTTATCTCAACCTCTTTCACAAGGCAGGAGGCGAGGTGTTGGGTCTGGATTGGCGAGTACATCTCGATGAGGCTTGGGCTTCTATTAACCACGACGCCGCTGTACAGGGCAACTTGGACCCTCTTGTCCTGTTTGCTCCACTTGAGGAGATACGACACCATGTCAAAGATGTCTTACGACGCGCCGCTGGACGTCCAGGTCATATTTTTAATTTAGGTCACGGCATTCTTCCCGGGACACCAGTTGACAATGTAAAGGCAGTTGTCGAAATGGTTCGTGAGTTTACAATTTGAGAAAGATCCGCACCACTCAATCTAAATAGCAACACAAACCCATGCAGCACATTACCATCATCGGTGGAGGAATTTCTGGTCTAACTGTGGCCTATGACTTAGTGCAGTTTGGTTTTGACTGTAGCTTAATTGAGCAAAGAACACACCTTGGTGGAGTGATCAAAACCGTACAAGTGGAAGATTGCATTCTCGAAGATGGTCCAGACAGCTTTCTAGCACAAAAACCGTGGGCGCTGGACCTAATTCGCGAGCTGGGAATGGAAGACCAGGTAATCGGTTCTAACGACCACCTCCGCAGGACTTTCATACTACGCGCAGGAAGGATGATTCCTCTTCCCGACGGAATGTATTTTATGATTCCGACAAAAATCTGGCCTGTGTTGACGACGCGCCTACTTGGCTGGAAGACAAAAGCAAAGATGATGCAAGAGTGGTTTCGACGGCCCACCGCAGCAAGGGCAAACGAGGAGCGCTCCGTAGCTACCTTCATGCAAGACCATTTCGGCAAAGAAGTCACCCGCTACCTGGCTCAACCGATGTTGGCAGGAGTCTACGGAGGATCTCCAGAGAGGCTGAGTGCCGACGCTGTTCTCCCACGCTTGGTCGAACTTGAAAAACAGTACGGAAGTGTAAGTCGTGGCATTTTGCAAACCGATGCTTCATCGAAAAAAGAATCCATCCATCGCAAAAACTCGGAACCTCTTTTTTTGAGTCTCAAAAATGGCATGCAACAGTTGACGGATCATATGTCCAGAAGATTATCCGGACGTATCCGCCGAATTACCGGTTCCGCAAAAACTTTGAAAAAAGACAGAGACGGGTTTCATACTGTGGTAGAAGGGCAAAAGATATCTTCCGATCAAGTAATAATTGCAACACCGGCTTATGCTGCCAGCAATCTATTACAAAATCTTGACCCAGAAACATCAAATCATCTGAAAACAATTCCTTATTCTTCATCGATGACAGTCAACTTGCTTTACCGACGTCCAAATTTTGGGCACGCATTGGAAGGGTTTGGATTCTTAGCTCCTGAAGTTGAACAGACTCTGATTGCCGCTTGCACATGGGTAAATACAAAATTTCAGCACCGCGCCGCAGATGACTATATCATTTTGCGTGCCTTTATATCACACCGGCAAACTACATACGTCTCTAGCATGTCAGACGAAGATATTGCTAACCAGGTACACAATGAACTCAGTCAAATTATGGGCTTCACAACCAAGCCTACTACGTGGCGGATAGCCCGTTGGAGCCGCGCAATGGCGCAATACGAAATTGGACATCGTAGGTGTGTTGACAAAATAGAAACACGCTTAAACCGCTTGGAGGGGCTTCATTTAACGGGTAATGCGTACGAAGGAATTGGCATCCCTGATTGCATTCGTCGGAGTCGAAAAATAGCCCAACGAATACGAGAAAACCTAGCTGCGACATAAAGAAACACGGTCGAATTACTCGTAATTAGAACTTGCGATGAACATTTTTCTATGAGTTTTCTTGTAGAAAAATTTACCAATCCTTGTTCTGCACTGATCTTACTGAACTATCAACGAGGCTTTATCTGCTACCTGTTTCTGTAACAGTCTTGTTTTCCAGCACGTAAAATAATATCTACTATGAACACTTTCATCTGTAAACCTTTCTTCGAACCTAATACCGAAGCACTACGTTTTCTTCCCGAAGGGCCGCGCGTCCTTCAAAATTTTAGTCAAGGGGGGGATCCATTGCTAGGCTGGGTTGCGATTCAACACACTGCAGATGTGCTTCGAGGAAGTCTCAACGTTCTTAACCTGGCAACACGAACAAACCAAACTTTCAACCTTCCCGGCAGTCCAGGGTTTTTTGCGGAATCTACACGAGAAGGAGTAGTTATTGTGGGACTTGATCGCCGTTTTGTGCTACTCGACTTAACCAATGGAGAGGTTTCAGAAACCGGTATCACGGTCACCGAAGATACGCGTCTTCTCATTAATGATGGAATTCCAATCCCGGGCGGGCTCTTGTTTGGCACCAAACACAGCGACAATATCGCGTCACTCTACCGTTTCGATTGCGAGACGAGACAAGTTATAGAACTTGTCGATAAACAAACCTGCTCAAACGGAAAATTCTTCCAAGCTGATGACAATGGGCCGACTATCATCGATATCGACTCCGACCCTAAAACAATCACAAATTACCGTTTCAACCCAACCTTCACAGAGCCTGTTGCAAGTTCATTGATTGTCGCTCCCGAATCGTTGCAGGCATTCCCAGACGGCCTACGTCAAAGCGCGGATGGCTTGAGCATTGTCGTCGCATTTTACGACGAGCGAGCCGTCGAAATGGGGCTTGCTCAAGAAATTCGCCTTTCAGACGGCAAGGTGTTGTCTGAATGGATTGTTCCTGGTTCCCCACGTGTAACATGTCCCGAGTTCGTAGAATTGGACGGAAAAGTGTGTCTGTTCTTCACAACCGCCGTTGAGGGAATGGACGATGAAGCTCGTGCTATGGCTCCAAACGGAGGCACTCTCTTTTACGCCGAAACCTCTTTTAACATTCTTCCTGATGTGCCTCCACTAGTCCCTATTGAACCCTTTTTACCCTAAACCAACACTAGCTCCACAGGAGAAATTCAACAATATAAATACCGTAACTACGCATTCCGCACCTCCATGCCAAAACCTTTAAGATGATTCTATGGCTTTATTTTTTGTGGTATTAGCGGTCGGAGCAGGAAGTTTGATACCCGTTCAAGCTGGGGTCAATGCATCGCTGCGATCGGTTCTTGGCAGCCCAGTGCTCGCCACTATTAGTAATTTTGTTGTCGGGCTCAGTCTTCTCACTGGGTACGCTGTAGCTAGTCAGGTGAGGATGCCAACGCTGTCACACCTAGCAACAGCACCATGGTGGTATTGGCTTGGCGGATCGATGGGAGCACTACTCGTTCTATCTGGCGTTGTTTTGTCTCATCGTCTGGGAGCAACAACGTTCGTGGCCTGTATCATTCTGGGTCAACTAACAGCTTCGGTTGTTATTGATCACTTCGGATGGGTAGGATTTTCTCAGAGCCCAATTAGTGTCCAAAGAATTGCGGGGCTGGTGTTTTTGGTGACTGGTGTCGCGCTTATTCATCGTTCATGATTTCTGTGAGTTGTTCGAATTATGTGAGCAGAATGAATACAGTTTGCCTTTTGATATGACAAATTTATTACATCTATAGTTCATTTATGAATACAATCTCCCATGCCAATCAAGAGTAGATCTGAAAAATCTACTGCAGTGCCATAGGGCTTTCTGTCAGAGTTGCTACGTCAATACCTCTAGTTTCCTCCCGCTTATTGTGGTTGTAAGATGGGTAGTGATGAGAGTATACGATCTGCATACACAAATCCGGCTATCGAGCCCGCTTGAAGAAGTCTTCCAGTTCTTTGCAAATCCTCATAACCTGGAAATAATAACACCCAGATGGTTGCACTTCCACGTGCTCACCCCTAAACCGATCCAAATAGAGGAGGGGACTACGATCGACTACAAGTTACGGATTCGTGGCATAGCACTGAGATGGCAAAGTGAAATCACGTCATGGGTACCACCATTTGGATTCACGGATGAACAGCGAAAAGGCCCTTATCGTCAATGGATTCACAAACATACCTTTGAAGAGGCAGACGGAGTGACCGTTGTTGGTGATCACGTTCGCTATGCAGTTCTGGGAGGCAGTTTAATTAATCAACTTTTCGTGAAACGTGACATTGAGAAAATCTTTGAGTTCCGTGCGAATCAGTTGCGCAAGATCTTCGATGTTCCTACGCCTCTTGACTGAATGAGCGCCACCGGGAGGGCACCGATCAAGATCCTGATGGGCTGTGCATTGGTGGACCTGGAGGGAATCGAACCCTCGACCTCTTCCATGCCATGGAAGCGCGCTCCCAACTGCGCCACAGGCCCTTAAAACGCAACTACACCCAGGATAACACGGGTTTGCCCACCAAAAGAAAGGGCCGGCCCACTGGGCCGGCCCTTAAAAATACTAGTATTAATCGCTCAATCGGGCGACACAAAGGCCGCCCGATTGGCAATTATCGTTGGTTAGAACGAGTACCGTATCATCAACTGCACGCGGCGCGGAGGCGCTACGCGGTTGAGCAGTCCGAACGTTCCAGACCTCGCATTCTGATTGACGCGAGTGAAGTTCACTGCGTTGGTCAGATTGTAGAAGTCAATTCGTAACTGCAATCTTTGAGTTTCCGCAA
This sequence comes from Acidobacteriia bacterium UBA6623, assembly GCA_002433055.1. Lineage (GTDB taxonomy): Bacteria > Acidobacteriota > Terriglobia > Bryobacterales > UBA6623 > UBA6623. Next base: position 96,572 of record DJHJ01000025.1, on the reverse strand, counting down.
CATAGAAGTTTTTCTGAAGAACCAGATCAATGTTACCGAATCCAGGACCATAAAGAGCTCTCCTGGACAGATTTCCGGGGCGAATATTTACGCCATAGGCATCCGTCGGTGGTAGAGCAAATTGTCCCTTGTTCAGATACTGAAGCTGGCCTGTTCCCCAGTTACTATTCATTCCCGACTCGTGAGAGCCAAGTATGTCTGGACGTGCACCAGGGTTGGTACCTGTGCTGCTGCTAACTGGAACCGTAAAGCCCGAACGAGCTTCTATGATTCCACCGAGTGTCCAACCACCTGCGATAAATTTCGCTGCGCCTTCCAGATCCTGTCCGGGAAGTTCCCAGAAGAAATCTGCAGTGGCACGGTGACGTAAGTGATAGGATGTCGGGCCGCGATTGGCGTCCATTCTCCACAGGCTCTGCGGGTTCTCGCTACGACCACAGCAAGTCATATCGCCGCGGAAGTGCGCGAAGTTCCACGCATAGGTGTAGTTCAAGTTGAACTGGATACTGTCGGAGAAGCGACGCTTCAACGAAGTCTGTACGCTGTGGTACCCGGTAGAATCCGCATTTTGGTAATAGCGGAAGCCTTGACTGAAGGGAGCGGCCAATCCGAGTGTTTCGGAGAGAGTCATTCCTCCAGTGTTGGCAATTACACGGTTCCAATCAGGACTGTAGACTAAGCGTACTCCGTGGTTACCGACGTAGCCGACTTCAAACACGGTCGAACTCGACAGCTCGCGTTGGATACCCAACGAATACTGCAAGCTGTAAGGAGGTCTCCGGTCCGTCTGATACACGCTACCACCGATAGTACCGCTACCCTGAGCAGCGCTGATCGCTTTGTCATTACCATCTCCAAATACCAATCCCATGTTCTTAACCATCTCCTCACTGGCCGACAATTCGACCGGAGCGTCAGGACCGTTGGATAGAACCTCGATACCTGCTGAGAACATGTTGTTGGGCATGAAGAAGACGCCTGCACCGCCACGAAGGACAGTCTTGTCGTCTATCGTGTAAGCGAAGCTAGCGCGTGGCGAAAACATCTTGTTCCAGGGGTCATACATTTGCGTCGGATCCCGATACAGGGCACCCAGATTGGTGAGCGAAGCTCCTGGCTGACCGAAAGGACCGTCACGGTTGTAAACATTGTTGCTAATACCGTCTACCTGATCTGACTGCACAATCGAGGCGTAGTCATAACGGATACCGATGTTGAGCATCAACTTGTTTGATATACGAATATCATCCTGGAAGAATGCACCCCAGAAATTACGTTTCCAGAGGAACTTCTGAAGAGGAAAGATGTAACGTGCCATGGTAATGTTCTGAGTCATCAAATCGTGCTGAGACTCATACGTATATACCGGGCTCTCTTCGTTAACACGCGTTCCAGTCATATAGCGCCACATGCCACCGACCTTGATCGAGTGCTTGCCGGCTGTTTTTGAAAAGTTCTGTGTCAACGTTGAGGTGTGACCATCTTTGGCAAAGACTTCCGCACCGGGATCGCTGGGATGACCCATGCCACGGATAAACGGAATCTTATTGGCTGCAAAGGCAACGTCTAAGCGGTTAATGGCGTTGACGTTGGTGCCCCAGCGTGTCTCTGATGTCAGCGTGGGGTTAATGATCCTTGTCCACGACCATGAACCATTCTGGTTACCACCATCCCACTGACGGCCATTGCCCTGCATGGTACGGGGGATCCGTCGCAGTGGCTCTCCACCGATCCAACGGAAGGTCATGAAGTCGTTCTGGCTAGGATTCCAGTCCATCTTAGTGACATAGTGATTATCAAATCTGTTCTCCGGACCCTGTCCGCCATAGAAAGCGGTCGGGGCTAGGCAACGCGTTCCTGCAGCTAGAGCACCACAAGATGGGTTGCTGGGATCCAGGTCTGGACCGTCCGCCTCAGTCGGTGTCGGCCAGAGGGCCATATAAGCAGAGGACCCAGGGATCGAGTCGATGATGCGTTGCCGCATACCGTTCGACCAGGTGTCACCCGGAACCGGGGTCTGACCACCAAAACGATAGCCTTCATATACGAAGAAGAAGAACAGCTTGTCCTTTATGATTGGTCCACCAATCGAACCGCCAAACTGGTGATATACCAGTGGAGCTTTGTTTCCTACAAGGAAGTTGTTCGCGTGGAGACCACCTGACTGATACATCTCAAAGAGGCTTCCATGGAAGTCATTTCCACCACTTTTCGAAATCAGGTTGACGTTACCAGCAAAGGTGTGGCTAATCTCGGCAGAGAAGATGTTTTTCGAAGTTTCCACTTCTTGCACCGCTTCCACACTAATACCCTTGATGAAGTTGAAGTTCTGATAGAGCGAAAGCCCTGCGAACTCAGCATCTGGAACCGCATCCACCGCATCCACCGTCATGGTGAATCCGCGGGGGGCGAGACCGTTAATCGACAGGGTCCAACCACCATCGGTTAGAGATGCTCCCGTGCCAAGCGTCAAAATGCCCGTGATGTCACGGTTGATCATTGGCAGTTCGTGGACTACTCGTGTATCCAACGCAATGTCCTGCTCAGCGTTAACCGCATTCAGCAATGGCGCTTCCGACGTAATCGTGACCGTCTCAGTTGCAACACCGAGTTCCAGACTGTAGTCAATACTGGCTCGCTGTCCTGAACCCAGCTGAAGGTCGGTCTCCAAAAGGACCTTGAAACCATCAGCCTCGACGATCATGCTATAGACGCCAGCTGGCAGATAAGTGAGTGTGAACTCACCCGAGCTGCTAGCTGTAGTCGCAAATTCCGCGCCGTTCGCCTGGTTCGATGCCGTAACGGACGCACCAGGTACTACAGCGCCGGTCGGGTCAAGGACACGTCCTTGGACCGTCGCGGTCGTAACTTGTGCCTGTAAGCCAGCGGTAAAAAGAACCGCCATCGCTAACAGACATACCAAACTTCTATATCTGTGAGTCATATATTTCCTCCCCTAACACAGGCCACCAAGTCCTGCTTTGCAGGCGACCCAACGGACCCGGAAAACCGGGCCAGCAAAAAGCCGGGTCCCCCAAAACTGGGGCAACCCGAGCGGGGCAAAACAGGAACCCCGCTTGAAACTCAAAAACTAATCGAGACCGGCAACCCCACCAAAAAACCGGCGAGGAAACCGCCCAACCAATTACGTAACCAAGATTACTCCTAGAAAACGACTCGTGTCAAGAGTTTTTCTTCTATTTTTCTCCATGGAGAACAAAGAGCGAATACAGTTTCCGGGGGTGCCGGTGCAATTTCAACACCGCCAGTCCAAACATTTACAACCAAAGGTGATTTTTCTGGATGGGTGTTTAATCCGTCTGACTCTATGCTCCGGTTACCACCAGATTTAACCAAACTCTTCACGACAGACATACCATCCCTCCTTGCGTTAAGCTATCTCTGTTTCTTGGCCACTGCACCTACTTCGGAGTCGTCGTTTTTAATGAGCAACCTTGTTGGCTTTACTCGCAATGGATCAATCGGCGTAATTACCATTCACAACCCTCCGGTGAATGCCTTGAGTCCCGGGGTTCCGGAAGGAATTGCAGCGGCGGTTCTTGACAATCAAGACAACGAAGAGATCGAAGCGTTCGTTCTCATCGGTGAAGGACGAACATTTATCGCTGGTGCTGATATTCGTGAGTTTGACAAGATTACCTCAGGAAAAAGTCGTGAAGATAAGGGACTCCACCCGGTTCTCAATATTCTCGAAAGTTCATCGAAGCCTATAGTCGCTGCAATCCATGGCACAGCTTTCGGTGGTGGACTCGAGGTTGCGCAAGCATGCCACTACAGGGTTGCTCTCAGGTCAAGCCAGGTTGGCCAGCCTGAAGTCAAACTCGGTATCATCCCCGGAGCTGCTGGCACACAGAGACTACCCCGTCTCGCTGGTGTTGAAAAAGCTGCCGAGATGTGTGCCTTCGGTAACCCTGTTGGTGCGACAGAAGCTCTGGAGTGTGACATCGTTGATAAAATTGTCGACGGCGTGACGCAAGAAGAACTGCAAGTGAATGCAGTTGCCTTTGCCCACCAGGTAGCAGCAAGTGGTGGACCACACCCCAGAGCAAGCGAGAAGATAGACAAGCTAGGTGACGAGGCGGCCAACTCGAAAATTTTTTCTGCTCTGCGTATGCAGGTCCGGAAGAAATGTCACGGTTACATGGCACCTCTCAAAAACATCGACGCAGTCGAGGCGGCCACAAAGTTGCCCTTCAAGGAAGGGCTCGTGCGGGAAGCTGAAATTTTTGAAGAGTGCTTGTTTTCGGATCAATCCAAAGCCTTAATTCATGCTTTTTTTGGTGAGCGAGAGGTCCGCAAGATCCCCGATGTTCCCCGAGATACTCCCACCATTGAAATTCAAAACGCGGGCGTCATCGGTGCTGGCACTATGGGCAGTGGTATTGCCATGACGTACGTCAATGCTGGGATTCCCGTTCGTCTCTGCGAAGTGAACCAAGAAAGGCTCGACCAGGGAATGGCCGCAATTCGGAAAAACTACCAGCGTTCAATCAATCGTGGTCGTTTTACTCAAGAGTACGTCGAAAGCCGCTTGAGATTGATAAAACCCCAACTTAGCTACGCCGGGTTTGAGGAAGTCGACATTATTGTCGAGGCAGTTTTTGAATCAATGGCTCTGAAAAAGGAGATCTTTGGAGAAATCGATAGAGTAGCCAAACCTCATGCAATACTGGCTTCAAATACTTCAACACTCAGTATCGATGAAATTGCCTCGGTAACTTCCAGGCCGGCAAGTGTGATTGGTAATCACTTTTTCAGTCCTGCTAATGTGATGCGGCTGCTGGAAATCGTACGTGGTGAACAAACGAGCAAGGAAACAATTGCATCGTGCATGGCCTTGGCGCGACGGCTTCGCAAAGTCGGCGTGCTGGTCGGTAACTGCTTTGGTTTCGTTGGTAATCGAATGTTTCACTCCTACACCCGAGAAGCACAGTTTCTTGCAGAGGAGGGAACCCCAGTATCACTGATTGATAAAACTCTCTACGATTTCGGTTGGGCTATGGGCCCTTTCGCAGTTCTTGATCTTGCTGGTCTAGACGTCGGTTATCGTATTCGCAAAGAACTACCACCTGGCCTACTGCCTAAAGAGGGGCGACAGGCGTACCTTTCCGATCGGCTTTATGGTTTGGGTCGATACGGTCAAAAAACTGGATCGGGCTATTACAAGTACGACGAGAATCTCAAGCAACTTGAAGACACTGAGGTTGTCAACCTGGCGGCCGCAATTGCTGCTGAGTATGGCATCGAGCAACACACGGCAACTCAAGAGGAAATCATCGACCGGACGCTTTTAACTCTCGCTAATAGCGGTTCTCAAATACTCGAAGAAAATGTAGCTTTGCGTCCTGTTGACATTGACATGATCTACCTAAACGGTTACGGGTTTCCCGCGTTTCGGGGTGGCCCCATGTGGTATGCCGACAGCATCGGACTGGACAAGGTGTACGAGCGCATTTTGGAATTTGAGAAGCGAGATCCAATCTGGTGGAAACCCTCGGCGCTACTTTCACAACTGGCTACTCAAGGAAAAACTTTCTCTCAATGGAGCAAGGAGCGCGGGTAAAACTTGCGTGTGCCACGTTGGTTAAGGTTTTCCCGTTTCGGCAGCTTTATCCAGGCGACGCATTTTGACTTCGTGTTCTCGAATGCGGAATTTCTGGACCTTACCAGTAATCGTCATAGGAAACTCTTCCACAAAACGAATATATTCGGGAACCTTAAAATGGGCTATTTTACCTTTGCAGTATTCCCGGATCTCCTTTTCGTTAGCCTCTTTGTCAGCTTCTAGTTGAATCCACGCTAATACACGTTCCCCCAGTCGATCATCAGGCACTCCCACAACATAAACATCCTTAACCTTCGGATGCGTGTGAAGAAATTCCTCGATTTCTCGTGGATAGATATTCTCTCCTCCACGAATAATCATCTCCTTAGCGCGGCCCGTGATGCGAAAATTGCCATCCTCCCTCATCGTTGCCAGGTCACCAGTGTGTAACCATCCGTCTGAATCGATAACTCTAGCGGTGGCTTCAGGATCTTTGTCGTAGCCTTTCATCACCAAGTACCCGCGCGTGCACAGTTCCCCTTGGTGGTCAATTGGTAGAGTCTTTCCGGTCTCGGGATCAACAATTTTGGCCTCTGTGTTGGGCATCACACGCCCAACCGTTGCCACGCGAACCTCCAAGGAATCACTTGTGGAGGATTGCGTGATCACAGGCGATGACTCTGTCTGCCCGTAAGCGATTGTCATTTCGGAGCAATGCATCTCATCAACCACGCGCTTCATTAATTCCACTGGACACGGAGCACCTGCCATAATGCCCGTTCTTAGAGAACTCATGTCTCTTTCGGGAAACTCTGGATGTGCCAACTCCGCCACGAACATCGTTGGTACGCCGTAGATGGTGGTACAGTTTTCTTCATCAATTGCCTGGAGGACTGCACCGGGATCGAACTGGGCTGAAGGTAGCACCAGTGTTGCTCCGTAAACCATTGACTGCAGAGACCCCATCACACAGCCGAAGCAGTGGTACAAGGGAACTGCAAGACAGAGGCGATCTTGCTCATTCCAGCGCAAGCCAGAACCTACCAGATAAGCGTTGTTGACTAGGTTACGATGAGAGAGCAGCACACCCTTGGGTTTACCGGTAGTGCCAGAAGTGTACTGTATGTTGATGATCTCACTGGGGTCGCCCTTGTGAAGTTGGGGCTCTTCACTCCCAGCGAGCATCGCCGCCCAGGACATCACTCCATCGATTGGATTTATGCAATCATTACTGTCTCGTGCCAGCACGATCGCGTGACGCAGAGCGCTGTGACTTTGTGTACGAGCCTCCTTTAAAATGTTGACGTAGTTGGCGTGGGCATCTTGCTCGTAGAGAAATATAGCTTTCACTCCTGAGTGCTCCAGAATGTAGGCCAAGTCGTGAGACCGGTAAGCAGGGTTAAAGTTCACCAGCACCAAACCACCCTGTGCCGATGCAATCTGCAGGTAAAGCCACTCTGCACAATTTGAAGCCCACACCCCAATTCTGTCTCCTGGACGTAGCCCCAAGCCCCAAAGCGCTGCCAATGTTGCAGCAACTTCTCGCCGAAGTGTGGAATAGTTGTGTCGGATACCTTGATGACATGAAACTAGGGCTTCACGTTCGGGAAACCTTGCAGCCGTTTCCTCAAAGACATCGGGAATCGTTTTATCTATCAGAGGTGCGACAGGTCCTATTGCATAACTCTCCATACGGCAGAAATTGTACAACAGTACGCACTGTCAACCGTTATGCTTTTATGGTTGTAACTTTGAAGTGAGAAGGAAGCACGCACAGTCTGTCTTGGTTAGCAATGTGACCAGGGAGACATTTGTGAAGAAAGTGTCTAGCTCTAAACTCTTGGAATGAACCACGATAAGGTTAAGGTCTAGAAATGTCGTATGCCGCCAGTGCTTACAGTCACAGCCTATGGGTTTTTACGCTGCTCACAGCATGGATGCTTCTTTTCACAGGGACTGCACTAGGACAAGGCTACCAAGGTATCGAAGAGAAATTGCCTCGTACAGTAGACCCTCAACCTATTCCCTTTAGTCACAAACAACACGCATCAACCGGTCTTTCGTGTAGCGATTGCCATAAACATGCAAACAAAAGTGAAAGAGCCGGGTTGCCCGACGCCGAACAATGCATGTTGTGTCACCAGATGATCAAAACGGAAAGTACAGCAATCCAGAAGCTTGCAGCGTTACACAACAGTGGTGAAACCTTTGAGTGGGTACGTGTTTACACAGTTCCAGATTTTGTTTTCTTTAGTCACAAGAGTCACACCAAAGCTGATATCAACTGCGTCGATTGCCATGGCCACGTCGAAAAACGTGACCTCCTCCAGAAGGAAGTTTCCACTTCCATGACGATGTGCATGACGTGTCACGAGAAGATGAACATCTCACGCAGTTGTCATCTTTGTCACGAGCTTGGCCAGTAAAGACCCCTGTAGCTTTCGTCTTGTGTTTACAATAGGTCGCATGAGTACACAACCTTTCGGCGCAGGAATTATAGGGATCGCACACTCCCATGCTTTCGGACACATGCAGGCCATTCGGAACTCCAAGAACTGGAAACTAATCGGAGTGGCTGAGCCAAATACCGAGCTCTTAGCAGGAGCGCGCGAAGACTCTCGATGGGAAGGCACTCCGTGGACCTCGCCGGAAGCACTCCTGTCCGACGAGCAGGTCCAGATGATTTGCATAGAAACAGATCCTATCAAATCACTGCCCTATGCTCTGCAGACGATAGAAGCTGGCAAACACGTGAAAATTGATAAACCTCCCGGTGTCGACTACCCCTTACTTCACAAAATTTTTGCGGAGGCTGAGCGTCGCCACTTACTCATCCAAATGGGGTATGTTTACCGGTACAACCCAGCATTCCAAATAGCTTACAAGGCCATCAAAGAGGGTTGGCTGGGGCAGGTTAGGTCAATTGTATGCCAGATGAATGATATGTTGAGCCCGGCGGGTCGCCAGCGACTGGATCGTTACCGCGGAGGACAGTTTTACGAAATCTGCTGTCACATGCTCGATGTTCTAATTTGGCTCATGGGCGAGCCCCATCGTGTCAGTCCAACGCTGCGCCATAGTGACCCAGTAGATGACACACTCGAAGATGACGTGCAAGCCACTTACGAATTCGATGAAGCAGTAGCTCTAATTCGCAGCAACACTCGGAATGGAGAGCGCTTTTTTCATATCTTCGGTGATACCGGTTCCATTTTCATCAACGACCCTGATCGACCTAAGATGAAAATCTCTATGGCATCGCCTCGTGGCGATTTTCAAGCCGGGATTCAAACGGTACCCGTTGGCCCCTCCGTTCGCTATATTCCCGATCTCGACGATCTTGCTGGTGCAATCCGAGAACACCGCGAAGTTGAGCATTTTACATCTGAGCACGACTTGGCTGTACAGAGAACCCTCTTGAAAACCTGCGGATTCAAGGTGTGAAGACACAACTAATCGTTTTGTCGCGATCGCCTAAGGTGTCCACAGTTTGGCAAGTTCTGAGTACTCCTTAAACTGTGCATCGATCGATATGCCGACTTCTTCCGACCAGGCGTCTAGCAGCCTTTGAAACAGTGGCCCTCTCTTGCCATCCCCTACCGGGTAAAAATCAAACCGGGTAATTGGAACCATGCTATACGGTGTACTCGTAAACCAAGCTTCGTCTGCTTGCCTAACGTCGTATGGCTCAATATCAGCTTCCCGAACCTCCACCTTCAATCGACGTGCGATCTCGATGCAAACGTACCTCGAAACCCCTCGGAGAATATTATGTGGTTTTGGGGTATAAATAACACCGTCCTTAGCGATAAAAAAATTATTGCCAGTACCTTCCGTGAGAAATCCTTGTTCGTCAGTCAGAACAGCCATTGCCCCTGAGTCCATGTGCTCAGCCTGCAGTTCAGCAACACGATAGTAAAGTCGGCTACGATTCTTAGCTTTCGGATCCAAAAATCGTGACGGTACAGACTGCTGTCGTGGAACAACGAAATGGGCTCCATCGCGAAATCGCTCCCACATTAATCCAAGATGTCGAACTAAGGGAATGACGTGGATGCATACAATTGGGGCTTGACCTTCTGTGACAATCGTGTCGTAGTGTGGCATGCTGCCACGCGTAACATCGTGCATGATTTGGAAATCAAGACCCTCTAGGCGGTCCTCATTTTTTCTGATGGTCTCAAAGGTCGCCGCCTCCATTTCATCAATACTGAGACCACAATCAATCTCCGCATATCTAAGCGAGTCATAAAGTCTTTCAAGGTGTTTGCGTAGATGAAATGGCTTTTTTTTAAAAGTCCGTGTCATTTCAAACAACATGTCCCCATACATCAGTGCCCAGTCAAAGACCGAGACTCTCGCTGATCGCTCCGGAATGAAGTCGCCATTCCAATAGACGAGACGTTCAGGCATAACCCTTCCCTCCTTTGGTTGCTAGATGTGTAGAAAAACAACGTCGGTTAAACAAACTCATCAAAACAACCGCTGCCTAGTCTGAAACAAAGAGACCTGCAGCCATCTCAAGCAGGTCTCGCCATCTGTCGCAGTACATACTGTAAGATACCGCCATTCTGGTAATAGAGAATTTCCTGTGGCGTATCAATGCGAACAACCGCTGTAAAGCGCGTAGACTCACCGTCGGTGGGCGTCGCAGTAACAGTGACTTCACTGGACGACCCATCACCCAATCCATCAATGTCGTAGCTTTCCCGTCCAGTTAGGTCAAGCTTTTTTACCCCTTCGCCGTGTCGAAATTGTAGTGGCAAAATGCCCATGCCAATCAGATTTGAACGGTGGATACGTTCGTAACTCTCTGCAATGGCTACGCGAACTCCTAGTAGCCTGGGTCCTTTTGCTGCCCAATCACGCGATGACCCCGAACCATATTCCTTGCCCGCCAGCACTATCAAAGGGGTTCCTTGTTCTCGATATCGCACTGAAGCGTCATAAATGGTCATTTGCTCATCGTCGGGCTGACAGCGAGTCCAACCACCCTCGGTCTCAGGTGCAAGATGGTTACGTAATCGAATATTGGCGAATGTTCCGCGAACCATCACTTCGTGATTGCCGCGACGCGAACCGTAAGAATTGAAATTGTGCGACTCAACGCCGTTTTCACGCAGATACTCCCCAGCGGGGCTATCCTCTCTAATAGCTCCAGCTGGTGATATGTGGTCCGTGGTTACACTGTCGCCCAGTAACACCAACACGCGCGCATTTTTGACATCGGCAATAGGTTCGGGTTCGAGTTTCATATCAACGAAATAAGGTGGTCGGCGAATATAAGTCGACGTAGAATCCCAATCGAAAAGATCCCCTTCGGGAGCCTGTAATCCATTCCACTGCGCATTGTTCTCAAGAACCCCTCTGTACCCAGCACGAAACATCTCTGAATCGACGGTACGTTCAATTGTTTCTTGGATTTCGCGCTGTGAAGGCCATAGATCCCTCAAGAACACTGGGGTGCCTTTCGAACTTTTGCCAATCGGTTCACTCATTAGATCAATGTCCATCCGCCCTGCCAATGCGTACGCCACAATCAATGGCGGTGAAGCTAGATAGTTCATCTGCACTTCTTGGTGAACCCTACCCTCAAAGTTGCGATTGCCCGAAAGTACAGAAGCCACAGCCAAGTCGCCTTCACGAATTCCATCGGAGATCTCGGGCAGCAATGGCCCCGAGTTTCCAATACAAGTGGTGCAACCGTACCCCACGAGGTTGAATCCAATTGAATCAAGTGGTTCCGACAGACCAGACTTTTGCAAGTATTCTGTAACCACCTTTGACCCCGGTGCCAGGCTCGTCTTGACCCATGGTCTGACACCTAGTCCATACTCAACGGCCTTTTTGGCTACCAGCCCAGCAGCAAGCATAACGGCAGGGTTTGATGTATTTGTACAACTTGTGATAGCCGCGATTACGATCGCTCCATGATCAAGTTGGTGCTCTTTCCCAGCAATTTGAATCTTCACCGCACTTTGCTTCACTCCAGCGTCACGAACCGCATCCGGTGCCTCAGTTCTAGGTTGCGACAAGATCTGACCCAGCGAAAATGCAAAATTCTTCTTGGCATCCTTAAGGGGTACTCGATCCTGCGGACGTTTTGGCCCGGCCAAGCTAGGCTCGACATTAGTTAAGTCGACCTCAAGTAGATCACTGTAGACAACCTCCTCTGAGCCGTACTCACAAAACAAGCCTTGCTGCTTCGAGTAAGCTTCAACCAATGCAATCAACTCCTCTGAGCGTCCCGTGAGCCGTAGGTAAGTCAATGTTTCTTGGTCAATGGGAAATATTCCGCACGTTGCACCGTATTCAGGTGACATATTAGCCAACGTGGCACGATCGGCTAATGACAAATCAGCAAGGCCCTCCCCAAAATACTCAACAAATTTGCCGACAACACCCTTTGCTCTCAAAAGCTGAGTTACGGTAAGAACCAAATCTGTCGCGGTTGCTCCTTCGGCAAGATGTCCGGTAAGTTTGCAGCCCACCACTTGCGGAATCAGCATTGAAATTGGTTGTCCAAGCATAGCCGCTTCTGCTTCGATGCCACCCACACCCCAGCCAAGCACTCCCAAACCATTAATCATGGTTGTATGAGAATCGGTTCCCACCAACGTGTCTGGAAGGGCTTGTGTTACACCGTTTCTCTCTTGTGTAAAGACGACACGTGCTAGATGCTCTAAGTTGACCTGATGCACAATGCCAGTCTCGGGCGGAATAACCCCAAAATTGTTAAATGCCTTCTGGCCCCACTTGAGAAACTGATAACGCTCTCGGTTGCGCATGTACTCTAGTTCACCATTTAGCGCGAATGCGCGTGACGATCCAAATTGATCTACCTGAACCGAGTGGTCAATGACCAGTTCAGCTGGTTGCAGTGGGTTAATTTGATCCGGAGTGCCTCCCAACTCTCTCATTGCCTCACGCATAGCTGCCAAGTCGACAATCGCCGGTACACCTGTGAAATCTTGCATTAAGACACGCGCCGGGCGGAATGCGATTTCGCGATTGAGTTTTGTCGTCGCATTCCAATTTGACAAAGCATCTATGTCATCTGCGGTCACAGTCTTGCCATCTTCTGAACGCAGTAAGTTTTCTAGCAAAATTTTTAAGGAAAACGGCAACCGCTCGACTGGCCCACCAACTGCATCAAGTCTAAAAATCTCATAATCACAACCTGACACAGAAAGAGTACTACGAGCGCCAAAACTATTCATGTCTTGCTCCTGACAACGTAGTCACCTCGTACAACTGAAAGTTGATTGCGAAGACCCAACTCCGGCTAGTGTCTTGCAACTCCAATAATGCCACCACTATAAACTTCTCCATTACCGGCCCGACTGCCGCGGGTCGCGTTCGCTCTTGGGGGGATGCCAATCAGCCGTAAAAATATTGAACTCATAGGGGCTTCTTGCATTGTGACTTGAGGTAAAGACTATCTTCAGTCCGTTGGGTGAAAATTCAGCAAACGAAGTGAATCCTCCAAAGTCAGTGATTTGCGTCATGTTGCCACCATCAACATCAACCATGAATAGCTCGAACTCACGACTGTCGCAGTTGCCCATATTGGACGAAAAAATGATGTTTTTTTGATTGGGCGTAAATTGTGGTGCAAAAGAGGCACACCCAAACTCTGTGATTTTCCTGCTGTTTGAGCCATTAGCATCAGCAATGAACAACTCCATCTTCATCGGTGCAGTGAGATCGCGCTCAAACAGGTTGAGATAACGCCGCACACTATCAGCTCCCTTCGGATGATGCGCTCTCCAAACCAGCTTTTCACCGTCGGGAGAAAAAAACCCACCACCGTCGTATCCAAGTGCGGTTGTCAACCTAGTTTTTTCACGCCCTTCGAGATCCATAGACCACAAGTCGAGATCACCCGCTGCAGTAGATGTGTAGACAATCTTCTCGTCAGTCCAGTTTACGGTGCCTTCAGCGTCATAGCCTTCTCTGTGAGTTAACCTTCGCAGGTCAGTACCGTCAAGCTTAACCCTATAGATATCGTAGCCTGCGTGAATGGGCCAAACATATCCTTGACTCCGGTCAGTCGGCACTGGACACATCTCACTTGATTCGTGTGTCGACGAGTAAAGAATGTCGTGGCCGCTCGGCAAGAAATACCCGCACGTTGTAACGCCTTTTCCGGTCGACACCATACGTAAATCAGATCCATCGGCGTTCATCACATAGATCTGGTCACAGTCGTTTCCATCACGCGTTGCCTGAAACACCAACCGTTTGCCATCAGGCGACCAATAAGCCTCGGCATTTTGTCCTCCAAAAGTGAGCTGTTTGATATTTGAAAGAAACTTTGTCGTTTGTGCTTGAGACACTTCAACAGCAGGACATAGAAGAGTCAAAACGATAAGACAGACTCGAAAAGAGGAGCAGCAAAAATCTTTGTAGCCGGATTCTGAAACAAAACAGGTCATAGATGGAATTGATTATATCCTACCGGGCAAAATTAGCTCTTACTTCCCTTGACCTTCTATATCTCGTAGTTTTAGGGGTGGATTTACACAATATATGGTAGAAACCGCTTTACAAGTAAGGCCTACAGCGGTAAGATGGGCGCGCGGGGCATTTGACCTCATTCACCTGGCCCTGGATTGGACTAGGCGCATCTTTGGTTAGCATCGGCGTGGCCACGGGTAATTTTTGTAGGGAAAGCAGTCGAGGAGGCGTCCTTGGGACGTCCATCTGTGGGGAGAGGTTTGTCTGATTTGCTGCATCTAAAAAAATTAGAGCTTGTAGGGTTTAAATCCTTTTCAGATCGTCAGGAGCTGCATTTCACTGGAGATGGCGTGGCAGCTATAGTAGGCCCAAATGGGTGTGGAAAATCGAATATAAGCGATGCAATCAGCTGGGTCCTTGGTGAACAATCAGCAAAAACGTTGCGCGGTGTACGCATGCAGGATTTCATCTTCAGCGGTTCCCGTGATCGGAAGCCTTCTGGGGTGGCACAGGTCAGTTTGACACTGGTGGATCCAGACGGCTTTGCGCTCCCTACCCTCTCCCCCAAAAAATTAGAGAAGGCGAAAACCAACGGGGCCACAAACGGGTCTATGAACGGTTCATCGAACACAACCTCAAATGCTGACACCTCTGCAAATGAGATTGTTATCACTCGTAAGCTTTTCCGTTCAGGGGAAAGCCAATATTTGCTCAACGGTAAGGCCTGCCGTCTGCGTGACATCCAAGATATTTTTTTAGGGACAGGATTGGGCCCTAACAACTACGCCATTATTGAACAGGGACGTATTGAACAGATCCTAAGTTCGAGACCTGTTGATCGCCGAAATTTTATTGAAGAAGCTGCCGGCATCACAAAGTTCAAAACACGTAAAAGACTTGCCGAACTCAAACTGGAGGGGGCGCGTCAGAACTTGAACCGCGTCAATGACATTTTTCAAGAAGTCACTCGGCAGGTCAATTCACTTAAGAGGCAAGCGTCAAAAGCCCGGCGTCATGAAGCGTTGCGTAGCGAATTAAACGAACGACTGGGAACGTTAATTGCTGGACGCCACCGAGTGATGAATACGCGTTTGTTGGATGAAATTTCACAAAAAGAAACTGCCGAGAAAACATGGCAGCAATCCACCGAAAAGCTTCAAGCCGCTGAGTCTGGGATTGAAAAACTACGCAGTGAGCGCTCACAAAAGGATCAATTGCTACATGATCGACACGACGAATTGACGAAAATTGCACTTGAGCTGGAACGACTGAAGTCCCGAATCGAACAACAAACAAAGAGTGCACACGATAGTGAACTTCACGGTCAAGAAGCTCAACAAGAATTGAAAGGGCTCGACGAACGCATCCAAGATCTTTCAGTTGAACTAAGCAGCGGAGAAGAAACGCTGGCTGAAGCATCTCGACAGGTGGAATTAGTTAGTGGTCAGTTAAAGGAAAAGCAGACAGAGGTAGAAGCCGTTCGGAAAGAGATTCAAGACAACGAGAGAACTCGTGAACAAGGCCACAGTGAAATAGTGCGATTACTAGGTGAGTCCTCTCAGAGGCGCAACCGCGTGGCACAGATCGACGAGTTCCTTGCCGGTAACGAAAGACAAATCGCCCGATTAGCAGAAGAACAATCTCTGGCACAGGAGGATGTCACGCGGTTTACTGCCCGTCATGAAGAAGTTGCAAAGCACGTAGAAATTCTTGATGCTGACATACAAAAATTTGCCGCCCAACGTGAAGAAATAGAACAAACACTCAGTGAAGCTCAGCGGAAAAATCTTGAATCGCGCCGGAAAACAGATAGCTTTCAAGAAGAGTTTTCTCGTCTCCGTGCTCGACAGGAGTCACTCGACGAAATACTCTCGCATCATGCCTACACAACTGAGACTGTTAAGAATTTGTTTGCCGCAATCGATCAACAGCCGACCCAAGGGTTTGAACCTGTTGGAATCCTTGCAGATTACATAGAAGTTGAGCCTGCTTTCGAAAAAGCTACCGAAGAATTTCTTCACGAAGAATTAGAGTATGTGGTTGTCCGCAAATGGAAGGAAGCCGGAGAAGGTATCGAGATTTTGCGTCGTGACGTTCAAGGCCATGCCACATTCTTGGTCTATCCAGAAACCCCAGTTGTCGCGAATGACCCAGTTTTAGGACCTGAAACAGGTGTCAGTGGACGGCTGGCCGATGTTATACGGCTAACAGGTGTCCTTTCCGGTTTAGCATCCACACTACTGCCGAGATTACGTGGGTGTTACCTAGTTGACGACGATGCTTTGGCTCAACAGCTTGCTGTCCAACATCCGGACTTATACTTCCTTATGCCCAATGGTCGTTGCTACCGAGGTTACACACTAAGAGGTGGCAAGCAAGGACCAACTGGGCCTTTGGCCTTGAAGAGGGAGTTACGAGAACTGGGCCCCAAAGTTGCTCACGTAGAACAGGGCCTTACTGAGATAAGCCTAACCATAGAACGATTAGACCAGCAGATTGAGACAAAAACTGAAGAGCTTAAATCTGTCTCTGAAATTCTTGCAGCTGCTGAAAAGAAAGCTCTTGCCGCAAACCATGAAATACGGGGTATCAATGAAGAAAAGTCGCGTGCTCAGAAGCGCCTTGTAATTGTCGCTGAAGAGCTCGAACGTCTCCGCTCAGATAGTAGAAATTCTACAGACGAGCGCGGCAAAGAAAACCAAATAATAGAAGAACTCGAGTCAACTCGTCAGAAGACAGAAAACAAATTAATAAAACTTTTTGAGATGATCGACAAAGGTCGTGCCACCTCCTCGCACCTTAACGAGCAAGAGGTCAGTATGCGTACCAAGTTGGCTGGACTTGAAGTGAGCCAAAATTCTGCCAGGGAAACGCTTAAAAAGTTGCGCCTGATAATAACAGAAACCACTGGACGACGTGAAGAAACAGCTTCCCAAGCTGAACATAGACTTACCGAAGCAATCAGATTACGGAAGGACACCAGCGAGTGCAGTAACCGCGTCGAACTTCTGACTGAAAAAACCCAAGTGGTTTCTGAAGAGACAGAGGCTCTTCGTCACAGTATCGTGGAATCTGCGGACCAAATAGCTACTGCGGAACCAGCTCTGCAGGTATCTCGTACAGAACTTGATCAAGCACGCGAAAAACGATCTTCAATAGAGATGCGTTTAGTTGAAATTCGTTCAGATCTCAAGCACATTGCGGAAGACTGCCTTAAAGAAATAGGCAGGCCGCTAGTAGAAGTGCTTTCAGAAAGAAGTGACGAGCTGACGAACAAACAGCTAGCTGAAGCTGAAAAAGAGCACCAGGAGCTAAAGGAGAAACTGGACGGCCTGGGTGCTGTTAACGTTCTGGCTCTTGCAGAGTACAAAGAGTCTAAAGAGCGGTTGGAGTTCCTGGAAACGCAACGGAAAGATCTATTCGATTCTATTGCAGTCACAGAAAAGACGATTACCGAAATCGATGCTGTGTCGAGTTCAAAATTCCAGGAAACATTTAAGTTAATCAATGGCCACTTCCGTGATGTTTTTCAGACACTCTTCGGTGGTGGTGTAGCAGAGATGCGACTTACCGACGAAGAAAATGCTGGGGAGTCTGGCGTAGATATCATTGCTTCACCACCTGGTAAGCGACTGCAAAATGTGGCCCTCTTGTCGGGTGGCGAGAAATCACTAACTGCCGTTGCTCTACTGATGGCAACATTCCGTCATCGGCCAAGTCCGTTCTGTGTGCTTGACGAGGTAGATGCTCCACTGGACGAACCTAACCTCCTGCGCTTTTCTAGGTTGGTGCGCGAGATGAGTGAACAAACGCAATTTATCCTAATCACTCACAGTCGAACGACCATGGAAACATCCCAAACTCTCTACGGTGTCACTATGCAACAGCCTGGGGTTTCGGAACTGGTTTCCGTGCGTATGGCTGCACAGAAACACGGTGACTTCGAACCTGCTCAAACTTTGACATAAATCCGGAGGGCTGACATTGGAATTAGAATGTCTTAGGCTATCATGGGTCCTATGGCAATTCAGCCAGGAACTGTTAACGCTCCCGACTTTCCTGACGGCCTCGATTGGCTTAACGTCGATCGACCAATTTCACTAACAGAGTTGCGTGGGAAGATCTGCTTGCTCGATTTTTGGACTTATTGCTGTATCAATTGCATGCATATCCTCCCAGATCTGAAGCGTCTGGAAAAAAAATATTCTGAAGAACTCGTCGTGATAGGGGTTCATACACCTAAATTCACCACCGAGCGAGAAACAAATAACATCAGGCAGGCCTTAATCCGTTACGGGGTAGAGCATCCAATCGTTAATGACCACTCCATGCAGCTGTGGAGGGAGTATGCTATTCGTGCTTGGCCAACATTGGTGCTTGTTGACCCGCTTGGCAAAGTGGTCGGAGCACACTCTGGAGAAGGTATATACGAGGTATTCGACCCGATAATCACACAAATGGTGGAGTACTTCGATAAGAACAATGAGCTCGACCGCCGGTTCGTTCCCACAGTAATAGAAGGCGCCGAGAATGGCTTCTTGTCATTCCCGGGCAAGGTTCTCGCTGACCCCGTTAGTAACAGCTTGTTTGTCTCAGATTCAAATCACAATCGTATCTTGATCCTATCCCTTGACAACTTTCAAGTGAAAGAGATTGTTGGGGCAGGAACGACTGGCTTCGACGATGGCAATTTCGACAAAGCAACATTTCATCACCCACAAGGAATGGCCTTAACAGAAAATCGACTCTTTGTTGCAGACACTGAAAACCATGCGCTTCGCAAAATAAACTTCACAACTAAAACCGTGGATACGGTTGCTGGGAACGGCACTCAGAGTCGAAAACTTGATGCACTGCCGGGTGACGCCCTGGGACGCGCTCTTAACTCTCCATGGGATCTAGAGTGGGCACACGGAGTTTTGTTTATTGCCATGGCCGGATCACACCAAATCTGGGGGTTTGACCCTGAAAGTGGCATTATTGCTGGACATGCGGGAAGTGGACTGGAGGATCATATTGATGGCTCACTACTCGCAGCCTCTCTGGCACAACCAAGTGGCCTCACGAGTAACGGAAATGTTCTCTTCATTGCGGACAGCGAAGTTAGTTCGATACGTACGGTCGACTTAGACCCTCGCGGTGGTCATGTTAGGACTATAGTCGGCAAGGGTCTTTTTGACTACGGTGACATCGACGGCCTTGGCGACACGGTACGCCTGCAACACCCTCTCGACGTAGAGCATAGCGATGGCTCGATTTATGTAGCTGATACGTACAACCACAAGATCAAGATCGTAAATCCCACCACGGGCAAGAGTCTAACCCTGGCAGGAACTGGTGAGGCAGGCTTGAAGGATGGCCCTCTCAACGAAGCACTTTTTTACGAGCCTAGCGGCCTCAGTGCAACCGACAAAAAAGTCTTTGTGGCCGACACAAATAACCACGCAATCCGAGTGATTGACCTAGAGCAGGGCTCGGTATCTACTCTGCAAATACAGCCTCGCACCTGAATTCTAACTAATGAACCTATGTTTTCAGGGCTAACGTGTCATCGAAATTGCTTTCCGGTGTTTCGCTACTAATCAGGCCCTTGTGTCCAACTGCTCGCTATTGCTCAAGTCGCCCCAATTCATAAATCCCCCCCTGTTTCTCTATCTTGTACCCCACCACAGCCAGTCCTTGTGAAAAAGCTTCCTGAATCTGTTGCCTGACCTGAGTTTGAATCTCCTTGGCTTCCAAGGTGTCGTTAATACGTAAATCCGTAATGCATTCCGGAATTTCAATTGTTCGTGTAATCTCTATATGCTTACGTGACTTCCCTTCCAAAATGGACTGAACCCTTTCACTCGCTATGTGCCACTCCGCGACCAGGCGATCTGTTGGCAATCCGCCATTTAATCGACTCGATGTAATGCCGTACTGATTGGGTAGAAAATGCTGGACTACGACTCCAAGTCGTTCGATATTGAAGTGGGCGTTGCGAATTTCAAGCGGATCAAAAGTCCACTCTACATGGTCAATATTGGCTTGCAGTGCTTCCTCACGCTGGCGAAGCTTGATGCGGTGCCCAATACCTCGATTTTGCCATTCCGGAAGAACTCCGGTCATGTGACTGTGCCAATACTTTTTACTCTGTCCAGTTTTGCTTAGTTGAGGTAACCCCGGGAAAGCTACACTAAACCCAACCATTTTTTCGTGCGAGAAAGCTCCTAATGCTAAACCTCCGATTTCCACGGCAACAATCATGAGCCGTGGTGGTACGCAATCACTATCTGAAAACCCCCAAACACGCTGTTGCACTTCAAGGGTCGCGTAATATTCGGAGTGATCGGCCAAAGGACGAACTTTAAGTCCTTCTAGTTGCTCAGGGTTTTTTTTGCTTCTATCCATAGTTCCTCAAGTTCCTCAATGTCTGTTTCGTCAAACAGCTTTCCTCGTTCAAGCAGGCGGTGCTCTATGTAAGTAAAGCGTTCCCGAAATTTTCGATTGGCGCTCCTTAAAGCCACCTCCGGGTCAACCTTAACATGGCGAGCAATGTTGACAACCATGAACAGTAGATCTCCAAGTTCTTCTTCGAGACAAAGGTCTCGTCTGTTCTTAGGTAGTTTCTTAGCCTCTTCCAGTTCCTGAAGTTCTTCCTTAAGCTTTCTTGACAGATCGTCGAAACCTTTCCAATCGAAACCATTTTTTGCGGCAATCTTGCCAATTTGAAGTGCTTCACGCAGTGCTGGTTGTCCTTTCTGTATCCCATCAAGCAATCCGACTGGTATGTCATCTTCTGCTGCTTCGGTAGCTTTTCGTTTGGCTTCCGTCTCCTTGACTTTGATCTGCTCCCAAAGTCGAAGAACATCTTCCGGTGAATTAACTGATTTATTGGAAAAAACATGGGGATGTCTACGAACTAATTTCTCGCTAATTGCACGTAGGACATCTTCGATATCAAAGTTCCCATCCTCAGAAGCGATTTGAGCTTGGAAAACAATCTGAAGCTGTAGATCGCCTAGTTCTTCCACCAAGTGAGGCCAATCCTCACGTTCCATCGCATCAAGAACCTCGTATGTTTCCTCTAGCAGGTAGCGCCGCAAAGTTTGAATTGTTTGCTCTCTATCCCAAGGACACCCCTCAGTGCTACGCAGGTGTCTCATGATTTTAACCAGACGTTGAAAACTATCAGTTGGCATGATCTCCTCAATGCACCATTGCAGAACGAACACCATCTAGCATAACTGTCAAGGCTAAAACGAGGATATATAAACACGATATCGGTGCACTGTTTACTAAATCCTTGGGTGAAACCATGGACTCGTTCTACACTGTAAGAACCTATGTTTGAACGCACACGCCGACTATGTTTCACCTTTCTTTTGGCCGTTTCTGTTCCCTTTATGGCCGACGTAGGTCTAGGGCAGCGTGTTACACCCAGCGTGCACACCCTCAAAAACGGGATGAAGTTCCTATTTGTGCCACGCAAAGGTGATCCCAATGTTTCGTGTGGCTGGATAGCGAAAGTGGGCTCAGTAAACGAACGCCCTGGCGTTACAGGAGTGGCACACCTCTTTGAACACATGATGTTCAAAGGAACCCATGCAATTGGGACATCGAACATTCAACAAGATTTAAAAATTATTCAACGCCTGGATGTACTCAGGAGTGAGATTCGTCAACAGGAGGAGAGTCTGCTTGAGAAACACCGCCGCGGAGTGATCAACAATCCCAAAGACCCTACGTCACGTAGTGAACAACACAAAAAACTGCTCACTGAGTTCAATGCCCTTCTTGAACAACAGAGAGAGCTCATTATCAAAGACGAATTCAGCCGACTCTATCGCAATGCTGGTGGTTCGGGCATGAATGCTGGTACGAGTTGGGACTATACGATTTATTTTGTTAATGTCCCTGCAAACAAAATTGAACTTTGGTTTTGGATGGAGTCAGATCGGCTCGCGAATCCAGTCTTCCGAGAATTCTACAGTGAGCGTGACGTGGTATACGAAGAACGCCGAATGCGCGTTGATTCTACGCCTACTGGTAAGCTGGACGAGCAATTCAACGCCATGTTCTGGCAATCATCGCCATATAGTTGGCCGGTTATTGGTTGGCCTAGCGATCTGGAGGGCATCACACGAAAGGAAGCACTGGATTTTTTTTCGGTGCACTATGCTCCCAACAATTTGACTGCTGTGCTGGTGGGTGATTTTGACCCAAAACATGCAAAAATATTTGCTGAGCGGTACTTTGGGCGCCTTAAACGCGGACCTCGTCGACCCGAACCTATTCGCACCCGCGAGATTAATCAACTCGCCGAAAGACGCCTGGCTGGCTACGCTGAAACCGTGCCTACCGTTAAAGTGCGCTACCACACCGTTGCTGATGCCCATGTGGACGAACCAGTATTAATAGTTCTTGCTGGAATCCTCAACGGTCGCACAGGACGACTGTACAAATCACTGGTGCTAGACCAGGAAATTGCCACAAATGCAGGTGCAGGTGTTTCGGGTCTGAAGTTTGATGGATATTTTAGCTTGATAGGAGTCGCAGCCAAAGGACACAAACCGAGGGAAGTAGAGGAAGCGCTATATGCAGAAATCGAGGGAATCAAGCAAACCCTAGTTGACGCACGTGAATTACAAAAAGTAAAAAACCAGCAACTTGCCGGTGATTTTAGACGTCTACGCTCGAAGTCTAGCCTGATGATGCAATTGCTCGTCTATGATGCGATGGGTAGTTGGCAAAATATCAACAAATTCTCTGACCGTATACAAGCTGTCACACGCAGTGATATTCAGCGCATTGCAAAGAAATATTTTCACCCCAGCAATCGAACCGTCGCCATCTACCACAGCCAGCTTGACAGGATAGACCCATCACCCACAAAGCAAGGAGTTGCGCGATGAAGCAAATACAGATCGATCGACGCCGATGGTTGCAAATGGCCACCAGTGGGGCTTTAGCATTAGGCTCAGCTGGTGGAACAGACAAGAGCATTCCAGTTCACCCTAACCAGCTTAAATTTGGCCAACTTGACTTCAACCCACCAGAACCCTCTGAGTATCGCCACGAGCTACCACACGGAGCAGTGGCCTACCTTGTCGAAGACCACCAACTGCCACTGGTTAGGTTGGGTGTAACAGTTCGTACCGGTGGATACTTAAATTCCGACGAAGATCTCGGCCTCGCTTCTATGACGGGAACACTAATAAGATCCGGCGGTACGAAATCGATGTCCGCAAGTAAGTTCGACGAGGAGGCCGCATTTCTTGCTACTGAAATCCACAGTCACATCGGTGCTACGTCAGCTTATGCTGGGATCGACTGCTTGAAGCAAAACCTTGAACCCTCACTTGTCATGTTTTTCGACATGCTACGCAACCCTGCTTTTAATTCGGAACGACTTGCATTGGCTCAAAGGCACCAGTTGCAGAATATGCAGCGACGTAATGACCGTACTTCAGTGATCGAGAACCGCGAGTTCCAAAGACTATTGCGCGGCGATTCTCACTTCAGCTCAAAGCTCGCCACTGAGAAAAGCATCACATCAATAACCGCACATAAGATGAGTAGGTTTCACGCACAGTATTATCATCCCTCTTCCCTAGTATTCGCAGTATCTGGAGACTTTGATACCAAAGAGATTCTCGTCAGGCTCAAAAATTCTCTGAGGGAGGGATGGTCTGCGAATAGACCGGATGTTTCCACTGTCCCAAAACCCAAACATCAACCCACCCCTTGTTTGGCAATGGTAAACAAGACAGGCGTCAATCAGTCACGAGTTTCAATAGGGCACCTGGGCATCCAGCGTAACAATCCTGACCACATTGCCGTTATGGTTATGAATTCCATTCTCGGAGGCGGCGGTTTCACATCCCGAATCACAGGCCGTGTGCGCTCCGATGAAGGCTTGGCATATTCTGCACGTTCGAGTTTTAGGGCTGGGGTTTATTACCCTGGGGTCTTTCGGGCTTCTTTTCAATCGAAAAATGGCAGCTGTGCTCAAGCGACTGCGATTGTATTGGAAGAGATCGAACGAATTTGCAACGAGAAAGTTTCCCAGAAAGAACTGGATACGGCTAAAAACTACCTTGTCGAGATTTTCCCCAGGTTTTTCGCAACTGCATCGATCGTAGCCGGAACTTTTGCCGACGATGAATATACACGGCGAGAGAAGGACTACTGGAAACAGTATCGAAATCGAGTGGCTGCCCTAACAGCTGACGACCTCCTCAAAGCAGCCCAACAACATCTCCACCCCAGCGAGATCGTTATCTTAGCAGTCGGTAACGTAAACGAGATTCTGCGCGGCAACCCAGACAGGCCACAGTACAAGTTTGAGAACTTTGCCAAAAATACTGATATTCGGCACATTCCACTGCCCGACCCGCTGACAATGGAATACCCAAAAGGTTAACTCTGAACACTTTGTCGTATCATCTGTGCTCCCAATCGATACGAACAAGAACGAATTTTTAGAGCCTCTCACTTGTTATTTGCCTTTTGGTAGAGCGTAGCCTATCCATCTATCGATAGAATGACAAGGCGATGCCCAATAAAGCCAGTCCGGTTCTCTTCTCAGGGATGCAGCCCACAGGCGACCTGCATATAGGCAACTACCTGGGAGCGCTCAAAACCTGGACTGCTATTCAATACGATTACAGGCCGATCTACTGCGTAGTTGATTACCACGCGATTACTGTTTATCAAGAACCTAAGGCACTACAGGAAAAGATAGAAGAAATGGCAGCGCTATATATTGCTGCTGGCATCGATCCAGAACATTCCACTATTTTCGTGCAATCAACGATTCCGCAACACGTCGAGCTCGCCTGGGTTTTTTCCTGTGTTACGCCGGTAGGTTGGTTAAGTCGCATGACACAATTTAAGACCAAAACTGAACAGCAAGAGTCGGTTGGAACTGGGTTGTTCGTCTATCCTGCTTTGATGGCAGCAGACATCCTGCTGTACCAGGCTGGAGTTGTTCCGGTTGGTGATGACCAAACACAGCATCTAGAGTTAACACGTGACATTGCTGGTCGCTTTAACTCACTTTATGGCGAGACATTTGTTGTTCCCAAAACTGAGTTGCCATCTGTAGGCGCAAGAATCATGGGTCTCGATGACCCAACCCAAAAAATGAGCAAGTCAGCACCTGGATCGAATCACTCGATCAGCCTCTTAGACTCTCCTTCACGCATCAAAAAGTTAATTGGACGAGCTGTCACGGATACTAAACCGGCTGTCGATTTCAATGATTTGGGTGAAGGCGTAGCCAATCTGATCACAATTTACCAAGCCTGTAGCGGAGCGGACAACGAAGAAACAAGAGAGGTATTTAGCGGCGTCCAGTACGGCGTGCTGAAAAAAGCGGTCACAGAAGCGTTGGTCGAAAAACTAGAGCCGCTCCAGAAAAAATTTCGGGACTTAACTGCCGACCGCGATGTAGTTCGAGGAATCCTTCGGCACGGAACTGAACGTGCAGCTCCAATTGCAGAAAAAACTATGCAAGCTGTTCGTCAAAAAGTCGGCCTTTACATGCACCGATAATTCCTACAAAAATTGAGTGATTGAATTTTGGGAGTTGATCACCATGCCGTCATGGCGTCTTCAAACATAGCAGCGAGAGCATCTTCATCAGCTGGACGAGGTGAGAGTTTTGTCACACGATGTTGAGGTAGAGTGCCTGCAACTAATGCTGGTATGTCACTTAGTTCGTACCCTATCCCACTCAGACCATTGGGGACATTTAGCTCTCGCATAAACTTGGTGATTTGATCCGCCAGAATCTTGCCAGCATCGACTAGACTAGCGCCCTTAACAGATGCACCGAGTACTTCGGCGGCCCGCAAATGCCGTTCGGGGCAGGCTGAACCTGTGAAACGAAATACTGCTGGAGAATTCAAAATCACGGAGGTCCCATGGGGAACCAGTGGGCGATCTCCTGGATACCCTTCGGGACGATAATTCTTCACGAGACCTGAAACTGGGTAGGACATTCCATGGGGTAGGTGAACTCCTGCGTTACCAAATCCAAGACCAGCGTACGATGCTGCTAGCAACATCATGCCACGGGCTTCATCATCATCTGAGTCTGCAACTGCGCGGGGTAAAAACTCTCGAACCATTCGCAGAGCTTCGAGAGACCAAACGTCGCTAATTGGATTGGAGCCTTGATAGGCTGGACGTAAACTCGGGTGTTCTGGTCGAGGCCTCGCAGTGTAAGGAACGGCTGTGTAGGATTCAATGGCATGGCTTAAAACATCCAATCCAGTGGCCGCAGCTACATCGGCAGGTAGTGTACGAGTATTTTCGGGATCCAAGATACCAAGTGTCGGCTTGAGACGGCGGTGAGCAATACCTGTCTTGGCGTGTAACTCAGCGAAATCAAAGATTGCCACTCCTGTCGTCTCACTCCCAGTACCCGCTGTTGTTGGAACAGCAAACAATGGTTTCAGTGGCCCAGGCACAGGCAAGCCTTTGCCAACTGGAGGATTGACATAATCAAGAAAATCTGCCGGATAAGTTGAATAGAGGTTTGCTGCTTTTGCGGTGTCAATTGTGGATCCACCACCGACGGCAACAAAGGCATCTATTCTCTTGTCCTGAGCTAGGAGAATAGCGTCCTGAAAGGATTTGTCAGTTGGTTCAACAGACACATCTTCGTACAGAGAGTAACTAACCTTGTGTTCTTCGAGAGAGGTCAATGCCGTTTCGACCGGTGGCAGTTTAGCAAGGTAAGGATCGGTTAGAAACATGACGTGAGAAATTCCACGTTCAACCATTTCAGAGCCCAATTCTTGAGTCGTCCCGGGTCCGTACCGTATGCTCGATGTTGCCATCTCGACAGCGTATTCAAAATTCATCCCTGCTTACCTCTTAATTTCGAGCTTACCTGCGTAGCTCAGTCTCCGATCAGTGAGTGACTACCTAATTCTAATCAGTTCAGCTCTGTCTTTGAGTGGTCAATCGCACATGGTGATCACAAAATCACTCGATCGTTGCCGACCCTTCGCGTCACTTTTATCCGGTCAAAGTGTTCAAGTAAAGGAATTGCATATTTACGACTAACACCCGCAAGTATCTTAAACTCTGGGACGGTAAGTTGATCTGATTGCAACTTTTGTTGAACCAATTTTTTACGGAGTTCGCCGAGGGTTTGGGCGTCAAAAATGAGGTCTGTGGTCACCTTAATCAAAATGCCTTCTCTCAACAGATTTTCAACGACACGTCGTGCACGAGACCTGTCAAGAGTTAACTGTTCAAGCAGCTCAGGTAAAGCGGGAACCGTCAACCCTGCTTGTTTAAAAACACTAATGATCTCCTGTTCCGCAGCCTTTTCATCTTCCTTAAAAACAACCTTGTGGTCAGTAAGACGGACTATCTCGCCTTCGATGAGAATCTTTTTGTTCTGTACTAATCGAGCTAAGAGTGCATCAAGGAAAAACGAAGGGGCATCTACAAATTGGGACGCTCGCAACTCCTCTTTAGTAACACCTGGGTGCAACCGGTTGTCGTCGTGAAAAGCGGTTAGGAACGAAACGATTTTATCGGTCGCAGTATGAAACTCATCGTTGTGAATAAAATGTTCCGGCTGGTTGTGAATTCGGATTATATGTCCACTTTTCTCGAGCTTCAGTGCCAATGCGTGTAGTTGTTCATCCAACCATGCTGTTCGCGCGATAATTTCTGGTGCACTTATGCCGTAAAAAGATCCTTTCGTTAGGACTTCCAACACATGATCAGCATTCCCGTAATCAAGAGCTTCTAGTCGCTTCATCCAGTTTTTACCAACACGATGCTTTGGTGCTTGATTGTCGAGCACCACACCGCCACCGATCGTAATTACTGGTGAGAATTGACGGATAATAAATCGGTCTCCACGCCATACCGGCAAGGCATCTTTAAAACGAAGCTGCACATACGTACGTTCTCCAGGTTCGAGAACTTTTCGGCGGTCTAGAAAATACACACGTCCTTCAAGTTCCATCGTTCCACTGTGAAAATGGATTCGGGCACCATATTTAAGTGGTTTAGAAGATTCGAGCAAGTCTAGAGAGCAATCGATACTTCTAGTCGAGTCAAATTTTTCGGCAGCGGTCAACACCATTCCTCGTGCAAGTCGCTCGGCCGTAATATTTGAAAGATTGACTGCCGTGCGTTGTCCTGCGAATGCTTGTGAAACCTCTTGTCCGTGTACTTCGAGACCTCGAATACGCACGCGCTCTGCTGTGGGCAGAAGCTCAACTTCCGAATCAACTGAGAGTGTCCCTGAAACCAGAGTTCCTGTTACAACAGTCCCAAATCCCTTCATCACAAAAACTCGGTCAATTGGAAGCCGGAAGTGGTGAAAGCTATTCTTGGGGTCCGTCTCACCAGCTAGCTCGCAAAGTGTTTTACGCAGAGCATCAATGCCTTGACCGGTCTTCGAACTTACAGAACAAATTGGTGCTCCTTCAAGAAAAGAACCTACAAGGTATTCTTCCAACTCAAGTTGAACCAACTCGACTAATTCAGAATCGACCAGGTCAATTTTACTCAAGACAACAAGTCCTTGACGAACTTCGAGTAAACGGCAAATATCAAAATGCTCCCTTGTCTGCGGCATAATCGCTTCATCTGCTGCCACAACAAGCATGAGCAAATCGATGCCACCAACACCAGCTAGCATATTTTTGATAAATTTTTCATGTCCAGGAACGTCCACAAAACTAAGCTGCATTCCATTGCTAATTGGGAGATGCGCAAATCCCAAATCAATAGTGATGCCTCGTCGTTTTTCTTCCTCTAAACGGTCAGTGTCGATGCCCGTCAAGGCACGGACGAGTGCGGTCTTTCCGTGATCGATATGGCCGGCGGTGCCAACAATTATGTGTTTGGTCAACGAATCAGCCTCAAATCTTGGTCTTGCGTGGTCATTGTCCTAATCTAATCGCATTGCATTGCCAGCTCCCAAGCCTTTGTAGCAGTCTCAGCAACATGGGCGCCAAGTTCAATACCTGTCACAGAGGAGGCATTTCCATCCAGAGCCCTCTTATAGACACCTTGTGCGATGGAAGCAGACCGGAATAAAGAGAATGCGAGATAAAAGTTCCATCGGTCAATTTTGCTAGCAGTTCGATGGCAATAGGTCGCTACATACTTCTGTTCAGACGGAATTCCGGGGATCTGTTTTCCAGAAGCTAAGCCACCTGAAGCCCCGAACGTCAAGTAGTACGGTAAGCAATTGTACGCCAGATCTGCTAACGGATGCCCTAGCGTCGAAAGCTCCCAGTCAAGTATGGCAAGCACCCTGGGCTCTTTGGAGTGGAAGATCATATTGTCAAGCCGGAAGTCACCATGTACAACCGAGGTTTGGTCACCGCCAGGAATATTCTCAGGAAGCCACTTAATTAGCTGATCCACTGGTTCTATTTTTGTTGTTTCAGCTGCTAAGTAATTGCGACTCCAGCGACTAATTTGCCGCGCAAAATAATTGCCTGGCTTGCCATAATCCGTCAATCCGAGCGCCTCCAAATC
Organism: Acidobacteriia bacterium UBA6623; assembly: GCA_002433055.1. Lineage (GTDB taxonomy): Bacteria > Acidobacteriota > Terriglobia > Bryobacterales > UBA6623 > UBA6623. Next base: position 67,039 of record DJHJ01000025.1, on the reverse strand, counting down.
TGCAGTGTGTATTTTTGCTAAACAGAGATTCATCGAGTCGTAGATAGCAGTGCGATCGCTGGAAGTCATTTGTGGGAGTCTAGGATCTCGGAATACTCGACCAGCCAAATAATCCATCACATAAAAACTCGTGCCAATTATGGACTCATCCTCACACAACAAGTAGAGTTGTGGAACAGGAACACCCATAGCTCCAAGTGCTTTCATGACACGGTATTCACGATCGACAGCGTGTGCACTAGGGAGAAGTTTCCCTGGTGGTTTTTTACGCACCACATATTTCCCATCTTTGGTCGAAATAGCGAACGTGGGGTTAGATTGTCCTCCGGAAAATTGCCGTATTTCCGCTGGTCTTCGAAAGCCATCCAGGGTGCGCTCAAGATACGCAAACAAGGCTATCTCATCAAAGCGGTGTGCGGGTCGAACTGGAATTGTTTCAGGCAGGTGAGACACAAGAGCTCCCGTTCGCAACTGTATTACTGGCTAAGTCTACTCGAAAAAATTGCTGCCGGCCGAGGACCTATTATAGTCCTCACCTTCATGCAGTATCGAATCACCCAAAGGCTACTGTATATAGATTTTGGCCTGGCGTCTCGATCGAATCATTTGCAAAGTGCTTGCCTCAACCGTTCGGCAATTTCAGCCATGGCCTTCTTAGCGCTTGGGATGACTCCCACCATTCCAGCAAACCCATGTATGATTTCTCCATAGCAAATATAGTCAACGGGGATTCCAGCTTCCTTTAGACGTCGAGCGTAGGCAGCGCCCTCATCACGCAAGGGATCAAACCCAGCTGTTGCAATTTGTGCAGCCGGCAACCTAGTAAGATCCTTAGACAACAGAGGAGAGGTGCGAGGATCTGCAGCATCGGAAGGATCATTCAGATAATGTTCACAAAACCATTCCATGCCAGCTTTCTCCAAGAAGTACCCCTTGGCAAACTTCTTATAGGACATGGTGTTGAACGAAAGTGTATCCATGATCGGGTAAAGCAAAAGCTGGTGACTAAGCACTGGGCCCCCGCGATCACGCGCCAGTTGTGCTACAACGGCAGCAAGATTGCCACCGGCACTGTCTCCACCAACTGCCAATCGTAATGGGTCTGCCCCCATTTGGATGGCATCTTTCGCCAAGTACTCCAAGGCAGCATAACAATCATCAACAGCAGCTGGAAATTTATGCTCTGGTGCGAGACGGTAATCTACAGAAACCGTTACACACTGTGCCAATGCACAAAAAATCCGGCATGTGTTGTCATGGGTGTCTAAATCACAAAGAACCCAACCACCTCCGTGATAGTAAATAAGCAGCGGAAATGGCCCTTTCCCGGCTGGACGGTATATACGAATCGGAATTTTCCCTGCTGGTCCGGGGAGCATGGTATTTTCAACGCTTCCAACCGCAACTGAGTTGCCACGTAAGTCCATTAGTGCCCGCGTGTTGGCACGAGCTTGCTCAGGGGTCAATGTATGCAAAGAGGGTCGACCAGCCAGAACAAAACGATGGAGTAATCGCTCAACATCTGGATCCAATTTATGGACTCCACAAAATTCCAGAAGTCTCGAATCGTCGATTGATACCATCTTGGAAACAAAATGCAGTGTGAGCTAGTCGTACTGTCGGTGGTAACCCTTTACCTTGAGGGGTATTCGATAGAGGCTGGTACCAACGGTGATGTAAAGAATATTCTCTTCAACTCCTTTGCCAAATTCCACATTGCTAGGTAACCCCGACCTTGCTTCGCCTTCTGCTTGTCCTGGAGAACCTGTGGGGATAAAAGCGATCTCTTGTCCCGCAGGGTTTAAAACCATCACCCCAGGCCGTTTCAACATACGAATCGTCAGATAAATGTTGCCGTGTTGGTCAACCGTAATTCCATCACTGCCAGCATCCTCTCCGAAGTCAATTAGAATATGTCCAGGTTTACTAACAAGCCCCTCCGGGTCGAGAGCAAAGGCGTAGATACGCATAATCCTTCTGCCTTTTCTCTCAGAATCATTGTCGTGGTCGGCGACATAAAGAGTGCCTCCGTCGGGACTCAAGGCCAGACCATTAGGTTTACTGACTTGACGTGTTATTTCAATAACTGTTCCGTCGCTGTCGATACGGTAGACAGAACGATGATCTAGCTCCAGCGGCTCTTGGCCAATGTAATGTGGGTCGCTGAAGTAAATTCGCCCCTTGTGATCAACACAAACGTCGTTTGGAGCGTTGAAACGCTTCCCTTGAAAACGATCAGCAACCACTGTTTGGTGTCCAGTTTTGATGTTCCAGCGAGTGATGCGCCTTAACCCGTAGTCAGCACCTTGAGCACCGATGAGATCACCTGCAGCGTCGAAAATTAATCCATTTGCCTTGCCACTATCGTTTGAGAAAACAGATGTTGTTCTAGTCCTGGGGTCAAATCGCATTATCATACCCTTGTTGGCTCCAGGAAGAATATCGCTGAAATAGATGCTGCCATCGGGGGCCACGGCCGGACCTTCGGTAAGGCCACCATTTATGTCGACCGTCCGGGTAAACAAAAGCTCAAGTCTCGCACTTGCAGCAACGATTGCATCACCGTATGGTGGAGGAACTTCAGAAGCGAGAGCGGGTGCAACCACCCAGGATTTTAGAAAAAAAACAGCTACTAAAAAAATCATGGGGGCACTCCTTATCTATTACTTTCACAAGCTCTCAAGAGGGTGTGCTCTCTGCTTAAGGGGGAGCTGCACGCGCGATCCACTCTTTTGTGACTCGTAAATTGCAAAAATCATCTCGAGTGCCCAGCGAGCATCATGAGCGCTTGTCACCGGTTTGCGATCTTGGTCGACAGCTTCGAAAAGATCCTGAACCATTAGTGCATTTGAAAGCATGCGATCTTTTGCCGGTAGATCTGCATGTGGTGCGCCTTCGATAGCTTCCCACTTATGTCTTTTAGTTGGCATCCAACGATGAGTCCGCAGTATACGTGGCTGCCCCTTGGGATAAGTTTGATTAGGTAAGTCAATGATGCCACGACTGCCGAAAATACGAGTACCCCAACGGCTTGACCCTTTTTGGTCACTTGCTTTTGAGCCATAATATGCGTGCACACCTCTGTCAAACGCAAACATGGCTGCTATTTGATTACCGGCGACTGCACCAACCGGTTCAGTTGGGTTGCGAATATCACCTGAAGAAATTTCTCTCCCGTCGTGCGTGACGTGTGCAAAAACCCAGTGCGGATCGCCAAAAAACATCCTCGACAGATCAAACAGGTGGGTTCCTAAAACGATGAGATCTTCGCCTCCAGCACGACGATCTTCCTTGCCACGCAGACGAACTTCTTGAATCGTCCCAATCTCGCCGGCTTCGAGTAATTCTTTGACGCGAATGGCGTAAGGCGATGTTCGCATCTGATGAGCGGTTTGGACCTTTACATTGCTCTTTTCTATAGCAGCAATCATACGATCGGCTTCCTTGAGGCTACGTGCAAATGGTTTTTCAAGATAGATGTGAGCACCTGCCTCAGCAACAGCAGTCACCATCTCAACTCGTTGATCTAGCCAACGTGGTCCGACACTAACATAGTCGGGTTTTTCTCGAGTCAGCATTTCACGATAGTCTCGATATGCGCGCTTTGCTCCCGAGCGCTGCTGGGCTTCGGCACGGCCTTGATCATCAGGGTCTGCAACAGCGACCACTTCCACAGAATCAAACACGCTCCAAACCGTGTCGAGCCCATGACCATATTCACCGTGGCCTGTGTGGCCAATAATTGCAGCTCGTCGTTTAGCTTTGCCGATGTTAGTTGCCATCGTTATCCCCCCAAAAACTTCGTGATCTTGATTTTAGGTATCCATCCGCTACCACAAGCAGTTGTTGTAACACAGTTGACTTTCAACACACTAGGAAACACATTCACTCAACGCCGTTTCGCAGCGTTACAATGGAAACCTTCTTCGTCCAACAAAGGGAGTGAGATGTTTGATGGCTTGGAAATTTAAACTGCTGCATGGTCCATTAGGAGGAGTTACAGAGGGACCAGCCTGGGATGGCAAAACACTTCTATACACTCATATCCCCGCCTCGCGCATTTATCGCTATAGTCCTGATACTGGAGTTAATACCGTCTATCGTGGAGGGACAGAGTGTGCTAACGGACTGATGTTCGATGCCAACGGCGATCTGTATGCTTGTGAGGGCGACGCCCGCCGCGTTGTACGGTATGAACCAAATGGAGATGTAAAAATTCTTCGAGATCACTTTAACGGTGAACGATTCAACATTCCCAACGATCTTGCTATTGATCCCGATGGATGCATCTGGTTCACTGACCCTTTTTACGAAGGAGCTGCTGGGACTTGGAGTGAAGATCGTTCAAACAAAGAACTCGATCACGATTCCGTTTACCGGCTTACCCCGTGTGAAGTTGGACAGTGGAAAATCGCCAGAGTGACCTTTGATACCACACGGCCTAATGGTGTTCTTTTTTCGCTTGATTACCAAGTTCTGTATGTTGCCCAGAGCGGAAGAGACCATGATGAAAAGCGGCAGCTTCGCAGTTATCAAGTGTGTTCCGACGGCTCGTTGGGCACTATGAAAGTACTTCACGATTTCGGAGCGGATCGTGGTATTGATGGTATGTGTCTTGATACCGAGGGCAACATCGTAGCCACAGCTGGATGGGAACTGGGTGGTCCGGGTCCCATGATCTATGTCTTTTCACCTTCAGGAGAAGTGTTAGAAACTCACCCGATCCAGGCAAAACGTCCGACCAATTGCAGCTTTGGTGGTGAGGACCTATCAACTCTCTATGTAACTAGCACGGAAGGGCATCTGTTTTGTGCCCAAACAGAACGTAGAGGACGTCTGTGGTACCCAGCCACATAAATGGTAGTAGCGCCAATGTCTCAATAGTCACAACGCACTAGAGTGCTCTCATGCAAGAATTCACATCTTGGCTTACCGAAAACATAACTGCAGCAAGTGTGCTAACTGTTTTCATCGGCCTAATGATCGTCTCAGCATGGCGAGCAACCCGAAGCCATGAAAATAAACCTGGGCCTGTCATTATTGCTTTATCCTTTTTTTCCACCTTCCTAAGCACAAATACGTTTCTCGGGCAATCGGGTTTCGGGTACAAAGTCGGTCTAGTATGGCTCTTGGCTGGATTGGTGTTTCTACTGTGCGCAATTCTGGCTTGGTTTGTCGTAGCTAGACGAATGATCGACGATGCACGCACTGTACTCGGTGAAGACTTGGACTTAGATCGAATTACCATTCCGGCTTACCTTCGACTGAAGTTCGGGGGTGCTGCAATTGGATATTTAAGTGCCATCGTCGTCTTCTTTGCCTCGGTGCTTTATATGTTGGCCGTTTTCAAGGGTATCGGTCACATCGTCAGTCGCATTATTAATGTCTCCTATGAAACAGCCGTTATCGGGGTTTGTGTGATTGTTGTTGCCTACACGTCGTGGGGTATGATTCGCGCAATTCTGCACACTGACGCTGTACAGGGCGGCATTATGTTACTCGGTGTTATTGCTCTTTTTACTTCCTGTGTAATACACGTTGACTGGAACGCTCTTGCTGTTAGTGCCGATTTCGATGCATCCGGCGAACCGCTCGGGGGTAGGCTTTTTTCCTGGAACGAACTTATGGCGCCACTAGCAATCACAGGATTATCTCTCAGCACAGGAATCAAGATGATGGTTGCACCTCGATTAGTGGTCCGATTTTTACTGTTTCGCCACGCGTCAATTTTGGAAATCCGACACGCAAAATGGTTGGCAGTTGGATTGTTAGGGCTAACAATACCAATGCTTTTTTCGCTCGGCGTTTTGGCTCATGGCATTATTCCGCAGGAAGAATCACAATTCTTTTTCCAGAATACTGATCAGGTTGTTCCCTATCTGGTAAGTCAACTGTTTGGGAGCTTCTGGGGAGCGGTCTTATTGGGAAGCTTTCTCTGTGCAGCTTTGTCGTCAATCGACTCTGTTTTGCATGTAGCCGGTTCAGCTCTTGTCATCGACGGCTGGGCAGAGTGGCGCGGATCAGCGTCCAGCGTCTTGGTCGATAAACTGCAACGAATTGTTATGATCCCGGTGGCAATTTTTCCCGCTGCGCTTGCTCTCAACCCTCCAGCCGATGTCGTTCCTCTAACAGCTCTCTCTGGGGCTTTATTCGGAGGCTGTTTCTTGCCTGCGTTGGTTTTAAGTTTGTGGTGGAAACAAAAAAATAGAAGAGCGGCAGTGTGGTCAATTGTTGCTGGCGCCGCTGCCGTAGTTCTCTGGTCTGCAGGTCTTGCAGTAGCACTTGATTTATCGTATATACACCCTGTCTTTGCAGGCCTGGCTGTGTCACTCAGTGTGTATGCCTGTACACCTGCCCGCAAGCTTGGCCTATTCTCTAACGGGTCGTAACGGACCATTCCGCCCTCCCTTACTGTATGCTGATGTAGATTTTATTCAGGGTCACGAATTAGCGTTCGGGTAAAGGGTTTTTGTTATGCTGCGCTGCAAGATGATTATGTTTTCTAAAACAGTTTTGATTGTTTGTTTCCTGTGTATCAACATTTTGGGAGAAGCAATCATTGCCGGCACGCGACCCGTTGTCATGGCGACACGTGGTGTCGTTGTCACTGGCCATCACAGAGCTAGTGACGCCGGGCTTGAAATGTTGAAAAAGGGCGGAAATGCTATTGACGCAGGCGTAGCGGCCGTTTTTGCTCAGACAGTAGTTGAATTTAACCGCTTTGGACTAGGTGGGGAGGTGCCGATCCTGATACATCTTGCCCGACAAAATAAAGTTGTCGTCATCAATGGACAGGGTTTTGCGCCTCGCCGCGCGACAATCGAGTGGTTTCAGGAACACAACATCGATTACATCCCTGGGGACGGATTTCTCGGAGCAGTTGTTCCTTCAGTTGTTGACACATTGCTCCTAGCACTCAAGGAGTTTGGAACACTTTCATTGGCCGATGTGTTGGCGCCTGCAATTGAATTAGCAGAAAACGGCTTTCCAATCTATGGCGAGTTTCGTGGACATATTCTCGAACAAGAGCAACGATTTCGCACCGAATGGAACAGCTCAGCAAAGATTTTTCTGCCAGGGGGCAATGTACCAGAACTCGGCGATGTGTTTATTCAAAAGGATCTGGCTAAAACGTTGAAGCGCCTGGTAGCAGCTGAAGAGGTGAATAAGAACTGGGGTCGTGAAGTTTCTCTGCAGGCTGTGCGAGATCTATTCTATCGAGGCGAACTGGCTCGTGAAATTGTTGCTTGCCAGAAAGATTTCAAGTCCAGTGATGCCAACGGTATGGTGTCAGCTGGACTCTTAGAAGTGGAAGATTTTGCCCAATACCGCGCTGTGATCGAAGAGCCTACGAAGACGACCTATCGTGGTATTGAAATCTACAAAGCTGGTTTTTGGTCACAAGGTCCTGTGTTACTTCAGACTCTCAACATCTTGGAAGGTTACGACCTCAAGAAGCTTGGCCATAATAAACCCGCATACATTCACCTACTCGCCGAGGCGATGAAGCTCGCATACGCCGATAGAGAATGGTATTATGCGGACCCTGATTTTGTTGAAATTCCTCAACAAGGTCTACTGTCAAAAGACTACGCTGCGAAACGTCGTAAGCTGATCGATCTCAAAAATCCATCGCTTATCATGCGCCCAGGTAATCCCTACATGTTTCAGTCTGATCACATGACACATGGACAGATCCCCGATTCAATCGAGTTAATCCCGGACACCCCTGGCACCACAGGAACGCGCGTAGGCGATGCAGCCGGAAACGTTTTTTCGGCTACGCCAAGTGGTGGATGGTTTCGTCATACACCCATATTGGAGGGACTGGGATTCGTTCTGAGTACGCGCGGACAGGCCTTCACGCTCGACCCGAAGCGCGCCAACTCGCTGGCCCCGCATAAGCGTCCTCGTACAACCCTCACGCCGAGCTTGGCACTGAAGAAAGGCAGGCCCTATTTAGCGTGGGGAACCCCTGGCGGAGACGCACAAGATCAGGTCAATCTACAAGTTCTGCTGAATGTCATCGAGTTCGACATGGATATCCAAGAAGCAACTGATGCAGTAATGTTTCAGATTTTTGATTTTCCAAGCTCTTTCTACCAGCACGCATCGCGTCCAGGAGTACTAAAAATCGAAGACCGTGTGCCCACAGCCGTAATTGAAGGATTGGAAAAATTAGGACACACTGTCCTTGTTGACAAACCTTGGTCAATCGGTGACTCGACCGCTCTTCGGGTCGATCTGCAGAGAGGTGTGTTGTTCGGAGCAGCCGGACCTCGGCGCGGCAAGTCGTACGCACTGGGATGGTGAAGATAGAGATAAAACCAGTTAGGGGTTAAAAATCGACCTGAAACCGAGTTTGTATCAAGCTGGCAATACCACCAATGCCGACCCGCTCCGCCAATCCATAGTTCCACATGAAGCGAGTATTGGGATTCAAATACCAGTTCAGACCCAAAGTAAAATCACGCAATTCGCCGCCCTGAATGAACGAGTCATTCAGATTGATCCGCGCATAGCGTACTGCTACCTCCCAAGCCCCCTTGCCTGCTCCATCCCCAGGCATAAAGGAACGGTAAGGTTTCACCCTGTCAAAGGCACCTGCCGAACTCTTGTAAATACGGTGTTCACCAGTAAGAAATAGGCTCGTCTGTACATAGAAGGAGGTAAACTCCTCCTTTATCGCTGCCGGCCGATTTGCTGCACTATAGGTAAACTCGGACTGGACTGATAGTGGCCCAGAAACAACCGCAAACTCGGCACCCAATGTATCGGTCGAGGTTGCTGTAAATTTGCCTGTATCGACAAATCGTGGCAGCAAGTGTGCCGAAGGTCTTGCACGGTAGCGCAAGCTGTTGCCATTGGGGTTCCCATGTCGATAGGCCATGCCAAGGTGAAGTACTTTGCGCCCTTTCTCTCTGTATAAGGGACGTGCCGTTACGCGACCTGTGTAGTTGTATCCGCCATTGCCGAAGCTCTCACCGAAGACATCTGCATCGCGAAAGGCCCCAAGTGCCCACGTAAACTTGTTGCCACTAAAGGCGTTTCCCAGTTTGATACCAGTGTTGCGCTCTGGAGCAAAGGTCGAGGGTAGCGCCCTCTCCAGGAAAGTGATGTATTTGGAACTGGTCAATGCCTCTAGACCGAAAGGCTCCTTCTGGTGTCCAAACGTAATATTCCCGACAACCGGAAGCTTGGTTAATCCGATATACATGTCCTTGAACCCTGCATCACCACCGGCAAAATCATACTGTGCTTTGAACTTGACGTGTTTGTGAAGAACCCCCTCCATGTAGAGACGAGCCCGCCTGAATTCCGTGCCATCATCAAGTGGGCCGACGGCATTATTAACCGCAGTGTTCGAGCTAAAAACGCCCCAGTCATTCATTATTCGTCCACCAATTTTTAGCTGAAATGCTTTGTCGGGTGTGTCAAATCTTAACCCTTGCTTCCAGTAAGCTCTGAATGTTAACTTATCGGGCTTTTGCAACGACGACGCACTTTTTGTTGCGGCTGTAGTGGGGGTTGTCACGCTTAGAGAAGTTTTGGGGTTGGCAGTTTCGACGGTAGTACTACCTGCCGATAAATTGGACTGGATCTCTGCAACCTGTTGAAGTAATTTTTTTAGAAGGACAGACTGTGATTCAATCTGTTCCTTTTGCTGTTCAAGTTGGCGTTGCTGTTCGGTGATTAAGCGCCGCATGGAGGAAATCTCCTCTGTTTCTGCTGTGGCAGTTCCACAGAAAATCAAAGTCAGTATGGCCAGAACCATTTCTGTACGCCTACTAAATAAACCGAACCTATCGCTGAACCGTTTTTGTCTCATAAATGCCTTTGATATGATCCACAACCATAGAATGCTTCAGGTAAGTAAAAAAACAATAAAGATTTAATTAAAGGCTCTTAATATTTTTGTCGCACTCGAAATAACGAAGTTAGGATGGGATCGACTGTGAAATCTTTGTAGAGCTTGGTTAGGATTAGGCTCGACGCGGTGATGAGCTAATTTTGGCTTTACGTCTGCACCTAATTCAAGTACTACTCTCCATCGCCATAATCTTCAGCGTGGTGAAATGAATCAGCGTGGCGAATAATTTCGCCTTCTACCATGTAGACCACTTCCTCTGCGATGTTTGTAGCCAAGTCGCCAATCCGTTCAAGATGCCTTGAAACCGACATAAGATGCACAGCCCGTTTGATAGATTCAGGATTTTTGTACATCAATTCTTGTAGTCGGACAAATGTCGTCCTGTTGGCAGCATCAACAGCATCATCCATAGCCAACACTTCCCTTGCCAACACAATGTCGGCTTTGGCTAGTGCATCTAAGCTGCGATGTAGCATCGTGCTGACCGCATCAGCCATTTCAGGGAAATCCAGGGAGATCTGTAGTGGGTCGTGACGTGCAAGGTAAGTTGCCCGTTCGGCGATGTTCACGGCCAGATCTCCTATTCTCTCTAGGTCGTTATTTACTTTGATAACTGCAATGATGAATCGGAGATCGGTTGCTACTGGTTGATGTAGTGCTAGGACCTTGAGACATTCTTCTTCAATCTGAACTTCTTTTCGGTCGATGGTCTCATCTTCGTCAATTACTTCTTTAGCCAGCTCCACTCGTCGGTTGAGAAGTGCAAGGAGCGCTTTGCTTGTGGCTTGTTCGGCCATCGAAGCAATATTCATGATCTCCTTTTGCAGAAAATCAAGATCTTGCAACAAATGTTTAGACATAAACAACCCCTTCTAGCCAAACCTACCAGTAACGTACTCCTCGGTTCTATTGTGACGTGGTCGTGTAAATACTTGGTCGGTCTCGCCAAACTCTACCAGCTTTCCGCTCTCTAGAAAAGCTGTATAATCTGACACCCGTGCGGCCTGTTGCATGTTATGGGTGACTATCACTATCGTGTAGCGTTTCTTCAATTCGAACATCAGATCCTCGATACGAGCTGTCGATACAGGATCAAGAGCTGAACACGGCTCATCCATCAAAATCACTTCTGGTTCCATGGCAAGTGCTCGTGCAATGCACAGTCTTTGTTGTTGTCCACCAGACAAACTACTTGCCGAATCGTGTAGACGGTCTGCCACTTCTTCCCAAAGTGCTGCTCGCCTCAGTGATTTTTCAACACGGTCCTCTATTCCTTCCCGGTAGCCGTTGATTGAAGGTCCCCACGCAACATTCGAAAAAATAGACTTCGGGAATGGATTGGGTTTTTGGAATACCATCCCAATCTTTCGACGCACATCTACCGGATCAGTCTCTTCAGAGTAAAGTTCGGCGCCCATGTAAAGAATACGACCAGTTATATTTGCCTCAGGAATAAAATCGTTCATGCGGTTGAGAGCCCGAAGTAAAGTGCTTTTCCCACAGCCTGAAGGACCGATGATTGAGGTGATCTGCTGTCTAGCAATAGCTAGTGAGACGTTTTGGACAGCAGGAACATCGCCGTATCGGATGGTAACGTCTTCTAATTGCAATATTGGCTGCTCGTTTTCTGAGATTTCCTGGTCAGCATTGGGCGTATATTCCATGACTACTTGTTACCCTCTTCCGTTCGGTAACGGATAAAAACAGCAACGGCATTCATGAGCAACAACACGGCCAACAGAACAATAATACCGGCAGCCGCAAGCTGATGAAACTCCTGTTGAGGTCGTGAGGCCCAGTTGAAGATCTGAATTGGAAGAGCTGTGAACGCATCCATGGGGCCATTAGGAACAAACGCGATGTATGTTAAGGCTCCAATCATGATGAGTGGAGCAGTTTCACCAATTGCACGTGACATTGCTAGGATGACGCCGGTCAAAATTCCCGGTAACGCTGACGGTAGGACGTGAGATCTTACCACTTGCCATCGAGTCGCTCCAAGTGCAAAAGCGGCTTGCCTGATGGAACCAGGCACAGCGCGAACGGACTCACGTGAAGCAATGATGATAACTGGTAGAATCAGCAAACTCATTGTTAGACTACCTGCTAGAACACTTCGGCCGAATCCAAAAAATCTAACAAACACAACCAGTCCCAAGATGCCATACACAATCGACGGTACGCCAGCAAGGTTGGCAATGTTGACCTCAATGAGGCGGCTGAGTTTGCCCTTGCCTCCATATTCTTCTAAATAAATAGCGGCAGCGACCCCAATAGGAACTGAAAAAGCAACCGTGAGTGTGATTAACCAAAGAGTTCCCCAAAGCGCCGAATTAAGTCCCGCTTTTTCTGGAAAACGAGAAGGGAAACTCGACAGAAATTGTCCATCTAACCACATAAAGCCTGAGTAGGAAACATGGAAAAGGAGCACTCCCAGTAAAGCTACACCCGCCCAGGTCACCGTTGCACAAAGAAAATGAAATGCTTTTGCAATGGCATGACGCCGCAGTGCGTTTCCTGGTGTCATTCGTACACCTCTCGAAATCTGCGGAGGACGCGGTGCGCAATTACATTCATCATCAGAGTGATTGTGAAAAGCAATGCCGCGACAGCAAAGATTGTTTGGTACTCCACGCTCCCTGCGGGAGTATCACCAAGACTAACTTGAACGATATATGCCGTCATTGTTTGTATGCTTTCAAGTGGGTTAATGGTCATTCGTGGCGTAGCTCCCGCGGCCAGTGTGACAGCCATCGTCTCACCGATAGCACGTGACAAAGCCAACACAAACGAAGCAACAACACCCGAGAGAGAGGCGGGGACGACGACCCGTGTTGTGACTTCGAAAGACGTTGCCCCTAAAGCATAGGCACCCTGTCGAAGTGACAAGGGAACTGCTCGCAGTGAGTCGTCACAAAGCGATGCAACCATCGGAAGCACCATGATACTAACGACGATCGATGCACTCGCCGCATTGAAGATCTGAGTGCTTGGGAATATCGACCTTATCAGTGGCGTGACAAATGTGAGAGCAAAATAGCCGTAGACTACTGTCGGTATGCCTGCTAGGACTTCTAGAACAGGTTTGACGATACTTCGGACCCGATCTGGTGCGTATTCTCCCAGGTAAACCGCGGTGGCTAACCCAACTGGAAGAGCAATCAAAGCTGCACCCGCCACAATAAGCAGGGTTCCACAGACCAATGGCAGAACACCAAACGATCTCGGAACTAACAGAGGAGTCCATCTTCCTCCTAGTAAAAACTCGCCGAGTGAGACATTTTCAAAGAAAGTAAAAGCCTCGGTGGCAAGCACAACCACAATCGATAGCGTTGTTGCCACCGACAGTATCGCGCATAAGAACAGGGCAATCCGTATGACTTCTTCTTTCCAGTGAAATCGGACCTTGCCTACGAGAAGACTCGCCGTATTCTCCGGCGATCCATTTGTCATGACGTAACCACTATGGCGAACCCAAAATATCCACGAGATCAACCCCTGCTGTCTTTTTACCCAGGAAGATAGATCCCGGTGTTCTATTTTCAAAGCGCTCCGAGGCTAGTTGGTAGACCTCCTCGGGAAGAGGTACATATCCTACCTCTGTGACCAATGACGCCGCATTCTCTATATAGTATTTCACGAAGACATCGACTTCTGGTCGGTCCGCTGCTTTCGTAGTCACATAGATGAAGACTGGACGCGATAGTGGCCGATACGTCCCATTGTTGATTGTTGCCACTGACGGAGAAATAGGGCCCGTTTCCGTTTCTATTGGCACCACTTTAAGAATCGATTTATTCTCTGCGTAGTAAGCATATCCGATATAACCCATTGCATTCTCATCACCCGCTATGCCCTGGACTAAAACGTTATCGTCCTCGCTGGCTGTAAAGTCTGCCCTGGAGGCCCGCTCTTCTCCGTTGATAGCTTTTGTGAAGTAGTCAAAGGTGCCTGAGTCAGTCCCTGGTCCATAGAGATTGATCGGCTTGCTTGGCCACTCACGACGAACATCACTCCATTTTTTCACTGTACTTTCGGGTTGCCAGATTTTATTGAGCTCTGCAACGGTCATCGTATGGACAAAGTCATTTTTGGTGTTGACCAGAACAGAAATACCGTCGAATGCGACAGGTAGTTCAATAAAATCAATTCCTTTTCCTGTCGCCAGAGCTATCTCAGACGGCTTAATGGTCCTCGAAGCAGCATTGATGTCAGTCTCTCCGACAGTAAACTTTTTAAATCCGCCACCAGTGCCCGAGATGCCTACCGTAACGCGTACTCCCGGATGCTCTCCCTGAAATTCCTCGGCAACGGCTTCGGTAATTGGAAAGACGGTGCTAGACCCATCTGCGTGAACTGTGCCATTTAAACCACCGTTCTCTACATTCTGTGGCCCGCAGGCAAGGCCGAGAGTCGCCACCACCATAATCGCGCAGCCCTTTTTTTCGGCCAATATGCTTGTCATATCTCCAAAGCACCCTTTCCTGTTTCCAGTGTGGTTTCAACCTGATTCTAATTACGTAAAGAAACCATAAAATTCCGGTTAAATTTATACTTCCAGCTAGGAAGTCTGGGGTGCTCTAAAAAATCCATGCCCAAGAGAATCTGTAGTTTACGGAGAATCAAGTTGCCCATATCAGTTAGATCGATTACTAGTTCTAGCTAAAGGGAGAAAAATACTGAACGTACTGCCTGCTCCGGGGGTGCTATCGACCGCCACACGCCCACCATGGACAAAGGCGATGTGCTTCACAATTGCCAGACCAAGGCCTGTACCACCAAGCTCCCTCGAGCGAGCTTTGTCAACACGATAAAAACGCTCGAATATTCTGTCCCTATCTTGAGGTTCGACGCCAATCCCAGTATCTTCAACCTCAACAACTACTTCACCATCTTGAACTGAGAGTCGCGCGGTAATCCGCCCACCCCTTGGTGTGTACTTAAGGGCATTGTCAAGTAGGTTACTCACTGCTTGTCCAATCGCATTTTTGTCTGCTGTGATCTCAATGGATTGGCTATTCAATTCGGTGTTAACAACGATACCCTTCTCCTCACCAAGAGGCACAAAATTATTTGCTATAGCTTGAACAACATCTCTTAGATCGAAGGAGGTCTCCTCCTTGTTGCTGCCTCTGGATTCCAATCGAGATAGAGCTAGAAGGTCAACCACAATAGACGAAAGGCGCATCGACTGGTCTTTGATCTTGCCCAAAAAGCGTTCGCGAGTTGAAGCAGTCAGTGTGCTGTCATCAATTAGGGTTTCCACCAGGCCTCGAATTGCTGTGATAGGTGTCTTGAGTTCATGGGACGCATTAGCCACAAATTCTCGCCGGACCATGTCTAAGCGATGAAGTTCACTCAGGTCGTGCAGAACTGCTACTGCTCCCACTAGAACCCCTTCTCCGTCGTGCAGTGGCGAAGCGTGCATTTCTATAAATTGATCACTTGCTGCGGTTGCAATTTGGAGATTCCTTTGAAGCTCAGCACCATCTCGCAGGACATCACCAAGTATTTCTGAAACTTCTCTAAGTCGAGTTACTTGCCATATAGGCTTATCCACACTTTCACCCGGGGTTGCCCCTAACAATCTACCCGCAGCATCATTCAGGTGCACCACTCGCTCATCGTTGCTGATTGCGATAACGCCTTCCGTCATTCCGGACAAAATTGCTGCGAGCTTTTTTCGATCTGCACCAATGGCATGAGTCCGTTCACGAGAACTTTCTGAAACTTTGTTAAGGGCATGTGCAAGATGGCCAATCTCATCTTTTCTCGTTGCTAAAACTTTTCTTTCATAGTTGCCCTGTGATATAGAATCCGCGACACTCGTCATTGACACTAGTGGTTTCACAAAATGCCGTGTCACCACAAAGGCCAAAAGCAACGCCAAAATAATGGACACCCCAATACTTCTGATCATGCCTGTTTGAAAACGAGTGAGCTGCAGATCAACGAGTTCCAGAGGTAGGCCGATCCGGATGTATCCCAAAGGGTGACCTTTATCTCTTACAGCGAGAGCAAGATACATAGTTCTGTTTTTTGAGATTTTGCCTTGGCGAGTCGCAAAGCCATACTCATGAGTGTGAGTAGCTAGAATTTCGGGATAGTCAGAGTAGTTTCCCATCGTAGCTACATCGTGACCGGAATCCGCAACAACAACCCCATCCGCCCGGATCAGGGTGATATGCACACCAAGTTTAGGGTCAAGATCACGAACATACTTTTGAAATACAGTGCCCAAAGACTCCGCAGTGATATCGGAAGATTTAAGTGCTTGTTTTACAAGAATCGCCTGAGCCTTAAGTGACCTGCGGAGTTCTTCATATGAACCACGCTCCACAGCTGTATGGAGCGTAAGGCCGATAATGAGACTAACGGCTAAGACAAGTACAAAATATCCCGCAGACAACTTCCAGAAAAAACGGGACTTCAACATAAACTTCAGCTTTCATCATCCTGGAAACGATATCCGACGCCACGGATAGTTTCTACCAAGTCTTGATACTTGCCAAGTTTCTTTCGTATGGAACGAATTCGCACATCTATGTTGCGGTCCACAACATAGGAGTCTTCACCAACGACTCGGCTCAATAGGTGGTGGCGTGTAAATACTCTTCCAGGATAGGAGGCCAGGAAGTGAAATAGGCGTAGCTCTGTGGGTGTGAAGACGACCGGTGCACCTTCGACCCGGACTTCATGTCTTGTAAGGTCAATCAATATTTCGCCACGAACAATGCGATCTTGGTCAGCCTGGCTCTTCATTGATCCACGTCTGAGCACAGCCCGGATCCGCGCAACTAATTCTCTCGGACTAAATGGTTTCGTAACGTAATCGTCTGCGCCCATCTCAAGTCCCAGCAAAATGTCGTTCTCTTCTCCTTTGGCTGTTACCATCACAATCGCTATGGAGCGTGTTTCTGGGTCTGCCTTGAGCTCACGACACACACTTAATCCATCAAGTCCGGGCAGCATCAGGTCCAAGAGCACCAAGGATGGCAATTTCTTTTTCACCAACTCCAGACCGCTTTCTCCATCGGCGGCAGAATCAACCACGTATCCCTCTCGTGAGAGATTATGATCGATTACTTCTCGAATGTCCGCTTCATCCTCAACAACAACAATTTTTATATCCTTCATATCAGGTTCCACGGTTTAGGAACTCCTGGTCTATACCGGTACAGTCACTTTTTTCGTTAAAGCAAAATTAAGGTACTGTTAGTAAACCGTTTGCAGTAGGTCGAAACAGGATACCCTCCTGCTGTCATTGTTTTCCGACAAGCCCAGCACGGTCAAGGCCTTGGGCACAACAAGTCATTCTCATGTTTTCGTGAAATACACTTTACGAACCAACCACGCTCTTAATTTTAAAAAAGTGATCAAATAGAACGCTAACGTCTTCAGTTCTCATCTTAAATGTTACAGTAAAGTTTGGTTGGGACAGTAACAGACTTTTCAGTTCTTGGAGAGGCTCTTGCACAACAGAATACCTGGCAGTATCCGCCTAATAAATAGAGGTAAAAGTGACGACTAGAAAGCGTCCTTCGCTGGGGTGCTGGTTGGTGCTTTTAGCACTAGCAACCCCTTTGGTTATTATTGCTGGTGAAAATGGTTCGTCAACTCATATCACCGTTTCCGGCGTCTTTTTCTCTCTTGTTGTGTTGCTATTAGCAGCGAAAATCGGTGGAGAACTTTTCGAACGATTGGGCCAACCATCAGTACTCGGAGAATTGCTCTTCGGCATAATCCTGGGGAACCTCACCCTGTTTGGCTACACCGGGCTAGAGGCCATAAAGACTCATCCCGGCATTGCATTTGCTGCTGAAGTGGGAGTCATTCTGTTGCTTTTCGAAGTAGGGCTAGAGTCCAATCTGAATGGATTGCTCGACGTCGGTAAATCTGCTGTCTTTGTCGCAATATTAGGTATCACGGCACCTATGCTCCTCGGCTATTGGGTTTCGAGTATATTTCTACCAGCATCGACTTGGTATGTTCATTTGTTCGTTGGTGCAACACTAACAGCTACAAGCGTTGGCATCACTGCTCGTGTACTAAAAGATCTTGGCAGGATGAGCGCTCGAGAATCGCGCATCATTTTGGGCGCAGCAGTCCTTGACGACGTTCTCGGGTTAATAGTCCTCGCTGTCGTAACTGGTATCGCTGGATCAGTTACATCTGTTGGGGCGGTGCCTGCGGTCACCGTACAGCCGATCCTGTTGATCTTCTCTAAAGCTATAGCGTTTTTGTTTGTGGCTGTACTCCTAGGACGATATTTAGCAGGCAAAGTTTTGCATTTCGGAACGCGCTTCCGGATACGAGGGGTACCCGTCGTCCTTACGCTCTGCTATTGCTTCGTTGTATCCGGGCTGTCAGAAGTTGTGGGGCTGGCTCCGATTGTAGGCGCGTTCGCAGCAGGTCTGGTGCTCGACAAAACTTACTACCAAGGTTACCGAAAACCAGGCCGATACCTGAACTCAGTGAAGCTTGAAGACATATTGAGCCCCATCAGTTCGGTTTTGATTCCAGTGTTTTTCGTATTAATAGGGCTTCGGGTTAACCTGGAATCTCTTTTTTCAATACCGGTGTTGCAGTTTGCTAGCTTCCTTTGCATCGCCGCAATTCTAGGTAAACAAATATGCTCGCTAGGTGTATTGGATAAAGGAGTGAACCGAATCGTGGTTGGCATAGGGATGATTCCTCGTGGTGAAGTGGGCCTGATTTTTGCTGGCATAGGAGTAGCTACTTTAAGTGCCGGAAAGCCTATTTTTGATTCCGAGACTTTCTCGGCTGTAATAGTGATGGTGATGGTGACAACTTTAATCACGCCACCATTACTGACAAAATTTTTCCCGGCCATCAGTGAGGAATCCTGATTAGTCGGTCGCTTCCGAGTCCTCGGAATCTTCTAATGCCTTATCCGCTCTTGTCAGCATTTCCTCTGCTGTATGTAGCGAGATCCATCCTTCACCAAGTGCTTTCTTAATCGAACTTTTTTCTGAAAGAATCATCTGTTTCCGAGCATCTTGCATTTCCTTCGCAACTAATTCAGGGTGATGAGTGTGAAGATTTTCAACTTGTTTACGGATTTCTCGGATTCTACTTTTAGCTTCTCCGCTCAGCTCTTCAAAAACTGGTCCAGAGATCAAATGCTCTTCATGAAGCTGTTCTAGGTCCTTTAACCCAGCAGTCAGAGCCATGCGTTGCGTTCTTACTTGATCGTACTCATTTTCTTGACCCATGCTGATTCCCAGTCCGCGCATCAACGGTTTAACGGTCAGGCCTTGAATAATAATGGAAAACGCCACCACTCCAAACGTCATACTGAGCACAAGCTCTCTAGCAGGGAAGTCGTCAGGCAGTGTTAATACTAAAGCCAAAGAAACACTGCCATGAATTCCGCCCCAGACCAGTACATGTCGCCAGGCCCACGAGATTGGTTCAGAAAGAAGGTTTCCTAGTGGGATTAACAAGTAAACGGTTGCCATCCTCCCCAAAAGGACTGCAGCAACGGAGATGCCAATTGCTGCACCATGACCAATCAAATCAAACACATGGACCTCAATGCCGATTATCAAAAAAACAATTGAATTGATCACAAAGCCCCAATACTCCCAGAAGCTCCATAGTGCAACTCGCGTGCGGGGGCTCATACCAGCTTCAGCCCCAAAGTTGCCGATCATAAGTCCCGCACCAACTGTGGCAATCACGCCTGACAAATGCAGTTGTTCTGCCAATAAAAAGGATCCATATGCGAGAACTGTGGTCAGCATAATTTCAACCCTTGGTTCGTCTATTCGTTCGGTCAACTTGCTGGTAACATACCCAAGGGCTAAGCCTAACAGGCCTCCTCCAATCGCAACTACAAGAAACCTTACAACCCCATCTCCTAGGCTCAGAGTGCCTCCGGCGACGCTTGCTACCAAAATCTGGAATACCACGACGGCTGTTCCGTCGTTAAAGAGGCTTTCTCCCTCAAGAATAACGCTGAGTCGTTTGGGAGCTCCAATTTCCTTGAACAACATCAGTACCGATATTGGGTCCGTTGCAGCAATCAACACACCAAAAACGAGAGCTGCTTGTAGGGGAATACCAACACCCCAGTGCACGATGTAAGCAGCGATGAATGCTGCGGCCAAAACGCCAGCGAGAGCCAATAACAAGATGGGGACAAAGGTCGCCCGGAGATGGCGGATGTGAATGTTGATCCCGGCTTCAAAAAGTAGGCCTGGCAGAAAGACCATGAAAATAACATCTGGGCTTAGTAGATTTCCCATTGCCCCGCCAACCTTGTCAACAATTGGAACTCGGAAGAGATCAATCAGAATCCCTCCAAAAACAAGAAAAACTGTATACGGCACTTTGAACCGCGACGTGACAATTGCAATGGCTGAGGCTGCAATAAGCAGCAAAAGAAGAAATTCAATCAAAGTGTGGGGGTGCATTTGGTAATCAAGAATATACGATGAAATTAAAATTTCTGCCTGGCTAATGAGTTCGTTGTGGCCCTGCTTTCTAGATTCTATCCTCCTTGCGCGTTTCGCGGTAAAGAAAATTAGGGCATAACATCCAAGCCGGCTCCTGTTATATACTCCGGTCGAGGACTGTTACTCAAACCAACCTGCGTTGGGTTCCGTGTGTTATGAACTGGCTAGACATCTTAGTGAGTGCGGTGTTTGTAGTCTCAATGGTGGCTGCTTTTCGCAACGGCTTCAGCCACGAGGTAATACGATTGATAGCCCTAACACTGGGTATCATTGGAGGCTTTTGGTACTACGGAACACTATCCAATTTCCTTGAGCCCTACATAGCCAATCGTCAGTTGTCCGAATTTGTTGCCTTCATGTTTTTTCTGGTCGGCTCCTTGGTGGCTGGTGCCATTCTATCTTGGACATTCGGTAAGTTGATGGGTTGGACTGGAATGCGTTGGTTCGACCGCATGCTGGGAGTAGTATTTGGGTTCCTTCGAGCCCTGATGATCAATGCAGTTTTCATATTGGGGTTGGTTTCTTTTGCACCCTTTACATCATCAGAAGAGCAACTCAGTGGCTCTCGGTTCAGTCCATTCGTATTAAACGTTGCCAAGTTGGTCGCCGATCTGGCTCCCAAATCTATAGGGGAAAATTTTTCTGCTGGTTTTGAGCGAGTTCGCGCTTCATGGAATCACAGCACCTCGAAATCCACAGTTGATGAATAGCTGCAGTGCTGGAACTTTATTACGAAAGAATCTCCGAAACTACCCGTGCTGGAAACTGATCAGTCAATCGTTCGTCGAGGCCGTGTCGGGAGAAGGTAAGGTCCCGGTCATGCATGCCAAGCAAATGCAGAATCGTCGCATGAAAATCATGCACGCTCACCCGATCTTCGACTGCCTTGTGACCAATCTCATCAGTCGCTCCATGAACTGTACCACCTCTAACGCCGCCACCTGCCATCCACAAGCAAAAACCACTGGGTGAATGGTCACGTCCAGCGGTTGCAGGGTCACCAATGGTTTGGGCAATTGGTAGGCGGCCAAATTCACCTCCCCAAATTACAAGCGTCTCATCGAGAAGGCCAGTTCGCTTGAGATCTTTTACTAGTGCTGCGCTCGGCTTGTCTGTTTTGCCACAGCAGTAACGTAATTCTTTGTCAATTTGGAAGTGGTTATCCCAAATCTGATCCTCAATGTAAATTTGTACAAACCGCACACCTCGTTCAACCAAACGGCGAGCCATCAAGCAGCGTGTTCCAAAAGAACGACTGACCGGATCATTCATGCCATACATTTCCTTTGTCGCTTCACTCTCCGAGGACAAATCAAGAGCATCGGTTGCAGCTGTCTGCATCCTTGCTGCGAGTTCGTAGCCTGAAATGCGGGCATTTAGATTAGGTTCATTGGGGCGTTTGCCACGATGCCGGTCATCCAGCCAACGAAGCAAATTGCGCTGTGCTTCGAGCACCTGTTTTGGTAATTCTGAGTGGGGGTTGATGTTAACAACCGGCGGTCCTTCCGAACGAAAACGTGTTCCTTGATAGACAGGAGGAAGGTACGCCGACTGCCAATTTTGAATTCCATTTACTGGTAAACCTTTGGGGTCATCCAGCACTACGTAGGCAGGCAGATTTTGATTCTCGCTTCCCAACCCATAGACAACCCAAGCTCCGAGAGCAGGCCGATCAGAAGCAATGCGTCCTCCCTGCATGGTGAAGATCGCTGGTTCATGATTTATGTGATTCGTATGCATAGAGCGAATCATCGCAATATCATCCGCACATTCAGCCATATGTGGCACAAGTTCGGAAAAATCCATCCCTGAGTTTCCATACTTCGCAAAACGAAACGAGGATGGCATCACACCACCGACCTCTTTGGAAAATAAAATATCTGTCAGTAGATCACGCGCTGGAATCGTCCCGGCATACTTTTGAAGGGCCGGCTTTGGGTCGAACATGTCGATCTGGCTGGGACCACCGTTCATAAACAACTGGACCACGGCTTTCGCTTTGGGTTCAAAGTGAGGTTTTTTAGGAGACAAATCGTAGATTCGAGAGTCGTGACGCCCCGGCTGAACGAGGTCAGAACCATAAAGATCTGCTCCCAGTAGTGACGCTAAAGCCGCGCCCTGGAGTCCATCCACAATACGATGAAAGAAGTCCCGCCGGGATGAGAAATATGGTTGCCCAGGTCGTTGCATAGGAGACTCAATCAATGTATACAAATTCCGCAGAATTCAGCAAGGTGTGAACAAAGCCGGCAAGTGAAAGCCACCGAGCAGCCCATTCCCTTGGTGCGAATGAACCATCACCTGCCAGTCGTGCGGGCCAGTGCCTTCTCAGTTCAGCTATCGTTTTTGCTGACCGCTCTACCTCGGTGTCGGTTGGATGTCTGGACAGAACACTCAGAAATGCCGCTCTGATCTGGTGTGTCACATTTGATGCTGGTCCTACTCTGTCAATAATACGTCCGGCTAGGTGTTTTGCATGGTTCCACACAGGCTCACCGTTCATCATGTGAAGTGCCTGTGTTGATACGGTTGATTCACGACGCTCCAAACAATTTGGAGTCATATGAGGCAGATCGTAGGCATCCATCAGAGTGACCCGTGAAGTGCGTCGCTGCAGGACATAGATGCTACGCCGAAAGCTATTGTCGGTGCCTTGCGCAACAACTTCATTGCTTTCGTTGAGTCCAACATGCTCGGGAAGGCCAAAGGCTTCTGGATTTAGCCGCTCGGTCACCTTGAGAAGTGAATCATAGAGCTGTTCGGCGTCCATGCGTCTTAGCAACATACGCCCAAACAGAACATTTTCCGGGTCTAGCAGCATTAGTCTGGATCGCCGAGCAGAAGATTGCCGATATGCTGTCGAGGTGAGCATCAAGCGATGGATGTGTTTCAATTGGCCGCCGTTTTCAACCAATTCGACTGCCAACCAATCGAGCAGTTGGATGTGAGGAGGGGCTGGAGTCAACTTACCAAAGTTAGATGGGTTCATCACTAGTCCAAGGCCGAAACGACGAGTCCATATCTGATTGATGATAACTCTCCAAGTCAGAGGATGATTGGGTTGCGTCAGCCAGTGGGCTAGTGCAAGTCGACGTCCACTTGTAGATGCTCCTGCCCAGGGCTTTTGAACTCTGTACGAATCCAGCACACCTGCGAACAGGGCCGGCACTCCAGGTTCAACCTGCTCAAGTGGGGCCAACGGTTCACCACGATTTAATAGGTAATGGGCTGACGGCATACCACCCATATCAACCAGTGCTCGAATTGCTGGCTTGGCTTTCCGTGACGCAATCTTATTGTTGAGTTCCTCGATAAGCGGCCTGACCGCATCTCTCAGCTCGTCAAATGCCTGAGTAAGTGCAACTCTTGTGATGTCAAATTCGTCTTGGTATTTGTGTGCCAACTCCTTCTGTTCTAGAGTCCGTTCATCTTCCGAAGCGTTGACAAGCTCCTTGAGTTTCACGCGCTCTGGCATGGGAAGAGACTCGATCCTCTGCATCAACAATCTGTCACGGTAAGGCTTTTCAATCTGTTTAATTGATTCTTCCAGAAGGCTTATTTCTTTCTCAATTGGTGAATTGTGCGTTGCGGCGGCGGCTTTTTCCTCATCCAATGCGATATCAAGAAGTCGTTCTTTCGGTACACGCCAGTCGTAGGGGTCATAGGCAGTCTGGAAAATCGCCGCAAATCGATAATAATCACTCTGTGAAATAGGGTCATATTTGTGATCATGGCAACGGGCACAACCCATCGTTAGTCCCATAACCGCCGAACTAACCACCTGGACGGTGTTTGCGATAACGGTCATCCGCTCGGGAATATATGCGAACTCGGGTTCATAGGTGCTGTCAGGTGTTGTCCGCAAAAACCCTGTGGCAGCCAATCGATCTATTAGTTGCTGCGTAACCGGTTCTTTTGTGTAGTCGGTTTGTTCATCACCAGCAAGTTGTTCGGTTAAAAATTGCTGGTAGGGTTTATCTTCATTTAGTGACCGTATGACATAATCTCTAAATCGCCAGGCGTGGGGCCGAATCTTATCTTCAAACCCAATCCCACGCGAGTCCGAATAACCAGCTAAATCTAGCCAATGTCGTGCCCATCTTTCACCGTATGCTGGTGAAGCGAGCAAACGATCCACCTCGCGATCATAGGCGTCTGAGCTCTCATCACGCAAAAACGCTTCGATTTCCTGAGGAGTGGGGGGGGTTCCTGTCACATCAAGGTAAAGCCGCCGCAGGAGTTTAAGTTTATCCGCAGAGGGAGAGTAAGTAAGTCCCTTTTTTTCGAGCTTGCCCAGCAGAAAAGCATCGATTTCATTACGTACTAGGTGTTGGTCTCTGACTTCAGGAACTGTTGGTCGTTGTGGCGGCAAAAAAGACCAATGGTTGCGCTCTTGCTGAGAAATCGGAAAGTCGGTTGTGGTCGTCTTGATCGGCATTGGGGGGGCTCCAGCCTTGATCCATTGCTTAAGGACAGCAACCTCTGCCACGGTTGGCGACTTAACGGAGGCTTCGTGCATCTTTTTAAGCGGAGGCATCTCCCGTGCTTCGAGTCTCTCTATGAGGAGACTTTCTGCCGGTCTACCGAGTACTATAGCCGGTCCAGATTTTCCCCCAGCCAACATGCTGGCACGCGTGCGAAGATCTAATTCTGCCTCCTGTTTTCTCTTGCCGTGACAGGCTAAGCAGCCGGCTTGGATAATAGGCAACACATCACGCTCAGTAATCTGTCGTTTGCTGTGAGCCACCCCGTCAGTGGTTGAAGTTTCAATGTTTGCGATCCATTGCCGAATGGATTCTATCTCTTGGGGTTCTAGCTTCATCTCGCCCGGAGGCATAGAGCCCGTAGCAATTTTTGTAAGCAGCAAGCTTTCTTCAGGGCGACTGACTTCGATCACCGCCCCTGATTCACTACCTTTGCGTATGGACGACACCGTTCGTAGGTCAAGTCCTTTTTGAGGTGAGCTGGCACCATGGCAAACTATGCATCTTTCGACAAAAACTGGGAGTACATCGTTCTCAAAGTCCGAGGCAGCGGCCAAGTCCGTTGGCAAAGCTAATAACGCCAACAATACAACACCAAATAAGCCGTCGAAGTGTCTTGATGTCATAGCCCACCAGTTTACCTGGTACGAGAAGGTTCTCATCGGACCCTCCCCAGAAATCAGTCGATGTATATAAATTCAGCAGAGTTCAGTAATGTATGAGCAAGCGATCCCAAAGCGTACCATTGCGCGGTTGCGTTCCTCGGTGCATCGAAGCGCTTCTCTTCCAAATATGACCGCCAGTTCAACGCTAGCAGTGACAAATCCTTCTCAAAGCTTTTGGCTTCCTTTTCAGTAGGTGTTCGTGATAGAACACGTTGGTATAGTGATCGAAGTTGCTTCTCGGGTTCGTGTGGGTATTCATCGATAAGTCGCGCAGCAAGGAAGCGGGCATCTTCGATGAGTTTCTCACTATTCAACAATTGCAAAGCCTGTGGGGCAACGTTAGAAACTGTCCGTTCAGTGCAATTGGGTGAAAGCCGCGGCAAATCAAAAACATCGAGGAGCGTCAATGGTGTACGCCGTCTCTTAAGAACATAGATCGCACGTCTGCGACCCTGTTCCGAAGCCTTCGGAAGAATTTCTCCGTTTGAATGCTTTTCGACTGGTACAGGTTCCCCAAATGACGTGTCATCAAGTCGTCCGACAACACGCAAAATTGAGTCGTGCAGGACTTCTGCACTCATGCGTTGCAACGGCATGCGAGAAAACAGAATGTTGCCGGGATCACCCTTTACTGTCATCTCATCAGGCTGCGAGCTCTGTTGATATGCTTCTGACGTCATCATGAGGCGGTGCATTGCTTTGATGCTCCAGCCCGTTCGAACAAACTCAGTTGCCAGCCAATCGAGCAGTTGCGGATGAGAAGGTGGTGTGCCCGTACGTCCAAAATTGGCTGGTGTAGATACCAACCCGTGCCCAAAATGGTTCATCCAAAGTCTATTAACCATAACTCTTGAGGTAAGCGGGTGATTGGGTTGTGTCAGCCACCGAGCAAGGGCTAAACGGTTTCCGCTAGTTTCGCCGGTTTTTCCAGGATGTAGCTGGCCGTACGGTTTGAGTCCTGCCGTTAGGACCTCCGGAACGCCGGGGTACACTCGATGGCCGATCGATTGAGCTTCCCCTCGAACCAATAAGTATGTGGGTGACGGCTCTCCCCCCATGTCATACAGGGCTCGAATTCTTGGGGTTGGGCGTAACTTTTTTTTCTTGTCCTCTAAAGACTGTTTAATTTCGTCGTACTTGGTCTTGAATTCAGGAAATGCCGTGGTTAGTTCTTCATCGCTGATGTCTATAAATTCGTGAAAGCTTTCTGCTAGATATTGCTGCACCCCATTGCGTTTTTCCTTTGGTGTCGAAATTAGATCGCGAAGATCGCCCTGAATATTTTGGGGTAGCTTCGCAAGACGTTTCTCAAAAAGCTGCTTTCTATAGGGTTTTCTATTTTCCTCTAGCTCTCGCTCTAATTCTTGCACCGCGATTTGAATTGGAGCATTGAACTCCGAAATCTCGTGGCGGTCCTGTTCTGTTGCAACTTCCAAGTGTCGTTCAGTTGGCTTGATCCAGTCGTACGGATCAAAAGCAGCCTGTAGAATCGCACTAAAACGGTAGTAGTCATGTTGCGAAATAGGGTCGTACTTGTGGTCGTGACACCGTGCACAACCAACGGTCAGCCCCAACACGGAAGAGCCAAGCACCTCAATTTCATCGGCAATCACCGTCATTCGCTCGGCTAGTGACCCATTTGGTAGAGAATATGTGCCGTCCGGGGCCATTCGCAAGAAACCAGTAGCTGCAAGTATGTCGATCATTTCCGATGTGACTTGGTCACGCTTCCCGGCTGGTATCAACTCGTCCCCTGCAAGCTGTTCAGTCAGAAATTGGTCGTAGGTTCGGTCGCTGTTTAAGGCACGAATCACGTAATCACGGTATCGCCAGGCATGGGGTCGCACTCGATCCTCGTCAATAATTCCTTCCGAGTCGGCATATCCTGCTAAATCAAGCCAGACCTGCGCCCACCTTTCCCCATAGTGGCGTGACCCTAGAAGTCGATCGATAAGGTGTCCATAAGCCTCTTCCGTAGGTTCTTCCATGAAGGCTTCCATCTCTTCTGGGGTCGGTGGCATGCCAATTAAATCTAGATATGCACGGCGCACCAGAGTCTGGCTGTCAGCCCGAGGTGAATAGGTCAGCCCTTTTTTTTCGAGCGCAGCTAACAGGAATTGATCGATAGGATTGTGGACGCGGCCAGAGTGTTTCACAGGCGGTGGCTTGGTGCGTATTGGTGCCTTAAAAGCCCAGAAGCTTTGATCATCCTTGCTCACTTTGGTCAACTGAGGTTGTTGCTGCGGGTTATCATCTTGAGCACCCTCAGCAATCCATCTCTGAAGTACTTCTACTTCCTCATTGCTCGGCGGGCGCACCTGGTTTTCGAACAGCATCTCAGGTGGGGGCATTTCGCCCGATTTGATGCGGTGCAAAACTAGGCTTTCTCCAGGGTTTCCGCGGACAATAGCTGGGCCCGATTTTCCCCCTTTCAGAGCACTCGCAAGTGTTCGTAGATCGAGGTCGCCCTCTCTACGACGCTTTCCGTGGCAGTTGACGCAGCGCATCTGAAATATTGGAATGGCATCCTTTTCGGTCAGTACTGGTAGACCATCCCGGGATAAGGCCCCTCCGTCTATCCATGCACGCACTATTGCAATTTCACTAGCTGTCAGCTTGTCGTTTATTGGTGGCATTGCTCCGGAAACAACCTTCGCGACCAGCAGGCTGCGCTCAGCGGACCCAACCACGACCGCGGGCCCTGTCTTGCCACCTCGTAAAACCTCGGCAGAGGTGGTCAGGCTCAGCCCTCCTTGAGGGCTATCGCTACCATGACAAACAATACACTTCCGGGTGAAAATTTCAGAGATGTGCTCTTCAAAAGAGGGGGTGGGCGGGATCTCGGCGCCTTTTAAGCCCCAAGGTATAAAAAATAAGCACGCAAAATACAGAAGACGAAACACTATGCACATTCAGCTATTCTCTTCCAGGAGGAAAACCAACCAAAGATTATACCGTTAGAGATTGACAGGGGGCAGCAACACTGGTAATTGCTGGAAGGGGAACTCCGAGAGATTGTATACTTGAGCGGTTCGGCATCGGGTTCGATCGCTTGCAAACACATGCTCGTTACATGCAGAGAGTCTTTCAAGGCTTCCTTTGCACAATAAGGCCTTCTATGAGTACCACAAAAAAAAACAACTACCCCAAACTTCACAATGCAGCGTGGCCCGGTGTCGTTGGCAAAGGTCCGGATTCTGAACCTCCGATTGACCTAGACACCATGCTCGCCCTCACTGCTGCTGCTAGTGTCAGTGGTGTTAAATTTGATGGCGTCGATCTTTTCCTAGCCGATCCACATATCAGTATCGATATAGATAACGACGCACTAAAATCGTGGGCGGACAAATTTGCCTCTCACAGCCTAGTCATCGGTTCGGTGGTGGCGCCAGTTTGGCCACCGACGGGTGGTGGTTCAGCTATGGACCCAGGTGAGGGCCGCACCAGATTTTTGGAGCAGGTTCGAAAAGCTTGTGGTATCGCAAGCCGGCTGCGTGAACTTGGAGTTAGGCCGTATGGCGTAGTTCGCATCGATTCAGCTTGTAGCGTCGCCGAATGGACTGCAGGAGATATTACAGCTAACAGTAATACGATTGCAGAAACCTTTCAGCAGGCTGCAGCAATCGCAGACGACCACGGCGAACGCCTAGCGGCCGAAGGGGAAATTTGCTGGGGGGGCATGCATAGCTGGCGACAAATGGTGAGTCTGCTCGAAATTACAGACAGGTCAAATGTAGGCTTCCAGGCCGACATGGCGCACACCCTTCTTTATCTGCTTGGATACAATGCCCCGCAAGATTCTCTGGTGCCAGAAGGTTTCTGCTGGGATCAGGAGGAGCTTGACGCGGCTCTGCGTAGGCTAACAAGCCTGCTTCGACCTTGGACGATTGATTTCCACGTTGCCCAAAACGACGCAACCGTCAAAGGTTCAGGGAGTCACGACAAGACCGGTCGCCATTGTCTAGCAAATGACCCTAATGGGAAACTTGATATCTCTCGGCATGCCGGATTCTGGCTGCGTGATGATAATGGACAACTCACCAAAGCTTGCCGCCACATTTGCTGGGATGGCTGTATGTTTCCCAACGAAATTATGATGGATCCAGGAACTTGGAACGACATCCTTGCAGCTATGATCTCTGTACAAGAAGAACACGGCTGGCGAGAATCTTAGATTGATACCCCGGAGATTATCTCTAAAATAGCCACGGTGATGGCCATGCCGGCCTACAATAATTCCTATGAGAGTAGGAATCGTTGGAACGGGTGCAATAGCCCACAAACATGCCCTTGCATACAAGGAAATTGGTTACGAGTTAGTAGCAGTTTCGAACCGTGGTGCTGAGAAAGGATCTGCTTTTGCTGATAAATACGGCGCCACCTTCATCAAGGATTATCGCAATCTTTGCAAACAGCACAATATTGACTACGTTGACATCTGCTCGTTTCCCGATTCACGCCTGGCGATTACACGAGAGGCTGTAGCAGCAGGAAAACATGTCTTAGTCCAAAAGCCTATCGCTTTGACACTAAGTGATGCCGCAGAAATGATACGACTGACAAGAGAAGCCGGCCTTCGGCTAGGTGTTGTTAGTCAGTATCGCTTCGACGAATCGAGCCTATTTGTTAAGGGTGCTCTTGACGCAGGCCGACTGGGAACAATTATTCAAGCAGACGGGTATGTTAAGTGGTGCCGGCCGCAAACCTACTACGACAGACCAGGAAAGGGGACATGGGCAATTGAAGGTGGAGGCGCGCTGATAAACCAAGGCATTCACACTGCCGACTTGCTGCTCTACTTTGCTGGAGCGGTTAGAGAAGTCCAGGCCAATTGGCAACTGGGAGCAACTCACAAAATGGAGTCAGAAGACGTGGTGAACGCCCTGCTGACGTATAGCAGCGGCTCAACCGGAGTACTCCAAGCTTCTACTTCTATGCAGCCTGGCTACCCGGAAAAAGTGGAGCTGCACGGAACCAAAGGGTCGGCGGTCATTGAAGGGGGTAAGCTAGTGACTTTCGATCTGACGGAGGGTGACAACTCCGACGCTCCAATCAGTCACCGCTTTGATTCAGGAGCATCTGATCCGATGGCAATCTCTATCGAACCAATCAAGCGCCAGTTTGTTGATTTCGGCGAGGCTGTTGCACAGGGTCGTGACCCCAAATGTGCAGGGAAGGAAGGCTTCGAAGCTCTTGCGTTAGTTATGGCAATCTATGATGCAGCGCGCCAAGGCAGAAGCATAACACCGGGACAGGGCAATCCACTTTGATTTTTGAGCAACTGGCGGCGGCATGTACGTGTAGCTAATCCTGTTTGCGGCTCCTCCTGTACTCCACGACTGCTCGTTCGTGAGCTTGTAAGGTCTTGGAGAAAACGTGACGTCCGTACTCAGTAGGATGAGCGACAAAGAATATATACTCGGTTTGGTCTGGATGGACGGCCGCCTCTAGTGCCTTTCGGCCGGGGTTTGCAATTGGCCCAGGGGGCAAGCCCGGGTGGATGTATGTGTTATATGAATGCTCGTCGCGTAGATCCGAGCGATAGATCGTCCCCCTAAAACGGTTTTCTAGTATCAGACCATAGATGACCGTGGGGTCGCACTGGAGAAGAATGTTTTGGCGTAGCCGGTTGTGAAAGACTGAAGACACGAGACGCCGCTCGCTCCGTGCACCGGTCTCTTTTTCAATCAAAGAAGCCAATGTAACCACATCCTGAGGAGTCCATCCAGAAGGGCGTTCGGGTGCAATTTTACGAAAGACACGTCTGAACTGGTCAACCATCATTTCGCCGAGCTCGGTAGCTGTAACACCTCGAGTAAAGTAGTATGTGTCAGGAAATAAGAAGCCTTCCAGATTTGAGGCTTTTGGGGCTAAATCGCCGACCCATTCAGAGCGTTGCGTGACAGCCAAGAATGTGTCCCTGTCGGCAAGGCCCTGTCTGGCTAAAAGATCAGCGATCTCAAACCTGGTAAGTCCTTCCGGGATCGTGACCCTATAGTAATTCACCTTTCCATTAGCTATCTTGTCAAACACTTGACTGGCTGTCATTGGACGAGTAAACCGATATTCTCCTGCCAGCAGAACCGTTTGCGGCTGCAGTGTTCTCGTCAACAAAAAAAGCCACTTCGACGAAATAACCCCTCTGTTTTCAAGTACATTTGCAATTTCAACACTCGAGGTCCCAGGGTCGATTTTGATGGTAACCGGCTTCTCGAAGTTGCGATGCGGAGGAGTGATAGCTACCGAGAGAAGTCCAACGACAACCAGAAAGCTCATAACTGCGGCATATCCAGCTCGCGCGTAACCTTGGTGTTGCATACTTCGACTAAGTCAGTGTTGGTTCTGGTGCTACGTTTCCCTTGAAAGGCATCCCGTTTTGCCTGGGGCTGCTATCTGTTTCCGTATCCTGATTCACTTCTAGAAAATCTATGTAGCTCTGCAAAATCAGGACTGCTGCCATGCGGTCAATCGCCTTGGCCCGTTTCGTGATGCCCACGCCGCTTTCCTTAAGCACCCTCTGTGCCTGTCGTGTTGTCAGACGTTCGTCCCACAACACAACTGGCAGTCGAAGGCGTTTTCCCAATGTGTTGGCAAATTGTGTGGCTTGATGAGCCCTGGGGCCTTTACTTCCACTCATGTTTACAGGGTGCCCAACGACAACCCGCTTTACCTTATGCTGCGCGGCCAGCCTGTGAAGTTTATCTATATCTTGCTGCCGCGTAGAGCGTTGCAGAGTGGGCAACCCCTGAGCGGTCACTCCCAGTTCATCGCTAAGGGCCAGACCAATCCGCCGGGCACCTAGATCCAATGCCAGAATGCGCCCTGGATTATTGAGGGTCATGTGGTTATTCTAGTGCACTACTGGGGCCCACCTAAACTCATGCTGTGTTGATTGTGGCTCGAGTGTCGCCCTGTCCGTTGTTCTCCTTCCTTATTTCTAGATATATAATAGTTGGCGGTGACTGAAGAACTCGATCGGAAAGAACAAGCCCTGTTTTCAATCTTGCGATCCATGAAGAGGGTGTTGGTGGCTTACTCGGGAGGCACGGATTCAGCCTATCTCGCCTGGGCTGCAGGTCATATTTTGGGCGATGGTGCTCTAGCTATTACGGCCGACTCTGCATCGATCCCTGAGTCTCACAAAAAAGATGCAGAAGCTTTTATAGAGCGTTTTGGAATAAAGCATCAGTACATCGAAACCAACGAGTTTGAAAATCCAGACTATGTCCGTAATGATGCCAATCGGTGTTTTCATTGCAAAGACGAGCTCTTCACTCAGCTCAAAGAAATTGGGCAGCGGCTTCGGTTTGAAAACATCGTGTATGGCGTCAATGTAGACGACACCTCTGACTTTCGCCCTGGACACCATGCAGCCCTGGAGCATGGTGTCCGAGCACCTTTGCTCGAAGCGAAACTTACCAAGAAAGAAATCCGCCGGCTCTCATTCCAGCATGAGCTTCCGACCTGGGATCGCCCTGCAGCCGCCTGTCTAAGCTCACGCATTCCGTACGGCACCGAAGTAACTCGCGAAAACGTAAAATTGGTTGAGGCCGGCGAGGAAGCGTTGCGGCAATTGGGGTTTAAGGTTTACCGGATGAGGTATCACGAAGAGCTCGTTCGCATCGAGCTAGGACAAGATGAATTGCCGCGCGCATTGAGTATAGAGATGGCTCAGAAGTTAACGCAAATCTTTAAGGGTCTTGGCTTCAAGTATGTGACTCTTGACCTTGAGGGCTACCGGCAGGGATCCCTTAACGAGGTCCTTTCAGATCCTTTATCAAAACCGATTTTGCCCATACTTTCCTAGTTGTCGAGCCTGTGCGCCAACAGCTTGTGGCAAGTTGCAAAACAAGTATTTGATAGTGCGTTTTTGTTGTGCTTTTCCTGCTGATTTACGCTTTTTGTTGTGCTACACTCCGAGGCTGCTGGAGTAAGGAATTTGTCGCCCTATAGGCCTGGCGGCAATCGATATCTTTAATTATTTGGGAGTATCCGGGGGTTAGTTATTGCTAATCCTCTTGGCGGCAGTGCGCATGAACGCTTGGCAGCAAATTCTTGAGCGCCTCAGGAGCGAGATCAGCAGAGAAAACCACAAGAGTTGGCTCTCTCCGGTTCGTTTTAGCCATATAGATTCAGAGAAAACACTGCATCTTGTTGCTCCTAGCGATAACGCTTGCAAGTGGCTGGCCGAAGAATACCAAGCTTGCATCTTGGCTGCTGCTAAAGATCTGGCTTTGTTTGTTGATGCGGTCGCCTTTCGCCCTGAAAAAAGGTCGTCGCGGGCGGCATCGATCAGAGAGACGTCGCCGCAGCAGGCTCGCTTCAATTTTACTTCTGCTGATAGTCTATTCAACCCAAAATACACTTTTGAGAAATTTGTCGTGGGTTCCTGTAACGAGTTTGCCCATGCGGCCGCACAGGCTGTTGCCGCAAATCCGGCTCGTGCTTATAATCCGCTCTATATCTACGGTGGCGTAGGAATGGGAAAGACTCACCTAATGCACGCCATAGGTGGGCGGCTAAGGCGTAATTGGCCTGACTTTCGTGTTGTGTATGTATCAAGTGAACAGTTTATGAACGAGATGGTCAGCTCGATGCGTTACAACTCAATGAGTTCATTTCATGAGCGATTCCGCTCGGCTGACGCCCTGCTCATAGACGACATACAAAGCCTACAAGGAAAGGATGGTACTCAAGAAGAATTCTTTCATACTTTTAACGCCTTACATAACATGCAGAAGCAGATTGTGATCTCCTGTGATCGCCCCCCGAAACTGGTGTCGGGGTTGGTCGATCGACTCCGGTCTCGTTTCGAATGGGGCCTCATGACCGACATTCAGCCTCCTGATCTTGAAACAAAAATGGCTATTCTCGACCGAAAAGCGGCAGACTCTCAGGCCCATATGCCTGATGATGTTCGTAGCTACTTGGCCTCCCAGATGAGAAGTAATATTCGCGAACTAGAGGGTGCCTTAATTCGTCTGGCTGCTTTGTCCTCACTAACAGGGGCAGAAATTTCTTTGGGGATGGCACGCGAGGCAATCCGGTCGAGTGGGTCATCTGCACGAACAAAAGTTACGCTTGAGTCAATCCAACGAGCAGTGGCGGAAGAGTTTGGTATGAGTATTGCTCGCCTACAAGCAAAGAGTAACGCGCGCGCTGTTACGCTACCCCGTCAGGTTGCAATGTATTTGTGTAAAGAATTAACGCCGGCATCACTACCCGAAATTGGGAGAAGTTTGGGGGGGAAACATCACACAACTGTGATCCACGCTCTAACTAAGATTGAGCGCCGCCGGCAAGACGATCAGGAATTAAACAGGATTATCCATAAGCTAACCGATAGATTTGATTAGATATAATGGTGTTTTCCACACTGTGGGTGTTTTTTTGTGTGTGTAGGAGCTGGAAAGGTAGCAGATTGCTAATCTGTACACAGAAAGAGGAATCTTTTCCACAGGAAGAACTTACAGTAAAAGCTTTTTTTTTAGTAGTTTATGAGAAATTCCACAGATCCACTATTCTCTACTACTACAAGAATGTATCTATATGTATGTAGTTATATGAGTAGTTAGTAGTTATTGTGGCAGTCTAAATGTATAGTTGGCACGTCTGAGCGCTGTGCGATTTATGGTGATCCCTTATGGAACTGACTGTAAAAAAGACCGATTTAGTTAAAGAACTCAGCCTTGGGCAAGGGGTGATTGAGAGAAAAAGCACCATTCCGGTGCTCGCCAATGTTCTTGTTGAG
This sequence comes from Acidobacteriia bacterium UBA6623, assembly GCA_002433055.1. GTDB lineage: Bacteria > Acidobacteriota > Terriglobia > Bryobacterales > UBA6623 > UBA6623. The sequence goes on along the minus strand of DJHJ01000025.1, from coordinate 31,787 downwards.
GCAGAAGGTGAAGAGATAAGCCTGACTGTGACAGATCTGGAGCTGGGGATTAGAACTTCTTGTCCGGCGACAGTAGTTCGGGAAGGCACAACGACAATTCCAGCGAGACGCCTTCTAGACTATGTGCGTTTGCTTCCAGACGCGGAGCTGGCCGTTAAGACTCTTGAAAACGATTCTGTCAGTCTGGTATGCGGACGATCCAAGACGAGAATTGCGGGGATGTCGAGAGAGAATTTTCCAGAGCTGCCGAACATGCCCCCTACGCTGACTAAAATTCCGGCGGCCCTGTTAGTAAATGCAATTAGCAAGACAATCTTCGCAATAGCGGGAGAAGAATCTCGCTATACACTAACAGGATCTCTTTTGTTGATAAAAGAAGCCTCCCTGGCGATGGTAACTACCGATGGTCACAGGCTGGCATATGTAGAGATTAAACATCCATTTGAGGGAATAGATGGGGAATGGCGCGCCTTGCTGCCCCGTAAGGCAATGGCTGAACTTCTAAAGCTCGCCACAGAGGGCGGAGATGCGATGACGGTGGATTTTTCAAATGATGAGAACCACCTGTTCTTCCAATGCGGACACAGATTACTAATCTCTCGCAAACTAACAGGCCAATTTCCAGACTACGAGCGAGTTTTACCAGCCGAAGCGAGTCGGAGCGTGATCCTTAACAGAGAGGAAGCGGCAGCGGCCATTCGCAGAGTCGCGCAATTTGCAGACGATCGCTCACACGCGATTCGTCTGGAGGTCAGATCAGGAGAACTAGTGCTGAGCTCTAGCGCATCTGAAGTCGGGGAGAGCGAAGAGTCCGTAGCGGTTGAGTATAGCGGCGAAACGATCAAAATAGGTTTTAACTCACAGTATTTACTAGATTTCCTCGGTGTTGTAGATAGCGAAAACATACAACTTCAATTTGCCAGCGAAGAAAGCGCTGGACAACTAAGGGTGGAGCCAGCCGAGGAAGGCCTAGATTACCGTTACGTAGTCATGCCGATGCGAGTTTGAGAGACAGGAAAACAAAGACAACAGAATGGCCACAAACCAGGTTACGCAGGATAATTACGATGCAGAAAGCATTCGCGTGCTGGAAGGACTGGAAGCTGTCAGGCTCCGGCCAGCAATGTACATTGGCTCGACCGGCTCACTCGGATTACACCACTTAGTCTACGAAGTGGTGGACAACTCGGTAGATGAGGCCCTGGCGGGCCACTGCACCGACATAACAGTAACAATCCACATAGACAACTCCGTTACAGTTGTTGACAACGGGCGAGGAATCCCAGTGGACATGCACGCAGAGGAAGGCGTTTCAGCCGCCGAAGTGGTCATGACGAAGCTGCACGCTGGAGGCAAGTTTGACTCAAACACATATAAAGTTTCCGGGGGGCTACACGGAGTTGGCGTGAGCTGCGTAAATGCTCTGGCAGAATCGTTATCCCTAGAGATCTGGCGCGAAGGAGCAACCTGGGAGCAAAAGTACGAGAAAGGGATCCCTAGGGGACGCCTTGAAAAGACTGGGCAAGCGGGCCGCAAGACAGGCACCAAGGTTACCTTTAAGCCAGACACCGAGATTTTCACTGTTACAGAGTTCAATTACGACACTCTGGCTACACGGTTGCGCGAGATGGCCTTCTTGAATGGTGGCCTAAAAATCAACCTAATAGACGAACGTGGCGAGAGAAAACCTCAAGAGTTCTATTTCAAGGGTGGCGTAGCCGAATTTGTGTCCTACCTGAGTCGCGGAAAAAACGCACTTCATAAAGAACCAATACGATGCCAAGCAGAGAAGCCCCTAGACGACGGAACGCTCGGCATCGAATTCGCGCTGCTGTATAACGACAGCTACGCCGAGAACGTTTTTAGCTTTGCCAACACCATCAATACTATCGACGGAGGCACACACTTGTCGGGCTTCCGATCTGCGTTGACTCGTACCATAAACGCATATGGCCAACAAGCCAAGATGTTCAAGGATCTTAAGGAAAACCTAAGTGGCGACGATGTTCGAGAAGGTCTAACTGCAGTGATCAGCGTGAAGCTTCCCCAGCCGCAGTTTGAAGGACAGACCAAAGGAAAACTCAACAGTGACATCCAGGGGCACGTAGTGCAGTTTGTAAACGATCGCCTTGGTGAGCACTTCGAACGCAACCCCAGTACTGCAAAAAAAATTGTTCAAAAGGCAATCGAAGCAGCCCGAGCTCGAGAAGCAGCCCGAAAAGCACGAGACTTAACAAGACGGAAAGGGGCACTAGATGGAGCCGGTCTTCCCGGGAAATTGGCTGACTGTCAAGAAAAAGATCCTGAACGGGCGGAGCTGTTCATCGTAGAGGGAGAATCAGCAGGCGGGACGGCCAAACAAGGCCGAGCCCGAAGCAACCAGGCAATTCTTCCCCTGCGCGGCAAGATTCTCAATGTAGAAAAGGCGCGCTACGACAAAATGCTGGGGCACAACGAACTGCGAGCCATGATAACGGCCCTTGGGACGGGTATTGGTGCAGAGGACTTTGACATTGCAAAGCTGCGCTACCACAAAATCATCCTGATGACCGATGCTGACGTTGACGGATCACATATTCGGACTTTGCTACTAACCTTCTTTTTTCGCCAGATGCGCCAATTGGTTGAACGCGGCCATGTTTTTATCGCCCAGCCGCCACTTTATCGCGTAAAGCGAGGCAGGGGTGAGCGGTACATCAAGGACGAACAAGAGTTTTCGCGCGAGATCATCCGCATTGCCACAGATGACATTAAAGTTGAGTACGGCGACAAAGGCAATACGATCGAGGGAGAGACGCTGCGCACCTTCTTAACAGATGTTGATGATTACACAGCAATGTTTCAGAAACTGCAACGGCGACTTCACAACCCCGAAATTGTACGTACAATTGCCGACCCTGCTGTGTCGCTGGACCGCAAGGAAGACTACCAAGACAAGGCCACAATGAAGGCCTTAGCAGAACGCATCAAAAAATCAGGGATCAAGGCCAAGGTCGTAGCTGACGAGATGCATGACGCCTTGATGGTTACATGTGAAGAGACAAACAACGGCGGATGCGTGATAGATTTGGAGCTGGCACAGAAACCTGAATATAGGCGACTGCGAGCCCTAGCCCACCGAATTAAACCTTATAACCAACCACCCTACCGACTTATTTCCAAGAGATCAGAAATGAAGGTAGAGGATGTGCTGTCTCTACTACAGCAGGCCAAGAGAGCGGGGATGAAGGACGCCCAGATTCAACGCTACAAAGGTCTTGGTGAGATGAATGCTTCACAACTTTGGGATACGACCATGAATGGCGAAACTCGGAGCATGTTGCAAGTTCGTATCGAAGATGCTGTTGAAAGCGAAGAGATTTTTTCAACCTTGATGGGCGAAAATGTTGAGTCCCGGCGAAAATTTATCAGTGACCACGCCCTTGATGTGAAGAATCTAGATATTTAATAGAATTGCTCCACGCCGAGGGCAAAAATGCCCAGGGGGGAGACACCCACACAGGTACCGTGGCAGGAGAGCCATGCGCCCTCGCACCACGATCGGCTTACAGGAGAGCGAACGAGCTACCTTTTAAGAACAGCCTGCCTGAAGCCCAGTCTGATTTTATGCGAGCCGTTATTCAACGAGTGCTCAAGGCCTGCGTTAGTGTGGCTGGGGAAAAGCACGCCTCCATTGAGCAGGGACTACTGGTTCTGGTTGGGGTTGGGAGTGACGACAGCGCTGGAGATGTATCGTATCTTGCCGAAAAAACCGCTGGGCTGCGTATATTTGAGGACGCAAAGGGTAGAATGAACCGCTCTGTGGAAGATATTGGGGGCGCATTGCTTGTGGTTTCACAGTTTACGATTTTTGGAGATGTGAGAAGTGGCCGAAGGCCCAACTTCCGAAGTGCTGCTACCTCGAAAAAAGCGGAACTACTCTATGGTCAGTACGTCGATCAATTAAAAAGTCGAGACCTGAAAGTCGAGACTGGCATTTTTCAAGCAGCTATGAAGGTCGATCTTGTTAATTATGGGCCGGTAACGATCCTGCTTGATTCGAAGAAAAATTTTTGAAAAAACCAGTCCATATTACTGAGCGGATTCCTTTGAAATGCACAGTTTGCCATCAAACAAGTCTGCGCGTTGAGGAAATCGCGAAGCCAGCCCCGCACTGTGAGTGACCAGTATAAGGGTCGCCTTCTCTTCTCTCTGTAGATCTAGTAGTAGGTCGGCAACATCCGTTGCAGCATGCTGATCTAGGTTGCCCGTCGGCTCGTCTGCAAGGATAACGGGCGGGTCCATGATTAGCGCGCGCGCAATAGCGACCCTTTGGCGTTCACCACCAGAAAGTTCAGATGGGCGGTGCGTCAATCGATTACTCAACCCCACTCGACCAAGCAGGTGATGTGCTCGGGCGACCGCCGTGGAGGTATCATCACTGGTGCGCCTGATAGCCATCGTGGGGATCAATACGTTCTCGAGCGCGGAACACTGGGGCAACAAATGGTGATCTTGGAAAATGAAACCTACGCACTGGTTCCGAAACGCTGCGAGGTCGTCGGCATGTAAATGAAAGGGATCGACTCCATTGATCAACACAGATCCACTTGTGGGTATTTCCAAGCCTCCGAGTATGTAGAGCAGTGTACTCTTGCCTGACCCAGATGGTCCCATGATCACCAGCGAGTCCCCTGGTGGCAGATTGAAACTGACTTCACGCAATATGGTGATGGGAGCCGAAGGAGTCGGATATTCTTTCGAGAGGTCAGTAACTACAAGTCCGGATGGCGGGGTTTGGGCCGGCGTGTCCATGAAGGTATTTTAACTGGGCATACTGTTGCAACGGGCGAATTGTTCAACCGGTCAGCATATTCAGTGGTTAGTGCTAAAGATAGCAGGGAGCCTTCTACTTTTGTGGCGTGGCGCAAATGCAAAGTTACATATTCAGGCTAAACCTTTGGTAAAATCGGAGCCGAACCTTTCCTGCCCATGGCGGTTGCGCTCTACGTGGAACACCTTAAGCAGCGCGCTGCAAATCTCCCGGCCTCTCCGGGGGTTTACCTTTTTAAAGATGAAGCGGGCCGGGTTATCTACGTTGGAAAGGCCAAAAACCTCCGTGACCGTGTTCGTAGCTACTTTTCTGAGGATCGCCTAGTTAATCCCAAGACCAGCATTCTGATTGCAGAGGCTTCGGAGCTCGACTACATAGCTGTTGCCAATGAAAAAGAGGCACTTGGCCTAGAAAATAATCTCATAAAAGAGCGCCAGCCCCGCTTTAATATTTTGTTGCGTGATGACAAGACCTATCCCTACATCAAGTTAACAAAAGAGCGCTTTCCAAGAGTTTATGTCACGCGGCGATTGCACAAGGATGGCGCGACTTATTTTGGCCCTTATTTTCCAGCCAACCTGGCACATCGTCTAGTTAGCTTCATTCACCGTTATTTCAAGATTCCTTCTTGCAGGGTTGACCTAACACGCTTTCACTCAAGACCATGTTTGGAATACCACATTCATCGGTGCTGGGGCCCTTGTGTCGAAGGTCTTACAGACGATGAGGAGTATGGAAATGCCGCCACCAACGTACGGATGTTTCTAGGCGGTCACTCCAAAGAGCTGGCGATAGATCTACATCGACGAATGCTCAAGGCGTCGGAGAGCTTGGAATTTGAGAAGGCGGCTGCGATGCGTGATCTGATCAAGACGGTCAAGGAGCTTGACCAGCGACAACGAGTCGCGGCAGCCGAGGGTAAAGACATAGACATCTTTGGAGTTTATGCGGAACCGCCCCTAGTAGCAGTGAATCTCTTTCATTTGCGAAACGGGCGTGTCGTTGATCGCCGTGAGTTTTACTGGGAGGATGCTGAACGCTTAGACAAGGCGGAATTTACCTCGTCCTTTTTAAAGCAGGTTTATTTAAACCAACAATACGTGCCTTCGTTTATTCATGCCGCAGTGGACTTCGAGGACCGTGAGCTACTGGAGGTTTTCCTGACTGAAAAGCGTGGTAGCAAAGTTGAGATCTTGACCCCCCGGCGCGGCCCGAAAAAATCGATGCTCGAACTGGTTGAGCACAACGCTCAGCACTGCTTTGAGCAACGCTTCAGAGTTATGAAACCTAGCCCAAAGGCCATGATGGTGGCACTAGCCGATGTTCTAAACCTGCAAAAGCCACCCGAACGAATAGAATGTTTTGATGTTTCTCATATCCAAGGAAGCGACACCGTGGCGTCCATGGTCGTAGCGGTTAATGGCAAAATGTGCCGCTCGGAATATCGCAAGTTTATTATACGATCCACAGCTGATGGCGACGATTTTGCTGCAATGCGAGAAGTCATTGGCCGACACTACAAAAGAGTACAGAGAGAGCGCAAGCCACTACCAGGGTTGGTGTTGGTTGACGGAGGAGTGGGCCAATTACATTCGGCGGCCGAAGCTCTAGAATCTCTGAATATTATCAACCAACCTGTCGCTGCGATTGCAAAGCGACAGGAGATGATCTTCGTTTTAGGGCAGGAAAATGAACCAGTCTGTCTTGACCAGTTTTCCCCCACGCTTCACCTGATTCAGATGGTTCGCAACGAGGCTCACCGCTTTGCGGTTACTTTCCATCGAAAGAGGCGTGACACTCGACAATTGACCTCCTTGCTTATGCAGGTTGAGGGCGTAGGGGAGAAGTCGGCTAAGAAGCTACTGCGCACCTTCGGCAGTCTCGAGAGAGTCCGCTCTGCAAGCATACACGATCTTGCAACATGTGTGAACAGGAGACAGGCACAAAGGGTCCATGACTTCTTGTCCACGTGATGAGCCATCCACTGAAGAGGATGTAACGACCCAGGGCTTATGTCGCTTACAGGAGTTGCTTTATTCAGACTGAATGGGCCAGTAGTCTTCTACTCTCCGTGCCTCTTTTTCCCCTGTCCATGGTGGAATAGTTGTGATCAAAAAACACAGTGGATCTTTCCCGGTGTTGCGAAATTGAAAATGTGTTCCAGCAGAAATTGTAAGACTGACACCGGGCTGGACCTTGATGGTCTCTTCCGCTTCATCATTGCGTCGCCAGACTTCACCGTGGCCTTCGATGAAGTACCAAATCTCCTCAACATGGTGATGAGCGACTGCCAGTGACACCCCTCCCACTGGCAGTTTACAGTGGACCGAGCTGCCGAGCGAACCTTCAGCCAGTAAGCGAATTTCAGATCCATCGGGGGCTAAACAATCATAATCATCAGGTAAGTGGCGTGTCTGCATTTGTTCCTCGAATAATTTCGCTCAAACGTGTTGCTTGAAAAACATTTCTACTTCATAGGACTGACTACTACATGGTGTATAGTACACATACCCTACAAATAGTGCACATTATCCGAGGAGTATTGTAATGAACTGTCTGTCCCGTCGAGCCCGCCAGGTTCTTCTTTTGTCTGTCATTGCGACTGTTCTATCTGGAAGCTGCTCACATTTTTCCGATGAAACTGAGCCTGCTGTGAAATTTCAAGCTGACTGGGAATCGATACGATCTCACAAGATTCCAGCATGGTTCGATGACGCAAAGTTTGGGATTTTTATTCATTGGGGTTTGTATTCTGTCCCTGCCTATGCTGAACCTACGGGCAAACTGCATCAGGTGCCTTGGGATAAATGGTTCACACATAACGCCTATGCGGAATGGTATCTGAACACACTTCGCATCGTTGGATCACCGACCTACGAACATCATCATAAGACGTATGGGGCGGATTTTGACTACATGGATTTTGTGCCGAAATTCAACGAGGAAGTTGCCAAATGGAACCCTGATAACATGGCACAATTTTTCAACGATGTTCACGCTCGCTACGTCGTGCTGACGACTAAGCACCACGATGGATTTTTACTTTGGCCAAGCACCATTAAGAACCCCAATCTTCCCGAAGGGCGTCGACACGCATCGCGCGACATTGTCGGCGAGCTAACCAAATCGGTACAGATCCGTGGAATGAAAATGGGGCACTATTACTCCGGAGGTCTCGATTGGAGTTTCAATCTAACGCCTGTCGTGGCTCGTAGTGATGTTGCGGGTACGATCATGCACGATTCCCAATATGCCAAGTATGCTGATGCACATTGGCGCGAATTGATAGAACGTTACAAACCGACGATTCTTTGGAACGATATTGGCTACCCCGAAACTGGTGATGTCGCCAATATTTTTGCTGACTATTACAATCGATTCCCGGATGGAATTGTTAATAACCGCTGGGAGATTCGCAAGGAAAACTCTTCTCCGCGACATCGCGATTTCGTAACTCCCGAGTATAAGACGATGGAGGATATCCACGAAGGGAAGTGGGAAACCTGTAGAGGTATGGGATACTCCTTTGGCTACAATCGCGTTGAAGGACAGGAACAGACAATTGCAGAAGATGAATTAATTCATCTTCTGATTGACGTGACCGCAAAGAACGGTAACCTTCTCCTCAACGTAGGTCCGAAAGCAGATGGGTCAATCCCTGAAATTCAGAAACAGCGACTGCGTGCTCTCGGCGGATGGCTTGATGTCAATGGTGAAGCGATCTTTGGAACACGCCCCTGGACGAAAGCAACGGGCCAGACTGACAAGGGAATAGATTTGCGTTTTACACGCAAGGGAGAGACGCTTTATGTAATTCTGCTTTCGAGACCAGAAGGCGACAAGGTAACCATCAAGGGTGTTGCACCTACAGAAGGTTCGCAGGTGAACATGCTAGGTGCCGGTGAGTGTGAGTGGGATACCACAGCGGCGAGCCTAACAATAAGGCTGCCTGAGCGATACGCTGACTCACACGCTTACACTTTCAAGATTTCAAAGCTACAAACATAGAAGCAAGGATAGCCGTACCATAAGCTGTAGAGTCTATGACTCCAGAGCTCTTCTGCAGTAAGATAGGCATTTTTGCACCTCTTCTACGGCGTCAGTTCCGTCGTATTCGTACTCGATGTTAGCGGGAATCTCGTACTTGTTGTCTCTTAACAGTGTGAGCACTTCCCGAATAGGTGTATCACCTTTGCCAAAGGGCATGTTGGCACCCTGGTCTCGTTTACGATCCTTTATGTGCAGGGTCAAGATGTCATGATGGTGTTTTTGGATGTAGTCGACAGGATCGAAATTGGCCGCTGTAAAATGTCCTATATCAAGATTGATCGCTATATATTCCGAGCGACCCCTGCGAGCTCGCTCGAAACTTTCAGGAGTGGCAAATTCATTTTTTTCAATTCGGGAATGGTTGTGCATTCCAACCCGCATCTTGTGTTTTTTTGCGAAGGGATCAATACGAGCTGCAGTGCTGACATTTGAAGATGCCGTGATAACTTTTGCACCAAGAGCTTTAGCCATTTCAAAACCACGCTCGATTTCACGGTCACTGAAATCGTCTCGGAAGCTGTAGTTGAGTGCGTAAGGAGTAACACCGACTGCGCGAAATTTTTGTCCCACCATCTCGATTTCCTTAAGTGCGACCCCTTCACGCCATGCACGGAGTTTTACCCTGTCCGTGGGTGAGCTGGCGCCCCCGTGTCCACGTTCGAGATGGCCGGACCATAACTCACAGAGCCCAATGCCGGCATCTGCAAAGGCACGTATTGCGGCATCCATATTACGGTCTCGGAAACTGTAACTTTGCGCGCCGATCGCAACACCATTTATAACGGAATTTATTTTTCTTGCCCCATGCACGGGTTTCGTTGGGAATCCAGCCGCAAGCCCAAGAGACAATGTGCAAAACTGACGACGATTCATATGCTAATTCTCCTTTTTCGGGGTTAGCGTACCAACTTTCCATTTTTGTTTGCCATATAAACCCACAATTTCAGGGGAAACCACCCAGAAAAGAGGACCAATAGTCTGGCGCACTCGTCCAGTCAACCAACCACCATCTTGGGCTCGGATAAATCGAAGAAATCTAGAGGTGAGAAATATGAGAAAGCTAGCGTTTGCGCTGCTTCTGTTGACCGACACGAACTTTGTCTTGGCTAGCTTTCATTTCCTCCCAGGCTTTCCAGTCAAAACGCGTCGCCGCTTCTTTAAGGTAGCTGTTGACATCGGCTTCTTTCGGCAGCACTGCTACTATGGTCGCGTAACCTGGCCCACCCGGATTTTTAATGCGGTACTTCTTGGTGTTGGGAATTGCCATGCACTTCAATTTACCACAGGTGTGATCCCTGGCATGCTGGAGACAAGCAGCGAAACGGATGGAGCAAGTTCGCGCTAACGATCCAGCCGTGCTGTCTGTAGAGCAGGAAGTTTCCTGATAGATTATTTACTCTAGAAACCGATGACAACTAAAAAAACCCGCTGCTCTTGGGCTAGGACCCCTATTGAAGTTGCCTATCACGATAACGAGTGGGGCATTCCACTCCACGATGATCGTAAGTTATTTGAGTTCCTGGTACTTGAAGGTGCACAAGCTGGCCTGAGCTGGGTTACCATTCTGAAGAAACGGGAGGCCTATCGCCGAGCCTTTGCCGAATTCGAGATAGAGAAGGTTGCCCACTTCCAGCCTGCCAGGATTGAACTCCTGCTCGGGAACTCTGGGATTGTTCGGAATCGCCTTAAAATTGAATCTGCAGTCCTGAATGCCAGGCTTAGCATAGTTACACAAAAAGAATTTGGAAGCCTCGACGCGTATTTCTGGCAATTTGTGAGAGGCGTCTCGATCCATAACCACTGGGAAAGTTGGGAGTGTGTCCCGACGACGAGTGTGGAATCAGACTCAATGAGTAAGGATTTGAAAAAAAGGGGCTTTAAATTTGTCGGCCCAACAATTTGCTATGCCTTTATGCAAGCGGTTGGGATGGTCAATGATCACACCACTAATTGCTTTAAATATGGAGTGGATTAGCCCTGGACCTACCGCAATCATTTGCTCTCCGGCTCCGGAATTGCCAAACTGTGGGGTCTGACTTATGTCGCAAGTGACCAAAAAAACCGACGAGTTTATTGCTCTCGAGGACCGATGGGGTGCTCACAATTACCACCCTCTTGACATTGTTGTGGAGCGTGCCGAGGGGCCGTGGCTTTACAGTGTCGAAGGGCGCCGCTATCTTGACTGCCTGAGTGCTTATTCAGCTGTTAACCAGGGTCATTGCCACCCGGATATTCTTAAAGCCTTAACGCAACAGGCTGCGCGCGTTACATTAACGTCACGAGCCTTCCGCAATAATCAATTGCCAGTTTTCTGCAAAAAATTGGCCAGCCTATGTGGATTGGATGCGGTCGTTCCTATGAACACAGGTGCGGAGGCAGTAGAGACAGCCATCAAAGCGGCACGACGCTGGGGGTATCACCATAAAGGTATCGCTACCGATAGAGCCGAGATCATAGTTTGTGAAAACAATTTCCACGGGCGTACAACCACAATTGTGGGTTTCTCTTCAGATTCAGGTAGCCGCCAGGGGTTCGGCCCCTTTGCTCCGGGTTTCGTATCGATCCCGTTCGGAGATGTAGAGCAACTAGAAGCGGCAATTAACTCGAACACATGTGCTTTCTTGGTAGAACCAATCCAATGCGAAGCGGGCGTCAGGATTCCTCCGGACGGATTTCTAAGGGAAGCAGCTGCAATTTGCAAGACTAACGACGTGCTGTTATTGCTTGACGAAATCCAAACGGGATTAGGACGTACAGGGCGAATGTTTTGCGCTGACCATGAAGATGTTCGTCCGGACGCATTTATCCTTGGGAAAGCACTTGCGGGTGGATTCTATCCTGTCTCTGCAGTGGTTGGCAGTAAGGAGCTGATAGGAGTTTTTGACCCAGGCAGCCATGGTTCGACCTACGGAGGAAACCCACTTGGATGTGCTGTGGCTCTCGAGGCACTTCAAGTAATCGAACGGCAAAAACTAGTTGCTCGATCTGCCGAGATGGGGGAATGGCTTCTTGGAGAACTGTCCAGACTGCATAATAGTGCAATTAAGGAGATTCGTGGCCGGGGCCTGATGGTGGCGATTGAGTTGCATGAACTAGCACGGCCATACTGCGAGCAGCTCAAGGAACAGGGTGTACTCTGCAAAGAAACTCACGATCGGGTAATTCGGATTGCACCGCCATTGATAACCGAACGAAGCGACCTTGAATGGGCAGTAGACAAGTTTGATAAAGTGTTCGGTGTCTAACTGGTGCTGGGTTCAATCCATCTGAGATCCGGCACACCGCAGGATGAATTTTTTGGATGCAGATAACGCTATGAAACGCTCAAGGTAGACGCAGTATTTCTGCCAAGTGACATTGCAACCCTGCAACCCTTTGCTAGACTACGAAGCACGTTTACACAGGAAGCTGAGGTTCTCATGAAAAAATTGACACACCGACGAAAATTTGTGACTGATTCTCTTACTGGTGCTGCTGCACTGGTGGCAGCTAACACTTTGGCAGTGCGTTCTTCTGCAGCTTCGCCCAGCGACAAGATTAACGCTTCGATTGTCGGTGTTGGCAGCATGGGTAGTGGACATGTAAAACGTTTGCTCGCACGCGATGATGTCCATCTCAAGACAATTGTCGACGTTGACCAGTCTCATGCTGAACGAGCGCAACAAACTGTTTACAATGCGCGCGGGCACCGCCCCGAGACCGAGGAAGACTTCCGTCGTATGCTCGAAGACAAATCTATTGACGCTGTTGTGATTGCTACACCTCATCACTGGCACGCGCCAATGGCCATCCGTGCTATGCGCGCCGGAAAAGATGTGTATGTCGAAAAACCGGCTTCTCATGTTTTTCGAGAAGGTCGCCTAATGATAGAAGCTGCAAAAAAGTACAACTGCATCTTTCAGCACGGCACGCAAATGCGCTCAGCTGATGTCACAAAGGAAGCGGGCAAGGTTTTGGCGTCCGGATTGCTGGGTGAGATCAAGATGAGTAAGGCCTGGAATTGCCAAAAGCACAAGCACCGCCAGACGCCGGCCGATACACCGGCGCCAGCGGGAGTGAACTACGATCTCTGGCTCGGCCCCGCATCAGAACGTACATTCAACCTGAGTCGTTTTCATCGTCACTGGTCTTGGTTTCGCGAATACAGTAATGGTGATATCGGCAATGATGGAATACACGATCTTGATATGGCACGCTTTGGTTTAGGGGTAGAGACCCACCCGAACCGTATCACTGCCCACGGCAGCCGTATTCACCTCGAAGGCGAACGCGAATACCCCGACAACATGATGGTTGCCTACCATTACGACGAAGGCAAAGTGATGCTTTATGAAGACCGTGGATGGACTCCCTATGGCATCTACGGATTTGATAGCGGCAATGCGTTTTACGGAACTGAAGGCTTCATGGTCTTCTCGCGTCGCGGCTATTTCCAGACCTACTTGGGTAAAGGTGCTGGGATGGCCACTGGTGGTGCGGGAGAGGTTGTGGCGTTTGGCAACAAAAAAGGTCCAGGGATGCGTGGAGGCAATGGCCACCCCGACCACATGAACAATTTTCTTGATTGTGTAAAATCTCGCGAGCAGCCGATTGCCAACGCTGAAGTTGCACATCTTTCGTGCGCGTTGTCCCATTTAGGCGAGGTAACCTACCGCACCAGTGGTGTTACGAACTTTAATCCAGACACGGAGCAATTCATTGACAACCCTGAGGCGGACAAGCTTCTCACGAAAGAATACCGAGAACCTTGGGGAATGCCTGACCCTGTCTGAAATTTTTTGAGACGAGATTTCGATCGACGCTCTAGCGAACCTTCATATAGCCCTGCCCTTGGCTTTGGATGAAAGATCGGGTCCTGTTTGTGTGCGCTGTCTGGTATCCTTGTAGTGGTTTGAGGCCTATCGGAGCTGTTATGGCAAGCAGGCTGTCAGATGCGCTGAGATTGCGTGCCAGCTTCGGACAAAGTGCGTGGGCAAGGCCTTCTGCCAGAGCCAGATTAATCCTGAGGTTCAGCCATGTCCGGCCATTCTAAGTGGGCAAGCATCAAGCATAAGAAAGCGGCCCTGGACGCCAAACGAGGAAAGGTTTTCACACGCCTGATTCGTGAAATACAGATTGCTGCTAGAGAAGGTGGGGGTGACCCTGACGGAAATCCTCGACTGCGGACAGCCATTGCCACAGCCAAGAGCCAGAGCATGCCGCAGGACAACATCAAGCGTGCGGTCTTGCGAGGCAGTGGACAAATGGAAGGGGAAAGCTTCGAAGAGGTCTCATTTGAGGGCTACGGGCCCGCTGGAGTGGCCGTGATAGTCGATGTTGTGACAGATAATAGAAATCGAACAGTAAGCGAAATTAGACACCATTTCGCCAAACATGGAGGCAATTTAGGAGAAAATGGCTGCGTTTCCTGGATTTTTGACAAACGTAGCCTAATTGTCATCCCGAAATCATCTACTACGGAGGAAAGCCTCATGGATCTTGTTTTGGCCACTGGCGCGGATGACATTAGGGATGAAGGCGATAATTGGGCTATTGTCTCACCTGTTGAAGCTCACCACGACGTACTTCAGGGAATAGAAAGTGCAGGCCTTCCACTCGAGAGTGCGGAAGTGACTCAGATCCCCCAAAACTCAGTTAAGGTTGAAGGGAAACAGGCAGCGGCGGTACTGCGAATGATAGAAGCACTGGAAGAGCAAGATGATACGCAGAATGTCTATGCCAATTTTGATATCGATGATGACGAGTTAGAGAAACTCGCGAATTAACGTACATAGTTTAAATGAACTCGCGAACTCTGCATACTGCCGACACAAGAGGTGCTGAGTGAGGGTTTTTGGCATCGATTGTGGCTCCCAGAAGACGGGGTACGGCATCATAGAGACAGATGGACGTAATCATCGGGCACTGGAATTTGGCGTGATCAAAGTAGTCCCTGGAAGCTCTTTCCCTGATCGGCTGCAAAAAATTCATAGCGAATTACAGGCGCTCGTGGCTGTACACAACCCAGACACGATTGCAATTGAAGAGATTTTCAATGCCGTTAATGTCAAGACAACTCTGAAGTTAGCGCAAGTTCGTGGTGTTGCTTTGCTGTTGGCGGCGCAAGTGGAACTACCGGTTGGTGAATATTCACCATTAGAAATAAAAAAAAGTGTTGTCGGTTATGGACGAGCGGAAAAAAGGCAAGTGCAGTTGATGGTGGCATCCCTGCTTGGTCTGCGCGAACCAATTGAATCTCAAGATGCTGCTGATGCACTAGCAGTTGCTATATGCCATAGTCAGCGCGTGGCGCGAGGAACGCTATAAATTCTACATGTGTAGTTTATATTATTATTTGTTAATATCCGTGATATTTCTGTTGGATACTGCGGCAGTTTTTGGTGCACAGAAGGATGAGAATCAGGGATGCCGCATATTTTTCACAAGAGCTTTTCCTGGCAGCGTTCCAGAATACTTTGAGATAGAAGTAGAGATGTCAGGCAAGGTGTTTTACCGGGAAGACCCTACGGATGAACCTTTGATTTTTGAATTATCGGCAGAAAATCTCTCTTGGCTAACCACTCAAGTCAAAAACTTGGATTATTTTCGGATTTCATTGACTCATCCTCGCAAGGTGGCCTTTACAGGCAGAAAATTTTTTCGCTACATCGATTCCACGGGAAATCAATCTGAAACAGAATTCATCTATACGGAGAACCCGGATGCAAAAGCGTTGGCAAGTTGGTTTCTCAGAGCAGGTGAAACAGCACGTCATCGTATCGAGCTGGAGCGCGCAATGCGGTTTGATCGATTGGGTGTCAATAAGCGCCTAATTGCATTTCAAATTTCCTTGGACAAAGATCGAGTGATTTCGCCTAAACAAATGCTTCCAATTCTAATAAAAATATCTAACAATAAGAAAATAATACATTTATCTAGATCTAGAGCTGAGGCTCTTGTGCAAAAAATCGAGCGGGAATCAAGCAAAAAATGACAGATCTTTGACGGTACTTACTCACCCATTATTGTTGAGTAGATGCGCTCTAGGTCTTCGGTGGAATAATACTCGATCTCAATCTTGCCTTTTCTTTGACCACGACCAATGAGGCGTACCTTTGTTTTCAGGCGATGTTCCAGGTTGTCCATGGCTGCTGACACGTTAGGATCGAGTTCATTATTAACTTTTTTGGTCGGATTTGAATTTGTGAGTTTCCTAACCGCGTTTTCTACTTGCCTGACTGATAGCCCCTGAGCCACGGTCTTGTTGGCTAATGTTCTCTGGTCCTCCACCTTTTCAAGTCCTGCGATGGCACGCGCATGGCTCCCCGAGATGTGTCCCTCTGCTATTAGGTTTCGTACATCGGAGGGTAGATTCAGTAATCGCAGCAGATTTGTGATTGTCGAACGGTCTTTTCCTGTTCTTGTTGCGACTTCCTCGTGGCTCAACTGTAGCTCTTCGATCATTCGCTCCAGCGCTGAAGCAATTTCTATAGGGTTTAAATCTTCCCTCTGAATGTTCTCGACGAGAGTGACCTCGAGTATGCGGTCTTGGGCAATCTCGCGTATCAGTGCAGGGATTTTCGCCAGGCCAGCGAGTTTTGCTGCTCGCAGTCTTCGCTCTCCGGCGATCAGCGTGAACCTCAAGCCACTCTTACGGACGACTATAGGTTGTACCAACCCATCAGTGCGGATAGATTGCGCTAGTCCTTCCAAGGCATCCCCTTGAAAGCTTCTTCGGGGCTGAAAAGGGTTTGGATCAATTAACTCGACTGAGATGGATCTAAGGCCATCAGCGAGCTCTTCTATCGATCCATTTGACCGTGATGAGCCAGCGGGGGGCGAAGGGAGCAAAGCCCCAAGCCCTTTCCCTAAAGCTCTTCGACCATGTTGTGGTTTAACCGCCATGTTAATTCACCGTGAGAGATTACCCGGAGGCATGTGCAGAGATCCCTGGCTCGGTTCTCGAAAGAATTTCCCGCGCCAGATTGAGATAACTCTCAGCCCCTTTGCATCGCAAGTCATACTCAAGAATAGGTTTACCGTGACTCGGTGCCTCTGCCAGCCGCACATTGCGCGGTATAACCGTCTTAAAAACATCGTCCTGGAAAAAATCCCTCAAGTCGGTGGCAACCTGGCGGGTTAGGCTAGTCCTCTCATCGAACATAGTTAGCAGGACCCCTTCTATGCTCAATTTTGGATTTAAGTGCTGACGAACTCTATCGATCGTATCTAAGAGGGCGGAAACCCCCTCGAGAGCGAAATATTCACACTGTATGGGGATGATCACTGTGTCGGCGGCTATTAAGCCGTTTAAAGTGAGCAAATCAAGTGCTGGTGGGCAGTCCAGAAATATGAAATCGTACTGACCCAGAAGAGGCCTCAGCTCATCACGGAGGCGCACCTCTCTTCCTTCACGTTCCACCAACTCTACATTTGCACCGACCAGGTTCCGACTGGATGGCAGTAGCCACAGTCCATGGACCTGGGTTGGATAAATTACGCCATCTGGAGTCTCATCTCCAATAAGTAAATGGTAGAGATTTTTGCGGTCGGGATCATGATCGAAACTTAAGCCACTAGTGGAATTAGCTTGTGGGTCGCAATCGACAATGAGAACCTTACAGTCGGCAGCTGCGAGTGAGGCCGAAAGATTTATAGCGGTTGTCGTTTTCCCAACACCACCCTTTTGATTGGCAATAGCGATGATTTTGTTCAAGGGATCCAGTTCCAAGTTTACGAGACACCAATTTAGCACAGTTTTTCAGATAGCGACCAAGAAATGTTTCACGTGGAACATTTATGATCATGTTTGTTTCACGTGGAACATCTTCCCCCGAAGTGCCCTAACAGCAATATTCGCTGATTACCCCATGGTATTGGGATTGGCGGCTCTAGTTCGTCTTTAAGCTCAGAGGCCACAGTTTCGGATGTCATCAGGGCAATATTGGCCGCTAAGCTCTTCATAACAGGCAACATTTTTTTGATGGGAATCGCACGACAAACAGCCCATTCGAACCCTCCTTGGATGTTTTCAGCTCGAGAGTGTAGGACTCTAACATTGCTGATCTCCCTTGATGCTTCCTTCAAGAAGGCTGCTTTTTTTGAGATGGATTCGACAAGTGTTACCTCAACCGTGGGGTTTGCTACTGCAAACGGTAGGCCAGGAAAGCCTGCCCCAGAACCGATATCAACTACAGTTTTAGCGTCAGGAAGTTTTGTAGCCAAGAACAAGGATTCTCCGAAATGTCGTTCGATAATTTCCGTGGGATCTCGAATTGATGTTAGGCTAACCTTTTGATTCCATTGAGTTAACAGAAAGTAGTGGTGGTATAGTTGTTTGATTTGTTGATTTGTGATCGAAAGTTTTGCCTGGTGCAATACTGGTTCAATCAGCGCCCGGAATTTTTTTTGGGGGTCAGGCATTCGAGCGAGCCGCTGCCGGCATATCGAGGTAGAGGTTGAGAATCGAAATTGCTGCTGGGGTGACTCCTGGAATGCGGCCAGCTTGACCGAGTGTCGAGGGTTCTACGCGCTCCATTTTCTCGATGATCTCGCGTGATAATCCGGGAATTCCCACAAATGAGAACCCTTTGGGGATCCGGCGCGATTCTGCACGCTTGAGGCGTTGGATATGTCGTTTCTGTTGTGTAAGATAGCCTTCGTATTTGATAGAAGTCTCGATCGATTTCCAGTCCGGCTGGGTCAGTTTAATTCCAGTGTGGCGACCCACTAAATCTTTTACAGTTGAAATTGTCACTTCTGGACGTTTCAGCAATTGCGCAAGTGTCTGTCGTTCACGGGGCAAATTACCGATCACAGCCAGCAAGGGTGCGATCTCTTTGTCGTCTGTCCAGGGTCGATAGTTCTCCAAAAAATCACGCACCGATTTCTTGTCTCTTTGCAATTCCGAAAAAATCTGCCAGGCGGTTTCTTTTATCAAGCCCACCTCGTGTCCAATTGGTGTTAAGCGCTCATCTGCGTTGTCAATACGCAGATGTAGACGGAACTCAGCCCGCGATGTAAACATCCGGTAGGGTTCATCAGTGCCTTTTGTAATCAAGTCATCAATCAAAATTCCTGTATAACCCTGTGTCCGGTCTAACACGATGCTTTCCCGTCCCTGTGCGGCCCGTGCTGCATTGATTCCAGCCATAATTCCTTGCGCTGCTGCTTCTTCATAACCGGTTGTTCCATTGATTTGACCTGCTAAATAAAGGCCTGAAATACGTTTTGTTTCAAGGGAGTGTCGTAATTCAGTGGCGTCAACAGAGTCATACTCAATTGCATATCCTGGACGGATCATTTCAGCTTTTTCTAATCCTGGGACGGATGCTATCATTTCGGCCTGAACATCAATAGGCATGCTCGTTGACATGCCATTGAGATAGACTTCGTTTGTGTCCAACCCTTCCGGCTCTAGAAAGAGCTGATGCCTTGTTTTGTCAGGAAATTTGACTACTTTATCTTCGATTGATGGGCAATATCGTGGTCCAACTCCTTCAATCTGACCGCTATATAGTGGCGATCGAGTTATGTTTTGCCGTAAGATTTCATGAGTTTCTTCAGTTGTGAAAGCAATATGACACTTAATTTGTTCTTGGTTAATCTCTTTCGTGCGGAATGAAAATGGTGTCGGTTCCAAATCCCCCGATTGCGGGTGGCACTGGTTCCAATGGATGGTTCTTCCGTCAAGTCGTGGCGGGGTGCCTGTTTTCAGGCGTTGACATCGGAATCCAAGTTCACGCAGGACTTCTCCGAGCATACGAGATGCCGGCTCACCGCTCCGGCCTGCTGGATAAGTTTTCTCGCCAACGTGTATTAGACCATTTAGGAACGTTCCGGTTGTGATGATCACCGCCTCGGACCGGATGGTTCGTCCGTCTAGCAGTTCGACCCCCCGGATGACCTTATCGGCACCGCACTTTGCTGAGTTTTCTAAAATCAGATTCACCACTTCGGCTTGTTTGATTACCAGATTTTCTTGTTGTTCCAATACCTGCCGCATTTTCACACGGTACTGCTTTTTATCGCATTGCGCCCGTGGTGACCAGACTGCCGGGCCGCGACTTGTGTTCAATAGTCGAAACTGGATCCCCACAGCATCAGTGACTTCTCCCATGACTCCGCCGAGTGCATCGATTTCTCGTACTAGATGCCCCTTGGCAATTCCACCGACCGCTGGATTGCAAGACATTTGTGCGATCAGGTCCAGGTTGAGTGTCACTAATGCTGTACGCAAACCCATTCGTGCAGCTGCGATCGATGCTTCACAGCCAGCGTGGCCGGCACCAATCACTACAACATCGTGATCTTCGGTAAACTTCAACATTGCAGAAGGCCAGAAGGAAAGGCTTTCTTGTTATTCTAGGCATTCGTCAGGCAACCGGCAATGTGATGTCGCTAATAAAGTTTCGGGACATTGCCCTAACAGAAAGAAGAGCACATGAAAGTCTTAGTAGTAGGTGGTGGCGGCCGTGAACATGCTTTTTGCTGGCGTTTGGGCCGATCAGACTCCGTCGAGCAAGTTTACGCTGTACCCGGAAATGCTGGTATTGCACAGGAGCACAGATGTTTCTCGCAGGACATAAAATTGAACACGGAAATTCTCGCTCTAGCTCAACATCTCGATGTTGACCTCACCGTGATAGGCCCAGAAGCTCCATTGGTAGCTGGCCTTGCGGATAAATTTCGGATGCATGGGCTATCTGTAATTGGTCCAGGGGCTGAAGCTGCCCAGCTGGAGGGAAGCAAGATTTTTTCCAAACAATTCATGAAGCGTCACGGTATTCCGACCGCTGATTTTGCGGTGGTTGAGTCGATGAGCGAGTTAGAGGCAAACCTAACCCGTTTTGGCTTTCCGGTGGCACTCAAGGCAGACGGGCTTGCAGCTGGCAAAGGCGTAATTATTGTTCGTGACGAAGACGAAGCACGTGAAACAGGTACAGCTATGCTTTCCGGCGAAGTTGTCGGTGATGCAGGGAAGAGACTGCTAATCGAGCAATTTATGACCGGAGAAGAAGTGAGTTTCATAGTCCTAAGCGATGGAAAGACATTTTTTGAATTTCCCCCATCACAGGACCATAAACCTATTTTTGACAATGACTTAGGACCTAACACGGGAGGGATGGGGGCCTACTGTGACCCCCGTATTCTCAGCACAGAAGAGCGGCAGGTTATATTAACTACAATTGTAGAAAATACGCTGGACGGTATCCGTTCTGATGGTTATCCGTTTGTCGGTTTTCTCTACTTTGGGTTGATGATGACTGAAAATGGTCCCCAGGTTCTCGAATACAATGTTCGTATGGGTGATCCCGAAACCCAACCCTTGATGTATCGCATGACTGGGGACGCGGGAGAATTACTCCTCTCAGCGGCTAGAGGTAACCTCAACCCCAAAACTGTAGGCTGGGACGAAGGTCCCACTTGCTGTATAGTTTGTGCTGCCCCGGGCTATCCGAGCTCCTACCCTCAAGGTCTGCCGATTGCTGGAGTCGATGAGGCCGAAGCCACTGGGGCTAAAGTCTTCCATGCGGGTACAGCTCTGCAAGAAGGGAATCTAGTCACAGCCGGAGGGCGTGTTCTGGGAGTTACAGCTGGTGGTCAAAACCTGGCTTCCGCGATCGGTAATGCTTATGCGGCTGCTGAAAAAATTCAATTTGATGGTCTTCACTATCGCAAAGACATAGGTCAAAAAGGCTTGTGCCGCTGGTAGTGTGACCTAGCGGTTTCCCATCTCAGCTCAGTGTCCGTAGGTTTTTCTTGCTTGCCCCTGCACGGCGACCGCTGATATTCTCAACAGAGCTTTCCCCATATTTGATTAGGAAGGAACCGAAAAACAAAATGTCCTCATCGATCTCACGGCGAGATTTTAATAGATCTACAGTCTTAGCTGCTCCGGCTCTATTGAATGCACAGACTGCTGGGACCAAGGTTAATCTGGGCTGGGTTGGTCTTGGAAATCGCGGAGGCCGCCATATCAAGACTATGATGAAGGTGGCTAAAAACGCTGCTTCGATTGGAGCCATTTGCGATACCTTTGCCCCGCGCATGGCGAAGGGTAAGGATGTCGTTGCCACTCAGCAAGGGGTGGCGCCTCAGACATACCACGATTACTACAAGATGCTCACTAACGACGCCATTGATGCTGTCGTTATCATGACGCCTGAGCATCTGCATCGCGACATGGCGATTGCTGCTCTTGAGGCGGGCAAACACGTTTACTGTGAAAAGCCGCTGAGCCATACGATCGAAGAAGGTCATGAAATCGTTGCTGCTGTAGAGAAAAGTGGCAAGAAATTCCAGGTCGGAACGCAGCGTCGCAGCTCACTTCTCTATCAGAAAGCCAAGGAAATCTATGAATCTGGTGTGCTTGGTGAAGTGGTGTATGCTCGTGCTTTCTGGTTCCGTAATAGTCCGTCTACTTTTCCTGCCTGGCGGTATAAGATTCCCATGGATGCAAATCCTGAAAATACAGATTATGAAAGATTTTTAGGTACCGCTCAAAACAAAGGGTTTGACAAAAACCGCTATTTCCAGTGGCGTCTCTACTGGGATTATTCCGGAGGTATTTCGACAGATCTCCTTGTCCATCAGACTGACGCAATTCATATGATTACTGGCCACACTCATTGCAAATCGGTTATGTGTACTGGCGGTGTTCATTTTTGGCGCAACGATGACCGAGAGGTTCCTGACACCATAACGGCGGGCTTTGAATATCCTGAACACTTCCATATTAACTATTCTGTGGCTTTCAGTAATTCGCATTTTCGTTTTGGTGAACAATTACTCGGCAGTGAGGGCACCATGGAGATTATTGGACTCAGAGATCTGTACGTTTACCCAGAGAAATACCGTGGTGCACCGGAAGAGGTTTCCTCTCGACCGGAAATCCACGTCCGAAGTCGCAAGGACCTTGGACAAGGAAATCCGACCGGTGACCACCTTAGGAATTTTATCGACTCAATTCGGGACAACGTCCCACTGAATTGCGATGCACAGACTGGACATGAAGCAGCTGTCACGGGACACTTGGCAACAATGTCCTATCGTGAGGAAAAGAAAGTTTTTTGGGACAATGACACTCAGCGCCCCCGTCTTGGTTAATTGATGTAGCCAATAAGCCTTTTGACTCACAATTTTGCCGAACAGAACCTTGTTTCATTGAACAGAAGAAGGTTGTATGAGTAATCGCTATACCAGGTCAACGCTGATCCCAGCAATGATACTAGGCGTGTTTACCTACGGATTGATTGCTGCACTTTTGGGAACGGTTCTGCCAGAGCTGGGAGAGCGTTTCAACCTCACCGCCAAGGAGAGTGGTTTAATTGCCACGATGCAAGCACTGGGGCTTATGATTGCTTCTGTTTTAGTGGGGCCAATCGTTGACAGGCGTGGCAAAAAAACTGGCATTGTGGCCGGGCTAAGTTGCATAACATTGGGGCTTGTGATGTTGATGTCTGCTGGCAACAACCCCACTATCGTGGTGTCTTGGTGTTGCTGGTCCACACTTGTGCTGGGTTTAGGTGGAGGAATGCTGGTAACAGGATCAAACGCTTTAATCAGTGATGTAAGTGAAGATAGGCGCGCTTCTGCGCTTAACTTACTCAACATGTTTTTCGGACTTGGCACGATGGTTACACCACTGCTCGCTGCTAATGTCAGCGCCCTAAGCTCAACTCATGCATTGTCAGTTACATTAACTGCAATTGTGGGTCTCACGTTACTAGTCAACATTGGAACTCCGATGCCGTTACCGACTAGAGAACGAGGATTTACCGTTTCAGCTGCACATAAGCTACTAAGGCAACCTCCACTTTATCTGCTCAGTTTAATTTTGTTTTTCTATGTAGCTAGCGAAGTGGGTGTTTTTAACTGGTTGGTGAAATATCTTGAAGAAGAAAAAAAATTTGCGCGCGGAGACGCACGAAATATTCTTTCTTGGGGCTTTGCACTTGGGCTATTAGTTGGACGCGTGGTGGCATCTCGAATTTTATTGGGCATATCAGAGATTAGTGTAACTTTGGTTGCTTCAATCTCTATGGCAATCACAACTTTTGCTATGTTGCGCCTTGATGACCCAATTTTGATAACGGGTTTAGTCTTTGCGGCTGGAGTAGCGATGGCACCTGTATTCCCAACGACTCTTGCTATTTGTGGCAATTTGTTCTCCAAGATGACCGCTACCGCTATGGGTATTGTTATTACGTCGGGATGGGCCGGGCTAACACTTAGCTCCTACGCAATAGGCTTTGTCGCTGATCGATTGTCACTTGGTTTGGCTCTACTACTCTTGCCTGCGATGTCAGTAGTATTGATTGCAATCAACCTAGTCTTGCGTCCTTATGTCAAAAGTGTTAGCCCGGTCAGCTCTACTTAGCGTAAGAAGTTGAAAAAAAACGTTTACTATCGCCATCTTTTGAGTGAGCTTCTATCTGAATCTGAACGTGAAGATATCATTTGATGAACATCATTGAGTCATTTCGTCCAACGTTTGAAAATTCTGTGAACCAAACCGGGCTTGAGTTTTCAGCCGAAGAACTAACATTCCGAGAGCTTGAGGTGCGCTCGAATCGTCTGGCACGCCGATTCGCCGAAGACGGTCTTGTGGCGGGAGATCGTGTCGTCGTTTATCTCAGAAACTCTCCTGAATTTATCATTTCCTACCTAGCTATTTTGAAGTCTGGCCTCGTTTTTGTTCCTATCAACATTCTCTATCGTGAGCGTGAAGTCCGGCAAATTGTTGATGACTCAGAACCACGTGCTGCCGTTACCTCCTTTGATCTCATCGATTGTCTGGAGTCATGTTTCCAAATGGAACATCGCCAAACTGGCCCGAAAGTACTACTCTATCGAGCCAATGATTTTGACGAACTGAGCCACGATTTCTTATCAGAATTAGTCGCATATCCATGCCAAATGGACGATCCTGCAATGATTGTTTACACTTCTGGCACTACTGGGACGCCAAAAGGGGCGGTGCTGACCCATCGCAATCTCATAGCCAACACCGAAACGCTACTCGAGGCGTGGCAAATTACTGGTGAAGACCGTCTTCTCCTAGCTCTTCCATTGTTTCATGTACATGGACTTGGAAATGGTCTGCACACCTGGCTGGCAACCGGTCTGCGACTGCGATTACTCGAACGTTTTCGTCACGAGAGTATTGTCAAAGAATTCCGGAGGTTTTCTCCCACGGTTTTTTTTGGTGTTCCAACTATTTATGAGAGATTGCTCAGCGTTGAACCCAAGACGGCAAAAGAAATTGGTGACTCAATGAGACTTTTTGTTTCTGGTTCCGCACCTTTGCCCGCTGGCACCCTCAAGAAGTTTCGTAGTCTCTACGGTCATGACATCCTCGAACGCTACGGTATGAGTGAAACCTTAATGAATATATCGAACCCATATGAAGGTGAGCGCAGGCCGGGGTCTGTAGGCAAACCATTACGTGGTGTTTTGATTCGTTTAGTGAATCCGAAAACCGGAGGACAGGTTGAGACCGGTGAAATTGGAGAAGTGCTTATCCGTGGCGATAATGTGTTTTCTGGCTATCATCGGCAGCCCAAGGCGAATGCCACAGCATTCACAGAAGATGGCTTTTTTCGCTCCGGTGATTTAGCAACATGTTCCGATGATGGCTACTATACACTTGTTGGTCGCCGCGATGACCTCATTATTTCCGGTGGTTTCAATATCTACCCTCGTCAGATTGAAGAGCTGCTGGCTGAGCAATCTGGTGTGTCCGAAGTTGCTATTGTCGGAGAGCCAGACCCATCTCGAGGCGAAGTCCTGGTGGCTTACGTCAAACTTCAGAAGGATAGCGACTTGGATGATCGAAAACTTCGAGATATATGTCGAGAAAACTTAGCATCGTTTAAGATTCCTCGTAAGTTTATTTTCGTCGAGAAACTACCCCGTAACGCCCTGGGGAAACTTCAGCGCCACAAATTGTCTAAAGCTTCATCTGGTCTGCTGGACTCATCCAATGAGACGGATTAGTTTGGTGGACGGAAGATGTAGTCGGTGTTAAGCCTACCATGAACCACTCATCCGGGCCTCATCCAAGAGGAAACTATAGTCTTGGTAGTTTCACCAAGACAAAAAGCAACATAAAAAACTGCCTGTGTTTCCTCAATAGGTTGAACTTTTAGTGGCTTACAGTTTTACTGTCCGATTTTCTCGCAGAGCCTTGTTGGCCCAGTGGGACGTTGCCGCCGCTGTAACGCCTGCTCGTACGTGCGCGTTGGGAGTCTTTCCACTTCGGATACAGGCAAGCCAGTCCGTGACGTTTTCACCAGTTCCATGGCCGTCAGTGTTTTTCCCTCTACGGAAATGAACGGTAGGTTCTGGTCTGCCTGTGGCCTCGGCAGGTTTTACACCCTCAGGGTAAATATCGAACCCCTGACGATTGAGGGTCATCATTGCTTTGTCGCCGCGGAAAACAATGCCACCGCCTTCGAGTCCAAACATTAAAGCGCCATCGTAGGTTACTGTATAGCCCTCAGAAAACTGCATCGAGGCCGTAACCGTGTCGGGAGTTTCTAGCCAGTCCTGGGTGTAGGTTGTACCCGACGCTTGTACAAGTATTGGTTGGTCACTTTCCATAAACCACTGGATCACATCTATCCAGTGGGTCATTAAGTCTGTAAAGCTTCCACCACCAAAATCCCAGAAAAACCGCCAATATCGATAGCGAATCGGGTCGAATGGTTGCTTTCGTGCCGCTCCCAACCACTGCTGCCAGTTCAGTTTGTCGACATCGATTTTTTTGTTTTCGAAAAGTTTTTTCCACCGAGTATAGTTTTGGTACCAGTAGCACCGAGCAAACGTGACTTTGCCTAATTCTCCAGCCTGGATTCGATCTTTTGCTTCGATGTAATGTCCCCAGCTTCTCTGTTGTGTCCCGGTGGCAACAATCCGTTTCGATTCGTCCACGGCACGTATGAGTCTTTCGCCTTCCGCTAGATGATGAGTTACAGGTTTTTCGCAGTAAACATCCTTGCCAGCCTGAACGGCTTCTATGGTCATAGGAGTGTGCCAATGGTCAGGAGTGGCAATGATCACGGCATCTACGTCCTTACTGTCGAGAATGGTACGGTAATCAGCAAATGGTTTTGCAGTCGGCCCAAATTGGGCAGCGGCTTCTTCGCGGCGCGGTATGTACACGTCGGATACACCAGCAATCTCGGCACCGGCAACTTTTGCGACATAGGCAGTTACACCTCGACCTCGACCACCCGCCCCTATCAATGCGACTCGCACTCGGTCGTTAGCGCCGAGGATGCGTTGAGTTGCTAGTGCGGTTGAAGCTACTCCGCTTCGCAGAAAGTCACGTCTCTCCATTTCCCACTCCTTTTGGCTGAATCCAATTCAGTCAGGGCAAACCGTGTTTGCCGCTGAGCCCCGTGGCAGACCTTTGCAGTCTGTTGATGTCTCGGGTTTGAGTTTACAACTCCCCGACGGCGAAACACAAATGGTCTAGGATGGCCGCCCTAATTCCGTCCAGCTGTATTTTTCAGTCGAAGTATTGTTTGTTTTACTGCTCACATATGTGGAAAGAGTCTTTTTGTACTGTCTGCGTTTTTATTGGTTTCAAGCTCTCCAAGCGATTTACCAGTTCTCGCACTGGAGTCACGATCACATACTGCTAGGCTATAGCAAGGCGAATGTATGGTAACAGAGAAAATAACTATCCTTGGGGGCGGTAACACCGCTTTTGCCGTTGCTGCCAAACTCAGTTTGGATGGTGCCTCGGTGACACTTTGTGAGCTGCCTGATTTTGCCGAGGCAGTTGAACCTGTACGAGAATCGCGGTCCATCTCCCTTTCCGGTGTGGCTGGTCAGGGGGTCGCCCCAGTGCGTCATGTCACCACGGACTTTGCCGAAGGTCTAACTGATGTCAAGCTAGTTCTACTGATTGTGCCCGCCTACGGGCACCGTGCCTTTGCGGAAGCCTGTGCGCCACATCTTGACAATGATCAAATCATTGTATTGATGCCAGGCACTCTAGGAAGTCTCGAATTCGTTCACATTCTCAAACAACAATGTACAGCTGATCGCCTGATTATCGCTGAGACAGATACTGCCCCATACGTTTGTCGTAAGACGTCACCGAAGGCGGCACATATTTGGGGTATGGTCGAAGGGCTTGGGCTGGGTGTCATGCCACACAGCGAAGGCGAGCGCGCCCGAAAAGTTGTGGATCGTTGGTTCCCGGGAGTGCATCTTTATCCGAATGTTCTCGCTTGTGGGTTGGCGGCAATGAATCCAGTGGTTCACCCCGCAGGCGTGCTACTGAACGCAGGACGAGTTGAGTATTCTCGTGGCGATTTCTATTTCTATAAAGAGGGCGTTACGCCTGCGGTGTGCAGGCTTATCTGTGATGTAGATCGTGAACGACTGGCAATTGCGAAGGCGCTTGACCTCGATCTTCTGCCTGTGGAAGCCGCTTTTTACGAAGCTGGGTTTGGCCCAAAAGGAGATCTATGGGCCACAATCAATGGCAGCTATATGTTGACACAATTACGGGCTCCGAGCATCCTTGATACTCGCTGGCTGAGCGAGGATGTTCCCTACGGTTTGGCCACATGGGCAATGTTGGGCCAACAGCTAGGAGTTAATTGCCCTACTATGAGGGCCCTAGTCAACGTAGCTTCTGCGACATTAGGCAGGGATTTTTGGGAGGCTGCTCGAACACTCAAGCATCTAGGGATTGAGGGACTGAGCAAGCAGGATCTGCTCAATTACATCAAGTGAAGATTTTGAACATTCTCTGTGGTGCCTATTCGAAAGAATCCAATGGTGGTTTTGGGAAGTTTGAAACGCAAATAAAATAACACGCATCACAATACCGAATGTCTTTTAGGGCTGAGCGTTATACAAAGGAGCCTTTAATGTTGCTGTTGCCAAAGATCACACTCGGGCTAGTAATAAGTTTTTTGTCACCACTTTGCATAATGGCTGCTGGCTCCATTGATGACGAAAAAGAATATCGACTGCTCGCAACAACGAGAACATCAACGATGCAGAAAGAGATGAACAGAGCCGCGGCTCAGGGTTTTCGGTTCTCGGGCATGATGGGTGGCAAGACGACATTTGGAGGTAAGGAGATAGTTACGGCAATGGAGAGGTCTGCCGTATCTGGTAATGAGAAACGTCTTGAGTACATGCTGTTGGCAACCTCAAAGACTTCAACGATGCAGAAAGAATTGCGTGCCGCCGGAGAAAAAGGGTATACCTACGTAGGTCAATCTATAGCTGAAACTGCTTGGGGGTCGTTTGATAGAGAAGTTGTTGTGGTATTGGAACGACCAGTGGGGAAAACACTCACTCGCTACATTTATAAACTTCTGGCAACCAAGCGGACAAAGACCATGAATAAAGAGTTGAACAGAGCGGGAAGTATGGGATTTGAACTCCAAGGTTTGACCGTATCCGAAACGAATTTTGGTGGCAGGGAAGTGGTTGCCATTTTGATGAAGGTTGAAGATTAGTTAGAGCATGAGATCTGCAGGTAAAGTTCCGTTCTTGTTCTTAACAAAAAAGAAATAAGGTAAGGGCCACCACTCAATACTTACAGGGACTTTCTTTGAAAAAGTTCACTCTACAATATTGCCACATGATACCCGAGGAAAAGTTTTTCAAAAATATTCACTCTGCCAGCGTAATTTCTGTTAATCTCCCTGTGGACGGCAACTTTAAGTTTCACATTTGTGCAACACGTATTTTGCTATTCCGTCATTAAGGAGAAACTATGGATTTAGTAGGAAAAATTGCTTTTATTCTCGGCCTGGTGGTCTCTGTAGCAGGAGGCGTAGGTATCGATGTCCCAATGACTGGTCTGGCACTAGCAGTACTTGGTCTGGTTGTTGGAGCTCTAAACATAAGTGGCGTCGAAGTGCAGGGTTTCCTTTTAGCAGCTATTGCTCTTGGAGTTGCTTCAAATAACTTAGAGGCAATCCCCGCCGTAGGTGCACACTTATCGGGCATTATTGGAAATCTAGTAACCTTCTTAGGCGCCGCAGTTTTGGTGGTGTCGGCTAAAAGCTTGCTCGCTTCAGCCAAAGACTAGAAGACAATTTCCAGTACAACAGTTTAGTTAATACCTGCGGACAAGGAACAGCGTTAAGGGTTCCTTATCCCGGGCGTTGACATAGCAAGCCTTGTGGAAGATCAGCGGGAGCGTCAAGGCCTTGATGGCACTGATCGTGATCGCCAGGGTTTGGTGGTCTATGTTCACTGAATATAGCCGAGGCTTTTGAGGACCTCTACATCGCGCTTGCTCATGCGAGACTCCCCGCTGCTAAGGTTAGTGGCCTTGAACCAACGGCTCAGCGGCTTGGTGTGGCTGCTGTACGTTCGGTCTTTTTGGCTTAACACGAGGGGTTCCTGTTCGAAGGGATCGACACTTAAGTCAAAGGAACGAAGCACTTTCCCTTGTGGATCCCAGATAGATTTTTTACTGCCAGCGGTTTGTCCCATCCTGAAGGGAATACGCTCCGCAGTTATCCAAAACTGAGCAAGCCA
>DJHJ01000025.1:0-1079 GCA_002433055.1 Acidobacteriia bacterium UBA6623 | reverse complement strand
TGTGGCATCCAGCCCTTTTTACCAGCAAATGAAAGATAGCGAATCGGTCGACTTGGAATCGGTTCATTCTTAGTTATCGCCGAGGCCAGACTTCTTCCCGCAAATGTTGTGGGCAGGTCCTTCGTGTTCAGAACGCCGATAGTAAAATCCAGAAGGGTTGGCATGACATCGAGTAAGGAGACATTGTCGTCGATCACTTGGTGGGTCGGAATAACGCCAGGGTAACGTAGAATCAGTGGGATCTTAACAATACCCTGTGATAGAGCGCGTCCGTGCCCAACGTATCCGTTCTCGCCAAGGCTTTCTCCATGGTCTGATGTCAACACAACAAGCGTTGAGTCCCGCAACTCCAGGTCATCAATTTTTTTCAGTACTTTATTTATGTGAGCATCAACGTAGCCAATTTCAGAATCATAACTCCGGATCCGTTTTGCCATCGCCTTATTGAGTGGATCGGGACGATTGTTAGGATGGCCACTTTTTTCAAAGTCCGTAAACTCATCGCGTAAGTGGTACGGATCGTGAGGATCGAAGTAATGCACCCATAGAAAAAACGGACTCTCTGACGGGCGGCCGTCCAGCCAACGTGTCACTACGGGGGTAACATCTTCTGCGTAGCGACTTGAATTAAAAACTTGATAGCTTCGGGTAAGATTTTCGTCATATGTATCGAACCATTTACCCAGGTGAGTAAGGCGTGAATTCAGTGGCCAGGCACTGATAAAGGCAGCATTGGTATACCCAAATCTTTTCAAAATCTGTGGCAGAAAAAGCCACTTGGAGTCTTTTCCCACCGCATAGCCGTTGATACGTGCCCCATGCTCCTGTGGAAAACGGCTAGTGAACAGCGAAATATGCGACGGCCCGGTCAGAGGAATGGGACTGTAAGCAGAGCTGAACCGCGTGCCTTCTTCAGCCAGACGGTCTATTGTTGGACTAGTTCTGAGCGGATAGCCGTAACTCGAGAGGTGATCAGCACGTAGAGTGTCGACTGTAATCAAAAGGATGTTAGGGTATTTTTCTGCCGTCTCGGACCCAAACGCAGTGGTCAAACCCACCAACCATACTGCCATCCCTAT
>DJHJ01000010.1 GCA_002433055.1 Acidobacteriia bacterium UBA6623 | reverse complement strand
GCTCTTACCACACCTTTTCACCCTTACCGTGCACAAAGGCACGGCGGTATATTTTCTGCGGCACTTTCCGTAAGCCACCCTTTGAGGGTGACCTCCCGGCCGTTAACCGGCACGCTACCCTGTGGAGACCGGACTTTCCTCCCCGTCTAAAAGACGCGGCGGCTGTCAGTCCGGCAAACCCGACCTGATTGTAACACCGCTTACAATGTGTCCCGGTTCAACCTGTAGTTACCAGTGGCCAGACACCACGAGGGTTGTCCTTGCCACGAGTAAGAACATCGGTGCTCAGAACTAGCTCCTCATTACGGTAAAATAGTGGAGCCGTAACAGTGGGAGTTCTTCATGTCAAACCCGTTAAAACATGCTAGCAGCAATATTACTGATGGTCGTGACCGCGCCCCGGCGCGCTCGATGCTAAAGGCCATCGGCTTTACAGACGACGATCTCGCCAAACCAATTGTTGGTATTGCTAACACTTGGATCGAGACCATGCCATGTAACTTTAACCTCCGCGAGCTGGCCGTTAAAGTCAAGGAGGGTGTCCGGGCTGCTGGAGGTACGCCAATGGAGTTCAATACGATCGCTATCAGCGATGGCGTAACAATGGGCACAGAAGGTATGAAGGCCTCACTGGTTAGCCGAGAACTAATAGCTGATTCTATAGAACTCACAGGGCGAGGCTACATGTTCGATGCAATGATCACGCTTGTCGCCTGTGATAAGACCATCCCTGCAGGGGCAATGGCCTTGGCGCGACTCGATATTCCTTCTGTCCTTTTGTATGGCGGATCGATCATGCCCGGGCGCTTTCAAAACAAAGATGTAACAATCCAAGACGTTTTTGAAGCTGTCGGGCGCCACGCTGCCGGCAAGATGAGTGATGCTGAATTGTTGGAGCTCGAGAACGTAGCTTGCCCTGGAGCTGGTGCTTGCGGTGGCCAATACACAGCCAACACAATGGCAACGGTTATGGAAGTGATAGGGTTATCACCAATCGGTAGCGCAAGTGTCCCAGCGACCGATGAACGAAAAAATGCTGTTGGGGTTCATGCTGGAGAGATAGTCATGAATGCCCTGCGGGCAAATCTCCGTCCCAGAGACATCTTAACCCGCAAATCATTTGAGAATGCCATCGCTAGCGTAGCTGCTACTGGTGGATCCACCAATGCCGTTTTACATCTTTTAGCAATAGCACGTGATGCCGGTGTCAAGCTTTCGATAGAAGACTTCGATGATATCAGTCGCCGCACACCTCTACTTGTGGACCTGAAACCCGGCGGAAAGTACGTTGCTGCAGATGTGGACCAGGCTGGTGGTATCCAACTAATAGCTAAACGACTGGTCGAAGGAGGTTATGCGGATGGATCGCAAAAAACCATCACAGGAAAAACACTTGCTGAAGCTTCCGCTACAGCTTCAGAAAATGAAGGGCAAGATGTCATTCGCGCCGTTGCCAACCCAATCAAACCTACAGGTGGTCTAGTAATTCTCAAAGGTAACCTTGCTCCGGATGGTTGCGTGCTTAAGGTGGCTGGCCATGAGCGCAGTTATCACCGTGGTCCCGCATGCGTCTTTGACAACGAAGAAGAGGCTATGCGTGCCGTAACAGAAAAGAAAATTCATGCCGGTGACGTAATGGTAATTCGCTACGAGGGCCCCGCTGGCGGCCCCGGCATGCGAGAAATGTTGGGTGTAACCGCCGCCATCGTTGGAGAAGGGCTAGGTGAAAGTGTGGCTCTTATGACTGACGGGCGCTTCAGTGGGGCGACTCGAGGTGTTATGATCGGCCACGTAGCACCGGAGGCATTTCGTGGCGGCCCAATAGCGGCTCTGCAAAACGGCGATACTATTGTCATAGATGTAGACAAACGCTGTCTCGAAGTTGAGCTTGATGATGATGCAATCAAACAGAGACTGGCATCGTGGAAGGCACCCAAAACACGGTATACCAGCGGTGTCTTTGCGAAGTATGCTGCACTAGTTTCATCAGCAGCACAGGGTGCTGTGACTCAGGCTGACCAATAGGTGAAAATTTGGCTTTACCGGATAATTAAGCCGGCAATGCAGGCAGTCATAAAGTTTGCCATCGTGCCCGCCAGCATAGCCCGAAAACCAAGCTTTGCCAACTCATGGCGGCGTTCTGGAATCAGTGATCCGATACCTCCAACCTGAATACCAACGGAACCGAAATTCGCAAAACCACATAGAGCATAACTGGCGATTAAAACTGATTTTGGATCGAGAGTTTCACGAATGGATCCCAACTGCGCGTAGGCGACAAACTCGTTTAATACCATGCGCGTCCCTAACAAATTTCCAACCGTTGAAGCATCTTTCCAAGGAACACCAAGCAACCACGCTGCGGGTGAAAAGAGCATCCCAAAAAAATGCTCCAGACTGGATGGGACAAAATCAAATCCAGGTAGTTCCGTGATCCAACTAAGTAAACCGTTTGAAAGAGCAATCAAGCCGACAAAGGCAATTAGCATAGCTCCGACGTTTAGAGCCAGATAAAGCCCTTCACTCGTCCCACGAGCCACAGCATCAACAACATTGACATCCTCTTGGTCATCATTCTTTGGGACACAGCCTAGAGTCTCGGGTGTTTCAATTTCTGGAACAATCATCTTGGCTAGCAGAATACAGGCTGGTGCAGTCATAACTACAGCGGTCACAAGATGTTCTGCTGGAACACCACCAATACGCACATAAGCGACTAGCAGAGCCCCTGAAATCGTCGCCATCCCTCCGGTCATCACAGTCATTAGTTCCGATCGCGTTAAGCGAGCAAGATATGGGCGAATTGTTAATGGTGCTTCAGATTGACCCATAAAAATATTCGCCGCAACATTCAATGATTCAGCGCCGCTTGTCCCCATAAGGCGCTGCATCACTACGGCGATGCCCTTGACAACAAGTTGCATAAAACGTAAGTGATAAAGCACGGCGAAAAGTGCCGAAACAAAAAGTATCAACGGTAGGACCTGAAACGCGAAGATAGAACCCGCAGGGCCATCGAGTTTCGCTAGGTCTCCAAACACAAAAACGCTACCTTGTTCAGCGTAAATCATGGACCGATTTATGATCTGGCCGACTACATGAAAGATTTTCCCGAAAGGGGTTTTCAATACTAAAAATGCGAGAAGAAACTGAAGCCCGAGACCCCACACAACCAAACGTAGTCGTATCTCTCTTCGATTCAGAGAAAGGGAATAGGCCACAACTAATATGAATATGAGGCCCAAGACTCCCATGGTTAGCTCGATCTGGGGCCTCAACGAAAACAGTTCAAGCCCGCGGGGCTACTGTACCAGATCAAGCGCTAACTCGCGAGGCTCTGGCTGTGAAGCAGAGAGCCGGAAAGCATCCTCTACTAATTGCACTGCCTCTTGCACATTGGTTTCATCAGTGTAGTAGAGAGCACAAAGCCGAGAACCTTCGGCTACTTGGTCACCCACCTTACACTGCAGAACGACGCCTACTGCATGATCAATATCGTCATCCATGCTGTCACGACCAGCTCCGAGCATGGAAGCAGCCTGACCAATATCATCTGCATTGATACGACTAATGAAGCCTGTCCGCGGTGAAGTAATGATCTGTTCACCAGTAGCATTGGGTAGTCGCTGGAAGTCAGTCAGAACCTCCGCGTCACCACCTTGTGCCGCAATGACCGCAGTAAATTTGGCTAATGCCGACCCATCTGTCAGTAATTCCTGGGCTTGGTCACGAGCACTCTCTATCGACCGATTTGACTCACCTAAGTAGATCATTCGTGCAGCAACCTCTATTGACAGGCCTACTAAATCAGGGGGGCCTTGGTTCTGGAGAGCCTGAGCGGCCTCCATGACTTCTAGAGCGTTACCGATTGTGAACCCAAGTGGTTCATTCATATCTGTTAGCAACGCCTGCACGCTAACATCCATGCGTCGCCCAATACTAATCATTAGCTGCGCCAACCGTCGAGCTTCTCTACGTCCCGGAATCAAGGACCCCCGCCCAACTTTAACGTCAAGCACCAATCCGTTCAATCCCTCAGCCAGTTTCTTCGACATGATCGAAGACGCAATCAAGGCAAGTGAATCGACCGTTGCCGTCGCATTTCTCAGCGCATACAATTTCTTGTCGACCGGAGCAATTTCATTGCTTTGGGCAGCATAAACCAATCCGTGTTCAGCGGCCTGTTGTTGGAACTGCACTGGTGTTATAGTGGTTCTCAACCCCGGAATCGACTCCAGTTTGTCGAGAGTGCCACCCGTGTGACCCAGGCCACGCCCCGAAACCATCGGCACAACGATACCCGCGGCTGCCGCAATCGGCCCAGCAATCAAACTGACCTTATCTCCAACTCCACCCGTCGAATGTTTGTCTACTTTCGGTCGCTCTATGGCAGAGAGGTCCAGGCGTTCGCCGCACTTAAGCATCGCCGAAGTGAGTGCGGTTGCCTCGTTGTCTGTGAACTCGGTGCAACAGCCCGCCATCAGCAAGGCCGCCATCTGATATTCGGTCACCTCTCCCCGAGCATACGCGCTAATCAGTCGCTCATAATCCTCAAAAGATAGCTCTTCTCCATCTCGTTTGCTTCTTATGAGGTCAACAATCCTGTCCATAGGCATACTCCGCCCCTATCTTCCCTTGCGGAAAGAAGCGGGAACCCTCTTTTTCTTAAACACTCAAGCCTACCATTCACCCATTAGTAGCGCAAGTACAGCGTCTCTTTCCCTTTGTAATGTTAGCTATTTAAGCCGATTTAGGGAGTAAAATCCTTTATTTCCCCTACTCCCACGCACCCGCTACCGGAAGAGGAACGCGGTATTTGCCCTGAAATAGTTCGGCGAACAATTCTAGCAGTTCGCCATGTACAGACCCGTTTGTAACTACCAAATCAACCCCTCCAAGCTGGTATGGGCTTCCATGCATGTCACTGACAGTACCACCCGCCTCGGTGACCATTAGAATCCCTGCCGCTGCATCCCAGGAGTTTAGGCCAAATTCCCAAAAACCATCGAGACGACCGCAAGCAACAAAACACAGATCGAGAGCCGCTGAGCCGGCACGTCGCGTGCCATGCGTAAGCATCGAAACCTGATGGAAAAAATAGAGGTTTAAACTGATTTCAGGACGGCGAGCACTCGGAAATCCGGTAGCAAAGAGCCCCTGTTCAATTCCCGGCGTTGAAGACACCTGAATTTTGCGGTTGTTGAGATAGGCACCCGAGCCTTTTTCAGCAGTGAAACATTCCTTGTGAATAGGGTCATATACCACACCTGCGACGATTTCACCCTTGTAGGCCAGACCCAGACTTACATTAAAAAGTGGGTACCCGTGAGCAAAATTGGTTGTTCCGTCGATCGGGTCTATGTACCAGCAGTAGTCCGCATCGATGTCTAGATTACTGCCTTCTTCACCAATGATGCCATGATTGGGGAACCGAGCACGAAGTTTTTCCACGACAAGCTTTTCAGATGCTCGATCAGCAACTGTAACAAGATCAGACTTCCCTTTATATTCAATTTCAGGGCGGCGTTCGTAATAGTGCTCAACAACAGCACCTGCTTCTTTAACAATCTCTGCAGCAACAGATACATAATCTGACTTGTTCACAAAAAACTCCCCTCGTGTTGCTTATGAAAAGTGGACTCTATCAGCTTAGCTTGCCTCGACAACACACGTAATAATATCCCCATGTGCATCATCCGCACTACGAGGGGAAAAACACATACTAAATGCTTCGCTGCAGTTCCGACTCAGTACCTGTAACTAACGATGGATGGTGCCGGAGGGCGGACTCGAACCGCCGACCTAGGGATTATGAGGCCCTCGCTCTGACCACCTGAGCTACTCCGGCTCCGGATAAGGGTAGTCCATTCATCCTATCGAGCGCTTTTTCGGAGTGTCAAACCAAAGTCGTGCATCTGCTGTCCCTAAAATACCGTTCAAGGGCCCTATTAAACGAGCCCTAACTTCTCAGCCAAGCCAATTCTTTGCAGCTTGCCGGTTGGACCCTTGGGAATTTCGTCTAGAAATACAATCTTTCTTGGCACCTTGAAATCTGCTAATCGTTGCGATAAAAATGAACGAATGTCTCGTTCTTTAACTTCCAAACCTTCGCGAAGAACCACTGCAGCAGCAACCTCTTCTCCTAACTTTGAGTGTGGCACAGAGAAGGTAACCGCTTGCTGAATACTTGGGTGGTCAAGTAAAACTTCGTCCACTTCTCTCGGTGAAATCTTCTCCCCGCCGCGATTTATGATCTCCTTCAATCGACCAGTAATCGTCAAATACTTGTCCCCATCCAGAAAGCCCTGGTCACCTGTCCTAAACCACCCGTCTGTGAATGCTTCAGCGTTAGCAGTTGGATTATTTTCATATCCCACGGCTACGTTGGGCCCACGAATCACAACTTCTCCGACAGTGCCATTACTGAGCAAATTTCCTTTTTCATCCATTACGGCGATTTCTGGTCCGGCGGCTATGCCAACCGAACCTGGTTTTCGGATACCAGGCGGGAGTGGGTTTGAAGCCATTTGATGAGCTGCCTCGGTCATTCCATAGGATTCGATCACTGGAGCACCGAAGAGACTCTCTAGCTCCTTCATCACTTGTGGTGGAAGTGAGGCAGACGAGGAGCGGATAAATCTCAACTGTGAGTTGTCCACGATATCCCGATTACGCAGAGCCCTACCCAAAATCGCCTGATGCATAGTGGGTACTGCGGTGTACCAGGTCGGCTTAAAATCACGTACCCATGAAAAAAATTTCATGGCATCGAAACCTGGTGTGCAAACGATCTCGGCACCTATTGCCACAGAAGCTGCAACGGCTCCCATCAAACCGTGGATATGGAAAAGTGGCATGATATTGAGACAACGATCTTGAGGTACAAGTTTCAGCGTGCGAGCTATATGGTGAGCTGAGGCACAGATATTGGCCCCACTTAACGGCACGATCTTTGGACGCGAAGTCGTTCCAGATGTGTGGAGCACCATGGCCGTATCACGAGATGCCGCAAAAGCATTGCGAGCAGGGCCCGCTCCAGGGCCATGACTGCCATCTGGGCCACGGAGAAAGAACGTCCCAACGGGTTCATCTGAACCTCCGGACTCAAGCTCGATCACATTCACACCAATCGCAATAGCAGCTTCTACAGCGGGCGAATCCGATCTTGCACTTACAACAAGTGCTTTGGCTCGTAGATCTTTCAAATAAAATTCAAATTCTTCCCGGCGATAGCCAGGATTGAGTGGAGCGCAAGTTGCCCCAGCAGCAATTGCAAGAAAAGCGGTCGCGAGATCAGGCCCATTGGGCAGCACCAATGCAACACAATCTTGTCGCCCAATCCCTCGCGAGTTCAACGATGCAATTGTTCGGTTGATCTGCGCCAACAACCCTCGATAATTTAACGAAAGGCCATTCAAACCTGTAAGCGCAAAATGCTCAGGTTGCTGCTGAGCTTGGCGAGCGATCAGCTCATAGATAGTATCTGGTAAACCTGTCTCCAAACTGACACTCTTGTTGGGCATACTAGATATTATGGCTGTGCGAGAGATGAAACGACACGGCAAAACTAAATTGTCATTCTGAAGAGACAACAGCATTTTCGTATCCGCTCCAAACATCTACACACCTTTACCTACATAAAGGGCTCTCCGTACAGATCACAGGAGATTGTTTCTTGATTGCAGGTATGTCTACATCCTTAGTGTCTGAGGGTAAACACGCCACCACTTTACCTGTTTTACTGCCCGTCGTTTCCGTATCCGCGCGACTCGGATGCTAAGGAGGTGTTGCATTACCCTGCTACGATGAGTGAATGCAGGATTCGATCTGGTTCCGTACTCTCCCACGGGAGTTGCGTGATTCGCTACAGCAAAGCACCGAATTGCCAGGCGATGCATCCTTCGTCATCGTCGGTGCTGGGATGGTTGGGCTGTTGACCGCCTACTACCTTACCGAAGCTGGCGCCAATAACATTTGTGTAATAGACCGCAGCACCGTTCTGGGGGAAGCTAGTGGATCAAATGCAGGAGGTTTGTGGTTTGCTCAACAGAGTCGCGAGATGGGCACCCTATCCTCTCTGGTTAAGAAAACACGGCAGCTATACGAGGAACTGGATGAACGTTTCGATTTCGATCTACGCAAACCCGGAATGCTCCAGCTATGTTTCACCTCCAAAGAAGCTTCACAAAGATCCACTATTGTTAAGACCGTCAATAAAGCTGGGTTTCGTGCAGAAAGTATTTCGGCGAAGCAAGTTGGAGAACTAGAGCCAAAACTGCAAAAACCGACAAGGGGAGCCGTCTTTTACCCTGATGAGGGATGTTTACATCCCGGGCGTCTTGCCGCCCGTTTAGCTCACTATTTGCGTGAAAAAGAAGTGACCTTCGCACTTGGTGTTACAGTCGAAACCCTTGCGCCGCAGATAGAAACAAACCAGGGCACCATTTCAGCCGGCACGACGATAGTGACGACTGGCGCATGGACACCCCTCTTGACGGAGGTGTTGAACTGGAGACCACCAATAAAACCCATGCGCGGCACTTTGATGGCCACAGAACCAATACGGCACACCCTAAACCACACTATCATGACACCGAATTTTTACTACTGGCAATTGCCTGAAGGTCACATTGCTGGTGGCGGATCAGTGGAGGACGTGGGTTTTCGTCGCGGCGTCGATGAAAAAACAACTTCTTCAATCCGTAACGAAATGAACGAGTTGCTCCCCTCAGTCGCACGACGCTCCGAAACCTGCTGCTGGTCGGGCTTTCGTCCGTATTGTGAGGATGCCAAGCCCGTGGTTGGTCTTGTGCCCGGGCAGAAAAATATGTTTGTGGGTGCGGGACATTTCAAAAAGGGCATCATGATGGCCCCTGTAACGGGAAAAATCCTAGCTGAGCTCGCAACCCAAGGAAAGACCAGGCTAGCCATACGTTCTCTCAGCCCTAGTCGTTTTCGCCTCAAAAAGTAGCACTCGTCATTACAGCGAGCCATTACTTCCATGCGAATACTCATAACAAATGATGACGGAGTTAACGCTCCAGGTCTTATTGCTCTTCGCCGTGCGGCCGCCGGACTCGGCGACATCATTGTCGCAGCTCCAAAGCTGGCAGTTTCTGGCTGCTCACACAGAACAACTACTGATCGTGCTCTTCATGTGGATCAGCGTTCAAACGAAACTTATGCCATCGATGGAACCTCCGCCGATTGCGTTCGTATAGCCTTTCACAACTTAGAAGCATCTTTTGATTGGGTGTTATCTGGTATTAACCACGGAGGCAATCTCGGCGTAGACGCTTATTACTCGGGGACTATTGCTGCAGTTCGTGAAGCCGCCTTGTATGGTGTACCCGGTATCGCTATTTCGCAATACCACAACCATCCCCTCACCGATCAAGATTGGGAACGTGCCACCAGTTGGGCCGGTGTAATTCTTAAAAAGCTAATCGCAAAAACTTCCCAGCCGGGAACGTTTTGGAACGTTAATCTCCCATCTGTCTCCTTAGAGAAGAGTCTTCCCAATGTGGTCTTCTGTTCACTCGATCCTTCTCCACTACCTCTCAGCTTCGAATCAAGCGAGGACGGCAACTACAAATACAATGGAAAATACAGCCACCGTCAACGACAAGATGGATCAGATGTAGACGTATGTTTTCGAGGATCGATTTCCATCACAGAGATTTCGGTTGTGAAGAATAGCTTCTGAGTGACACCGGAAGTCAGTCGCTGTGTTAAGAGCTAGCCTGAAGCACCCCTATGTAGCTGGTGATTCCTATCCGAAATCCTTCTATCGCCAGTCGGATATTTTACAGCGCATTCAAAAATGCTAGAAGCGCCGCCCGTTCTTGCTCAGAAAGATCTTCAAACCCTTTGCGTGCTGCCTCGGCTTCCGACTTGTGGGCTCTGATCGCCTGCTCGGGTGTTGCAGCACTTCCGTTGTGTAAGAGAGGACGTCTTAGCCTCAACCCCCATAGTGAAGGTGTACGGATCTCATTTGGCAGAGCAGCTTCCTGAGCAATTCCATCACCAGTCCCCACATCGTGGAGTAGTAAGTCTGAAAAAAGCCGGACTTCTCTCTCGTTGAAAATACGATTTTCTGTTGGTGCAGTATATAGCACAGGAACGTGACAAGCCACGCAACCTAGCAAACTGAACAGCTGTTCTCCCCAGGCAGCCTCTTCGGTAAGTGGCTCTTTTTCGATCGGTGCCAAAAACTTCATGAATGCCTCGAAATTGTCAATGCCACGTAGTCCGGTCCCTGGCTCTGGGCCATCTTCGGGGTCCGGACGAAGGTCACACAATTCGAGTGTCTCTGGGTCAACCCCCGCTGCAACTTCTTCCATAAAAAGATCGTTAGTGATCCCCATCTCATTACGATAAGCATCAGCCCCAAAGGCCAGCAAGGTTGCGTGCTGTGCTTTCCAGCCGAAACGCCCTATCCGTTCGCGACCGGTTGCCACGTCAATGATTCTTGCTGCCCGACCACTGATGCCATTGTTGTCTTGATCATCGGGGTCTTCCAGACCCAATATTGTTTCATCGGCAATCGCCTCAATTAGCCCAGCACCAAACAGTGGTATCGGTATCCTCTTCGCTATAACATTGGCTTCTGGAGGTATGATCGGCTGACAGGCATGGTTGGGGATCGAAAAAAGCTGAAACAGGGTGTGGCCGCCAAGAACTTCAAAATTTCCTTCCGCATCAAGACGCCCCGCACGTATTTCCGAAACCGGGCTAATCCCACCAATAGCGGGCGAATTGTGGCACGCTGAGCAGCCTGTTCCGTTATACGCTGGACCAAGACCTTCCGCAGCGTTTTCTACCTCAACAAAATCCTCCAACCCCAATCGAAATCGTTCGAACTCCTCCGCCGTAATCCCTACAAGAGGGTTACCAGGCTGCATGATTCTCATGGAAGAAATTGCAGCGGGGGTTGACCCAGAGACACTCGAATTGTGTGACCTTCGTCCGGACCCCAAAGATGGCCCAGAGCCAGGGACCGGACTACGTGGCATTGACAATTTCGAGGCATTCATGAATTTTCTGGCACCAACTGGGAAAGAGCTGCTTTGCCCTGAAGCCAGCCCAGATAACCCACTCGTTAGTGCAGCCGCTAGAATCACAGCGGCCAAGCGATGATCCGGTCTCATTCTGTTTTGTTTAGAACAACGCATTGCCACTGGGTCCTACTTAACAATAATCGTGCCGCGCATCATGTTATGTCCTGCTCCGCAAGCCTTCGAACATTCGAAAACGTACGTACCCTTGTCGTCAGCCTGAAAACGTACGCGAGCAGCGCCCCTGCCTCGTTTTGGAATAACGACGTTTATCCCAGCCTTTCGAATACGAAACCCATGATTGGTGTCCGCACTACGGATTCGGAGTTCGACCAGTTCACCGGGTTTAACTCTGAAACGAGAAGGTATGAAAAAAAAACGTTCGGCTAAGACATTTACGACACGAACTTCAGCGTCCTCACCAACCCGCTCGGCTAGAGCTGGCCGCGCGACACCGACCATAGCAACGCTGAAAAGTATGAGCACTGTTCCAATCCAACGAGAGCGAACAATCATGTGCTGAACGTAGTTCGGTAGATGAGTACGTGTCAAAACCACCACCCCAAACCTAAGTTGAAAGAGTTGTTCGCTTTGATGATCGAACTTTTATTACTAAGAATCGAGTAATCAAACTTGATAGCTACATCTGGCTCCGGATAGTAAGTTGCACCAATCACGTAAGCTTCCCGGTCAAACTGTTTGAGTGGCAGAAAACCTGGCGCCATGCGCCGCTGTGTGTCAAAGTTTTCGTAACGAAAAAAGGCAACTATATCGTGGGGTGTTGACTCAGGGAGTAGATGGTAACCGACTTCACCATAAAACCCACGCAATTGGCGAGCAATGTTGGGACTGACTCCCATGCCGCGTTGTAGCATGCTGTTCAACTCGCTGGTATGACTGATTGATACATCAGCAAACTGCCCCCGAAAGTCAAATCGTCTGACACTGTAGCGCCCGTCAAACTCCACCAACCTAACACGCGGGTTGATATCGGCAAGGTTGAAGCCCGTATTGCCGATCCAATAACTCGACCCCAATGAGAGTCCTGGGAAGCCATGGTACTCAAGACGTCCAGTGTAGGCCACGTTCTTTGTCACAGATTGAAACCCTTTTTGTCGGCCACCGCGTAAGCCTTCCTCTGCATCAAAACCTGTCGCGTCGAGTGGTGACATCACATAAGCCCTGTAGACAAACCCTTTGCCGAGGTCACCAAACACTCCTGCCCCAGAATCAAACCATGTGCTCGGCACGATCATCGTGTCAACAAACGTGCGTTCGACACCTTGGAAGGAAGGTGGCTCGTGACGTTCGTTGAGGATACCGACTGGCGCTAACAGCATGCCCCCGCGAAAATTCATCCACGGCTTGAAAAGGAAATCAAGATAGGCTTGCTCAAGCTCGATCTCACCAAATTCTCCTTCTCCTGAAACAAACGCATGTTCAATTTCAAGCTCTGACCAAAACTGAATGCGATCGGTGAAGCTATGACCAAACAGTAGTACAAACCGATGGAAATCGAGCTTGCTATCTTGGTTCTGGATTTTGTTGAAGTGAAAATCCATGTAGCCGGAGATTGGCAAACGGACTTCAGAGGTCTCCAGGTCATCCTGTGTTGATGCTTCATTCACGTGCACCTGACGAGTCGCATGACTGACTGCAGTAGCAGGCAAGTTTTCCGACGGAAATGCTGGAGAAGGTTCTTCAGTCGTTGGTTCGTCTGTTTTGGCTAAAACTTCTTCAGGCTGCCCAACGGATTCGAGTTGACGGATTTTTTGTTCGAGAAGAATAATACGCTTTTCAAGCTCTTCTATACGACGTATGGAGTCAGTTTCAGCACGAACCACTCCCGGCGACGCTGAAAGAACAGAAATCAGTAGAACAAGTGTCGCTAGGCCCATTTTTAGGTCACCCTAAAAATAATTATAGGGTTGCCTTTTACGGACTGTCAATTTTAGAAAATAAAAACTTAGGGGTAGCAACTTTAGTATTCCTTACAAACTCCCAACTCTGCAGCTATTGGATTTCATTTAACGCTGTTGCTGATTATCTTTCCCCTTGACTCCTTAAAAATTTGTGAGTGCTACGTCGAAACATCGAAAATATACCCTGTATCGTGATAGCATGTATTTACCCCATTCCCGATCGGTAAAGTAGGGAATATGATTGAAAGCAAGAAGCGCAGCATCGCTAAAGCCGCCAGCTACCGCTTCTTTGGGTCGCTTGTTACGGG
This sequence comes from Acidobacteriia bacterium UBA6623, assembly GCA_002433055.1. Taxonomy (GTDB): domain Bacteria; phylum Acidobacteriota; class Terriglobia; order Bryobacterales; family UBA6623; genus UBA6623. Next base: position 25,524 of record DJHJ01000010.1, on the reverse strand, counting down.
GAGTATCGCCTACTTTTTCAGTGGCAGACTAGACGTAGCATTTGGAGTGGGGCTCGTCGACGGTGTAGCCAAAATGGGCGGTTACTTCCTGCATGAACGCATTTGGGCCCATGTTAAATGGGGCCGGCAGCGAATGCCCGATTATGAGATCTGATTACCAATGAGTCAGCCTTAAACGAACAACAGTCCAGAGAATTTTTACTCCTGCAGAAAAACTTCCACAAACAGACCCTGAAACTTTGCTGCATCCGGCACGACGACGACGATACGAGACGGGCACTTCTGCAATCCGTAGTCCAGCACGTATTGCGTTGATTTGCATCTCGATAGTCCAACCATAGTTGGAGTCACTCATCTTTAACTCACGTAAACTCGAAAGCCGCAAAGCGCGAAACGGTCCTAAATCGGTGTAGTGATACCGCCAGAACAACCTGATAAGCAGGGTTGCTATAACATTTCCAGTGCGTTGGTGGGTATTCAATGATCCAACTTCTGCATCACCTAGGGTTCGACTACCCAACACGACATCGGAGTGTCCAGCCACGATTGGCGCGAGAAGTCGCTCAGCTTCAAGTGGTACATCACTCCCATCGGCATCCATAAAAACCACGACGTCGATATCTTTTGACAAAGCGGCGAGGCCACATAGACAAGCGTTGCCGTAACCGCGCCTCGGTTCCGATAGGACAGTGACTCCACGAGAAAGGGCGACTTGAAAAGTGCGATCAGACGAGCCATTATCAACGACCAAGATTTGTTCATACAACTCCGTTGGAACTTCATCTAGAGTAGCCTCTATCGACGCTTCTTCGTTCAATGCTGGGATAATCAGAGCAGCTCGCATGGATTTGATCCCCGTTCGATTCGACCATATCTTCTAACTGAAAGCAAGGTTGTTGTCGTGGACTGGTAAAGCATGCTAGAAATGGATAAGGTGTTTTAACAACTCATCTTCGCCGTAGTGAAAATCCTCGATTCAAACCACCAACACCAACAGGGCTTCGAACCGCTTCAAACTGGACCCTCGTTCGCACAAGAGCCTAAATCCAGACCATCGTGGCTAGACTTGAAGACTTGGACTCGCGACATAACAGTTTCGATTGTAATTGCCATGGTGGTAATCGTTTTTCTCTATCAGCCAGTCAAAGTTGAAGGTACGAGCATGATGCCCTGGCTAGAGGACCAAGAACGAGTTTTCGTTAATAAATTTATTTATGATTTTGGCTCAATTCAACGCGGCGATGTTGTAGTCTTTCAATTCCCGCTTGAACCTCAAAAGTATTACATCAAGAGAGTCGTTGGACTCCCTGGTGATCAGATTGCCTTCATGAATGGTCGCCTGATCCTAAACGGTGAATTGACCACAGAGCCGTACCTACGCCCAGAGTACGGGGATGTGTCAAGTTATGAGGCTATTGAAATCCCTACGGATCACTTCTATGTCTTGGGAGACCGCCGGAGTACGTCGAGCGACAGTCGGAATTGGGGGACTGTCGACCGGAGTTTCATCATCGGCCAGGCGGTATTTTCCTACTGGCCGTTTGCTCGTATAGGGTCACTAGCCCATTTTGGAATTGAAGACACAGAGTCATCCAGTGGGCACATCCCGGCAGTTGAGGTAACTGAATGATTCACGACGCGGTACTCGCCCTGAAAGACGGCCGCTATTTCTTCGGACAATCCGCTGGTGCAAAAGGCGAAGCTTACGGCGAAGTAGTTTTCAACACCGGCATTGCCGGTTACCAGGAAATCTTTACTGACCCTTCCTACAGCGGCCAGATCGTTATTTTGACAAACCCTCAAATTGGCAATTACGGAACTAATAGCCAAGACAACGAATCAGCCAGGCCTTATATTGAAGGGCTTGTAGTACGGGAGTTCTCCGGCGTTGCTAGTAATTGGCGTTCCACGGAACATGCTGCTGACTTTCTCGCAAAGCAACGCATCCCAATCATCACCGAAATAGATACTCGCGCATTGGTACGCCATCTAAGATCTAAGGGCGCACAGGTGGGCGTGATTTCATCGATTGAGACAGATCCGGCCAAGCTTATCGCTAAGGCTCGCGAAATACCAGAAATGACCGGACTCGATCTGGCCACCGGGGTTTCAACCTCTCAGTGTTATGAATGGACACGCGGCATTACACCCTGCTCACCCTCCGAACAAGTAGAACCTACACCCGAAACAACACTGCACGTAGCGGCATACGATTTTGGGATCAAGCATAACATCCTACGTCAACTTGTCCAGCTGGGATGCCGTGTGACGGTGGTACCGGCGATCACATCCTCAGAAGATGTCCTGGCCCTCAAGCCTGACGGGGTATTTCTTTCAAATGGCCCAGGTGACCCAGAGCCACTCAAGATGCAGATCAACAATGTCCGGCAGTTGATTGGTCGGATACCACTGTTCGGTATTTGTCTAGGACATCAAATTTTGGGGCTGGCGGTTGGCGGTGAAACATTTAAACTGAAATTTGGGCACCATGGAGTCAACCACCCGGTACGACACGAACAGACCGGCAAAATAGAAATTACTTCTCAAAATCATGGTTTTGCTGTGGATCCCGATTCTCTGAATGCAACCGAAACAGAGGTCACACACCTAAATTTGAACGACCATACCCTGGAGGGTTTTCGGAGTAGAAAAGACCCCCTGTTCGGTGTTCAGTACCATCCGGAAGCAGCCCCAGGGCCACACGATTCCCGTTATTTATTTGGGCAATTCGTCGACATGATGCGGGGGTATCAAACGAGACTCTAGGAGTAAATCCTCGTACGAATAACAATCTCTGCATTTTTTAATTTTCCCTTTCGTCTGCATTTATTCTCAGATTTTTAAGAGGTTCACGACAGGGCGTCTATAATGAGTCGGGCGAACATATGTACAACCCTGAGTCGCCCGTAGTTACGATCGATGTAAACAACTAACCGATCCATGCCTAAACGGACAGACATTCAGAAGATTCTAATCATTGGCTCAGGCCCAATAGTCATAGGCCAAGCTTGTGAGTTTGACTACTCCGGAACACAAGCCTGCAAGTCGTTGCGCGACGAAGGCTACGAGGTCATATTAGTTAACTCCAACCCGGCCACTATCATGACTGATCCTGAGTTGGCCGAGCGCACTTATATCGAACCACTCTCACTTGAGTACCTTAAAGAGATCATCCGTCATGAGCGCCCTGATGCTCTACTATCGACCGTCGGTGGACAAACCGGTCTAAACCTTTCTGTAGATCTAGCTGAGGCTGGCATACTCGAGGAGTTTGAGGTTGAACTGATCGGTGCGAAACTGGAAGCTATTAAAAAGGCCGAAGATCGATTACTCTTCAAGGATGCCATGAGAAAAATCGGTCTGGATGTGCCTCTGTCCAAACTGGTCAATAATCTTGAGGACGGCATGACATTTGCAGACGAGGTTGGTTACCCAGTGGTCCTTCGTCCTAGTTTTACATTGGGCGGCAGTGGTGGTGGCCTTTCCTACAACCGCGAAGAAGCCATTGAGTTGCTTACCCGTGCATTGGAAATATCCCCTGTCCATGAAGTTTTGATAGAAGAAAGTGTGCTTGGGTGGAAAGAATTTGAACTGGAAGTGATGCGGGATCTGAATGACAACTGCATCATAATCTGCTCAATTGAAAATTTCGACCCAATGGGTGTTCACACGGGCGACTCGATAACAGTTGCCCCAGCACAAACTTTAACTGATCGCGAGTACCAAATGATGCGTGATGGTGCCCTGGCTTGTCTTCGAGAAATCGGTGTCGATACAGGCGGCTCAAATGTACAGTTTGCTATAGAGCCGACAACAGGACGTATGGTTGTGATCGAAATGAATCCTCGTGTCTCACGCAGCTCAGCGTTGGCATCGAAAGCAACTGGCTTCCCGATTGCAAAAATCGCAGCAAAGTTGGCAGTTGGGTTGCGGTTGGACGAAATTCCAAATGACATAACGAAAAAGACTCCCGCCAGCTTCGAACCAACCATAGACTACGTAGTCGTCAAAGTTCCAAAGTGGCAATTTGAAAAATTTCCCGGAAGTGAACCATCACTAGGCATACAAATGAAGAGCATTGGCGAGGTAATGGCCATTGGGCGAACGTTTAAAAGCGCTCTGTGGAAGGCAATACGCAGCCTGGAAACCGGCAAAAAAGCAGGCTCCGAAACATATAGACCCGAACTGATCACAAAGCGTCTATTGACGCCATCTCCAGAACGGCTCAATTATATCCGCTATGCAATGACACAAGATTATTCGGTCAAGAAAATCAACGAACTAACTAGCATAGACCCCTGGTTTCTTGAGCAACTGAAAACTGTTGTTGACTTCCAGCACCAAATTGAAGAGGAAACGATCGAAACCGTTTCAACGGAGCAAATCCGGCAAGCTAAACGATATGGCCTTTCCGACAACCGTTTGGCAAGACTGTGGAACACTGACGAAGATACTGTACGGATTAAGCGCAAGGAATCCAACGTCCGGTCTATTTTCAAGCGGGTTGACACTTGTGCCGCCGAGTTTGAAAGCTTTACGCCTTACCTATATTCGGACTATGAAACTGAGTGTGAATCGGACCCAAGTGATCACCGCAAAGTGATTATCCTCGGGGCTGGACCAAACCGTATTGGACAAGGTATTGAGTTCGACTACTGTTGTTGTCATGCTTCCTTCGCACTACAAGAAATGGGTTGGGAGTCGATTATGGTCAATTGCAACCCTGAAACGGTTTCGACGGACTATGATACCAGCGACCGCCTTTATTTCGAACCCTTGACGTTGGAGAATGTATTAAATATCTGTGACACAGAAAAACCCAACGGTGTTATCGTCCAATTTGGTGGACAAACGCCGCTAACGTTGGCACTGCCTCTTAAGGCTCATGGTGTGCCCATAATAGGAACTGACCCTGAGTCAATAGATCTCGCCGAAGACCGTGACCGGTTCGGCAAACTACTAGAAAAACTTGACATCCCTTCACCTGCAAATGGCATAGCCACAAACCCAGATGAAGCACTAAATGTGGCCCGGAAAGTTGGCTATCCAGTACTGGTCAGGCCAAGTTACGTTTTGGGCGGACGCGCCATGGTTATTGCCTACGATGAACAAACAGTCCAAAACTATATGAAAGAGGCAGTCGTCTATTCTCAGGAACGTCCCGTTTTAGTCGATCGTTTTCTCGAAAATGCCATAGAGGTTGATGTGGACGCCCTTTGCGATGGGGAAGATGTTTTAATTGGCGGCATAATGGAACACATAGAAGAAGCGGGGGTCCACTCAGGCGACAGCTCTTGTGTTTTACCAGCAGCGACTATTCCGCCCGAGCAACTCAAAACCATTCGTGATTACACCTTCCGTATGGCTAAGGCTCTGAACGTAATTGGGTTGATGAATGTGCAGTACGCAATCCATAACAATAAGGTATATGTCATAGAGGTTAACCCTCGCGCCTCACGCACCGCCCCATATGTCAGCAAGGCAACGGGTGTTCCGCTGGCGAAAATCGCGGTTGGGTTGATGGTGGGCAAGAAGCTGCGCGACTATGATTTCGGAAGCGGCATACTAGAAGTTAAAAAGAATTGTGTTAAATCGCCGGTGTTTCCCTTCGTAAAATTCCCGGGTGTTGATCCAATTCTCGGTCCAGAAATGCGCTCCACCGGAGAAGTTATGGGTGTTGGTGAGTCGTTTGGGGAGGCATTTGCAAAAGCACAGATTAGCGCCGGACAGGCGTTGCCTGAAAAAGGTGCTGTCTTCATCAGTGTTAATCGTCGCAACCGCCAGGAGGGACTGACGGTGGCTCGCAAGTTCGCCGATTTAGGATTTGTTATTTATGCCACTCGCGGCACTGCATCTGCGCTTCGTGCCGCTGACATCGAATGCAAGGTCGCTTTCAAAGTCAATGAAGGGCGACCCAACGTGGTCGATTTGATCAAGGGAGGGCAAGTCGACCTAATACTGAATACTCCCGCTGGATCTCATTCATTTGATGACGAAAAAGTGATCCGTCGTGCAGCCATGACAAAGAATATTCCATGCATCACCACCATTAGTGGCGCCAGGGCTGCTGCTGATGGTATTGCTGCCCTTCGAGCAAATATAGCCCAGGTGTATTCGTTACAGCAGCTGCATGCCGAAACAATGGCGCCCTAGACACAATTTTAGATGGAATACCGTGAAAACATCGGTGGGCATAGGCCTCCATGGGTTTTTGCAACACACACTGGATGACCACGACGAAACGCTTCGCCAAAAGGTGCTCTGACGACATGTCAAATTGCCTTTAGAATAATAGAAGGTGTGCCAGCTGGCGTGGCCCTGCAGCAGTAGGTTCCAGAACGAAAGCGCTATGAGAAAAAAGTTTGACCGCTACCAAGCTATAGAAGGGGAACTAACTGCAAGAGGGTTGCGTCTCGGGTTCGTTGTCGCTCGTTTCAATAGCTTCATCAGTGAAAGATTGTTAGCTGGGGCACTAGACGCAGTTGAGCGCAGTGGTGGCAAACACTTGGAGTGTGATGTCGTGTGGGTGCCCGGATCGCGGGAGATACCATCCACAGCAAAAGAAATGGGCAACAGCGGTGTTTACGACTCGATAGTTTGCCTAGGTGCTGTAATTCGAGGCGAAACAACTCACTACGAGTACGTTGCGCAAGAAGCCTCCAAGGGAATCGCCCAAGCGGGACTTGAAACAGGCGTGCCGACGATCTTTGGGGTGCTAACTTGTGACACACTCGAGCAAGCGATTAACCGTGCTGGTGCCAAGGGCGGCAACAAAGGTTTTGAGTCAGCTATGGCCGCCATCGAGATGGCCAATTTATTGAAAGAAATCCGCTCCGAGGCAAACTCTGAAAAATAAAATGCCGTCGCGACATAGATCTCGGGAACGCGCTCTACAGATGCTTTATCAGTGGGACCTCACACGAATCCCTACAAACAAAATCACTGAAAGATACCTTCAAACTATCTCCACGAAGCGACAGACCGCGGATCGCTTGCCCGAGCCGAAGGACGACTCCTTTGCCAACGAACTTTTCGAAGTAGTTACTAGCCAAATCGATCGGATTGACAAATTGATCGGTGATCACGCTGCCCACTGGAGACTTGACCGCATGTCAGCAGTGGACCGTAATATTCTCCGCCTAGCCGTCGCTGAGTTGATCAACAATTCAGCGGCTTCTGCTGTCGTTATTGATGAAGCTATACAAGTCGGACAGCGTTTTTCTACCCAAGAATCGGGAGCCTTTCTGAATGGCGTCCTCGATTCAATACGCAAAAGCCTGAGTAAAGAACGTCCGACAGGCCAAGAGCCATGCGCGTAGGCCCATACTACTGACCCCGCAATCAAGTGGTTGGACCGGACCCCGGCCTTTCTTTGGCCTTTAGTCTTTATGTCACAACCAACAAGAAAGGCGCCTTATCACCTATGTGGGTTGGCGTCAGTGCGGTTAAGACGCGGTGTAATGTTCTTAACAGGAATTGTAACGGGATTGCTTACGAAACGTTTCTGAGCAATGGTCAATTTCAATGCGGGATTATCCGGAAGATCTTCCAAGAGTTTCAGGTTGATTTGATAGGTGCCGATCAATAAAGGTGCCAAACCAACCCAACGCACTTGTGCAGTTTTACGTCCAGCAAGTGCAGAAACAAAATCTTCAGAATTGAAAGGGACATTAAACAGCTGACCTATAGGGGTTGGCATGCCGCTTTCAAGTCCTTGCCCCTGAGGTAGAGGACTAGTAAAACCCAGCCCTGTCGCGTAGAGAATGATCGTCTCGCCCGGACTCGCAGGGTTTTCTTGTGTGATGAGAGAGAATTTTTCGTTACCACAACAGAGGTTTGTGGCTGCTGCGGTAACCCGAACCCCAACTATGTCAGAACTCTCTCCCCCAAAAGTGATTTCATTACCCACCTGGCCAGCTTCCCGCGCTGTCAAGAAAACAACGGGAGGAGTTCTACCATTTTTTAGTGTATTGACATCCTCTCCAAGATCAGTCTCTAGAGTCGTGGGGCTTTCGTCCGGGCTAATTGCAATATTGAAGAAAATATTGTTGCCTTCCTCACCCAGTTTTCGAGCAACAATCTGGAACCGCGGATCCCCAACACTCGATATAAGTTCTGCGGTAACGTCGATGTCACCAAAGCCAGAATTGATCTTTTGGGCAAGCTTGTTACGAATGCTAAGTAGAGTGTCGTCCTCTGTTGCAATAACCGTGTACAAACGGTCATTGACGAAAGCTGTAAAGGTATCATTGGCACGAATTTCTCCCTTGAACGTGACAGTCGCACGTGCTGAGAAGAACCCAATTTGATCTGCCTTCGCAACCACATCGGGGTCTCCTTCTCCAGCATTAATCAGATCAACAAGTCTGTCACGAATCGAAAATGGTGATTCGGCTTCCGTAGTCTCAATGGTATAGCTTCTGCCATTAACAAAAATAGTTACAATGACACCAGCAGGCGTAGGCAGCCCAGGCTGTACTTCGCCAGGTCCGACCGGAACAATCGCTTGGATCGCGACAGTACCAGTTGCTTTGTCCTGTCCATGAAGGGCTACCGCGCGTCGTGGCTCCTCGCCAGAAAATGCAAATAAACCAGGGGCCGCTCTGGTCACATTCGTTGCGCGTGGCACAGAAACTTGTATACTGCCATCGGGTAGGCGCCTTCGAACATAGACACTTACAGTCGTTCCTGCAGTTTCCCACGGGATTTGAAAGTTAACCTGAGTAGGTGAAACCATAAGAAGTGGAGCTAAAATGCCGTTGGCATAAAGACTAACTCCTCCCAGTTCAGTTGGAAGTCTTCCATTTTCAAGCGTGGCACTGTAAATTGAGTCTGCAAATCCCGTTCCGAAAATCGTAGCTAGAGTGCCCGCTGGCAGTTCTCGGGCATCACTCCCGCCAATAAAGCGTGCCCCCGTTGTGTCAATATCAAGACCCCCAGCAATATTTTTTGACCACTTCAGCTGGAGATCATTACCAATGGGACCTTCTTCTTTTGCAGATAAAACCAGGATGTGCTCTTGGCCACCGCCGCTCAGTACATCGCCCTCCGCAGCAACAGTAATGGCCGATCCTTGCTCCACATGTACAGCGTAGGGTATGCCGTTACCAATAGGGCCGACTTCTCGGGCAACAATCATAAGTGTTGCCACATCTTTGGGGTCTCGCATAACCGCTACCAGAGGGTCCACCTTGGCGAAAAATTTTATCCGGTCAACAACGACAAACGCTGGGTCACCCGCTTGCATCTGCGCTGCGTAGGATCGTCCTCCGACCATGAGAGTGACAACCTCTCCTTCTCGCACACTGCCACCAAACTGAATTCTCGCTTTGGCGTGGTCCCCTTCTCCAATAAACGATTCGGCAAAAGCCACAGCGTTGGGATCATTGTTTATCTGCTCTGCAAAGGCATCACGCACCGCTTCGGCGGTTTCTCCGCCTACTGCGGTATAGGTATATTTATCAGGCTGTGAATCTGCCAGGAAAGAGCCCCCTATTTCTACGTCAAACTGCTGGCCCGCTTTCGCAAACTCATCACCTAATTCTGAGTAATCTGTTGCAAACCTGTCCCCGCGATCAAAAACTAGGGTTCCGGTTGCTCTAATCAAGAAACTTGCCGCGTTGCGCAATCCATTTTGAACTATCTGGTTCTCTCCTGGTGTAAAGACTAGTATCCGGCGTGCGAATGGATCAGTAACGTAGAGATTTTCACCATCATGGGCTATTGCCTGTGGTGCGCGAACACTCGCCGCACCATCAGATTCAAACAAAGTAAAGAAGTCTTGCTGGCCAATAACGGTGTTAGGGTAAGGAGCATTGCCAGTAGGAATTTCATTAAAAATTAATATGCGGTCATTGCCACCGTCGGAAACATAAAGTTTTTCCCCATCCGAAATTGCAAACCGCGGAAAACTTAACGTACGATCACATCGAAGAGGAAAACTCGCATTCGTGTTGAGCAGATCCGCGTTTGGGTCATCCTCGTTTGGTGATTCTCCCGGAGGGTTTTCCAGAGGCTGACACAATTCAGACACGTTGTTAGCAACCTTCGACTCCATGTTGGGCTGGCCAACTACCACATCAGCTGGTGCATTATTCGAAACAGGTATGCCATTGAAAATCAAAATTCGATTGAAGCCTAGATCTGTAACAAATAGTTTGTTGTTTTTGGTGGTCACAGCAACTGGATCGAGCATGGTAGTTGCCGCGGCGTCCACATTGGATTGAGTCAAGTCAGGCTCGGGTCTCGTATCAAAATCAGGCTGCCCGAGTACTACATCTGCTGCTGCACCTGTCGTCGTAGGAACGGAATTGTAAATTAGCACTCGTGAGTTCTGTGTATCAGCAACAAAGAACTTGCCGCTTTGATCAAACCAAACTCCCTGAGGGCCACGCATCAAAGTTGATGATGTACCGGGCGCGTTGTTAACGGCATCGCCCTGACCTATAACAACGTCGGGTGGGTGGCCATCTTGAGTTGGAATACTGTGCCAAATTAAAACTCGGTTGTTATCAGTGTCCGCTACCGCAATGCGAACGCCGTCTGTTGCAACACCAGTGGGGTTCTGCATGCCATTTTCGACGTTTGGGATAAACGTGTCAAAATCCGGCTGGCCCAACACAACATCAGGAAGACCAAGGCAAGCTGGACATTCACCATCCTGTGACAATTCGTCACCAGGTTTCGGCAAAAAACTACCCACATTACGATAAACCAAGACTCGATTGTTGAGTGGCTGTGATCCGACCCTATTACCATCTGCAACCACCAGTGTGTCAGCACCATAGGCAACACCGCCTGCTCCGCCAATAGTCGCACGCGATGAAAGGGGTGATTGGCGTGTGAAAAAAGGCTGCCCTATCGCAAGACGGGCCGCTTGGTTTGTAACCCATTGAGGCTCGGCCTGTAGTGGCCCCCCAGCAAGAAAAATCAACAATGACACCGAAAACGCAATCCGTAGTCCATTCATAAATCGTTCTTCGTATCCGTGAGGCATCGCTTCACGCCCCCCTTACTTCTCCACCGTCAATCGCGGTGCTGGTACCTGTGATATAAGCCGCGCGTTCCGAACAAAGAAATGCTACCAAAGGCCCAAACTCTTCGGGTTGCCCTACGCGTCCAAGTGGAATCTGCGCTCCCATGTTTTCTAAAACCTCTTCCCGCGTAGTCCCTTGCTGTGCTGCGCGATTAGCAGCCACGTTCAGCAGTCGATCAGTCGCCGTTGCCCCAGGGCAGACATTGTTAAATAAAACATTATCGGACCCATACTCCCTGACCAGCGACTTCAACAATCCCACCACCGAAGCGCGAATCGCATTCGACAGAATTAGGCCATCAATGCTCTGCTTCACGGAGATCGATGTTATCGTTACGATCCGTCCCCAACGTTGACTGCGCATACCCGGTAGAACCTCACGAATCATATGCAACGTTGACATAAAACTACCCTCGAACGCTTCCCTCCAGTCATCAAGAGAAAAGCTTTCAAAGGTGCCCGCAGGCGGCCCGCCTGCATTTGCAACACAAATGTCAATATTTCCAAACTTTTCACGCACTTTGCCAAAGAATGTCGTGACCGCCTTGAAATCAGTTACATCCACCGGCTCCGCAAAAACGTCAACCCCCCAGCGTGCTCGAATTTGCTCAGCTGTCTCCGTCAGCTTCTCAGCTTGCCGTGAGCAAAGCGCCAGCCGGACGCCATCGGCAGCAAGCGCCTCTGCTGCTGCCCGGCCTAGCCCCTTGCTGGAGGCGGCCACAAATGCTACTCGCCCTTTGATTCCCAGATCCATCAATATCCCTTCGTGAGATCAGTAGCGGGCGCCGGATCGGCGACTACTGACCATGAACCGCGGGAACACCCGAACTCCATTGAGTTTACTACTTTATGAACCTCCAGAAGAGGTTCGCAGGTATGCATCATCACCAGACAGCCAGTCACTACGTCGAGGTTGAAACGTATCTATAGCTAAAGAATCTTCAAGAGCAATCACTTCGTGGGGCTCATTCGATGAAATTTCCAAGACATCTCCTGAAGAAACAACAATCTCTCTGTTGTCGAACACAAACCGCAATCTACCCTCGAGCATTTGGGTGACCTGCTCATTTTCATGATGATGACGAGCAACAATACCACCCTTTTTGACATGAATGCGGGCAATCGTCATCCGTTCGCTGTTAATAACTTGTCGGCTAATAAGCGGCCCCATCTGTTCATATTCAACGGCCTCCCAGTTATAAAGTTTCATTCTGAAATATCTCCTTGAGTCTCTCTTTACGGATGCAGAGTGACCTGCTCTCACCAGAATAGTGGTTTTTGCTTGGCAATCTCATGCTGTACTCAGACAGAGCATTATAATCCCAAGTCTGTTTGCTTCGCATAAAACCTGGTAAAATAGGCAAGTTTTTGTAGTCTCCAGTTAGAATTGAAAGGTATGTCTTATTTCGTGCAATCACTGACTACTGTGCTGTTTGGTTTGGGTTTGGCGCTCAGTATTCCCATATCACTGTCCGCCGCAAACAATGAAATCACAGAAATCATTGTAACGCCGAAAACCATCTCGCTTTTTGAACCTGAAAAGGGCCACAGTGTTCTAGTTACTGGGGTCACTAAGAACGGTGAAAAGATAGACCTGACTGCTGAGGCTGATTTCGAAACAACGGATGACAATCTCCAGCTCCGCGACGATGGTCTAATCTACGGCAAATCTCAGGGCACTGCAAGGCTCAAAGTCACTGCCGCCGGAAACTCAGTCGAGATCGCAGTCGAGGTCGGTGACATGAGCCGAGGACGCCAACCGACATTTGTTCGAGATATCATGCCTATTCTCAACAAAGTTGGTTGTACATCTGGGCCTTGTCACGGTTCTGCCAATGGCAAGAACGGTTTCAAGTTATCTCTCCGTGGATACGACGCGAGATCCGATTATGATGCACTTCTCTACGAGGTTTCGGGGCGCCGCGTTAACCGCGCTGCACCCGCTGACAGCTTGATGATCGCCAAACCAACCCAGGCAGTTCCACACCAGGGTGGTTTTGTGCTGAGTAATACCAGACACAAGAAAGATATTCTTCGCTGGATCTCTGAAGGCGCAACTTTCGGAGATACAAACAAGGATGGTGTGGTCCGACTGGAAGTCTTACCTAAAGAGATATTCATGCAGCGTCCTGGTATGCGACAGCAAATTCTGGTGATAGCACATTATGGTGACGGCACGACTCGTGATGTTACGCGTGCTGCTTCAGTTAAAAGCAATGTGGAGACCGTGGCTGCAGTGGGCGAAGGAGCCGAGCATGCCCCAACGGCAGTTCGACCCGGCCCTGCCGCACTTTCTGCCGGACAAGCACTAGTGGGCGAGCGCATTGGTGAAGCAGCTTTGCAGGTGAGATATGAAGGGAAATTTGTAACCGTTCCAATCACAGTACTGAACCCTGAACAAGGGTTTGCATGGACTAACCCACCGCAATACAACTTTATTGACAAGCACGTAGACGCAAAACTCGAGCGGATGAAGATCGAACCTTCTCCATTAGCAGACGATGCAACATTCTTGAGAAGAGTTTACCTGGACTTGAACGGTGTTCCACCCACACCTTCGCAAGCAAAGACATTTCTGGAAGATCCCGAAACGTCACGCCTCAAGCGCCAAAGACTAGTCGAAAAGTTAATGAAACGCAAGGAGTTCGTTGATCATTGGGCAAACAAATGGGGCGATCTACTACAGAACAACCGCAAGTACCTCGGCGAAAAAGGAACTTGGATATTTCGGCAGTGGATTCGTGACTCAATCGCTGCCAATAAACCGTATGACGAGATGGTGCACGAACTGATCACTTCTGTGGGTAGTACCTACCAAAACCCAGCAACTAATTTCTTTCGTGTGAATGACAATCCAAAAACAGCACTAGAAAATACAACACAAATTTTCATGGGGGTACGGATGGTCTGTGCCAATTGCCACGACCATCCGTTTGAGCGTTGGACTCAAAATCAGTATTACGAGCTAGCAGCTTTCTTTTCTGCTGTTGGTCTAAAACCGGGCTTCGATAACGATGAACAAATTGTCTACGTCAAACGAGATAAAAGTGGTGTCAAGTACCCTCAAAACGGCAAATATGCTGAACCACAGTATTTGGTGGCAACATCTGGCGCTCCACCCATTCCTGATGACGGGGACCGCCGTGAAGCCTTATCAGGATGGCTCACGTCAGACAAAAACCCGTTTTTTGCTCGTGCCATTACAAATCGACTTTGGAGCTATTTCATGGGTCGTGGCATTATTGAGCCAGTCGATGACATTCGTGCTTCCAACCCTCCAGTGAACGAAGCACTCCTGACTGCACTGGCTCAAGACTTTGTCAGTAAAGGGTACGATTTGCAACAGGTCATCAGAACTATTGTCAATTCGCGTGTTTATCAAGCTTCGATCACTACAAACAAGTGGAATGAGTCCGATGAAATAAATTTTTCACACTTTACGCCACGGAGACTGCCGGCAGAAACCCTGCTTGATTCCATCGCAGTTGCAACAGGGTCCGAAATTCAGTTCGCAGGTGTCCCTAAGGCTTTCAGGGCCCAAGAGTTGCCGGATTCCTTTGTCGGTAAAGGTGGTTTTCTAGATGTCTTTGGACGCCCACAGCGAGAATCTTCCTGTGAATGTGAACGTCGAGATAACATGGGTTTGCCTCATGCGATGAACCTCGTTAATGGTCCAACACTGGCCGAAGCCATAGCGGACCCGGATGGACGAATAGCAAAGGCCATTCTTGCTGGTACATCGAGTAAGAACCTAGTGGACGAATTATATCTGGCCACTTACAGTCGTTTTCCAACACCTAACGAGCATGACGCTGCTTTAACCTATATCAACAAGGGCCCTAGTCGCGCCTCGCGTGCTCAAGATTTGCTTTGGGCCTTGGTCAACAGTAACGCTTTCTTGTTCAACCATTAGCTGCTACTGCTAAATCTGTAGCTGTCTTCGCTGAGCCAGCCAACCAGCTTTTATGACGTGGTTCGGTAGGAAAGTGGCAACTTCAGAGCCAAGAAGAAGCCTGCTAGAGGCAGTATTGCCAGCCCAAAAAATACCAATTCTATCCCAACACGATCAGCAAGCCAGCCAAGTACTGGACCACAGAAAACTCCTGCTACCCCCCAGGCAAAGCCCATCATCAGGGCACTTATCGTCGCACCCTGCGTAGGAACCAGCTGCTGAGCCATCACAACGATTACCGGAATCGTCAACAATAAAAAGGTCGCACCAATGTAGAGCCACAAGATAGACCACCACCCTGTCGTTTGTACAAAGAGTAGAAGGAACGGTGCTGAAGCAATCATGGAAAACCATACCACTTGTCGTCGATCAATGTGGTCAGAAATACTGCCACCAAGAAGTGATCCCGTGGCTGCACTCAGAAAAAATACCGCTAGCCCCAAGCTTGCGTGGTGAAATGAAAATCCACGTTCTGTATAAAGGTAGAGAGTTAAAAACTGCCCCATGCCAACTTGTACCACCGACCGTATTACTACGAGAGAATAGTGCAACAAAAGAGGCTTCCAGTACTGCCTTAAGAGAGCATAGTTAACTCCTTGGAGATCATCGGCTCTGGTCATTGGCGGTGGAAGTTTCCACAGAAGAATGCCCGTTACTATGAATGCCGGAATGGCAGACCAACCCATTGCTCCAGCTCCAAACTGATCAACAATCGTCGAAAAGTAGACTGGGCCTAGCGACAAACCAAACGTCCCAGAAGTAATAAAAATTCCAACTGAAAGACCAGGACGTGCACCTCCCGCTGTCGATGCTTCCCTTGTACTGAGTGGATGGAATGCTGCAATAGCTAGTCCACCCAAAAAAACTAGTACCAGCAAAGAAGAAAATCCTGTTGGCCAGAAAAGAGTCGAGAGAAACAATCCCGCCACCGCTGGACTGAGAGCACTGAATAAACGGCTGTGTACACGGTCGGCCAGCACTCCAAAAGGGAGCTGCAAAACCGCTGACGAGAACATGAATATACCGCCCAGCCAGCCAGCTTGAGTAAACGACAGTCCGAAGCGCTCAACCAAGAGCGGTTGCAACGTACTGACAACACTCGAATAGAGATCTACGCTACCGTGACCGATCGAGAGCAACGTTAAACGACCACGCCGCGGTGACGCAGAACTCGGCGAGGCTTTCGATTCATCGTCAGTAAGAACCCCTGATGACATTGGAGCGGCAGTCTGTAATTCTTCTTTAGTCTTCATTGCGATCCGTCAGCTCGGACTACATTCAGTAGGGACTACTATTCAGTCGCCCGTGTAAAGAGCTGAGATCCACACTCAACACACCCAAGCGGATGCTCTGTCGGCATCTGCTGTAGTAGCCGTTGATCGGAGTCAATTCGTACACGTTCTGCAGTGGATGGGCATTTTGCACGACCAGGTTTGATGATGGATTGGTAGACCCTTCCGTCATCATCCAAACCACGAAGACACTGCCATGAACAAGCCCATTCCTGCCACCATCAGGGGCCTAGGTCTTTTGACACACGCTCACCCTAGTGCGCGTGGTAGTGGTGTGGGATCTCTGGGCTTTTATCAACTGCTGCCCACAATATCTCTTGCTGTTGCAAGTGCGGCAGCATAGTCAGGGTGTTCAGCGATTTCAGGAACGTACTCAGCGTAGCGAATGATGTTTGCACCATCAACGACAAATACCGCACGACTGCTAATTCGCCAGTCGCGGATCATGGTACCCCAAGATTCTCCAAAATTGCCGTTTTTGTAATCAGAAACCGTTTTTACTTTCTCTACACCTGCAGCGCCACACCATCGCCCTTGAGCAAAAGGTAAATCAGCACTGACTGTGTAGATTGTAACGTCACCTAGCGCCGCCGCCTCCTCATTGAACCGTCTTGTCTGTTGATCACACACGGGAGTGTCAAGAGATGGAACAACGCTAAAAATACGAGTTCCACTACCTGTATCCGCCAGTGACACTGCACCTAAACCATTGTCTGTCAATTCGAAGTCCGGAGCATTATCTCCAGCTTTGAGTTCCGGACCCAGTATAACGAGTGGATCCCCTTTGAATGTGGTTGTTCTTTCGTCTGTCATTTTCTTCCCTCAACATAATTCTAAACAATATTTCCAATCAAAGCCTACACAACCAGCCCAGCGGCACCCACAAGAGGGTTTTACCGAGATTCGCGGTTCATCCAGACTGCCACGGGGCTCGACGGATCACTTGGAGTGTATGGAAAATCAATCCGTCGTCCTGTCGCGGCAGACTCATAGCAAGCAAACATAATTTCAAGGACAGCCCGTCCATCTTCAGCAGTCTCAAGAGGTTCTTTACCATCCACTATGCAGTCAAGAAAATGCTTCATCTCTCCCGGGTAGCCATATTGCATCCATTCATCAAATAGAGGAAACGTCCACCCCTTGGTTTCTGGCGCCTTTTCAACAGCATATCCAAACCCGCGCTCACTATAGGTCAACATCGAACTACCTCTTACGAGATCACAGTAGATCACTCCTTCTACTCCGTGGATTTCGGCACAGTCTTCAATGCCGCCTCGTTTAGCCCAACTATTTTCAATTACTGAAACAGTGTTGTTTTCCCACTCGATGATACCGGTCGCGTCGTCCTCGCCTTGGGTTTTATCGGTATGCACATAGGTTCCCATATGAGCCGTAACACTCTTAACTTTGGGCTTGTCGAGCATCCAGCGTGCAAATTCTGCCCCGTGACAGCCCATATCAAACAATGCACCACCTCCAGATCGACTCATATCCCAGAACCAGTCCGAATGAGGCCCAAAATGTTTTTCAAGCTGACGAGTGCGGAAAACTCTCCCAATCGCACCTTCATCAACTAGCTGTTTTGCTCGAACATACTTAGGCGCAAAACAGAGGTCCTCCGCATACATCAGTTTGGTGCCTGTTTCAGACGCAGTAGCAATCATGCGATCAGCTTCATCCAATGTCATACAGAGTGGCTTCTCCACTACAACGTGTTTGCCAGCTAACGCTGAGTCAATTGCTATTTGACAATGCAAGTCGTTTGGGACACCAATTGTAATCAAGTCGATGTCAGGCAACTCCAGCATCCGTCGATAGTCGCTGAACGCATAGGCTAGATTCCACTTTGCGGCGAATTCATCAGCACGATGCTGATTTGATCCGGCAACAGCAACAATCTCCGCACGCAAGTCGCGAGAAAAAGCATCTGCATGAAGATCTCCTGAGAAACCTGAACCAATGATTCCAATTCGCACTTTATCCACTAGGCACCTTCTCTAAATTGATCTTGCCGTAACTCTAAACCCGGCCTCCCGCTCAACATCCAGACCCCTCAAAAAAATCGGGGTAAAGTGTCAAACTAGCAACCGTTAGGATCCATCGTCAAATTAGCTTACGAAATTGCTGATAGACTGAGGGGCCGATGACCGACAAGTACGACGTTGTTACTAACTCCTCTTCCAATTTCTCTCAACGAGACCTTGCTGCTGCTACAAAAAAACTATCTGAAGCCGAAATAGTATGCTCATGGCTTAATTTTCCAATATCAGAACGTGATTGGATTGACTACCACCATATAGAGACCTGTCGTATTGCAGCCCCTACTTTTCAGGAACAGACTCGTGCCGAATACCTAACTGAATCTTTTCGAAAGCTTGGACACACCGCTTATTTAGATGATGCAGGTAATGTTGTTGTGCCGATCATCTTCCAATCCGGTTTGCCTTTCGTCGCCGTATGTGCCCACATGGATACCGTGTTGGCTCCGCGCCACTCCACCGATATTGCGGTCGCCGAAGACGGGACTTTCGTCGGCCCTGGCGTCACCGACAACGGAGCGGGGCTCGCCGCCTTGCTGGCACTGGGAAAGCTTTTCCAAAACCATTCACAACTCTCACTGGTTCGGACAATGGCAATCAAAAAAAACATTTTACTGATCGCCAGCGTTGCCGAAGAAGGAGAAGGCAGTTTGCTTGGAATGAATTACCTATGTCAGCTTTCTCCTTTAGCTAAAAAACTTTCTTCTTTTTTGATCCTGGATGGGGCTTCAACGAGACACATTACTGCGGAAGCGCTGGGCAGCAGTCGTTTTGAAATTTTAATCCAAGGGTCCGGCGGACACAGTTGGAACGATTTTGGAACTGCGAACCCAATCCATGCTTTGGCAAGGACCGTGACGATTCTGGCAGACACAGACTTGCCTGAATCACCACGGACAACACTAAGCGTTGGTGTTATAGAAGGTGGATTCGGCGTAAACTCGATTCCTGATTTGGCTCGGGCAAAAGTAGACATACGTTCTCAAAGTTCAGAAGAGATGAAGAGTCTGGTAGACAGCCTGGGTGATGCCCTTAAGCTGGGGGTAGAAATCGAGAACCGTCGAACTTCACAGCATCCGCTGAACTATAAGATTCGGGAAATTGGCCACCGCCCCGCCGCTTTTTTATCAAGTCAAAATTACGTCGTCGATGTCATTCGGGCAGTTGATTCTAAACTCGGTATTCAAGCGCATCTCGATTGTGCCTCCACCGACGCTAACATCCCTCTTGCCATGGGTCTTCCAGCTGTAGCCATCGGGGCGGGGGGCCGTGGCGGAAAAGTTCACACGGCCTCCGAATGGTTCCATCCACAAGGTCGAGAAATAGGCTTGCAGAGAATCATACTGACTCTATCACTGCTGCTGACCAAAGAGTTCGAGGAAGATCGAAGGGTCAACCAGAATGAACATGCAGCCATCCACAACCCCAAATGAATCCAATTGTAGCCTTTACTTTGAAATACCAAAACATCCATGATTGTGGGGAGGTTTTCCGGTAAACTACAAGACGCAGCGAATGCACTGGGAGTTTCATATCACATAGAACGTGATCTGTCAGGCATTACACCCTCAGAGGAGGGCGCGTAGCTCAGTTGGTTAGAGTGCCTGCTTCACACGCAGGAGGTCCCCAGTTCGAGTCTGGGCGCGCCCACCATAGAATTGGGTAGCGCTGTAGAGAGGTCTTATAAAGGGAGAAAAGAAAGTCTATGAGAACACTTCTATTAATGACGTCTATTATCTTGCTGATGTCTTCTGGCATAGCGCACGCCGATTATACGGTAAAAAGCGCTTATAAGATTGAGGATGCAAGTATGATTAAAAATCATGACGGCTCAGACATCACGAACGCTACTCTAACCGGAATTTCAGAGGATTCTAACGGCAACAGATCAGTATTAAAATGCCTTGTGAACATTACAGGAAATATGCTTTCAGGTAGTTGCCAAAGTACTGATCAGGACAAAGATGTAGAATACATGACAGCCAAAAGGGACATGTCGAAAGGGAATCAAGGAACGTTTACACGCACTGGCGGAACCGGAAAATATGCCAATTCGGCAGTTGCCTGCACATATGTTGTGGAATTAAGTGATTATGGAATGGGAGTTGGTTATCTGACTGCAAATTGCAAAGAATAAAAACCCTATTAGGATACTCTTGCTCTTGCTGGCTAGTGGTTTCCAGACTCTTAGGAGGGGTAAGGGCTTGCCCTTGTTATGTTTCTCTTACAACCACAAGCTAAATACAAGGTGAACGTCAGCCGCAGAAGAATAACTATCAGAAGTGAAAGGTTGGCACTCTTCACCTGTTTAGTTTTTCTCAGCGTAATGCGAATTTGGTCTGCGGGCCCCTCTGACAATATTGAATTTTTTGAGCAGAAAATACGACCGATCCTGGTGGAAAAATGCTACCTTTGCCACGGACCACAACTGCAGCAGAAGGGCTTGCGACTGGACTCGCGCGAGGCAATATTAACTGGCGGAAGTCGTGGCCCGGCAATAGTTCCATACGATGTTACAAACAGCCTTTTAATGCAGGCCGTAAGGCACGAAAGTCTCGCAATGCCGCCTGCGGAAAAACTTACTGATGAGCAAATTGGTGCAATTGAAAAATGGATTTCGTTAGGTGCGCCCTGGCCAACCGAAATAGAACAGCCGCTGAGTCCGGGTGACCCGAGATTCTACGAGCAGATCACTAAACAACACTGGGCTTTTCAACCTGTGAAGGAGGTTGCGCCACCAAATTCAGACTCTGCTGAAAGCTCAGTGGAACCAATTGACCGTTTCATTCGCCAAAAACTAACGGCCGAGGGCTTGTTGCCCGCTCCCTTGACATCTCCTCAAACGCTAATTCGACGCTTGAGTCTCGTACTAACGGGCTTGCCTCCAAACACAGATCAGATGGCTCGATTTTTGGCTAACTCATCACCGGCCTCTTACGAGACAATCGTGGACGAGCTCCTTAATTCGGTACATTTTGGCGAACATTGGGCGCGACACTGGATGGATGTCGTGCGCTTTGCAGAAACGTTGGGAAATGACTGGAATTATGAGATTAATGGTGCGTCACACTACCGTGATTACCTGATTAGAGCCTTCAATGCAGACGTGCCGTATGACCAACTAATCCGCGAACATATCGCTGGCGACTTACTAGATCAACCACGCATTAATAAACGTGACGGCATTAATGAATCGTTGGCCGGGCTAAACTTCTACCGATTTGGCGAGCAAGGTCACGATGACTGCGCCAAATTCCGAGAAATACGAACAGATGTTGTTGCTGATCAAATCGATACATTAGGAAAAGCATTCCAAGGATTGACAATTGCTTGTGCCCAGTGTCACGACCACAAGCTCGATCCGATTCCGACGAAGGATTACTACCGTCTCTACAGTGTGCTGAGTAGTTCACGAATGGTAACAAGAACTCTCGACACGCCCGACATTAATGAAACGCACCGTGAAGAATTACGGCGCCTGAAACTCAAGATTCGAAATGAATTAGCCTCCCTGTGGATTGAGGAAGGTAACAACATTGCTACACGGCTGCATGAGTCATACTTGTCGTGGAAATATCGACCGCAGCCACGTTCAGAAGAAGTAAAACAATTAACCGAAGAACAGAAGGGTGGGTTAGACTCGGTGCTCTTCGGACAAGAAAAGGTCACCTGGGAAGACCCGCTATTTATTTGGATGGAGCTACACCAACTTGTCAAAGAGCACTCTAAAAATTTCGCAAAAAGTTGGCGTGATCTTGCGATTCGATATGACAAAGAAGCGGCTTCACGATCAGAGTTCAACAGAGACTACTTCAACACTCTTGTTGATTTTAGAGATGGTTCTCTTCATGATTGGTCAGGTGAAGGACAGGCTCTCAGTGACGCCATCGCAGCCCCTGGAGAATTCGCAATTTCTCCGGAAGGACCTAACGTCTTGAGTAACATTTTTTTAGCCGGCATATACAGTCATAAACTCTCTGGGAAACTTAATGCGGCGATTCGATCACCTTTACTGCCTCAAGACAAACTCTTTGTCAGCATTCAAGCAATGGGTGGCAAATTAGGTTCTTGGCGAATGCCGATGGACAATTGTTCTCTAAGTGACGACTACGACATGCTGGAAACGGATTCCCTTAAGTGGGTTCGTATTCCTACCAAATTCGAGAATCATTCTTACCCCTCATATATTGAACTTGTAACACGACATGACAACCCACGTTTTCCTGAACGTCCATATATGAACGGCCGCACGTACAGTCTCGATCAAATCAAACCCAGATCTTATTTTGGAGTTGCAAAAGTAGTGACTCATGATTGCGAAGCTGTTCCCGAAAACGAATTGACCCACTTAACAGATCTTTTCTCCGGTGTGTCTCCAAAGAATTTTTCTGAATTAGCAGCATTGTACGCATCTAAGGCAAGACAAGCAATATCTGCATGGGCAACAAACAAAGCAACAGACGATGATACAAAATGGATTTCTTGGCTCATCAGAAGTGAATTGCTTCCGAATTCTGTGCACATCAACAAGCAGCTAGCAGACCTGGTGAAAAGATACCGAGCCGTGGAGTTAGAGATTACTGAACCTCGGGTCATCAATGGGATGATTGATCTTGAAGCTGGGCGAGATTATCCTGTTCTTGAGCGTGGGAACCCGGAAAACCCGGGAGTCACAGCTCATCGCGGATTTTTGCAGTTAATCACAAAATCTTCACATGGTTTCGATGTTGAACAAAGTGGCCGTAGAGAGATGGCGGAGATTATTGCAGACCCCAAAAACCCTCTGACGGCACGAGTGATGGTGAACAGGATTTGGCACCATGTTTTCGGTCGCGGCATAGTCTCGACAGTGAACAATCTTGGACGTCTAGGGGAAAAACCTTCTCACCCCAAACTGCTCGATTACTTGGCAATACAATTTGTGCAACAGAGATGGTCAATTAAACAGTTCATTCGTCAACTAGTCTTGACTAGAACATTTCGTCAGGCGAGCAATACATCCAAAGTTGGGTCGGCCGTAGACCCTGAAAATCGTCTTCTTCACAGATACCCGGTCCGGAGACTGGATGCAGAGATGGTACGAGATTCAATTTTGGCAACTGCCGGGACATTAAACCGAAAGCTGTTCGGACCAAGTATTCATCCATATCGAAAAGACCCACAGGATCCGAACAAGAAGATTCACCGGGAAAAGCGCAAACTTTTTTCTGGGCCACTCGATGGAAAGGGTAGACGCAGTATCTACATCAAGGTTACACGACATGAGGGTGACCGCTTTCTTGAACTGTTTGATTTTCCAATCCCTAGTGTAAGTCGCGGACAACGAAACACCACAAACATTCCCGGGCAGCCTTTGGCCTTGCTGAATCATCCCTTTGTGCTTCAACAAGCCGGCGTTTGGGCTGATCAAGTAATGGAGGAATTGGATACCAGTGTCGACAAACGCATTGATAAAATGTTTGAGGTTGCACTCGGCCGGCGGCCCGAAGCTGTGGAATTAGATCGCTTGAGAGGTTTGGTATCTGAATTGGCTTCGCTGCATGTTGTCAAGCGAGAAGAGATGCTTAAATCCCGACCCGTGTGGAAGGATTTAGCACACTCACTTTTTAATCTGAAGGAATTTATCTATATACGCTAAAATTGCGGCGGAAGCACTGTGATTCAAATGAGTAACTATTGGTCCAATAGTAGAAATCTTTGCCCAGGATATACGGCTAGCTCTATGACTCGGCGTGAGATGTTGACCTATGCTTCGAGTGGCTTTGGCATGTTAGCACTTTCTTCATTGATGGCCGAAGATTCCTATGCAGGATTGTCGGCATCAACTGGACCACACTTTGCTCCAAAGGCTAAAAACATCATCTTTTGTTACATGCCGGGGGGGGCTTCTCACATTGATACTTTCGATCCGAAACCTAAGTTGGCAGAGTTTGATGGAGAAAATCAGACTCCTGACGGCCGGCGGAAATGGAAGAAGTCCCCGTGGCAGTTCCAACAGCACGGAGAATCAGGTATCCCCATTAGTGACCTCTTTCCACATATTGCAACCTGTGCCGACGAGTTGGCGATAGTCCGCTCAATGAAAACCGGCTTTCCTCTGCATCCACGGGGTAACATCCTGATGCATACGGGCCGTTCAGCAGGGGGGTCTCCGAGCCTGGGCTCATGGATCAACTACGGATTAGGTAGTGAGAATAAAAACCTGCCAGGCTATGTTCTCTTGCATGGAAATACTATTCCTCCGGGCGGTTTGGAAAGTTATTCAAATGGATTTTTGCCAGCCAGTCACCAAGCCATGCCGGTTCGAGACGAGGGAATTCCAATAGAAAATATTGTCCCCTCGGACAAAAACCCACGCGTGCAACGTGCCAAGCTTGATGTATTGCTGTCACAAGATCGCTCGTTTTTAGCTTCATTGGGATCGAACGACTCGGTAGAATCTGCGATTTACAATTATGAGCTAGCCTACCGGATGCAATCACTTGTTCCTGATGTCCTAAATCTGGATCGCGAAAGTGAGGCCACAAAAAAACTTTACGGGTTAGACACCACCGATAAAGCCAAATACAACTATAGTTTGCAGTGTCTCCGCGCTCGCCGCTTAGTGGAAGCGGGAGTGAGATTCGTTGAAATTAATTGCCCAGATCTCTACGGTCGAATGAATGGAAGCTGGGATCAGCACTGGAACCTCAAGGAAGGCCACGAGAATAATTCTTTCATGACTGATCAGGGTGTAGCAGCCTTAATCAAGGATCTCCGGTCACGTGGCATGCTTGAAAATACGTTAGTTTTCTGGGGTACAGAGTTTGGTCGCACTCCTCACACTGGAAATGTTCATGGGCGTGATCACCATGAAACAGCATTCTCCGTGTGGGTGGCAGGCGCCGGAATTAAAGGTGGGACAGTTTACGGGTCAACCGATGAAATGGGCATGCATGCAATTGAGAATATTACAACCGTGCACGATCTTCACGCGACAATTCTGCATCTATTTGGCCTAGACCATGAACGATTGACCTACCGCTTTGGTGGTCGCGATGTGAGTCTCACCGATGTGCATGGCCATGTCATTCATGAAATTCTTAGTTGAAAGAGCAACATACAATCTAAATCTGAAATGTAAAGACGTGTAACTGTCCCCAAGGTACAATCGATTTCATGTTCGCAGAGATTGCAGCTCGCATAGGGATGGCAGTATGGTTGGTG
>DJHJ01000031.1 GCA_002433055.1 Acidobacteriia bacterium UBA6623 | reverse complement strand
ATCACCGGTTACCAATTCAGGTAATCCATCATGATCCAAATCTTTAAACGACCAATGCGTATTACCACTGAAAGATTGATGTACCACGTTATAAGGGGATGCCTTCTCTACAAATAGCGCCGTATAACAACAGTGCACGGCTCCACTCCAGTGGGATAACACATAGTACGGAAAACTATCCGGCAATTTAGATTTGTGTTGTGTAAGGCTTGGCGTAGAACCTGTCATCGTGTTGGCAACCAGATAGGGCGTCTGGTCTTCTGAACGAAACAGCACGGTTGCCTTGAGTTCCCTATCACGCTCGTTTGCTAAGCGGTAGTTCACCGTAACAAATAGTGGACCCTCTTCTATCTCAACGGGTTTAAGAAGCTCGGACAATCGCTCAATGGGCTGGGAAGGTATCAGTTTCTGGAGCATGGTGTGATTGCTCCAGTAAGGTTGACCTGATGGGTGCTGGCATTTTTTTTCCAGTATGAATCCATCGAAAGTAAACCGTGCGGAATTGTTCTTGTAGTGATCATAATTCTCAGAAATTCCGGGTAACTGTTCACAGCGGGCTAACATGGGAAATGGATATCTGGCTAATTCATCCAGGAACAGATCGCTAGGTTGAGTTGGGGAGCGCGCCAACCGAATGTCTGTAGTGGATCCCTTAACCCCCGCATATTCGGAATGCTGGCGGGCTGTACCAAAGTCACCGTGGCTAAGTGCAATGCGAGCGCCGCTCAGATGATCTCCCCCAATGACCGGAAAAGTTGTTAACAAGAGGACCGTAAGGAGGGTTTTCATAGTGAGGGTTTTAATAGCCCAATATTGTTATCGTTGTCGCGCAATGCATATTCAATACCGGGTGATTGGAGAGTGCCCCGCGCTACGTAACGAAGTGGACCTCCAGGAACAATGGCATCGAAGGGGTAACACGTAATTAGTGTTAGCGTCGGTGTTTCTGTCGGCATGATTGGCGAGAGATCGCTTTCGTGCACGACCTTCGTTTGCGTTATGCGGTACGGATGGTTGTCGTTGTTGTCATTTTGTAAATAAATCATTCCTCCGACAGGGAGGTTCCTGAGAAACGCAAAATGCGAGTCTCGATGCCCGACGATGACGGTATTACCCGTTGTCCCTGGCTTTGCAGTTGCCTGCAGGTATCCGGGTCCAAAGGCAAGCGTTCGCCCGGTTGCACCGGCCAGTACGATCATGTCCTCTCCATAGGCGGGCACTGTGAGGCGGGCGACGGGCCATGTGTCGGCCCATGGCCACGGTTTAACTTTTCTTTGCCCTGCCTGCGTATCGCTCCAGGCGTTCTGTAAAAGCAACTGCGCAAGAATCGCTTTAAGATAAATGTGTCCACTTTCTCCGACACTGATCAGGCCCGCGGCAAGGAACGCTGTGATGAGGACGCGCCTCATCCCGTGTGTCATATACGGGTCCTGCGCAGACGAAACCATGCCGCCATCAACAAGAGAACCAGTCCGACGAGGAACAAGAGTTGTGCAGGCGTCGCGGTCTTCGGCAGGACACCCGCTATTTCCTGAAGTTTTGCTAGAACTGTTGGTTGACCAGTGGTGTAACGGCGGGGTGTGTTCGCACTGGGTTGGGTTTGTGTTGGTGCGAGCTGGCGCTGCGTATCCTGATTGGAGATCGCCACTGTCGTTTTACTGGGCGCGATTGCCGTGCTGGATTTGGTGGTGGTTCTTTTACCGTTACTTATCTGCGATGAATTAACCGAAGACTTTGACTTGGCAGTGATTTGGGCTTTCTCCATTTTGCGGAGTGGTGTAATGGCCGAATTTGCGTTCATGTTCTTAATTCCGATTTGGCGCCGCTCTTCTTTGTAGCGTTTTGTGTTCACCAAACTTGCGATCGTGGTCGAATTGGCGACGGAGCGGCTATAACTGTTTTTGGACGCTGACTGCATCTGGTAATAACCATCCGCGTCCTGATACCTGATCACAGGTTGATTCATTTGCTGAAATAGACTGTCATAGACCCAGCCTTTAGGAAGGTTGGTTGGCAATGGGCTTGTGTTTAAGGGCGTGCCATCAGGGCGTGACGTGGCCTGTTCAACGGCCACAAGACTCGTGTGTTGGGTCACCAAATGGTGAGCGAGGCCGAGTTCAACGATCTGCGTTCGAACGAGGCGCGCATCGGCGCCGCCGGCAATACTGGCAGTCAGTGAAGCGATTTTCCGGCGAGCGAATAACCGGTCGATTCCGGATTCTGTGCGGCCTCCCTTGAGCGTGAAATTCAGTTTCCACGGTGTCGTCCCGCGTTGGCCGTGGACTTGGACTCGACCTGAGAGGTGGTTAAGCTTTGCTACGATGATAATGGGTTCACCGAGATAAAGGTCGGGAACCTGCTCGGGCCAGTGTTGAACGCTTTCCCCATTCCAGTCGAACTCAATGCCAGTTACTACGGGGCTTTCAAGTTTGGCAAAAAGCGCAGTCATCTTCTTTTTGACTTCGTGGGTCTGGCCGATATAGGTGAATGTCCCACGACCGAATTCGGCAGCCTTTCGCATGAAGTAGGAATTGGGGGCAGAACCGATGCCGACTGTAAAGAGGCGACTTCGGCCTATATTTTTCTTGATGTAACTGAACAGAGCAGATTCGTTGCCGACGCTACCATCGGTGATGAAAAATACCTGCCGCACACTGTTGGGATTGGCCGAGTTGCTACCCAGTGCCAGTCGGAGTGCAGGCATCATTTCTGTTCCCCCGTTTGTTTCGAGTCGGGACACGTGACGGGTTGCGTATTCGAGGTTCTCTGGAGTCGCCTTTTGACTGGAGTCAAAGAGCGAATAAACATCAGAGTTAAATGGAATGACGTTGAATGAGTCCGTTGGTGAGAGCCTCTCGAGTGCCATGCGAAGTGCTTCTCTCGCCTGCACGATGGAGCGGCCGTCCATGCTGCCGGAGATATCAATAACGAAAATTACTTCCCGGGAAAGCTGTTCAGTGGGTGGGATTTCCGATGTTGGTGGCATGAGCATGATGAGCGCATAAGTGTCATCATTGAAGACGTCGCTGAAGAGGGCGGCATTGGGAGACTTCCCGAGCAACGGTTGCCAACTGAGTACAAAGTCCCGATCGGCCGGGACAACCCCGTTAGTCAATTCAATTTGGCTAACACGCGGATCGCCTTTGATTGTTATCTGGTGTGAGGGACTCTTGATTTGCGAAGGAAAGCCCGCATCGATGCGAGCCCTGATTCGTACCGGGTTGATCGGGCCACTTTCAGGACGAACAACCGGCGGGGTGATACGCGCGGCATCCGCCACCGGACGGGTTGGTTTGCCCCAGCCTGATCCTGAAAACCCCTCCACTGTCTGAGATCCTGGTATGTAACGGGGACCCACGACCATTGGAAAGCGCAGTGAGAAGACGCCGTCCACATACGTTAATTCCTGCTGATATTCGATCAGTATTTCGATTTTTTCACCGGGTCCGATGTTTGCCACTGACGCGGTGAAGATGTTGGGGCGTTCTTGTTCCAGAAGTGTCGCCTTTCTCCCGCTTTGCTTTGCTTTGTTGTAGGTCCTCCGAGCTTCAGCGCGTTTCTCGATTTGCCCGACGATGGTACGTTC
>DJHJ01000012.1 GCA_002433055.1 Acidobacteriia bacterium UBA6623 | reverse complement strand
TCCGTTCGCTGATGGCAAAGTACGGTATGAGAGACGATCGATTCGTATTTACAGGAGCCGTTCCAAACGAAGATCTTGCCACCTACTACAAAACAGCAAAGGCGTATGTTTCTTTGAGCGAACATGAAGGCTTTTGCGTGCCCCTCGTCGAAGCTATGGCCGCGGATCTTCCAATCCTAGCCTACGGAACCACCGCTATTCCTGAAACGCTTGACGGTGCAGGAATTTGTTTTACGCCCAAAGACTTGGAGTACGCCGCCGAAGTCCTAGGTATGCTGGTGTACGATGATACGTTGAGGAACAAGATAATTTCAGGTCAGCGGAGACGCTTACTTGAATTCAGCCCTGCGTCGGTCGACGCAGCACTTCAAAATTTGCTTGCGAGTCTTACGTGAAACTTGCCTTCATCG
The DNA here is from genome assembly GCA_002433055.1 of Acidobacteriia bacterium UBA6623. Lineage (GTDB taxonomy): Bacteria > Acidobacteriota > Terriglobia > Bryobacterales > UBA6623 > UBA6623. The sequence continues at coordinate 6,801 of DJHJ01000012.1, read as the reverse complement.
TTCAACGTTACGGCACAGAGATCCTTGGTGGATCTGAATATCACTGTCGCCTGGTAGCTGAACATCTTTCAGCAAACCATACCGTGGAGATATTGACCACCTGCGCCAAGGAATATACCACTTGGGAAAATACCTACCCGGAAGGTAAAGATAGAGTAAGAGGAGTGACTGTTCGGCGATTTGCGAATGCCGAGACTAGGGATCTCAACGCCTTTAATGCTTTTTCCGATTGGATCTTCACACATCCACACAGCACTGAAGATGAAGAGAACTGGTTGAAACAGCAGGGACCTTGGTGCCCAGCACTCATCGATTTTCTAGAACAACAACACCGTTCGTATGATGCACTGATTTTTTTCACCTATTTGTACGCACCTACGGTGCTGGGACTGAATGTTGCTCCCAGAAAAAGTATTCTGGTCCCTACAGCTCACGATGAACCAGCTATTCGTCTAAACATCTACAAGAAGGTATTTTCGCAGCCATCTGCTATCGCCTACAACACAAGTGTGGAACAAGGTTTCCTACGTCAACGTTTTGCACCCGGCGCAAAAATCCAAGAGGTCGTTGGTTGTGGTGTCGACCTACCGCCAGAAATGGATCTCGCTATTGAGAATGACGCCCAAAACACCAATAACGCAGATGACTTTCTTGCGGATGCCAAGAATTCTGATGCTCGACCGCAAGATGGCTATCAAGTAGCTCGCGGCGGAGTGTTTCGGCAACGTCATCGATTCTTCGACCCGTTTGCTTTGTATGGAGGACGTATCGACCCCGGCAAAGGCTGCGAGGAACTCATCGAGTATTTCAGCACCTATTCTAAAGAGCAGGGCGACGCCACACTTGCACTCATGGGCATTAAATTGATGCCCATCCCTAACGAATCATTCATCAGATTCGCTGGTATGCTTCCAGAGACCGAGCGCCTAGAAGCCCTTGAAGCAGCTACCGTCGTTCTCGTGCCGTCACCTTACGAGAGTCTATCCCTTCTCGCATTGGAATCCTTTGCCGTGGGAACCCCAATTTTAGCGAACGCTAGAAGTGACGTAGTCATGGACCACTGCCAGCGCAGCAACGCCGGTCTGTATTATGAAAACCGAGAAGAGTTTGTCGAATGCCTCAAACTATTGATGAATAACTCTGATTTGAGAACCAAAATGGGTCAAAACGGACAAGATTACGTTCGGCGTAATTACAGTTGGGATGTCATTCTCGAAAAGTACGAAGCAATCATCACAAGTGTTGGTGGTCATCAAAGGTCACCAAAAGGTCAGAATCGCAGCAAAGGTCCAGGTAGACCCAATCGCCAGAGGCCAAGAGGACGACGATCTTAGAACTGACACGCAGTTATTTGGCACAAATAACTGCATTCGACTGGGTTTACACTAATTTGAAGGTTAATCACTCTTGATCTGAGCCCTGTGCGACTACCGCCACCTCTTTGGGTCCAGACTTCTCGATCGATCCTGACTCTCGTTTGCGCCGTTGAGCGAGACCGTAGCGCTTGAGCATCTCATTAAGCGTTGTAGGTTTCACATGAAGCAACGCGGCAGCTTTCTTCTGGACACCGCCACAGGCTTCAAGTGCGCGGACAATCAGAAGTGACTCGATCTCATCAATAACCTTTCGCAATTGAATACCTTGGGGCGGCAGATCGAGATTTGGCAATCGAAACGTTTGTGCCTTGTGTACGGAATCAGGAACGAGTTCAGGACCAATTTGTTTGTCGGAAGCTAACACCACAGCTCGCTCAATAACGTTTTCCAGTTCGCGAACATTTCCCGGCCAGTAACTTTCCTCAAGTAGTCGAACTGTCTCCGGCATAAGCCTAAGGTCAGACTTTTCATTCTCCCGACCATACAAGTCCAAAAAGTGTTGCGCCAATAAGGGAATGTCTTGGCGACGGCTTCGCAGCGGGGGAAGTGGCAACGTAATGACGTGTAAGCGATAGTACAAATCCTCTCGAAACTTGCCTTTCTCAACCATCTGGCCTAAATCGACATTTGTTGCTGCAACAATTCGAACATCAACCTTGATTGTCTCGACACCACCCAGGCGCATGAACTCACGTTCCTGGATCACTCTAAGTAGCTTCGCTTGAGTATCCAAAGGGACACTGCCAATCTCGTCAAAGAAAATTGTCCCCTTGTGCGCAACCTCGAAAAGACCTTTCTTGGGTCCAACTGCGCCCGTAAAGGCACCTTTAACGTGACCAAAGAGATTCGACTCTAGTAAATCAGCCGGCAAGCTGCCGGAATTAACAGTCACAAATGGTCGATCATTCCTAGGAGAATTAGAGTGGATAGCCCGAGCTACAAGCTCCTTACCGGTACCACTCTCCCCTTCAATCAGAATCGTAGACCGACTTGGAGCCACCTGCCTGATAAGAGTGAACACCTGATGCATGCTGGGGCTATTACCAATAATTTCACTAAATCCATGATTCTGAGCTTTCAGATTTTCACGAAGTATCTCGTTCTCAGCTATCAGTTGGCGGGGAAGAAGTGCCTCTTGGAGGCGCTTTAATATAACGTCGTTCTTAAATGGCTTTTCGATAAAATATTTTGCGCCGCTGTTAATAGCTCTTATAAGAATCTCCTTTGAACCATATGCCGTGCAGATAATGACAGGCATCTGACCGTCGATACGCTTGAGTTCTTCGAGTGTCTGGATGCCATCAATGCCAGGCATCATAACGTCCACGATTGCGATATCAAATGATGAGCTTTTCGCAAGTTGGAGTGCTTCCTCTCCAGAAGCCGCCAGCGAAACCCGATACCCTTCGCGAGTCAGTAATTTATCCAAGACCTCGCGCAGCATCTCTTCATCATCAGCGACCAATACTGACGCGTTTTCCAACATTGGTTATTGAACGGCCCCTACGACCGTAGTACCAGGTCGACCTACGAGCGGTAACGTTAGCGTAAATTTGGTTCCCTGGTCCGGCTCGCTGTCACATTCGATCACCCCATGATGTTCTTTAACCACACCGTAGGTAATCGACAAACCTAAGCCTGTTCCTTGCCCTGGAGACTTGGTAGTAAAGAACGGGTCGTAGATTCGAGACAACGCCTCTGGAGGGATACCGGAACCTGTGTCAGACACTTGGACGACAGCTCGTTGACGGTCATCAATGGTTGTGCGAATAGTTAACCAGCCACCTGTTGACATGGCATCTCTAGCATTAAGGAATAAGTTTAAAAAAACCTGCTGTAACTTAAACTCTATGCCCTCTACAAAAACAGGGTCTGAGGACAACTCGCGCCGCACTTTCACGCTGACCGATGCCAACTGGTGCTCAAGTAGAGCCAACACATCATTTACAACCACATTAAGATCGACTGGTCCTGAAGCGTCAGATTGACCCGGTCGTGCCAAGTTCAACAAGCCGTTGACAATTTTGGCTGCACGAAAGGCCTGGTTCTCGATTTTCTCCAAAATCTCAGTCTCTGGATCATCGGGTTTTGCCCCGTCCAGCAACATCTGCGTAAAACTTGAAATCCCGGTCAGCGGTGTGTTGACCTCGTGAGCAACACCTGCCGCCAAAAGACCGATTGACGCCATTTTTTCAGAGATTTGCAACTGTTCCTCAAGCTGGACACGTTGAGTGATATCTTCAACGATCAGCATCAACCCATTAATCTTCAATTCTGGAGTCAGCAAAGGAGCAATAGCAATGTTCACCAACAAGCGTTTCTGATCCGGTGAATTTTCCACGGAATGACGTAAAAAAAGTGGGACCCGGTAGAACGTCGAACCAGTTGGAGTTTTCTCTCTAGCCTGCCGCAATTGGTTAATGAATGTCGCGTCAAATAAATCCTTGATATCCTGACCAACTGCTGCAGCCTTCGGCAAGCCGTACAAACGCTCCATTCCCGCATTCCACCGGACAACTAAATCGTTAAGATCCAGTACCACGAGGCCATCATTCAAAGATTCAACAATGTCCTCACTGAACTGACGCATGCGATCGAGTTCCCTGGCCTTTACTTGCAGTTGGCCATATAACCGGCCGTTCTCAAAAGCTGTAGCTACCTGACCAGACACGGCTGCCAGTAACGCCATGTCTTCACTGCTCAATGGCTCTCCACTGCCCTTGCGCCCCAAGGCCATGATTGCAATCGTGCCATCTTTCGAAACACAAGGAATAAAATAGTGGAGCCCGTGCTCACGCCACACATCCGCTTCACCGCCCAGGTCTATCGGTCTCTTAGCTGGGGCATCAAAGACCACAGTCTGAGTGTCCACTAGGCGTTTACTCAGTTTCGTTGTATCAGTGATTCCTGGCGGTGCCGAGTCAAACCCAACCCAACGGAACGGAACAAAAGCCATACTAGACTCCTGTTGATCCGCCCTCTGCAGCAACACTATCTTTGAAACAACCAACGTCTCGGCGACCCGCATTACAAGACGCTCGGTTAGTCGGCTGAGATCAAGGTCGCTATTTAGGTCACGAGCAAAAGCAACCAAGGCTCGACGATAGTCGTATTGATCTCGGTAATAAACCCGGTCCAACATCGTCTGAATCGTGTTCTTGACCGGAGTGGCCAACAGCACCACGACAGCAGTTGCAAGCAATGCGATGATCGAATTATGACCATCTGACTCTTCCAAAAACACGCCGCTAGCAAGTTCCGCAAGGATTAGATAAATGGTTGCCATAGCCACAACCGCAGCTGTGTAAACTAAGCTTCGTTTAACTATGACCTCCACGTCATGTAGCCTGTATCTGACAATAGCCGATGCAAACGCCAGTGGGATTAGACCCAGCGGTACTGCCGTGACCTCAAGACCGGCAATTGGCTCAAATCCAATCGCCCACGGTATCGCATAACCGACAGCGAATGGGAGCCCACCCAAGATCGCTCCAGACACAATCCACCGGAGTTGTCGACGCGCTGTAACTGAAGGCACCCGTCGGAGTGCCGTAATCATGATCCCGAGTCCGCCGACCATACAGGTCGCGAGATATGCCATTTCCAATTGCCAGATGAAACTGATATTTGTCGTGAAACCCGCACCATCACCATTTCCAGAAACTGAAAAAATCTCAGCCACACAGAGGACCAGTGCAGGTAGATACACAATCGGCACAAGCCACCGCCCTAGCAATCTTCGGAGGCGCCCTGGTGTTCGTTTGGGAAATACCAACGCAAAGTGAATAAAAAGTGGGGCCAGAAGAACTGTTGAGACCGCATCGGCCCAGAAAAAAGTCCAGTCGAGCGGATCGAGTCTTCCAGTGAACGAGAAGGCGAACACGCCAAAGAAAGCTACACAGAGCCAAAAAAAATGTAACGTTGCTTGGTTCCCGGGACGCCGGACACGAACCGATACACCCACTAGCAATGCAAAAACGCCAACGCTCACTAAAACAAAATAAACCGGCAAACTACTGGACGGTACTGGCTGGAGATTGACTTCTCTAAGTTCCTGGTTTCCTAAGCGGAGAACAGTGTAGGTCAGTTGTGTATTCTCATTACTTTCGTGCAGAACACTGAGAAGGTCACGACGCGTTTCCATCACCACGCCGTCTACTGCAAGAAGGACATCCCCCTCAGATAAACCAGCAATGGACGCGGCGGAATCTGAGGCAACTTGCACCGCGTAAAGCCCCTCTGGACGTTCGGCCCATAGGACGCCATCTTCAACTTCATTCCAATTCGCCCGCACGACAACATTTGCCGCCGCCAAGCAGAGAAGTGCCGCTACTACGCTCACAGCAAGAAGGGAAACTCCCCATCCCGCTCGAAGCCAGCGGCACAGCTCTCGAAAACCAGATGAAAATGAATAAAACATCAACTAACGATATTTAGAATCTATAAAGCTAGACTAAAATAAAAGTTTGCTCGATTGACCTATTAATGCAAACTTTGTTCCGACTTTAAGCCATCTACTAATCCACAAATTACTGTCAAAAAAGTATTTATCAGCCAGAGACTCTATTTGAGTTTTATTGAAATCCAACCAAATGGTTATTTGATTCAATAATATGGATCTAGTATTTAAGAGACTTGAGCATCCCTGCTAAACCTACTCTACTCATTAGGACTAGTTTACTTAGAAGTGAACGACCAACCCACCAACGACCTGCCTCGAGGGATTGGCAACCAAGAGTTCGTCATAAACTGAAGCCCCAGCAACCTCTTCACGAAAGAGACTTCGGATATCTACGAGTACCTCCCAATCGCTGCCTTCGATTGGCGAAAACGGTAACGTCTGTTTCACCCGTATGGCAAAACGACCGTCCAAGTCCGAAGTGACTGCATCGGCTTCTGGATCAATAACCGAAAATGCTGTATTGAGTCGATAAAAGAAAAAGACTTCCGTAGCAGTCTCCGGTATTTGTGTCTCAATCGACGTCGTAACATCATGGATCCGTTCTGTTCCTGTCCTGAGAATTCCAGCGCGCGTAAACGACTGGCTGTTCGCCGCTGAAGACAGCCACTTGGCATTAGCTACGCTATAGTCCAAGGTCCCCCAAACACGGCCACCCAGTAAATGGCTAAACATCACACCAAAACCCTCAGCGCTTACCCCCCCAGCATTTGCTACGTAGTAATGATCCGCCAGCGAAACCGTGGATTCTGGGTTAAATCCAAAGAGAGCAACCAGCTGGTTATCAACGTCTTGGCGAAACCAACGAATCCCAACCGTTGCAGCTTGGGCCAACTCCTGCTCGAGGGCCAGTTCAACATGCTGAGCAGTTTCTGCATTCAGCGACTCGGTGGAAGATAGCAACGCAAACGTTCGGTCGGGTGGTAACCACACCCCATCGGACGGAGGCAAAAACTCTTCTGCCCC
>DJHJ01000026.1 GCA_002433055.1 Acidobacteriia bacterium UBA6623 | reverse complement strand
AGCCGAAGCCGACCAGGAAGCGGACGTGGCAGTCGAACCGGTGGAGGCACCGGAAAGTCAAACTGGTGACGGTTCGGAGAAATAATGCATTTTGATCTTTCCGGACAGACTGCGTTCGTTACTGGTGCAGCACAGGGCATTGGGAAAGGGGTTGCAGCGCGTCTGGCTGATGCTGGTGCAGAAGTTGTCGTAGCGGATTTAGACGCTGTGAGGTCTGCTGAAACAGTGCAGGAATTCATACAGCGGGGAAAGCGGGCTTATCACGTTGACCTGGATGTTACTGACCCAGAATCGGTACAAGCGGCGATTGGCTCTGTGACGGAACGCAGTGGACAAATAGATATTCTGGTCAATAACGCCGGGATTGCAGGACGTGCTGCACCGGTTTGGGAGCAATCGGATGAGGATTGGGAGACGGTTATACGTTTAAATCTAACGGGAGTATTTTTGTGCTGCCGTGCGGTCCTGCCACACATGAGAGAGAAAAACTACGGTCGCGTTGTCAATATCGCATCGATAGCTGGTAAAGAGGGTAATCCCAACATGACTGCATATTCCGCTTCAAAAGCTGGAGTAATAGCTCTATCCAAATCAATAGCCAAAGAGGTTGCCACGCTCAATATTTGCGTAAACGCGGTAACTCCAGCTGTGATCCAGACAGCGATTTTGGATCAACTTAGTCAGGAGCAGGTGGACTACATGACATCGAGAATTCCACGTGCTCGCACTGGAAACATCGAAGAGGTAGCGGCAGTTGTGCATTTTCTTGCGAGTCCCGACTGCTCGTTTGTTACCGGTCAAGTTTATGACGTTAGTGGAGGTCGATCGACTTATTAAGGACAGATTGTATGAAACGGAGACAATTTTTAACAGTGTCAGCTGCAAGTGGTTTAACGGCTCAAGCGTCACAGGATAGCTCCACTCAGTATATTGAAGTGCGGCTCTTCCATATGCGCCACAGTCGCTCTTTTCAACCCAAGCGGCTCGTTACATTTTTTGAAGAACATCACCTCCCAATGACGCAAAGAAACGATTTTGGCCCAGTAGGCTATTTCAACGTCACTATGGGTGCCGATCAGCCGATGCTGGTAATGACACTAGTGTATGATTCCTTAGCGGATATGGAAGTGAAGAACAGGAGACAACTGACGGATAAAAAATGGATGAATGCTGCCGACAGGCTTGGCTCCGATGCCGAACCTTCTTTTATGCGTATGGACTCATCTTTATTGCGAGCATTTGATGGTATGCCAAAGATCGAGACTCCCAAGTCATCAGGCACCACCAAATCAGCAAGAATCTTCGACTTACGGATCTATCAGGCGGAAACTTTTCGTGATGTCCGCGAAAAGGTGCATATGTTCAATACTGGAGAAATTGATTTATTTCGCAAAGTTGGAATAAATCCAGTTTTCTTTGGCCAGGCTGTTGTAGGTCCAAAATTACCCAATCTGACATATCTCGTTTGGTACGACGACATGGCCGCAAGGCAAAAGGCCTGGAAGACTTTTCTCAATAGTCCGGAATGGGGAAAAATGATCAGCAAGCCAGAGTGGGCAAACGAAGAAATAGTTTCCAATATCTTGAATATTCAAATGAACCCACTACCGTTTTCGGATATTCGCTGATCATCTTGGATATCTTTTTCGTTCAGGATCCATTCAAAGTTCACGGCGGCCGTCGATGGCCTCCATCATTGTTGCTTCGTCGACATAGTCCAGTTCGGTACCGATTGGAATACCCATGCCGATGCGGGAAACTAAAACCCCTAGAGGTTTCAGTAGGCGTGCTAGATAAGTCGCAGTGGCTTGCCCTTCCGATGTTGGGCTGGTGGCCAGAATAACCTCTTCAACCTTGCCTTCCGTCAGTCGTTCCAACAAGTTTGTGAGTAAAAGATTTTCTGGTCCCACGTTGCGGAGTGGAGATAATGCACCGTGCAACACATGATATTGTCCACGATATTGACGTGTACGTTCGACGTTGACAATATTGTTGGGCTGTTCGACTACACAGATGACCTTTGAGTCTCGGTCGGGACTAGAGCAAAAATCACAAAGAAGACTTTCCGAAAGGTTGTTACATTGTTCGCATAGCTGAATTTGGTTACGCATGTCAACAATCGAATGTGCGAGACGGTGTGCATCCTCCTTGGGTACTCCCAAAAGGTAAAATGCCATGCGTTGGGCAGATTTCGCGCCAATGCCGGGTAAGCGTTTTAATTCTTCTACCAATCGAGACATTGGTGCTGCGAGGTCACTCATAATTTTGTTGTGGCGCTTTCTAGTTCTTTTCGGACAGCACATGAACCGGCGTGTGGCCAGTGTGCACTACGTCATCACGACTAAGGCATCAAGCCAGGGGGTAACCCCATACTTCCTAGTAGGCCACCCATCTTTGTTTGAGCTTCGTCATCAACTCGGTTTGTTGCTTCGTTAACCGCTCCTCGTACCATATCCTGCAACATTTCTCGATCATCGAGTGCTTCTGGATCTATGTGGATGGATAGAACCTTCTTATTTCCATCCATTTTTACGGTAACCATCCCACCACCAGTCGAGGTCTCAACGCGAATCTGGGATACCTGTTCCTGTAGGTTTTGTTGCATTTGTTGGGCTTGTTGCATCATTTTTTGCATATTGCCAGGCATTTTCATGAATAGCTCCTTAAGTTTCGAACATCGCGAACTTGGCCGTCCAAAGTATTTCGGAAAGTTGCCACCTCTGGATCAGACAACGCGCGTTTTTCAATTTCGGTTTCAGGCTGAATATTTTCAGAAGGGGACTGGTTGCTACTGCGGTCCGTGGCTGTGCCTGCTCCGAGGTTAGCAGAAGAGGTGGTTGTCATTTCTGTAGCATCAGTTACTGCACCCAGTGCAACATTCATATTTCTCCTGCCAATTGCCCTTGCCTTTACTTCTATAGCTTTAAGGTTAATTTGTAGAGTTGCAATGTCATCACGTAGAGGGCGGATTTCGAGGTGACCATTTGAAGAGTAATCAAATTCGGCTCGTTCTAATCCGTCGGCGGTAAAGTTATCACCTTCATCTTTAAAAATTTTCACGAGAGAATCTTGTAACTCATTCAATGTGAAATCGGTGGTGGCGTGAAGGTTATCCGTCGGGGTTTCCAAGCTCTCCGTGGGTAAGGCGGTTGATTCTGGATTCGGGTCGTGACGATTTTCGATTGATACTGATGGAAGGTGCTCGGTTGTTGCATTTTCCTTAGAGGTGTCGGCACTGGAATTTTCATGTTCTGCAACACTACTGGGTGGTTCGGTGGCGTCAGCCGGCATGCCAGTAGGAGGGTTGTTCCACTGGGTCAAAATCTTTTCAATAGAAGTCAAATGTCCAACGTGAACTAACTTCAGAAGCCCTACCTCAAGCCTGAATCGAGGGTGTAAGGCATGTTGTAAGTCGCGGTAAAGATCCAATGATATTGCCAAATAGCGCGTGAGGTCCTCTTGATTAAAATGATCGAGATGTGAGGACAATTTTTCTCGATCACCATCACCTGATGGAACTAGGCGTGTATCATTACCAGAAATTTTCATCACGAGCAAGTTGCGGAAGTAGGTCACTAATTGGCCACAAAAGTTCTGTAAATGTCTGCCCTCACGGTGTAGTTGATCGACGACCTCCAGCATTTTTTCTGGTTTGCTTTCTGTGAGGGCATTGGTGATTGCGTCTAGAATTTCTGAGGGAATAGCTCCTAAAAGATCACGAACTGGTTGCGTTTTGAGTTGGTTGCCAAAACTTGCAATGGCTTGATCAAGTGTCGATAGGGAGTCTCGAATGCTTCCATCTCCGGCAAGTGCAATTGCTACCAACGCATCATTTTCGGCGGTTATTTTTTCTTCCTGGCAAAGCCAATGTAAGTGTTTGACGACCTGCTCCACTTCGACTGTGCGAAATGGGAATGTTTGACATCGCGAAACAATGGTTGCCGGGAATTGTTGAGGTTCAGTGGTGCAAAGAATGAAAACTACCCACTCTGGTGGTTCCTCAAGGGTTTTGAGTAGTGCATTAAAGGCATCGGATGTGATTTGGTGTGCCTCATCAATAATGAAAACCTTGTATCGATCTCTAACCGGACGATACCGAACATTTTCTCGTAATTCCCGTATGTCATCGATACGTCGATTTGAAGCAGCATCAATTTCGGTGAGGTCGAGTGAGCTTCCTGTAGTTATTTCTTGGCAGCTCGAGCACTCGAGACACGGTTCTGGGGTCGGTCCTTTTTCACAATTTAAGGATTTTGCCAATATTCGTGCTAGTGTTGTCTTGCCAGTACCGCGCGGCCCAGAAAAAATATAACCATGCCCGATACGTTTTTGTGTGATGGCATTGATGAGCGTCTGCTTGACGTGTTCTTGATTGACGACTTGCTGAAAAGTCTGCGGACGATACTTTCTGGCAATGACTTGATACATCAGGATTTAAGTGGCTGCGCAGTTTAATTAATTACGTCTTATTTTAAATGTAAGAGACCCAATTGATAGATTTTCTCATAGGTTAACTGTTGCGTGTGGAATGTGCTGATTTCTGAGTGTAGGTAATGTGGCAGTGTGGGTTCGGTCAAACGTTATTGACTATTCCTCAACAAGTTTACAGGCTAGAATAGTATTCCACGCCAGTTTCGCTTTGCGATGGCTGTACACGATGATGGAAATCAGTGATTCGATGACTTCGAAAGAAATAGAGAAACAGATAACCGACCTGGAACCATGGTTCTACGAGTTCAATCTTGGTAACGGGTTTCGTACAAAATCAGCATTGCCGACAGATGTGCAAGAGATTTTTCACACGCGACTCCGAATGACCCAGGATGTGGTCGTACAACATTTTAAGGATCGCTTATCGAAGATTCAGTGCATTGATGTTGGTTGCCATGAGGGGTTCTATTCAATGGCTATGGCCTCGCTCGGTGTCTCGCGAGTTTTAGGTATAGACGTACGAGAGAAAAGTCTTGCAAAGGCTAAATTTGTTGCGGACACAATACAGAGCCAGAATATCGAATTCGAAGCTGGCAACTGTGAAGATTTGTCGATAGAAAACTCGGGACGCTTCGAACTGAGCCTATTTCTTGGTGTGATGTACCATCTTGAAAACCCAATGCGTTGTTTGCGCAATATAGCTTCTATCACGACTGATCTTTGTGTGATTGAAACACAGGTTGTAACGGAAGTTGTCGGATCAACTGAATGGGGTGCAAAGGATTGGACTCGTCCGTATCAAGGTGTGTTAGCGTTAATCGACGAATCGGATGAATTTTCTGCAGGAAACGCCGAAACGGGCGCTTCTCCAGTGGCGACTTGCCCCTCGCTTCGCGCCTTGTTATTTATGCTAAAACAAGCGGGCTTTCGAAGGGTCGATCTTATCAAGCCTCCTCCGGGGTCGTATGAACAACATCGACGTGGGAAGAGAGTGGTCTGTGCTGCCTACAAGTGAATGGGACAACAAGAATCTTCCTTTTCCTCAAAAATGGACTTTTGTACTGCTAATTTCCGCTACTTACGTTGCGGTTCTGAGCTTTGTCTTTCCTGGTTATTTTGACCCGCTGTATGCAATTCATTCAGATGTCTACGTCGGTCCTGGTCTCTCCACCCGAAATCCATCGCTAATTTCATATTTTGAATGGCCACGTCCTATCGGTTACTTAACCGCTCACTTAATTGGCTTAGCCAATGTCCAAGTATTTATTCTCATTCTCATAGGTGTGACGATTGTCAGCACAGCCTGCACAGTGAAGTTAGTCCAGCATGTCATCCAACGTCCCATACCAGCGATAGTTGTAGTGTTCTATGCAGCGTTATTGTTTTCACACCCACAGTTCTATATAAATTACATTCATGACACATTAGGAACACTCGCGTATTTGTATGTTGTCGGCGGTATGTTGTTGTGGTATCGATATACACACAAACCCAGTCGTAGGCTGATGGTATTCTGTGTTGCTATTTTTGGAATGGCTGCTCTCACGAAAGAAACATATTTCGTGACGGCAGTGGTGTTTTTTTTCACACAAGTTTTCTTGTGTACGGGTCAAGTTCGAAAAGCATCATTTTTTTTACTGAGTTTTGTTTTTGCTGTCGAAGGCGGAAGTTTATATTGGAATCTTCACTCAATCGAACCATTTATCCGACTTGATGACGAAGCGACGGTGTACGCTCTGGATTTCTCAATTTTCTCAATGGCAGATGTTTTGTGGTTCTATGGCCAATCGTTATTGTCACCGGTATTGCTAATTCCTATGTCGATTGGATGTTATGCAGTGTTCCGTGAACGTAAGTCTTCTCTTGCAATAGCAGCACTCACATTCAGCGGCTTTTGTGCACTGTTGCCGCATATACCTCTTGCGAATCACGTGAGTGCACAGTATGCATGGACGGCTCTCCCTCTAACCCTGGTGCCAATTTTATTGATTTCCGACTCACTCTTATTTGAACGACAAAGCCGATGGGGTCTAGCCATAGTTGCGTGCTGTTTGTTGTTGTTGGTGATAATCTCACACGAGGCAGAGTACAGGAAGAACGACTGGGCAATTCAACAAGAACGCGTGAATCGCAATATAACGAAAATTTTTCCGAGATGGAAAAATCTCGAAAAACACGAGACTGAAATTCTCATCACAGGCCTCTTGAGCCCATTGCATCCATTCAATGATCATCACTATGTGACGCGGGAGTTTGGGCTGGATCGCACATGGACAGTATTAGTGGCTCGAGATGTTTCACAAAGTTATGAACAGCCGGTCAAATTAGTTAAACCTGGAGTGATTCTATTCACTAATTTTGACCGCATTTTTTCCTTTAATTCAGAAGGGCAACTGGTCAATGAATGGTCAAGTGAAGAAATCAAAAGTCTTAAACCGACGAAAGATAGTGAAATTACTGAAATGGATGTAATTCTCTTTCCTGCGCTACGGAAAATTCGCGAACATCTCATCGTGGACCCTGATGCCTGGTACAAGCAACAGGAAGCGGCGGTGATTTTTTGGAATTGGGGTTTAACTCATCGAGCGGAATTAATGTTGAATAGAGCTTTGCAAAACGGAGGAAGTGAAAATCCATATCCGTATTATTATCTGGGACAAATTAACGAATGGCGCGGTGATACAAAAGAAGCGCAGAACTATTATCAGATGGCCGTAGAAAGGGAGCACCTTTCCCCAAATACAGTCTTCAAGCAAGCCCTTGAGGGTATCGCATCATCCACGGAGTGAAGCAAAGGTGCGGGAAATCTTCAAGCTAAAATTTCCTTGACGATTCTGGCCGGATACTGTCCGGTTAGGCGTTCTTCGAGTCCGTCGACGTTGTATGTTAGCTTGCCGAAATCTAGGCCCAACTGATTGAGCATAGTGGCATGAAAATCCTGAACGCTTACTCGATTCTCAACAGCCTTGTGACCAATATCATCTGTTGCGCCGTGTACATGGCCCGACTTCACGCCACCGCCAGCCATCCAGATGCTAAATCCTGCGGGACCATGATCTCTTCCCGATGTGCCCGCTTCTCCTATTTGGGATAGTGGCATCCTTCCAAACTCACCGCCCCAAATCACCAGGGTGGAGTCAAGCAACCCGCGTTGTTTAAGATCTTTGATCAGCGCACCGACAGGCTTATCCGTTTTGGCGCAAGCGTAACCGAGCTCGCGATCTAGATTTAGGTGATTATCCCAAATTTGATGTTCAATAAAGACTTGGATGAATCGCACACCTCTTTCCACAAGACGACGTGCACGAAGTAACCGTAATCCGTACGAACGAGTTCGTTGGTCATTCATGCCATACATCTCGCGAGTGGCTTCTGTTTCTTGCGAAACATCTAAAGCGTCAGTGGCGGACAGCTGCATCTTGGCCGCCATCTCGTAACTAGCGATTCTGGCATCTAGTTGTGGTTGAAATGGCCGGTCGTTCCTGTGATTGTTACTGAGTCTGCGAAGAAGTTTTCGCTCTGCATCAACCAGGGCAGTGGGCACTTCTTCCTCTCGTTGAAGATTCAAGACTGGTGGGCCTTCAGAACGAAACCGGGTACCCTGATAAACGGGAGGCAACCAGCCCGCTTGCCAGTTCTGGATACCATTGATCGGATATGCAATTGGATCATCAAGCACAACATATCCGGGCATATCTCTATTTTCGCTACCGAGGCCGTAAACCACCCAGGAGCCAAGTGCTGGTCGGCCGGGAAGAGTTCGACCCGAATGCATTAAATAGAGAGATGGCTCATGGTTGAAATGTTCCCCATGCATCGATCGTATTAAAGTGATGTCATCAGCGACCTCGCCAAGGTGCGGCAACAGATCAGATATCTCCATGCCACACTTCCCTCGTGGGGCAAATTCATACGGAGAGGGCATCATCGTACCAATTTCATCTGTGAATTCTATTTGTGACACGATATCACGAGGTGGCGGACTCCCCGCATACTTGGCAAGCAATGGCTTGGGGTCGAACAGGTCCACTTGGCTGGGGCCACCATTCATGAAAAGATGAATGACTGCTTTTGCCTTTGGTTCAAAGTGCGGGTTCCGAGGGTTGTGATCGTAGGACGTACGTTCCGATGTTGAGGCTAATGCCGGGTTTGCATCAAATAAGTCATTACCCAAAAGCGTTGCGAGGGCAGCGCCGTGCAGACCGTCTCCCATGCGTGAAAAGAAATCTCGGCGACTCGGTCGTATTACCTTGGTATGTTGTGACATAAGTACAGTTAATCTATATAAATAAATTCCGGTGAATTCAGTAATGCGTGAACAAATGACCCCATTGCCATCCAACGAGCAGCTACAGGACGAGGCCCATCATATTTGACAGTGGTTAAATGAGTTTTCCAATGCGTTGTTAATTCCGCGAGGTCAACTTTTGCTTGGTCTACCTCTTGGGCAGTTGCTGCACGTGTCAACACTTGTTCATATGCAGATTGAACCTGACCGGGCACATCATTCGGATGCTGCTCCACGAGACGCCCAGCTAAAAATCGAGCATGCTGCAGCAACGCACTCCCGTTCATTAAGTGCAGAGCCTGAGGGGCAACAGTAGAATCCGTGCGTTCTGTGCAGTTAGGTGACAACTGAGGAGCATCAAAGATCTCCAGCATTGTCACAGGATCCCTTCTCTTTTTGAGAGTGTATATTGCCCGTCGCCATCCATTTGAACTGCCGTCCGGGACAATTTCACCAGTCTTTTTCTTTGTCACGGTAACAGGTCGACCAAAGCTGGTAGGGTCTAGTCTCTCGGTGACACTCAATACGGAGTCATGTAGCATTTCTGCATTCATGCGCCGAAGATTCATTCGAGACAAAAGAGTATTTTTTGGATCCAGTCTTTTTGCCTGTGCACTAATCCGAGAACTTTGACGGTAGACGGATGAGGTCATTATCAGCCGATGCAAAGACTTGAGGCTCCACTTGTTGCGAACAAACTCGGTGGACAGCCAGTCCAATAATTCTGGATGGGAAGGCGTTGCCCCCGTGTGGCCAAAGTTTGCTGGCGTCATTACAAGACCATGTCCAAAATGATTCAACCAAATTCTATTGACCATCACTCGCGATGTTAAAGGATGACCTGGCTGTGTCAACCAACGGGCGAATGCTAACCTATTGCCGCTAGTTTCATCCGGCCTTGGTGAATATACCTGTAAAGGTTCAAGTGTAGTCTTAAATAATTGAGGCACGTCTGGGTAGACGCGCTCACCAAGAGCCTTAGCGTCGCCACGACGGAGCAGATAGACCGGTGAGGGTTGTCCGCCCATATCGTAAAGTGCCCGAATTTTTGGTTCAGGCCATCTACTGGCCCGAAGCTTTGTGAGCTCCTTGTTTATTTTACCAGCCGACTCTTTAATTTCTGGAAATGCCTCAGCGATTTGGTGCCACTCACCATTTGAATGTGGAATACGTATAATATCCTTGAATTTCTTGGCTAGCCGCAACTGTGCCTCATCAAGGCCACTGTAATCCACTATAGCGCCCCGACGATCTTTCATTAAGATGTGAGCGATAGTGCGCAGGTCATCTTTCACAGCAATCGGGACCTTCTCAAGCTGGGCCTCAAGTTTACTTTCCCATCGTGGGTTCACGATGGCTTCAAACGATTTACGTAGCCGTCTGATTTCTGCATCGATAGGCTTATTGAACGTAGCTGCCTCCAGATGTTCCGTTTCGAGTCCGATTGCTACAAAACGTTTCGTCGGAGGTACCCAATCATACGGGTCTAATGCTGTTTGGAATATAGCCCCCAAACGATAATAGTCTTTTTGCGGAATCGGATCATACTTGTGATCGTGACAACGAGCACATCCAACTGTCAGACCCATAACCGCAGAACTGAGCACGTGCAATTCATCCGCGATAACGGTCATTATTTCGTCAATTGAGCCTGTAGCTGACCCATAGGTACCGTCGGGAGTGAGTCGCAGAAAACCAGTCGCTGCAAGGGTGTCAACAACTTCTTGGGTGACCGGTTGTGTGTTTTTGTAGTCAAATAATTCATCGCCCGCAATCTGCTCATGCAGGAAGCGGTCGTACGGTTTATCTGCATTAAACGCACGTATGACGTAATCACGATATCGCCATGCGTGCAATCGCAAACGGTCTTCTTCGATGACACCTTCGGAGTCGGCATAACCCGCAAGGTCCAGCCAGATCTGTGCCCACCGTTCACCGTATCGTGGCGATGCGAGCAGTTGATCGATAAGCCTTTCGTATGCGTTCGGAGCATCGTCGTTCAGGAAAGCAAGGGTTTCTTCCCTAGTGGGAGGCATGCCGGTCAAATCCAAAAAAACTCGTCGGAGTAACTGACGATCACTGGCATCGGGTGCAAAAGTTAAACCTTTTGACTCGAGTTCATGCAGCACGAAGGCATCGATTGAGTTTCGCACTTTTGAGCGATCCCCAACGCTGGGTGGCGTATGGCGTACCGGGGACTGGAAAGACCATAGATCAGTGCCTGCCAATTTGGTCGAAATCTTTGAGTCAGATTCTTTTTTGGGTGGATCCGGCAATGCACCCTGATCGATCCATTTTTTAAGAACTGCAACTTCGGATTCGGTTGGTGGGCGAATCTGACTTTCGTACAGCATGTCCGGTGGAGGCATTTCCCCTTTGGTCACGCGCGCGAACAGCAAACTTTTGTCAGAACTTCCGGGGACAAGAGCTGGTCCAGAGTTACCTCCCTGAAGAAGCGTTTTCAGGTTCCTAGCATCTAGATCGCCTTTTTGTTGTCTTTTGCCATGGCATTTGGCACAGCGCAATTGAAATATTGGCAGTACATCCTTTTCGGTGACTAGTGTTTCAGAAACAGCCTGCTCATGGGCGAGCCCCGTATTGATCCAGTTGCGTATTGTTTCGATTTGGGGATCGCTTAGACCGGGTGGAAAAGGTGGCATTGCCTTGTGTACAATTTTTTCTATCAGTAAACTGTGCTCAGCCTTGTTCGGCGTGACAGCTGAGCCGGATTTGCCACCTTTTAAAAGGCTGGCAACCGAGCGCAGATCCAACTCTCCTTGAAATGGTTCGGCTCCATGGCACATCAAGCATTGTTGTTCGAAAATTGGAAGGATTTCGGATTTGAACGAAAGCTCTTCTGCTGTGACCTGTGAGGGGCCAAACACCACCACTAAGAGAGCAAGTAATAGAAATTTCATTTGCATATGGTAATTCTGATTGTTAGCTAAAAAATTTGACCGAACAATCAACTAATGTTCAACTTCTTAAAACATTTTATCTGATTTTTAATTTGTTGTAACTGCCTTAGATTAATTTTACCTATTAGGTTGATATAGCGAAGTCGCAGCATTGCTGATGAGATGAAGTGCTACCGTATCGTGATGGACCAAGTACGGGCGATTTTATTTGATTTCGACTATACGTTAGCTGACTCATCATCTGCCGTCGTGAAGTGTGCTAATCATGCACTGACGGGGCTTGGTCTAGATACGGTGTCAGAAGATAAGATTAGACGTACGATTGGTCTTTCATTGCCTGATACTCTTGCCGAACTAGCAGGAGAGAAATATAGATGTCGAGCACTGGAATTTAGGTCGCTGTGGCGTGAATTGTCAGACCAAATCATGGTTGATGAGACTTATCTATTCCCAGGTGTTGTCGAAACACTTGTTGAGCTCCAAAAAAGAGGACTGCACTTGGGGATTGTGTCGACCAAATTTCGTTCCCGAATTGAAGAGGTTCTTTTTCGTGAACGGATGACATATCTCTTTCAAGTCGTGGTTGGTGGTGAGGATGTACTCCATCATAAACCGCACCCTGAAGGTCTCGATCGAGCGCTCCGGAAGCTTAATTTGAACGCATCAGAGACAGTCTACGTAGGCGACAGTAGGGTTGACGCTCAAACTGCCAAGAATGCCAATATCAGATTTATTGCGGCCGTGACAGGTGTGACAGATTCTTCTGCTTTTTTAGCGTACAAACCGTGTGCGGTCATTTCCTGTTTCACTGAATTGACAAAACTATTGGTCTGAAAAATACGCGATGAAGTATTACTGTATTGTGCTGGCACCTTGAACGCCAAAATCATCGCGGATAATATTTCGGTTTACGCTACGATCAAGATTGATGACGTATGTTTCCGGTGCTCCCAGAAGTATGGGTGAGTGAGTAGCGGCGATTACTCGGAATTGTTTCTGATCGGCCAATTCTTGAAGCATCTTCAAGATACGTCTTTGGTTTGATTGTGATAGTGCCATCTCTGGTTCATCGAGAAGTAAAATGGTCCCATCCGGCATCGACGGAAAGGTTTTGCTGAAAAGCGATAACATGACCTGACCGTGACTTGCGGTTTCCACAAACTCTTTCATTTTTGGGTCATCGTCGAAGATATGTGGTTGTGTTCTAGGATTGTGTTGTTCTGCGTCGAATAGCAGCACTTTTTCGCGAGCAATGGTGTCCGCTTCTTTCAGGGTGTAGGCGTATTGCTCTACTTCTTCACCTCGCAGAGCACATGCAATCGCGTGCAGCAGTGTTGACTTACCAGAACCATTCTCGCCTTCCAGCATAATCACAGGGTGAGAAAGATCGATCACCATTGGGAAGTGAAAATCTAGGCTTAAGAAGATAGGGTGTGACAGAATTTTAAGGTACATAAGAGGTTGACAAACAGATCTGTTCTACAAAGTAGTGGATGTCTCTACCATTAGGATATCAATCCTCGCACCGTTGACCGACTTGCGTGCAGTTGTTTCTAGTAAGTCCGTATTGATTAGATTTATTTCTCGATGCTAGCTCCATTTTCGTGCGTTGCTTGACCCGTTTCGATATTGACTTTCGAGAGTAACAACATTCCCACAACAAAAAACACGAGAAGTGACAAGATACTTAACCGGCTGCTGCCAGTCATGTGACTGATGAGAGCGAAAACAAGGGGTCCACATATGTTTCCTGCCTTGCTGGTGATGCCATATAAGCCGAAAAACTCCGAGGAGTGGTCATGTGGAACCATCGAGGCGTAAAGTGAACGACTTAAAGCTTGGCTGCCACCTTGGACCAAGGCGACGCAACCTGCAAGCACCCAAAAATGCCACGGTTCGCTCATAAAAAAAGCTAAAACTGAGACAGCAGAATAGACAACTAAGGCAATGTAGATTCCTCGTTTTGGGCCAATTTGATGAGCTAGAGCACCAAACCAAAATGTTGCTGGAATGCCTAAAAACTGCACAAGTAGCAGAGCGCCAATGAGGTCAGTCCGGCCGATCCCTATTTCTGTTCCATAGATCGCTGCCATTTTAATCACGGTGTTTATGCCATCGCTATAGAACCAAAACGCAACCAAAAAAGTGAAAAGTTCACGGTAGCGATGTATTTCATGAAAAGTTTTCATGACTCGCTTGATGCCAATGTAAAACACAGGGTGTCCCCGTTCTGTATTGCTGGGAGAGTGCCGAACTGGTTCCGGAACATTTCGCAAGAACGGTATTGTGAAGCATGCCCACCATATGGCGGCAGTGAGAAAGGCCACACGCGAGGCTTGACTGCTGTCCACGAAGCCAAAGCTTTGTGGCGTGGTCACCCAGGCCAGGTGAACGGCCAAGAGTAAACCACCACCGATGTACCCAACTGCATAACCAGAGGACGAAACACGATCGATCTGATTGCGTTTGGCAATGTGCGGCAGGAAGGATTCATAAAAAATCTCTGCTCCGCTGAACCCCACATATCCCAACACAAAAACCCCGGACGCGAAGAGCCAATCTCCTTCTTTGACGAGTGTTAACAATCCAGTGCCGATGACACCAAGAGCAACAAACCAAATCAAGTAAATTTTCTTTTTGCCTGCGTAATCTGCAGCGGCGCCGAGTGCAGGAGCCAGAACGGCAATGATAAGGAGTGCGATAGTTTGGGTGTACCCCCAATAAGCAGTACGCAAGTTTTGTTCAAGACCGATTGCAGCTACTTGGTGGTAATAAATAGGGAGAAGTGCGGCAACAACTGTAGTGCTGAAGGCGGAGTTTGCCCAGTCATACATCGCCCACGAGCGAAAGTGGATGTGATCCAGCCCAAGGGTTTTTAGGTAAACATTAAAACGGATAGAGGTCAATATAATTGATCGGCGTCAGGCCATAGTTCTCTTGCAAGAAAAATTGTAGCTTGATTTGACCGGGTAAGGTACGTAGTGTTTACATTCTTCACTGTTACATCCCGGCACGAGCTAATTGACCCGTTTGGTGCATGACGCCAAGTTTCTTTTTTTGTAAGGCATATTGGGAATCGTAATAGTTATTCCATGCAAGACTTTCCTGTAAGCGAGCGCGTTCGATTTCCTCCATTGAAATTAGACCTTCATCAAATTTAGCGAGCTGTACGCTAAGTTTTTCACGTGTCAAGTCAAGCTCTGCCCGAGAGAGACTCTGCATGTTATTCGCAAGATCGAGTTCTTCATACAGACGTATCAATTCGAGATTCAACCAGGATTGGATTGCCTTTTGACGAACGTCGAGTCTCTGGGCTTCAACACGGATTTTTCCGGTACGAGCTTTAACTTCTTTTCGGCCAAAAACTGGAATTTGAAGGGATACTCCAAATTGCCCATTGTGGCGTTGGAACTTATTGAAAAAGTCTTCGTATTTGTTAAAACGTCCCAATAGTGAGTATTGCGCAACTAGATCAACTCGAGGGAAAAGTGATCCTTTCGCTGCTTGGAGAGCGTACCCGTTTGCACGTAAGTCAGCTGCTATGCGGTGCAGTTCAGGATTGCGTTCAAGGGCTAATAGCTGCGCGGCTTTGGCATCCTCGGGGAGTTTTGCAGTCATTACAAAATCGGTTGGTGCAGGACGAAGCCGAACCGCACGCGTCACCCCTAATTCATACTGTAAGGTTGCTTCCAAGATGCGTGATTGGGCCCGTTCTATTTTCAGGGTACGATTTGCAGTGACTGTGTCGAGACGTGCACGTTGTGCGGCCAGCGGGATTGCGTGACCATCGGCAACTTGAGCGTTGATGACATTTTCGATACGTGTGAAGTGAGATAGCTGATCTTCCAATAATCGGCTTCTACGCCACGATTGCTCAAAGTCTAGATAAGTAGAAGCCACACGATATGCGACTTCATCTTGTTGAGATCCCATTGCATGCTTCGAGGCCGCAACAAGTTCACGTGCACGTCTGACATGGTTCGACTGCTCGCGATTAAAAATAAACTGCCGACCCACGGCACGCATAATTGCAGGAGAAGCACCATCCACACTTTGCGGAATGCCACTAGACACTGCTAACCCAGAGCCAACATGGAGCTTTGGTGAAAAAGGAGCTTTGGCTTCACGGACGCTGTGAGTTGCTTTTTTGACATCGAGCCGAGCTAATAAAACATCAGGGTTTTGCTCCACGGCAATCTTGATAGCCTGAAGCAAAGTGATTGATTGTGTCGATTCAGCCAGCATGACAGACGGAGGGCTTATACCCAAAAAACAGACTGACAACGATAAGAACAGTTTCCATATTTGTGGACCTGTTGAACTTTGTCCGAGTGTGTATTGTGTAGTAAATGAGTGGAGTCTAATCATAACGAAGGGCCTCAATTGGATCTAATGTTGCTGCTCGAGCAGCGGGCACAAGACCGAAGAAAATACCAACCAAACCTGACACCATGAAAGCGGCAACAATCGAGAGTGGTGCGATCGGGATCGTAAGAGAAGGGAAAAACATACGCGCAGTTAATGGCAAGCTTATCCCCACTATTACACCTATTAACCCGCCTGTCATGCTGAGGCAAACTGCTTCAAGAAGAAACTGCATTCGAATCTGACTTCGTTTTGCACCGAGCGATAAACGGATACCGATTTCTTTGGTTCGAGCGCCCACCGAAATTAGCATGATATTCATAATGAAAATGCCACTGATCAGCAAAGTGAGACCAGCAAGAACAACGAGAGCGGTAGTTAGTGCTTGTGCTATGTTTCGTGCCGTGTTGAGTATCACTTTAAGATTTTGCACTCGATAGCGAGAGCCAGGACGATGTCGTGCTGACAGGGTGCTTGCAACTAACGAAGTGACATCCTCAACATCATCTTCGGCGGATACCGAGATGTATAGTGGATCAATTCGATCGCGAGCCCGAAAGTACTCGATAACAGTGATTGGTATTAAAATCGAATCGCTCGAAACCTCAGTTTGCCCTAAAGTTTGTACTCCTTCCCGGAAAACACCTATAACGGTAAATTGCAGTTCATGTATGGAAATAATTTTTCCGACTGCAGTCTGTGAAGAGCCAAACAGGCTCTGGGCCAGGGTTTCTGTTAGCAAGCATACCTTCACTCGTGTGTCTGTATCATGCTTATTGAAAAAGCTTCCGGTAAGTACCTGCAAATTGCGTACTTTTTGATAGTGCACACTAGCACCAAGGATACGAACCTGTCGTTCTTGACCGTTAATAAATAATGGATACCAGGTGCTCATCACTCCAGCTACTGATCGCGCTCGCGTTCCGAGGCTGCGACGTACAGCTTTGACATCAGCTCGAGTGATGTAGTCCGCTTCCGATGGCGAGACGTTGCTGCCTGGCTCATAGTATGCGTACACGAGATTTGAGCCCACTCCTTGAATTTGTGCGACGACAAAGTCCCTCCCAGTCAGTGCCACACTTACGACCAAAATGACGGACGAATTTGCAACAACCATGCTAAGCGCGGTAAGAAAGCTCCTGGTCTTCGAGGCGAGAATCGAATTTATCGCAAATCGAAGACAATCCGTCATGTATCGAAGGGTATGGGCAAGTGGTTGCGATGAGGTCATTGGTTCAAAAGTTTTTGAGCTTGCTGCAGTACGGAAGAATCAGAGTTGGAGTCGGCATCCACACATCGCTTCAAGAGGAGAAGTGCTTCCGTCTCTTTTCGTCCGGAGCGAAGCAAGGATTTTGCTCGGGATAACCAAAGTTGTGGTGATTCTGGGTGATCTTGAAACGCTTTTGCATACAGTGCATCACTTCGATCGAAGGCACCATGGCGACTCTCAAACGATGCCAATGCGATAAGGACATCTAGACCAGAACGGTCAAGTTCGTATGCACGGTTCAACCGATCTCGTGCTTTGATTGTCTGGCCGCGCATTTCATGGATTTCGGCCCATGCACGCTCCCCCATCGACTCATCGAGCATCTTGATTTTGTTAGCGATGACTTTCGCATTGTCCAATCCGCCACCTAATAAAAAAGGAGTTTGAAGGTAAAAATCAAACAAGTCACGTAGGGCCTTATGATTTGATGCATCCAGCCGAACTGCGAGCTCGAAAGAAAGACGTGTTTTTCGAACGAGTTTCATACTTGAAAGAAGTTGCCACTTGCTAATTGCTTCGGCTCGCCGACCATACGATCGACCGAGCCAGCGATGGTAGTCGGAGTGTATTGGCTCAAGAGTCGTCAGCATTGTGAATATTTTAATTGCCTGCGGGTACTTTTTCTGATCGTAAAAGGCAATTCCTTTTAAAAATATTTCGGTGTTTGAATGGGTAGGGGGCGAGTCAGAAAATCCCAATGATGTAAATATGACTGCTAGAGTTATTGCACCTACCCGCACTGTGGAATCTCCTAGGACCTGATTTTCGAATTAAGCTAATCTGACATTTGGCGATCTAGTTCCAGGTTTCAAGCGCTGTTGACTACTCGACTTCCGTGCGAACCTTTTGACCAGGTTTTAGGCGAACCCCTCCGAGTAAAAGAATCTGATCTCCTTCCGAAACACCTGATCGTACTTCGATTTCGGAATCAGTTTGCAATCCCAATTCCACCGGCTGCCTCTTTGCCCGTCCTTCATGATCCCGAAGCCATAAGTACGAAATGCCATCACGATAGACAAGTGCATCTCTTGGCACAGTCAGTACATTTTTGGCTCGCGCACTTTCAAGTCGGGCGTTGAGGCTCAATCCCGGAAGCAGTTTATTTTCTGGGTTGTGCACCGTGCAGACTGCCTCGCCAACCTTTCGGGTATTGAATGCAACAATCTGCGCAGGAAGGTGGTCAATGTAACAATTCCATACCATCTCCGGAAACGTGTCGGTGTTCAAAATGGCCTTAAGTCCGTGCGTGAGGTGACCGAGATCGGGTTCGTCAATAAAAACAACCACTCGCACGCTGTCAAGATTTCCGATGCGCGCAATTACAGTTCCCTGATGGACATAGTCACCCGGGTTCACTGTTATGGAATACAGAGTTCCTTCAGTGGTGGCCCGTAGAGCGGATAAATGAAGCTGTTGTTTGGCTACACGGTATGCTTCCGAAGCCTCCGCTACTTTTGCTGTGGCATAAGTTTGTTTGAGCGTGCTAGACCTCATTTCCCATTGTTTGGCTAATGTTTCTGTTGTTGCTTTTCGCACGGATAAGGCGGATCGTGCTTCCTCAAGCTTTCGGCGCGGAATTGCTTTTTGAGCTGCAAGCCGTTCGATTGATGCGAGATGCTCCTCAGCGGCATTTTCGTAATGTCGTGCATCGCTAAGTTTGTGACGAATATTTTCTATCTCGACAGCATCAACGTGCTGAGCTTGTTGCAATGCAGCTTTCGATGCGTCCAGTAATGCCTCTGTTTTTTTTAGATGTGAAGAGATGGCATCATTCTCAATTGTGGCGATTATGGCCCCGGGGATTACTCTTTCTCCTTCAGTGATAGCGATGGACTGGATGCGACCATCAACAGAAGCAGTGACCACGGAATCGTCGAGTGGTTCTATATGCGCATTTGTGCTCAGGTATTGAGTAAGATCCTGTCGCTGAAGATACAGGGATGGTACAACCAAAACTTCGGTGCAACTCAAAAAAATAAAAACTGACGATACAAGGTAATACAGTCCTGCACGTTTTCGATTTACCGTGTTTTTAAATCCGTTCCACATGATCAGAATCTATTGTGATCTATCGCTACTGAGTTTAATAGTAAAACCCCAGACGCGCGTATTACTCTTGCCTCGACTGAATTCAATCACAGCATAGCGTCCTGGAGCAAGTGGCTCGACTGGCCATATTTTATAAACTGTTGGGGCGAGTTGCTGACGAAAAATTTCAACCTCGGTTTGTTTTTCAACGATAGCTGTATCTGCTGGTGCTTGTACCACTTGTTGAACTATGTATTTTTTTGCGTTCTTTTGCGTCAGTCGAACAATCATAAGTCGCTGGATTTTTTGCAGACGTACGTAAAACATGGGACGTGTATCTCTTGTCCTCAAAAGAGATTCAGCGTGATGAATTTCGAGCGTCGATTTATCCAGAAATATAGGTACGGTAGCTTGAAGCAGTTTTGAGAGTTTGTTCGCGACCATTATCACGTCTGTTTGTGCTACTAGCACAACGTCTTCTTGCTGAAGGTGGTATACGCCATCTTCAACTGGAACTCGGTGCAGCTCCGTTTGGATTTTTTGGCGACCTACACGCTCGATGCGGTCCTCGAGTGCGCGAGCGTCCTTGGCTGCTTGCTTTTCCCTGTTCTCTTGCTGTGTTCTGTGGAGATCAACGTACTGCAAAGGGATCTCTTCCCAGGAGCTACGATGAATACTGTAGTATTGAACCCGATCGACAAGAACCTTGTAGTCGCTTACTATCAGCTCACTGCCATCTCGTAGGTAAAGACTTACCGTCTGGCCGCTTAAAAGCGCAAGGGAAAAGGTTATGACAAGAACACCAAACAATCTCATACATCGATCCAGGAAAAGTATCGCAAATATATTCTAATCCTAAATAACCGCCGCACCTCGAGGAAATTAAGCGGCCTTATAGTCCAGTCGAAACATCTGCAGGTGATGGAGAAACCGGTAAAACGTTTACTTTAAGTTGAAACGATGGAGGACTGAAAGGAATAACTTTATCCTCTCCATCAAGAAGAGTCGAAGAGGTGCTGAGATCAATTACATGCTCACCGGTTTTGGTTGTTGCTGCCACATGGCATGGGAGTTCAAAGAGCTCCACGGTGCCATCTACCTGAATTTCCGTGCATGAAAGACCTAGTGGCAGATTCTCCGCAGTGATTGTAACGGGTCGGTCAAATCCCAGTTGTCTATCTAAGCGCGCCGTCAGGATCGTATTCGTGCCCGATTGGAGCGAACTGCGATCATGCAGTGGGTTAATTGCGTATGGCCGCACGATATCAATTGTGATTGCTTGTGAGTACACAGTTTCCACCGAATCGGCAATGTTTATATCTGCTTGCAATGCGACATCGAAGCGAGCTGGGCCCCACCCTGGCTGCACGCCGACGATGAGAGTCCCCTTGTGCGGATTTTTTGCCTCTGCGCCACCTTGTGCAACAAAGCGCACTCCACCTTCAGTCTGTCGAAGGCTGCGACGATCGATCCGCGCGAGTGGTGTAACCTTTCCGCGACGGGCTGTGAACTCAAATGGGAACTCGGTTTTACTTCCCTGGAGTAGCTTGACGTAGTGTGGAACAAGTAATTCTATACCCGCAGCACGCTCCGGTATTATTGACGTAGGTAGATTAGTTCCGAGCCATGGGGCGACATTTTCCAGTTGTTCTTCCGGGCCAATTTGAAAACTTACGAGTGTTTTCATGCCAGGGTTGCGTGCTTGTCGCCGTACCAGTACTCCATCGATTGTTGCTTCCCCCCAAATTTGAAGGTCAGCAGATCTCTGTATTGCGCCGGGGTTTGGCGTTAGAGTCAGCAAACCAACAGAGATGCTTTCTCGCGAACCTTGTTGTTCGAGCATGGGGACATTACCACCATTCATCGTC
Organism: Acidobacteriia bacterium UBA6623; assembly: GCA_002433055.1. Taxonomy (GTDB): domain Bacteria; phylum Acidobacteriota; class Terriglobia; order Bryobacterales; family UBA6623; genus UBA6623. The sequence goes on along the minus strand of DJHJ01000026.1, from coordinate 67,852 downwards.
CAATCAGGTGGAAGGTTTGGTATTGACAAACGTATAGGGCCGAGATAGTTAAGGCGATTAATTTTCACTTTCACAACAGCACTGCCGCGTAGGGGGATGTTAAGCTCTGGATCCTCAATGTTCAGTGTGAAGTAACCGGAGCGTCGAGAAGCCATCAAGCGATACCCAAAAGTAGGTCCACCTCGTTCCAGCAGGTCCTCAACTTCGACCTGGATCGTAGTGATATTTTCCGGCACAGTGAATGAGATATGTTGGTCTGCATTGGGATTTTCACTGACGTCGAGAGACGATTTTTTGAACCGCAGTCCAATTTCGCGCGTTGTTCCTAACGGTGTTCCTTGACCGTCAAAAAGATTTAAAACTCCGTGGAGTTGCGATGTGCCAAGCTTTGCAGCTTGCAGTTCTATTTGCCAATTTTGACCAGGTTCGACGGTCAAATGGTAACGATCCCGTTCATGTGATGCGGAAATCTGGCCATTGATCCAAGTTTCACTGGGAAGGTTTTTGGGAGCAGCGGAGGGTTCGTCATGGGAGGGTTTGTCGTCGATGGCGACACGAAACGGAAGTGAGCCAAGGGCGCCGGGAACCGGAACGGTAATAAATTCAGCAGCCGGATCGTCCGTCATCATTACAACTTTAGTTTTGAGTGTTTTTTTGAGGTTGCCTCCAAAGAATGTAATTTCGGATGTAGAGCCACGCTGTGCACCAAGGGGGTAGATGCCATCGGCGACTGCATAGTTGGCGATTTTCAGACGGTAGTAATTTTGTTGTTGGCGGCTGAATTTTGAGTCACGAATAGCAACAACGTATGTGCCAGCTTTTGGGGCAATAAATTGCAAACGAGAATCAACGCCGATTCCCACGGCGTCTCCGTTCCGATCGATCCAGTCACCAGTGTCGTCAAAAATTTCAATACTAGGGTCCACGGCTGAGCCAATTCGCCGAGCTTCAACCTCTAAAATCAAATCCTGACCTTTGGACATTTCAAAACTGTAAAAATCTTGATCAGCAGAGTCTAGGGTCCCATTAATTGTTGTCGGTATTTCAACTGGTTGCGCTGTTGCGAATGAGTCATTCGCCGTTCTCCTCGACAATGTCGTATCAAGATTAACTTCACTATCGGTGGTTTCGGGAAATGCTCCAACTGTGAAAAGTAAGATGTTCGAAAGCCCTTCGTGTGTTTGAACGCGGATCTGATAGGTGCCTACCTGTGCTTCCGGGCTAATCTCGAGCAAAAATGACAACTGCTTGCCAATGAAATCTTTATTTCGAGGTGGGGCCAATGGAGTCAGGGCGCCAGGGATGTTGGACTTCAGGCGAGTATTGTTACTTAGGTCCTGACCGATCAAGGTCAGCTTGACGGTCTTTCCGATCTGGCCACCCCTTGGCATGATGTGGTCGATTCGTGGCACTGCTGCCGAGACAAGTGCACTTTGCACCAGTAGTGCCACATTTAGAGTGAAGAAAATAAATTTCACCATTTTCACGTAGGGCCTTTTCGTGACGTTGCTGTAATAGTAACAGACGACGATAGATTCTTTCTCTATGATCTATTGTGGATCATTTCTCGATTTTCCGTTTGACTTGACGAACTGCCATTAGCACCTGTGGATCTCTTAATATTTCGACTTCATCACCCTTATCAACACCAAACGCAAGGTTGAAAATTTCTTGTTTCAGGCGACTCCGGATAAAGGTGAGAGCAGTGGTCCATTCGGCAAGCGAGGGCTGAATTTTTCGGTTGGAAAGAAAAGCCTGGAATTCGTCGAGGAGGTGATCAGAAATCACAAGGTCGGCATCGGGAGTGATTCCGTACGCACGGTATTTTTGTGAGAATTCAAAAAAAGAATTAGTACTCTCCAGCACTGCTTCCAGGGTCGTGTATCCGCGAGGCAGGATGACCTCATCCGGTTGTATGCCACCATTTTGCTGTGAGGTTGATCCTTCACCCGTAGACACTTCGGAACATTTCGCAAGAAGAAAAACTCGACAATCACCCAGGGGTCTCTGGATCACTTTACGGCTGGGAGTCAAATATTGAGCAGTTGTGAGCGCTAAGGCTGCTCCTTCTGATAACGGGTAAACGCTTTGAATTATCCCTTTCCCGAAACTGCGTTCTCCGAGAATGATCGCACGACCGTTGTCTTGAAGTGCGCTGGTAACTAATTCGGCGGCACTGGCAGTTTTAGAATCGATGAGAACCGCAAGGGAAAATTCATAAAACTCCAAACCTTCAGGTACTCGCAAATCTTCATGCGGTCCATCGCGACCTTGGATCCACAAAATTTGCTGGTCGGGCTTTAAAAAAAAAGTTACAGTTTGTACGGCCGTTTCGACTACGCCGCCGGGGTTCCCGCGCAAGTCAAGAATTAATCCATCGAGATCATGTCCACCCAATTCCTCTATCGCATCACGTAACTCGTCTGCCGTTTGTTGTTCAAAATTCGCTACTTTGATGTGTCCAATGCCATCCTCTAGGAGAAGGATTCTGGTTACGCTCGGGTCCGCCAGTTCTGCAGGGATCAGATCGATCGGCATCAGTCTTTGGATCGACGGTCGTTTAACGACAAGTGCAGCTCTACTTTGACGTGCTTGATTAAGTAAAGCCACCAGTTGCTCAATGGGAAGCTGAGATAGCTGATATCCGTTAACCGCCAAAATTTCATCGCCGGCGAGCAGCCCAGCGCGTTCCGATGGACTGCCCGGCAATGTTTGTAGAACAATAGCGCGACCGGGGAGAAGATTGACGACACTACCAAAACCCTTTTCGGTCGATCGTTGCATCTCTTGTAACGCTTCAAATTGATGTGAGTCGAGAAAAGCAGAATATGGATCGAGTGTCCGAACCATACCAGGGAGGGCACCTCTGTAAATAGATGTAGTGGGGTCGAAGGGTTCTGCTAGGTTTGCGTCAATAACATTAAAGACGTGAATAAATTTTTGTAGGGATGCTTCTAAATCCTGTACATCGCTCGCGTTCAACAGTGAACTAAAAAACAGAAGATATGCGAATAAATTCCGTGTCATCGCAACGGTGCCACCTAAATTATAGCGATCAACTACAATTGCCAGACGTGTCAATATTATGACGAAATAGATTCGGTTTCGAATTGGAATGGGTCATTCTATCCAATGAAAGTCAGCCGAGTATGGGTTAAACAAGAATGACACTACGACAATAGTGGACAAGCCCTTTAGGTAAAATCAATGACTGTTAGGAATTGTCTATCCTTATGGAATTATTTGATGGGTCATGGAGTAACTATTTTCGATGCCACAGGTAACTATTGAACAGATTGGAAAATTTGCCGGTGAAAACGTGCAGCTGGAAGCATGGATCCATAATATCCGTCGATCCGGAAAATTATTGTTTCCGATGCTGCGAGACGGAACTGGATTTTTACAAGCCGTTGTAGTGAAAGGTTCAGTGTCCGAGGAAATATTTACAATTTGCCGGAGTCTCACACAGGAAACTAGTGTCCGACTTAGTGGTCACGTCAGAGCGGAAGAGCGCGCACCTGGTGGTCATGAAATTGAGATCGAGCATCTCGAATTAGTTCAAGAAGTTCCTCCGGATGACCCATTTCCGATTAGTCCAAAAGAACACGGAGCGGAATTTCTTTTAGATCATCGGCACTTGTGGTTGCGCAGTAAGCGACAGTATGCCGTGCTTCGGATTCGCCACGAAATAATTCGTGCAATCCGCGATTTTCTGGACAGTAATAGTTTTATTTGTGTTGATACACCAATCTTGACACCGGCTGCGTGTGAAGGGACTACGACGTTGTTCCAGGTTCCCTATTTTGAGGAAGAGGTTGCATATCTTGGTCAATCGGGACAGTTGTACAACGAAGCTACTGCGGCGGCATTCAATAAAACTTATTGCTTTGGTCCGACTTTTCGAGCCGAAAAATCGAAGACACGCCGACACTTGACGGAGTTTTGGATGGTAGAGCCAGAGATGGCCTATGCGGACTTAGACGACGTTATGGCACTTGCCGAGAAGATGATCATTGCTGTCGTCAGTCAAGTGCTTGCAAATCGATCGACTGAGTTAGCTCTTCTCGATCGCGATGTATCCAAGTTGCAGATGATCAAAAAACCTTTCCCGCGAATCAGCTACGACGAAGCTGTTGCGATTTTGCAAAAGAAAGGTAGCGACATAGAATGGGGAGACGATTTTGGCGCTACTGATGAGACCTTAATTAGCGAAGAATTTGAAGGTCCAATCATGGTGCATCGATTTCCAAGTGCAATCAAGGCGTTTTACATGCAACCCGATTCCGTACGTCCTGAGCTCGCATTGGGTGTTGATGTAATCGGACCTGAGGGTTCGGGAGAATTAGTGGGTGGCGGACAGCGAATTCATGACTATGACCTGCTGCTCGAAAAGTTAAGGGAACACGACTTACCCAGAGATGCATTCGAATGGTATTTGGATCTGCGCAAGTATGGGTCGGTACCCCACGGAGGTTTTGGCATGGGGATTGAGCGCTGTGTCGCGTGGATATGTGGACTGAAGCATGTGCGGGAAACAATTGCTTTTCCGCGAATGTTAAATCGCATGCGACCTTAGCGACTCGGTAAACTTTCTTGTGTCGTAGTCGAAATATAGTTATTGTTGGCATAGAGGATGCTTGACGCGATTTCAGAATTCTAGATGAGAGATTGGCACATATGTTGCGCCATCAGAACAAAGTTGACGAATGGACAAGAAAACAATCCTGATTTTGTTTGGAGGGCGATCGAGTGAGCATGAGATCTCGGTGAGGTCAGCTGCATCTGTCATAGCCAACCTCGATCCAACGCTATATGAAATTATTCCGTTAGCAATCGACAAGAAGGGGTATTTTCTTTCGATACACCAGTCGATGGAGCTGTTACCAGCCGAAACAACTAAAAATCTTGTAGAGGTGGCGACGATCAAGATCAAACCTGAGCCCTTGTCTATGACTGGTGTGGATGTGGTTTTCCCTGTACTTCATGGAACCTTCGGTGAGGACGGAAAATTTCAGGGTGTATTTGATCTGGCCGATGCTGCATATGTAGGTGCAGGTGTGCTGGGTTCAGCAGTTGGCATGGATAAGGATGTCATGAAAAGGTTATTTCATGAACGAGACCTTCCGACCGTTGAACATTTTGCTTTGCTGAGGTCAAATTGCCTTGAACGAATTGGCGATATCGAGGCTCGATTCCCTTACCCTGTATTTATCAAACCCGCTAATTTAGGTTCTTCAGTCGGAATCACAAAGGCATCAAACCGAAATGAGTTACGACAATCTCTTGCATTGGCGGCAAAGTACGACCGCAAGATAATCATCGAACCAGCTATCGTCGGGCGCGAGATTGAATGCGGCGTTCTTGGCAATGACGACCCAGAAGTTTCGGTACCGGGAGAGGTAGTTACAGGGGAGGGCTTCTATGACTACGAGGCGAAGTATGGTGACAAGAATTCGACAATAGTGATCCCTGCGGTGCTGAGTGATAAGGAGACGAATCAGGTACGCGAATTGGCACTTGAAGCATTTAAAGCTGTGGAGGGCAGGGGACTGGCACGTGTGGACTTTTTTTTAGAGGCAACTACTGGCAAAGTACTACTGAATGAACTTAACAGCATGCCAGGCTTTACCTCAATTAGTATGTACCCAAAACTGTGGATGGCTACGGGACTCTCGTACCCAAGCCTTCTTGACCGTTTGATTGATCTGGCTATCGAGTCTCACCAGGAGAACAAAAGGACTCTATTTGGCGTCGAGTAGTGGTTTGCGAGCGAAAATTCCAGGTTTGTCATCTCTAAAACCGCTTGATCGCGACACGCCCAGTTTCTAAGCGGATGTAATTTAGGTTTTTGGGAAGGGGGAATGGTTCATTGAATCTCACAGCGGGAATTTGATCAACCAGGAGTTCATTGAGAAACCACTCCAAAAATGTTCCCTGTAGAGGGGTATCGTCGATATACAGTGATGTGATACGGATTAACCCCATACCATTAGCTGAGTCCACATGACAGTGGAGACGAAGCTTATGTTCACCGCGTAACAATAAATCAATTAAAACCCCAGGCGTCAACTTACTGTTCATTTTCACTGTTTCAAAATCAACATCGGCGTCAACAATAGCTTGATCGGCGTGAAGCTGTACGGATAAGTCACTAATCCCAGGAGGGATTTTCATTTTGGGGCTATGTATGAGCAAAGAATTGATCTCTAACTCGCTAAAAATAATTAATTCACCTGCATTTAAGTGACCATCGACGATGCGGTCGAACTTCTCGCGGGTCGACTGAAGCGATTCGGGTGAAAGAATGACTGCCTGTAGCCCGATGCAAAGCAGGACAACATAAGAGCATCGGGAAGCAATAGTAGGGCGTTTTAGAGGTTTCGGTAGCATTGGATATCGAAAGCACATCTCTGCATTTACGGTTGATGTTGCGGCGCTATTTTTTGGATATGCTTCAGAGCCAACCGCGCGGCCTCCTGAGCAGCAGCCTTTTTGGTTTCCCCCAGTGCTCGCTTGTGCAGTAACTCACCGATGCGGACTTCAATTGAAAAAAGTCGTTCGTGATGAGGCCCACTCTCTTTGATAACTCTGTATACCGGGGCGGGCAATTTGTGCGCGTGTAAAAATTCCTGCAGTGCCGATTTAAAATTGTCCAGCGGAAGATTATTTTCTGCCGCTTTGAGTGATTTCTCGCTGAGGACAGTTCGTTCAACAAAGCCACGAGCTGCGGCGATTCCTCCATCGAGATATATAGCTGCGATGAGCGCTTCGAGTGCATCTTCGAGTAAACCTTTTTTGCTGCGCCCGCCGCTGGCTTCCTCGCTGGGGCCCAGGATAAGATGGGAGCCAAGATCGAGATGTTGTGCTACTGCAACCAAGTTGCCAGCACAGACCAAGAAAGATTTCAATTTTGTCAACTGCCCTTCAGGGGCATGCGGGAAGGTTGCGACCAAGTGCTCGCTAACCAAAAACCCTAAAATCGCATCACCGAGAAATTCAAACCTTTCATAATGCAGGCTTTCTTGTCCTCTCGATGGCAGATGAGATTTATGTGTGAGTGCCTGACGAAGCAGTTTCGGTGAGCTGAAATGATAACCGATTTTTTCCGTTAAATAATCGATCGATTTTGCCATGGGACACCAGTAGCTACACCCTTTAGTTACACGTAGAAACCCCGTCAGGTTGATAGAGTTCCTTCGAAAGTTAGCTTATTCGACGGGAGTTTCTGTCGCAGATGGCTTCGGCTTTGGTGTTGGTTTAGAACCGAAGTTGAACATTGCGCGAGCCTTGTCTTTGATAAGATTGGCCTTCAAGGTTTTTGCTAAGTCACTATCGCCAACCATAACACCGCCAAGTGCAATAGATTTGTCCACCAGCTCCATCGCTTCATCATTGCGGCTAGTTGCTCGGAGCGTGCGTGCTAAATGATAGAACGTTGTCGGGTTCTCTGTGCTCGCCGCTGCAATCGAGGTTTTAAAAGCTTGCTCGGCTGCCGCGTAGTCCTTGCGTAAAAATGCGCTCAATCCCAGCGCATCGTGAGCATTCGATGTCAAATTATTTGTAAGCTTCAGCCAGTCTTCATCTAGCATGTCTGGATTAGGCTTTTCCATCGTTGGGATTACTCGTAAGGCCCGACGGGCAAAATCCTCTGCTTTTGTCAGTTTTTCTTCCTTGTCAAAGTCAAACTCTTTTGTTCGTGTGCCAATGGCATAGGCGAGTATAGTCAGGACATCAACGTTCTCGGGATTATGCTTGAGGGTTTCTTCGCCGTACAAAAGCATGTTTTCAAAATCATTTAATTTGCTGTAAGCAGTCATCGCAACAAGATTTGCCCACTCTTTAAACTCAGTATTTTTGAAAGTAATCAGTAATGCATGGACGGCGTCGACTTGGGCCGCAGGATCTACTGCATTTTGAATAGCTAACAACATATCTACTTCTTCTTGCGATTTCGGTTTTTGTCCGAAAGCGACCACGGTGAGACTAATAAATAAAAAGATTACCCGCGTCGATTTTTTCATTGATTACTCCACGTGCATTAGCACTCTATATCAAGGTAGCATTGCGAGAGGGTCTGGTTCCAGTCACATTAAAACCTCGTTACTCTTCCTCTTCGTCCCAGTCGTCCTCGTCGCCCCATGCTGCAGCTTCGTCATCATAGGTATCAGCATCGTCGGGTTCCGGGGTTGGCGATGTATTCGTTGCGCCGAAAGGTTGCATCAGTCCCGCCGTGGCCAGTTCCCGTACCCCATCTGGAATATTTGGCACGGCAAGGCCAAATTTATACCGTTCGATCGCTTCCTTTCGGGCACCCATCACGTCCGCAATGCGTCCCAGATAGATGTGAGACATAGCTTCGACATGAGGATCGGGGAATGAGTTAAGTGTCTGTTCAAAGAATCGCGCCGCCGAATCAGCATCTCCTTCAGCGAGAGAAGCACGAGCCAAACCATAGGTAATATCAGGTTTCGATCCACCTTCTTTGGTGAGTGCGAGTTTAAATTTTTTTTGAGCTTGCAGAGGTTTCCGATCTGCCAAAAGAAGTTCACCTTGACGTAGTAGAGTATCGGCCTCTGAATTCTTAGGCTGGGCTACTATCGGATTCGTTCGTGTAGCTGCCGTCTCGGCAAACTCAACACTTTGGAGACGCCGTGCTTCGTGTTGCAAGTCGATTCCCTCGATCAGTTCCGAGTAGTAAATTTTCATGTCCGCACTTTGATTCTCATAAAGTTCGAGTGCGTCAAAAAAATACGGAGTGAGGATGTAACCTTCTCGTAGGTTCTGAGTAATCTGAAGTGCGCGTTCTGTTCTGGTAAGACGAGCCAATCTCACCTCGATCGCTTTTACGAGTGATTTCGAAACAAGCAGTTGAAAGTTTGCCTTGTATGTTTCATGGAGAGCAGGGGCAAACATTGCAAATCGCGACAAAATACTTTTTTCCCTGATATGGTTACTGTTCCGGATAGCCAAGCGATCTAAGAGGTGCAGTAAAAAGGCGTGACGGATCTCATCGACATAGAGACGTTTCGATGGGTGCACAACGACGTACACATTGCCACGATAGCTCCGTATGTTGAGCTGGTTGGAGCCGCCAAGCAAGTCGAAAATTACCTGGAAGCTCTGAACCTCGCGACTAGTGGGGGAAATACGCACGTAGCCAGCGGCTTCAAATAAAGAACCAATTAGTGGTTCCTGATAGCGTGCTATTTCTCGATCGAAGTAGCCTTGATATTTATTCCATAAGTGTTCAATGGGTGCCTGATTATAGAATTCGGCAAGGATCGAACCAAAACCACGTATTCGACGGACATCAGGAGGTAACTCTGTTGGCAGGCTTGCAGTGAGCTTGAAAGAGGGTGGACCGTCGGACATTAACGCATACGAAACATATTGCGCCAGTGTGCTGCTTGGATCTGATAGTTTGTGCTGGTCGTAAAAATCTCTTAGGCGTTGCTTGCTCGATCCATGGAAATTGCTGAGGTCAGCCCGGATTGTACGACGCAATGAAGTGTCAGCTGTCGCATTTAATCCACTGTCATATCCAGCGAGGTTTATGGCGGCGAGTACGGTGAACAGTCTGATGTCGGAATCCAATTGGTTCGCATGTGCTCGACTCGAAATCGATACGGCACCGAAAATATAGATTAGGACTAGGATGGTGTATCGAGATCGAACTGATGAAGTTGTAAACACAGTGCACCCAGCCAAATTTAGTTTACTAAAGCCCTCCACGGGCGTATTACTTTCTTTGTGGTCAACCGAAACAATCTAATTAGTTGACAAGTTATGTGAGTATTTATACCATCTCGGGGCGGAGGAGTAATGTACGAAAACAGAAACCGTCTATTTGTCGCAAGTTGTGTGGCGCTTGTCACAACATCAATGGTGTTTTCAATTCGCGGAGATATCCTAGATGCACTCGGCGCGGATTTTCAACTTACTAAGGAACAGATTGGCATCATTTTGAGTCCAGCTTTTTGGGGGTTCACTGTTTCAATTTTAGTGGGCGGCTCGCTTGTTGACTGGTTTGGTATGCGGCGGTTATTATTTCTGTCAAGTTTCGGTTATATTGCTGCCGTGGTGGCCATTTTATTTGCGCCGACCCCTGACGGTCCGGTTGAGGCGTTCTATGCGGATCCAGGGTGTCTTATTTTGTACGGAGCAATGCTCACGCTGGGATTGGCTCAAGGTCTTGTGGAAGGTGTTATTAATCCTCTATGTACCACGCTTTATCCAGACGACAAAACACACAGGATGAATGTGCTGCACGCCTGGTGGCCGGGTGGACTGATTATTGGAGGATTGGCCGCGTACGTAATCACAAAAATTATGGGTTTGGATAGTGCCGATGTGTCGGCACAGACAACAACACTTGGTTGGCAAATTAAGCTGTCACTAATTCTGATTGCTGCTGTTATCTATGCATACCTGATTCGTGGCCAAGCTTTCCCAGCAACGGAACGAGTAACGGCCGGTGTGTCGACAAAACAGATGCTTCGTGAGGCAATACGGCCGATGTTCCTGCTGTGGTGGGTTGCTATGTGGATGACGGCGGCGACAGAGCTGGGACCCAATCAATGGGTTGCATCCCTCATAACGAATCTGACCGGCATGAGTGGAATTTTGATTTTGGTATATACAGCCGGAATAATGTTCGTGCTTCGCTTCTATGGTGGCCCGATTGCTCACCGTTTCTCCCCCATGGGTGTGCTAACAATCTCATCAATTTTGGCAGGTCTTGGCTTAGTCGGATTAAGCTACGTTGAAACACCTGGGCAAGCATTTGTCGCGGCGACCGTTTTTGGTGTTGGGACGACATATTTTTGGCCATTCATGTTGGGGGTGACCTCTGAGCGTTTTCCGAACGGTGGCGCCTTCCTTCTCGCAATCATTGGCGCAACGGGGATGCTCTCAGTGGCATTTATTTTGCCTATGATGGGTGGGTGGTATGACGCAGAAGGTGCAGCTGCAGCATTTAGGCATGTATCTTATTTCCCTTTAATTCTTATATTTATATTTGGAGGTCTCTGGCTGTACTTTAAGTCTATTGGGGGGTACCGTGCAGTCAACCTGGGAGAGGATACAAAGAGTTCGCATAATAGCGGAAGTTAGCTATCCGTATTATTTGCACCCGTCCGCGCGATCAATTGACTAGCTCGAAGGAGGGATTCGATTGTTCCAGCGTCGGTCCACCATCCATCGAGAATTGAGAACTGCAGTGTGCCTTCCGCGATGTATAGGTTATTGACATCGGTAATTTCGAGTTCGCCACGATGAGATGGAGATAAAGTGTGGATTTTTTTAAAAACCGTGTTGTCGTACATATAGATACCAGTTACTGCACAGTTTGAACGTGGATCGGAGGGTTTTTCTTCAATTCCAACAATATGCCCATCAATGATTTCTGCGACACCAAATCGTTGTGCATCAGAGACCTCTTTTAGCAGTAGTCGTGCACCACGTTCTTGTTGGCGAAAATTATTTATTGCTTCAGATATATTGTGTTCGATGATGTTGTCACCAAGGACGACGCATATTTTCTGCCCTTCAGCGAAGTGTTCTGCAAGACTCAAAGCCTCGGCTATGCCACCTTCTCCATCCTGGTAGGTGTAGTTGATATGCTTTAATCCAAATTCATGACCATTCCCTAAGAGTTGTAAAAAATCACCAGCATTACGTCCGCCAGTGACAATTAGGATATCCTCTATGCCGGCATTCACTAGAGCTTCAACCGGGTAATAGATCATTGGCTTGTTGTAGACGGGCAACAGATGTTTATTCGTGACCCTAGTCAATGGGTCGAGCCTGCTCCCCAAGCCTCCAGCTAAAACAATGCCTTTCATAGGAAGTTATATCTAAACGGTACTGTAAAACTCACAAGCAACACTTGCAAAGCTCGTAGTATAGCTTTTCCATGTTCGTTTGGATGGTTTTGTTGGAGTAACTACATCTCCAAAAGGGCTATGAACGAATGAGCCGAAAGGTACAATGGACCTACGGGCGTGTAGCTCAGTTGGATAGAGTGCCTGGCTTCGAACCAGTAGGTCGGGGGTTCGAATCCCTCCACGCCCGCCATTTACATAGTTATGTAAGCCTCCCTCAAGAAGTCCTCTGTACCCTATCAATGCGACTTCCCCTATAGAATTTTTAGTGAAATAAATTTAAGAGACACTTCAAATTCGTGCAGTGATTAATATTGTCATGCTCTACAGTTTTGGATTTTCTCTTACGAGTGTTCTCCGTAGTTCAGAAATTGGTGATTGCCTACCCTATGTTTTTAAAAACTTACGCAACTGACCCTAATATCTTCAATTGGTCACTAATTAGCGTATTCTAGGAACCCAATGACCCATTCTAAATTTGTGCATTCTAATCCAAAAAATTTACACGGTGATTCATCGCGCCGTTCCATATTGGCAACGCTACTAGGTCTTGGTATTAGCTCGACCACTTTTGCACGAGCGTTATTCGCCCAAATGAAACCATCACGAGTAGTCACTTCAAAAATGATTCGTCAAGCCGAATGGATTGCTGGAGTTCAGTTTAGCGACGATGACCGTAATACGATGCTAGAGCAGATCAACCGTGCAACTATGGGTTTTGAAAAACTTCGTGCGGTCTCTGTCAACAATGATGTCCCACCCGCACTCATGTTTCATGTCGAGAATTTCAGCAAACCTGCACCACTTCCTCCTCGACAAAAGATTCCCTTGGCGCCTGCACAGACAAATATTCACAAAATAGAACGACCGGCCAGTGACGAAAAACTCGCTTTTCTTCCTATAAAAAAATTAGCTGAATTATTAGCTACTAGGCGGCTATCTTCAGTCGAACTGACCACGCTCTACTTAGAGCGTCTGCATCGTTTCGATCCGGTTCTCAAGTGCGTCATCACGTATCTCGATGAAGATGCCTTACGTCAGGCCAGACAAGCTGATCGTGAAATTTCATCGGGGCATTATCGAGGCCCGTTACATGGCATTCCATGGGGTGCAAAAGACCTCTTTGCGTTGCCCGGTTATCCAACAACTTGGGGGGCAGAGCCATATCGTGATCAAATACTTGATCAGAAGTCTGCCGTTATCGAACGACTCGAAGACGCGGGGGCAATTCTGATTGCCAAACTCACGTTGGGTGCTCTTGCAATGGGTGATGTTTGGTTTGGGGGAAAAACTCGCAATCCGTGGAAGCTTGACCAGGGGTCGAGTGGATCGTCTGCCGGTTCGGCCGCAGTGACAGCTGCTGGGCTTGCTGGGTTTACTATCGGCACGGAAACACTTGGCAGTATTGTTTCCCCTTGCAGCCGTTGCGGCGTGTCTGGGTTGCGTCCAACATTTGGTCGTGTATCACGGCACGGAGCGATGACACTCTGTTGGAGTATGGATAAAATTGGTCCCATTACTCGTTCGGTTGATGACTGCGGGTTAGTTTTTAGTGCTCTGCATGGTAGAGATCCACGTGATCCAACCACAGTTGAAAAACCATTCGAGTGGCCAAGTCAAATAAACTGGTCATCGATCCGGGTGGGTTACGTCGATGCCCTATTTGACGAGAGTCGCATAATAGGTGTCACGGATCCAGAACAGCGAAAACTCGAAAAGGAGTCACTTGCTTTCGATCTTCGAACTCTCGAATCCTTGAAGACGATGAGTCGTGAAATGGGATTCCAATTACGGCCAATTAGCTTGCCTGACGAGTACCCACTTGAGAGTGTGTGGACCATTTTAAGAGCAGAAGCTGCCGCGTCTTTTGATGAAGTGACGCGATCTGGCTCTGATGATCAATTGGTCCGTCAAGACTCCGAAGCGTGGCCAACCGTATTCCGTGTAGGGCAGCTGACATCAGCAGTAGATTATATCCGTGCCAACCGTATTCGAACGATGATCATGAAAAAAATGGAAGAGATGATGCTTTCCGTTGATGTCTACCTCGCGCCAAGCTTTGGTTCAAACCTGACAATTACTAACATTACTGGGCATCCAGCTGTCGTGGTCCCAAATGGATTTCGCACAATTGATGGCACTCCTACTAGCATTACATTCACTGGGAGACTTTTTGGGGAATCGACGACATTAGCACTGGCGTATGCCTACCAACAAAGAACAGACTTCCATCAACAATACCCCCTGGTTGAGTGATAATTGAAGTGCTGCTAGGCAGCCGTCGCAACGAAAGTAGTTTGTTTAAATAAAATCGGTACCGTGTCTCTATTTATTGCTGTTTGATAAATGCATCATAGAGGTCTTCGATATCTATTTCGTCGATATATCCATCATGAGCAACAATGCGCAAGGAAAATTCCATGACGTCACCAAGATCCAATTTTCTAGCAGAATGAGCCAAGGGGTTGACGGTGATTGTGCCCCACTCAGCAACATGCCAAGCGGGAGAACCCAAGGACGGATGAGTGAAAACTGTGATACCTGCGCCTCGACCATGCGGTGCAGGACCTGAGTAGTCAACCCACTTAGAAACACGGCCGTTTATCGCATCAGAACCACGACGCCCTTCTGAATCTATAATCATGCCACCATCACTCTCGTGCAATCCATCAGCCAACCGAATGGTGAAGTATGCGTGTCTGGTCGGTCCGATACTGAGTACCCATTCTGCTGGTCGCAACGCAGACTGGATATCGAATATATTCACTGTTTTATGAATATATATGTCAATTGTCCGAGTTTCTAGGGCTAATAGGCGTCCCTCTGCGGGTGAACCCCATTCTTGCGCACCGCGCCATTCTAGTTGTTGAACGATACGAAGATGATCCGATGCCACTTCCGTTGCGGTGAAATCAATGGCTACTATGCGACCTGCGGACCGACCTTGAAAGGTCTCATTTACGTAAAAATTGTAGTTAGCCTCTTCTAACTTATCAGTCGCGTAGAGGTAGTAAACATTAAAGTGGTCCGCGCCAATCGTTATTGATTGATGGTGTGGGTGGTCAATGGGTGATTCAGTTGTGAGGGCTACTCCGGCGGGGGTGAAAATAGGGTACAGGTAGGCTCTATGGAATCCTTGACTCAGTGCGGTGACAAGCTTCCCATCGTGACTAATTTTTATACGGCGATCTTTCGCGGTAGCACCACGCGGCAATGGTACTGCATCCGTTTCGACAGTAAAGTATTGCAGGGCTGCTTGTTCAGCGGTGGGTTTGTTTATGGCTGCCACTCTGTCAACGTACTGACCTTTTTCACACCCTAGCGCTAAGAATATAACTACAGAAACAGCTAAATATGGCACACAATCTCTCCGTGCTATTTTTCGGAGTGAAAACAGGGTAGCGGGGTGATGCGTCATACTATGTGGCGATTACTTGTTGCTGGCAGTCATCAGTGCACCAGTAGATAATTCTCGGTTTCCCATTGACTAACACTTTGGTGATAACGCGCCCATTCGTCCCGTTTCACTTCGATGTAGTAATCTGCGTACTGTCTTCCGAGGGCCTCTTTGATTACGTCATCTTTGTCGAGTTCATTGATGGCGTCATGCAGGGTATCAGGTAGAACTTCGATTTTTTGTTTTCGCAATTCATCTTCTGACGCTTCGTACAGATTTTGATCATTCGGTTTACCTGGTTCGATCTTTCGTTCTATGCCGTCGAGTCCCGCTGCCAATGTAACAGCACACGCTAGGTAAGGATTAGCGGCACCGTCGGGTGTACGGTTTTCAATCCGCCCGGGCCCAGGTACGCGGATCATCTGTGTTCGGTTCGAAGGGCCATGCGTCACATAAACCGGCGCCCAACTAGCACCGGAACTTGGTGAGCCACGAGTCAAGCGTTTGTAGCTGTTGACGAGGGGTGAGGTTATTGCGGTCAAGGCTTTCGCGTGATGCAGTAATCCACCCATGAACCATCTTGCGGTCTCCGACAATCCAAGTTTGTCGCTGGGATCCAAAAAAAGATTTTCTTGCGAGTCGATGTCCCACAAGCTGAGATGGTAGTGCGTGCCATTGCCGGTTAGGTTGGCAAATGGTTTCGGCATGAATGTTGCCCAGAGCCCTTCCTCTTCAGCAATAGTTCGTACCATCCATCGGTAAAATATGTTGCGATCTGCTGTTGTGAGGGCGTCACTGTATGCCCAGTTTATTTCGAATTGGCAATTTGCATCTTCATGATCATTGGCATATGGCCCCCAGTTGAGCTGCTGCATGTATCCGATTATCCTAGTCATTAAATCAAGATTACGATTCAGCGCTCGCAAGTCGTAGCAGGGTTTCTCCAGTCGATCATTTAAATCCCAGGGATGGTATTGTCCTTCAGTCTGCTTGAGTAACATGAATTCCGGCTCAACGCCCACGTTTAGCGTGTAGCCTTGTTGTTTTGCACGGTCGAGTTGTTGACACAAAATCGTTCTCGGACAGTAGGGCCAAGCCTGACCGTCCACGTGTAGGTTGCCAGCTAGCCAAGCAATATTAGGTCGCCATGGCAATATACTGAGAGAACGAAAATCTGGAATACTCATTATGTCGGTGTCGTGTGGCCCCTGACCGAGATGACCAGCAGCAAAGCCTGCAAAGCCAGCGCCATCTGTGGACATTTCGTCAAAATTTGTTGCTGGGACGAGTTTTGCTTTCGGGGCACCACCCATTTCAACGAATGAGCATAAAAAATACTCTATACCATCACTTTGAATTTTTGATTTGACTTGTTCCGATGTCATGTATTTCCTCAATGCGAGACAGCTGCTGCTGCTTTTTCGCCAACCAATCTTCCACGTCGAAATCGATCTGGTGAGAACGGTGCAATGATAGCAGATGTATTTCCTGTTGCAACTAATTCAGCAAGGTATCGACCGGCAGCGGGAGCAGCTTTAAATCCATAAGTCCCCCAACCCACATCGATATAGAAATTTTCCAGTTCGTCACAGAGTCCAATGATCGGTGCAAAATCTGGTGTCATGTCACAGATGCCTGCCCATTGTCGTAAAACTCGAATGTTGTGGAGTTGTGGAAACAGCTGAACACTGGACGATGCCATTTGCTCCAGCGTCGGTAGCGTTCCTTTCATGCTGTAGGATTGGTAGGGATCAATCTCCGAACCGATGACGAGCTCACCGCGACCCGTTTGATTCACGTAGACGTGCAGGCTCGCAGAAACGATAACGGTATCGAGGAAAGGTTTTAGCGGTTCTGTGACACATGCCTGTAATGGATGCGACACAATCGGCATAGCAACCCCGGCCATTTTGGCGATCGTGGAGGCCCAACCCGCCGTTGCATTGATTATCACATCCGCTGAAATTTGACCGCGATTAGTGATGACTTGTTCTGCTCGACGACGAGAGACCTGTATGTCGGTCACTTCAGTTTTTGGATGGATTTCGATACCCATTCGATCACAGGCACGGGCTAATCCCCACACGACTGCATCGTGGCGGATAATGCCACCTGGGGGATGATAGAGAGCAGCCATTACTGGATACCGTGGGCGATCACTACAGTCAAGATGTGGAACAAGCTCTTGGATTTCTGCGGGGAAAATGATGCGACTATTGACCCCAAGAAGTTGGTTCATTTCGGCCCGGACTCGTAGTCCGGTCACGGCTGTGTCGGTATGTCCGAGGGTGAGATGACCACACTGAGTAAAAAGCAAATTCCAATTCAGTTCTGACGAGAGACCTTCATAAAGTTTAAGAGCCGCGTTGTAGAACTTAATACCTTCGGGGGTGCGATAGTTTGAACGCAGAATCGCAGTGTTCCTACCACTTGCTCCATACCCCAGATATCCTTTTTCTAGTAGCGCAATTTTGCGAACTCCGAACAGTTTGCCGAGATAGTAAGCTGTAGCCAACCCATGGACACCTGCTCCTATGATTACTACATCGTATGATGATTTTAAGTCGTGAGTGCCCCACATGCGGTTGTTGCGAAATAATTGCATGGTATTTATGAAGTCTTCAAAATGTCATGAGCTTGCGAGCCAAACGCCTGAATAGAAAATTCATTTCCGGCATGTAGAACACAATCCCAGAGCCATTCACCATATTCACGACCTATCAGTAGGAGGTACGCGGGGACGGATTGTAAATCGTGTCGCGCAACGAGTGCATACACATGATGAATGCCAGTCTGGACGCAGTGAAGATTTGGAAAAGTGTCATCTGAAATATCGATATCGACAAGTTTTTTTAATACTTGTGGGCCGCTCACTCCTGCTACAAGTAATGCCGTGTAGACTGCAGTGACATCGCTGACGCAAATTGATGGTGACGATTTTTCTGCTGTACAGTGGGTCAGCTGTTCTTGAACTTTTGCATGAAAAGTAGATTCGCATGTCAGTAAATATTGATTTGTGCGTTGAGGCCAGAGGTGCACAGCGACGTCAAATGTCGGTAAAACGGATAGGCTTTTGCTGCGAATATCAAACTTTGACATCGAGCTGACATCAGAGATGCCAACCGATCGACGAACTGCTTGAACCTCTTCCTCGGACGATGTGAAACAAAGAGCAGTATTCCATTGATCATCTTGGAAGGTTGCTCCATCATTTTTAAATCGAGCAAACAGAGAACTCTGTCTATGACCGTATATTCGTTTGGTGGAAAAATTGTCCATAGTCTTACATGCGAAGGCGGTCACCGCTTGGGTCGTAAAAAGCGGCCTGTTGAATACGTGCGGGAGCTGGGTTTCCATTAATTCTAATTGCGATGCTATTGCCTTCTTTCGCCAGATCAGCGTTAATCCACGCCAATCCTATAACAGTCTTGTTTAGGAATGAAAACCTTGCACTCGTGACTCTGCCAACTGGCGCCCCAGAACACACAAGTACGGCACCATCTTCGGGTAAGTGCGTGTCGTTGATCATAGTGAAGCCTATTAATCGCTCGTGTACTGAAGTCGACTGTTGGGTCGTCAATGAGGCTTTTCCAATAAAGTCTTCTTTGTCTAACTTAATCACCCAAGGCATAGCCGCATCGTATGGGTTGCTCATCGCGTCGGTGTCGACGCCAACAATGACGTGTTGTTTTTCTAGTCGGAGAACCCGTTGAGTTTCTACTCCGAACGGGAGGATGTCGTGCGATGATCCAGCTTCAAGAACACTTTTCCACACATGGACACCGTAATCGGCGGGCACATGTATTTCCCATCCCATTTCTCCAACAAATCCGATACGAAGGAGAGTGGCGGGAGCGCCAGCTACCTCAGCTTGACGACACATCATGTATTTGAAAGTGTCCGAGGCGAGATCCACATTCGTTAATTGCGAAAGAACGTCACGTGCTTTCGGGCCAGCGAGGTTAATTGATGATCTGCCACCCGTGACGTTGATGACATGCACGTCCCAATTAGTATCAATAAGCCACCACTCAAGCCACTGAACAACAAACTCCGTGTTGCCTGTTGTGGTTGTGAGAAAGTAGTGTTCATCACTCAGACGGGAAATTGTGCCGTCATCAAGAATGATGCCTGTCTCGTCACACATCACTGCATAGCGCACGCGCCCAACCTTCAAGTTTCCAAACCGATGAGTGTAAACCAGATTGAGAAGCTTGCCTGCATCTCGTCCTTTTACCTCGATTTTTCCCAGAGGGCTAATGTCAATTACGCCAACACGTTCTCGTACCGCTCGATACTCACGCTCGATGCATGCCTGCATAGTGGTAGCTCTCGTCCGTGAGTAGTAAAACGGTCTCTTCCAGTCACCCATATTCATCCAGACAGCATTCAACTCTTTGTGTTCATTGTGTAAAGGGCTTTTCTTCACAGATAGATGGTTGGGTCCAGCTAACGCCCCTAAAGAAACGGATGGATTGGGAGGGCGACTCGTCGTGACGCCAGTTTCGTTCATAGAGCGTTTGGATTTATGGGCACATATTTCAATGGATGAAAGTTGGCACATTTTCCCCTGGCAGGGGCCCATCGAGACGGTTGTGTATCGCTTGAGCGTTTCGATTTGGTCAAAACCTTCATCTATTGCTGTCCGAAGATCGGATGTAGTAACGTCTTCGCAAAAACACACGTAGCAGCGTTTGGAATCGTTATTAAGTGAAGACGGTCCAGCGGCAGGTGTGATGTGCTCCCCAGTGACATCTCCGATTGCGTCGATACCGGAAGGTAAATGAGTAGGAATGAATGCACCCTTATCGTCAACCCATTCCAGGCTTGCGCCTGCCTGATGCAGCAATCCAGCATTGGGAACCAAGTGGCCGCAAACGACGATCAGATCGCAATTGATACGTGTGGTGACTGTTTGTATTCCGGTTACCTGTTCGGACCCCAAAGCAGATACCACCTGTTCAGAGTGCACCAAAGATACAACTTCTATTCCAGCGTGTTGCAATAGCGATGCGATATGTTCTGCGCGTGCCCCATCACCGATGACCACTGCTTGGTGACCCGGGTTGATTGCATAGAGACCTATCAGCCGTTCGACACCACTGCTCAACATCACTCCAACAAGATCGTTATTTTCGAACAGTAATGGTGCTTCGAATGTACCAGTGGCAATGATTACTCGGTCAGCTCTTATGTGAGTGACCGATTCCCCCTGAGTGTTGTCGTTGGGTAGTTGAACTACACCCAACAAACGATCTTCGTACAACCCGAAGCAATAGGAATGCGACAGGATTGTTATTTGCTTCTCGGACATGGCCTGTTGGATGAGATTTTCGTTTTTGTTGGTGTCTACTGTGCCGAAACGTCGGTAGCCGCCAAGTGCAATTTGATCGTCAATCAGAACACAACGGGAGCCTTGTTTTGCGTTTTCAATGGCGGCCGTTAATCCGGCTGAACCGCCTCCGACAATTGCCACGTCAGTGTGGATATAGGAGTGATCATATGGTGCAGTTGTGCTCGAAAAATTGTTAATAATGGGCGGTGCCTTTCCCAGGCCGGCAGCTTTCCGTATAAAGGGAGAAACTATGGACCAAATAAAACGGTGAGTGAAGATTTTGTAATACCAACCGACAGGCATCAACCAGTCAAGTTTTTGCAAAATGGATAGCCAGTCAAACTTGAGTGATGGGAAAACATTTTGGGGAGTTACATTCATACCGGCCTTAGCAGGTGTCGTGCAGACACGTACGTTTGGCATGCCATCAACATTCATTAAGCAATTCGGACAATTTCCCGAAACGCACATTAACCCGCGAGCACGGTGATGTTTGAAGCTGCGTGTAAATATTCGTATTCCTGCTCGAAACATTGCTACCCCGATGCTGTCACCGGGGTAGGCTTCTATAGATGTACCGCCGAAAGAGAAAGAAAATCTGGCACGAGTTTTAAGCACAATCCTCTCGCTCCTTTTTCTCAATGAAGCTCGTTGCCAGGACGCGGTTTTCTTTTGTATCTCTTACTACCTGTAACCACTGCCGACATCCGAGGCGGTGATACCACCATTCGGTCTGTATTCCCATCGTATTCTTTCGTGCGAAGCTATACCGGTACCAAGCGTCTGCATCTGCATCTGTTCGAGGTCTCGTCAGGACTTCACCGCCAAAACGAAATTCGTAGGCGCTGCGTGTACCACACTGCGGACAAGGAATACGAAATGACATATTTTAAAAGCGATTCAATCAAGTGTTCGATGAACCCCAAACTCGACGTGTGCCGGCCAATGGGACTCGACAGATGGCGGAGGCCTCCGCCGTAAGTGCAGCCATGTCTTCTGGCTCTAAGTGATGCGCATCCGACTTGCCGCACGCACGTGCTAGCATTTGAATCTCGAGAGTCATAGCACGCAACAGATTTGTGACGCGTTCAGCCGCTTCGTCGACGGGAAGCCGTTCCATTAACTCAGGGTCTTGCGTGGTGACACCCACCGGGCAGCGTCCTGTATGGCAGTAATGACAAAAATGTGGCTCCGTATCCAGTTTTTTGTAGTCCTCAATATAGATAGGTCGATTGCAGTTAAGTGCGATTAGTGCAGCGGTTCCGATGTACACAGCATCGGCCCCTAAGGCCATAGCTTTGGCCACATCAACACCATCGCGAATACCGCCCGAGATGATTAACTGAACCGTGCCGTAGAGACCCATGTCTTCCAGTGCGGTTCGTGCCTCGCACACTGCTGCAAGGGTGGGGATTCCGGTATGTTCTTGCATGATGGCGGGCGATGCACCAGTTCCACCTTCCATACCATCAACAACGACTACGTCGGCACCGGCCTTCGCGGCTAGTTTCACGTCATCATAGACTCGACTGGCTCCCAGCTTGACGAAGATAGGTACTCGCCAGTCGGTAGCTTCACGGAGTTCTTCTATTTTAATAGTCATGTCATCTGGGCCTAACATGTCCGGATGCCGTGCGGGGCTACGTTGATCAACGCCGATTGGCAGCTCCCTTTTTTGTGCTATTTCGTCAGAAACCTTCGATTCCAGCAGTAGGCCACCGGTTCCCGGTTTCGCACCTTGGCCAATTGTCAATTCGATACCATCTGACATTCGCATATGGTGAACGTTGATGCCGTACCGAGAGGGTAAAACCTCGTAGATCAGAGTGCGACTATTTTCTCTTTCTGCATCTAGCATTCCTCCGTCACCCGTCGTGTTGGAGGAGCCGATCTGAGATGCACCTTTTGCTAAAGCTACTTTCGCGTTATAGGAAAGAGCACCCCAGCTCATCCCCGTGATCATTATGGGGATATCTAGCTTGATCGGTTGTTCGGCAAAGCGTCCCCCTAGTACGGTTTTTGTCTCACATTTTTCGCGGTATCCCTCCAAAGGGATACGAGTTAACGAGCATGGCAGAAATGTGAGATCGTCGAAGGTTGCCCAGTGACGCTCCCGCAAGGTGCCGTAGCCGCGCATGCGATATATGCCGCTGGCCGCTTTGGTTTGTATGTCATCAATGACGCGTGAAGAGAACGTGCCACTCTTCTGTAATGTTTTTGACTCAATACCGGATTTGGCCATGATGATTAAAGAGCCTGTTCCCATGTTTTCCAGTCGGATTTATCAAAATTCCAGAGTTTTTTTCCTGAGACAACTTTTTTAAAATTGTCTCCATTGGGTAAGTTTTTTAGCATCGTATTGGGTAGGTGTTTCCTCAATGAAGCGTCGAGGAAAGCCCTGTCCTCGTTTGTGATGTCGACGACGATGGCATCATTTCCTAAATCTGCTATTTTCCCACCTACGAAACAGACGGTTTCATACATCGAATCACCAAGAGCCTCAGCTGCATCTCCACAGATGATCATCTTGCCACCTTGTCCCATAAAGCCACTCATATAACCACAGCTACCAGTGACGATAATCAAGCCATTTTTCATTGAGACACCTGTGCGCGCCCCTGAGTCACCCTGCACGACTAGGGTTCCACCGCGGATTGCTGCGCCTGCACTATTTCCAGCATTTCCTTCGACGATGACCTGTCCGTCCAGCATCGATTCTGCGAGACCCCAGCCCGCATTTCCACGGATGCGAATTGTCGCGCCATCCATCAATCCGCCGCAATAGTATCCAACACTGCCTTGAAATGTCACTTCGCCGGACCCCAAAAGCGCGACCCCTAAGTTATGACGAGCACCGGGAGACTCTACCGCGACGGACTCACCGACTGAAATACATTTTCGGATTGACGAATTGATTTCACGGATCGTTTGTCCGTTACAGTTCAGTTTTGCCATACGCGTATCTCTCGTGCGCCTGCTTCTCGAATGTTTAAATCATTCTCGATTAAAGGACGAAATGCTATTTCTTCGGTTGCGACTGCAACGAACTCATCGGTTTCACTAAATAGCAACGGCTTGTGTGCGAATGGGTCTTTCACGAAGCCCATTGCGCTGGCAGTGCTCACCAAGCAACTGAAGGAGCCATCGAGATCGACGAGTGCGGCCTCCAGTACTTCCTCAAGAGACAGCCCGTTCGACATCCCTCGCGCAACATACACGGCTATTATTTCCGAGTCATTCTCGGTGTAGAAGTGTATATTTTGTTGTTCATACTGTCGACGTAGCTTGTGATAATTCGTGATGTGGCCATTGTGAACGATCGCTATCTCGTCGAGGCTGTGAGCCCAAAATGGTTGTGAGTGACTCAAATCAACCTGTGACTCAGTTGACATCCGTGTGTGGCCAATCGCATGAGATCCTTGAAAATCAGATACATGAAAATCAACATCTATTCTTTTAGGTGAGCCTGTTTGTTTAATAATTTCGAGGCGTTTTCCCATGCTGACCACTTCAACCCTGGAATCCACGGATTCAATCACGGAAATGACGGTAGCCGGGTCCAGTGAGCCGTCAATTGCTAGGCGAAGGTATACTCCTGTTGTTGTAATTGCAGTAGGTTTTGATAGTTGTGAAATGTTGGCGATTACGCCGTCTAGGACAGCCCGCGTTGGTTTGTCATCACTCAGTTTAATTTGCAGGATGGAGTCATTCGTACTCGATGTGTTATAGAGAGCCACGCCGGCAGAGTCCGGACCTCGGCACTCGAGGGCTGTTAGCATCTCCATCATCACTTCACCCACTGGAGCCGCTACATCCGTAGACTTCGTAAAATATCCTGCAATGCCGCACATATTGATCCAGTTATTACCGATGTGAGTGATCGGTCCAGACCAGCCTCACTTTGCGCTGTTGATCTGGTAGCCTACCATAATCATGAACGTAGGCGGTGCGGTTGCTGCTGATCTGTCGCGCCTCTAACGTTTGCGCACGGTGACTGCCGACTAAGGCACGCACCATATCAAGCGATAGACGTCACGTTTATTTATTGCAAAACAGTCAACAATCACACATAATAATTTACTCAGAGTAAATTTAATTTATTAAATTTTTACTAAAGGTAAATTATGTCACAACAATCCCACGACACTTACGCTGTCAACCTTAGAAGGCTTGAAAAACATGTTAAACCTGGATATCACCACTTGTACCTTAGTTTGATAAAAGGCGAGCGCGATTTGAAGCTTGCGGATGCGGCACAGGTAGCCGAAGTGCTCGGTTTAAGTTTGGATCGATTTCACGACGCAGTCACTCAGAAATTGTTTCGCGCAGATAGTCGTCAGACGGATTTGCTGCGATCACCTGCGCACAAAGTGAAGGAAGCGCAACCCAAACGTATGCGACCAACAATCGCACCACCTGAGGGAAAGATGGGAGTGCTTCTTCCTGGCATGGGAGCAGTAGCTACTACCGTTATTGGAGGCGTTGAGCTGATTAAAAAAGGACTAAGCCAGCCGATTGGTTCGTTGAGTCAACTTGGTCATGTTCGTCTAGGAAAACGGACAGATGCACGGAATCCTTTGGTGCAGGATCTTGTTCCGTTGGCCGGGCTGGATCAATTGGTGTTTGGTGGCTGGGATATTTATGACAGTAATGCGTATGAGGCGGCACGACATGCTGCAGTTATCGATTCGAGCCTGCTAAGCCAGGTACAAAACGAAATGTCAACAGTGCAGCCCATGTCGGCAGTTTTTGAAAATCGTTTTGTCACACGAATTGACGGCCAGAATAAAAAGACTGCTGCAAATAAAATGCAGTACGCTGAAGCGCTGATGCAGGATATTGCCGATTTCAAACAATCAAACAACTTGTCACGAGCGGTGATGATCTGGTGTGGCTCGACTGAGATTTATCAACGGGCGACAGGATCACATGAGAACTTGGCTGCGTTTGAAAAAGGACTACTACAGAGCGACCCAGAGATTTCCCCATCGCAGATCTACGCTTATGCAGCATTGAAATCTGGCGTTCCGTTTGCCAATGGAGCTCCGAATCTAACACTTGATTTTCCGGCAATGCTCGAACTTGCCAAGAAGATGAACGTTCCAATTTGTGGTAAAGATTACAAAACCGGACAAACGTTTATGAAAACCCTGCTTGCGCCAGGACTCAAAAGCCGTTTACTGGGTCTCCACGGCTGGTTCTCCACTAATATTCTTGGAAATCGTGATGGCCAGGTTTTGGATGATCCTGACTCTTTTAAAACAAAAGAAGTCAGTAAGTTGGGTGCGTTGGAGGTGATTCTTCAACCCGAAGAATATCCTGTCCTCTATAAGAACTTCGACCATATGGTTCGCATAAATTATTACCCACCGAGAGGTGATGCCAAAGAGGGATGGGACAATATTGACATCTTTGGGTGGCTGGGTGCCCCGATGCAAATAAAGGTGAATTTTTTATGCCGGGATTCAATTCTCGCAGCGCCTCTAGTTTTAGATTTAGCATTGTTTCTTGATTTGGCGCAGCGAGCTGGAATGGGTGGAATTCAGGAATGGTTATCATTCTATTTCAAAAGCCCGATGGTGGTCGAGGACCTTTATCCGGAACATGATATTTTCATACAGCTTATGAAATTGAAGAACACGCTTCGGTGGCTTGCCGGTGAAGAGTTGATTACGCATCTCGGGCGTGAATATTACGACTAGATACATAAAGATCTCCGTTCCAGACGCTGTTCATAGGTGGAATTGACTGCGGGGAACCGTACGCCGTCGCTGTGTATTTCTTCACGAACGGCGTACAGTCAGACTCTCTGATATGTTTCGCATCAAATAAGCCAAAAGCGCACTACTTGATACATTTAGTAGCGTAGACCGCTACTCCAGCACGCTAGCAACGGCTGGTGCTGCAACTTCGTCCGTAATCACAGGTGTTATCTCCAGAGTGATATACGGATTCCAGGCTGCGGCTTGGTTCGCAACTGCTTCTGGCGTTCCTTCCACCAGGTGCCACCCATAAGAAGATCCAGGTGCGTGCCATCGTCCGATTGTCGTGATTCCTTCAACATCAGCTCCACCAGTTTCAATAAACCTCTTCGCACAGGCTATGTAATCACCTGGTGTAATTTTCCAACTAAGCATAAATTGCATACTGTTACCTTTCTGTGGTTTGTTAATTTACTATTGCAAACCTCGATTAAAGTCTACCAGCAGCTCTGAATAAACGGATCAAGGGCGGCAAAACGTAACAAGAAATCAATCTAAATTTTCTATCAGTTAATTGAAGGGCGGATTACTTTAATGGTCATCATGCGTACAGCCGAGAAACTTCATTTGCGGTTTATTTCCCTGGTATTGTAAGTCCTCATGGATGCCGATCGCAGAAGTATAGTAACCATCGATGGTTAACGATTTAAGCCGCTCAAAAAACAGCTCTAATTCGGACGTGGGTTCTTTCTCATTCGCTGCCATTGCACTCATGACTTTTTCACGTTGTTGCGATGTGCATTTCACTAAGGAGTCCCCAAAAAGCCTGACGGCTTCTTGCTGTACTGCTCGAAGACCAGCATTCCAAGCCTGCTGTGTCGATTGGTCACTGTGGTACACAATGAGATCGATGAACGCGTGGACCTTTGCTTCGTGAGCTCCCGGTGAATGATCGTCAGTCGGAATAATCATTTCTGTGAGGCAGTCAAGGAGCTGGCCCTCATCGGCGTCGAAAAATTGAAGTTGGTAGGTGGCAGGATTCTCCGAAATCTGAAGGAGCTGGGATCGAGCTGTCTCTGCTCGACTTTGCAAAACAGTAGCACCAACGAATTTCAAAACTGTACGTCTATCCATATTTCGTTACCGAAGCCCTTTATATCTCACCCCGTTTTAATTTTTGAAGTATAAATTCCGAAGCTCGAACAGATAATGCGGCGATAGTCAATGTCGGGCCGTAGCCTCCAGACGTTACAAAAGCCGCACCATCGACCACAAAAAGATTTGAAACATCATGGGTTTGGTTGTACCCATTAAGAACGCTTTTCTTTGGATCAGCACCCATGCGTGCAGTCCCCATGTCATGGATCATGGATCCCGGTGTTAGTATATTGCGATCCACTTGGACGTGTTCTGCATTGAGCGCATCAAAAAGTGCAGTTAGGTTTTCGACTGCGTCCTTAGCCATTGCAGTCTCGTTCGCTCCAAATTTGCAGTGGATCTTCAGGGTCGGAATGTTCCACCGGTCGACAGTACGTCTATCTAGCTCCACAAAATTTTCCACGCGAGATAAGGTTTCTGCGCGCGTGTTGAAGCCGATATGTGCTCCATAATAACTGCGAACAGTGCGTTTGAATTGATTTCCGTACCCCACCATAGTTTTTGCGTGCCAAGGAAATATTTGCGCTCCGGATCCACCTTCATGAACATATGAACGAATAAACGCAGGATGCTTTGAGGTGATATTGCGATAGGGTACAATATCAACCCCAGTAGCTTTGCCATCCTCATTGACAGGCTCGCGATCGCGTAGCACGGGAAGCAGCCCCGTAACGCTTGGTCCACCAAAATTATCCATTAAGTAATGCCCTAAAAGACCACTCGAATTTGCAATTCCGTTTGGCCAATAACGCGATTGAGAATTCAACATTATCCGCGTTGATTCAAGTGCTGATGCCCCAAGTACAACGACGCGTCCTCTCACTTCGTAGTCCTTTTTGGTATTACGGTCCACAAAGGAAATGCCTTTTGCATTGCCAGTATCATCGACGAGAATTTTACGCACCACCGAATCCGGGCGCAAAGTTAATCGACCTGTGCGGGAAGCTGCCTGTAAAGTGTCGGAGGCGGAATTCCAAAACGCACCGATGTCGCATCCGCGTTCACAGCTTCCGCAGTAATGACAAGCCGGCAATCCGTTGATAGCGACCGTTCGTTGTGCTGCTCGTTTTGGGACGACACGCATCCCTAACCCTAAAGAGGGAGCGAGTTTCTGCACTATTCTTTCACCACAATTTAAGGGGAATGGAGGAAGGTATTTCCCGTCAGGGTAGTGTGCGATGTTTTCTATTGAAGCGCTAACTCCAATAAAGCGTTCAACTTTGTCGTAGTATGGTGCGAGATCCGCATAGCTGATTGGCCAGTTTTCACCGTAACCGTCGCGATCCGCTGCCTTGAAATCAAAATCGCTTAGGCGTCTTGCATTGCGCCCCCAATGTAACAGTTTTCCTCCGACGCAGCGCGACCGAATCCAGCGATACGGCTTATCCGAAGGGGTCGTATACGGGTGATCTCGATCATCTATATAGAGCGTGCGACTGTACTCATCAGCAGTGTACTGGTTTGGGTAAACCGAATCACGAACCCCCGGTTTGTCAAATCCTCGAAATGGCATTTCGTACGGCCAGCGGTGAGTTGTAAAATCAGTTGCTGGGTTGAGATGCGAGCCCGCTTCGAGAAGTAGTACCTGTAGGCCACCTTCAGTCAGTTCTTTCGCAGCAAAACCTCCTGATGCACCACTGCCGACAACAATAGCATCGTACGTCTTATTTAGGTCTGCCATGTGTTTCTTTTGAGTTGGGTATCAGCTTGTGATTTCAAGTACAGTTTCCAGTCCTTGGGCTCTTATATCATAAGTTAAACATTAACCTCTTAACAGACTCAGACTGATGTGTTTTTGCGTATTATTTAGTGCGCTATGCTTTATAAATGGTGTACCGAGCAGTATATTTGTGCATATTGCTGATAGTTCTGAGTGGTGGCAGTGGCGGCTTTTTGCCCGCACAGCAATTACGGCCCGAGGTTGTCGATCTGCGACAACTGGCCGAACAAGGGAATGTAGAAGCGCAGATGTCGTTAGGTACTATCTATCAATTTGGTGATGGGGTTCGACAAGATCAAACGGAAGCATTCAAGTGGTACTTGCGCGCCGCCAAACGGGGCGACCCACGGGCACAGTCCAACATAGGTTCCATGTACTCTACTGGTGAAGGGGTACCGCGTGATTATGCGAAATCTGTCCAATGGTATCGTAAAGCCGCAAAACAAGGAAATTCGAGCGCACAATTCAACTTGGGCACGATGTATGACACTGGTCGTGGAGTCCAGAAAAATTACACGGAGGCAGTAAAATGGTTCCAAGAAGCGGCTAAGCAAGGGGATATAGATGCACAATTCACCCTAGGATTGATGTATCACCGAGGCGACGGTACTCTCCAAAATAATGTACAAGCCTACAAGTGGGTAAGGTTGGCTTGGATGCATGCTCCAGTGAGCGATGCGGACGATTATCAAAACACACTGGAGACAATTCGGACGACAATGACTGCGGAAGAAATTTCTAAAGCACAGTTACTAATCAAGAAATGGCAAGTACGGCGTTAGCGGACTGATGGTGATGGATCAGCAGTGCAGCAAAAACCTTGACCCCTATACAGACCTTTCTTACAATCGTGGATAGTCGGCGCTATCGTCTAAGGGTTAGGACAGGGCCCTCTCAAGGCTCAAATCCGGGTTCGAATCCCGGTAGCGCTACCAGTACTGCTTCAATTTCTCCCCTGGTATTCTTTGTGGGCATGAAACGAATGATACACTAGCACCGCATGATGGATACAAAATCTTTGTTTGACTTAACGGGGAGAGTTGCGCTTATCACAGGAGGCTCGAGAGGTTTAGGTGCAGAGATTGCAGAAGGACTAGCCGAAGCGGGAGCTGCAGTATTTCTTGTTGCCCGCAGAGAAAGTTGGCTCGATCCTACACTTGCAGCATTTAAAAACCAAGGCTTCTCGTGTGATGGCACTACTTGTGACGTATCGGATCCGACCGAAGTCGATCAGTCAGTGCAGCAGGTGTTGAAACGTTTCGGACAGGTCGACATCTTGGTTAATAATGCAGGTATAACCTGGGGTTCAGATGCAGCAGAAATGCCGTTGGAAAAGTGGAGAGCAGTACTCGATGTTAACTTGACTGGTGCCTGGATCGTCACTCAAGCAATTGGCAAGCACATGATTAAACGAAAAACAGGCAACATACTCACCGTTGCTTCGGTTTCGGGTCTTCGGGGAAGTACTGCTCCTGGTGCAAGTGTGGCCGGTTATGCGGCGAGCAAAGCGGGAGTTATGGGTTTGACGCGTGAGCTGGCAGGGAACTGGGGTCCTTATGGTGTACGGGTTAACGCATTAGCGCCTGGGTTTTTCCCATCACGTATGACTGAAAAGATTCTAGATCGCGTATCCGAACACTATCGAGACCGCATCCCTCTCAGACGAATTGGAAGAAGCGGTGAATTAAAAGGAACCGCTCTTTTCTTGTGCTCAGACGCATCTAGTTACGTCACAGGTCAAACCATTGTTGTGGATGGTGGTCTCACCACAAGCTAGTATTGAATCGAACACTTCTGGCGCGCGAGCAGGTATAGCTGGCAGTATGGGCGTAGTAACGATCAGGTGAGATGTGGTAAAGATGAAGCGTCAATCGGCTGACTGACTGTGGATAGAGATCACACGTCCCATGCGGCCCCTGTCAGAAAACTTTACTACACCGGTTACTTTTGCATACAGGGTATCGTCTTTCCCTTTACCGACGTTTTCTCCAGGATGAAATCTAGTGCCACGTTGACGAACTATAATTGAACCACCGCTAACTAACTCCCCTGCAAAACGCTTCACGCCTAGCCGCTGTGCGTTGGAGTCCCTCCCGTTTCTGGAACTACCTAGTCCTTTCTTGTGTGCCATTGTTTAATCTCTTTCCTTGCGTGCATTCAACATGAAGCTTATACGACTATGTCACTTATCTTCACCTTGGTGTACTTTTGCCTGTGTCCTGTGCGGCGTCGATAATGTTTGCGGCGCTTGAATTTAAACACCACGATCTTTTCGCCCCGTTCTGCGCCCTCGATGGTAGCGAGGACTTTCGCTGATTTGAGCTCGTCGCCGGTTAGGAGTGTTCCGTCATCTTTCGATATGGCTACGATTCGATCAAATTCGACACCTGTCCCAGGTTCTCCTGCCAGCAGTTCGACTTTCAGCTCATCTCCTGGCGCGATAGGGTACTGCTTTCCACCCGTCTCAATAATTGCATACATGGCTTAAAACTCTGACTGTGAACTCTCTACAACTCATTATAGAGAGGTTTTCAGATGGGTCAAACAAAGAGTCTGTCTTCACGTGGCAACAATTATCCACTCGGAAGAGTGCAGCTGTCGTCCCTGTGCATAGAAATTGTAGCAGTTCGACCCGTAATTAATTCGTCCTCTTGCCGTCTACTAGAGTATCCCAATGCTCACCAGCTACTCGTATTACATGTGGCACATCGGCCGGCACTAAATACCCTTCATCCATCAGATCGATTGCGGCATCAGTAATTTTTCCAATATACTGTTCACGGTCGCGATAGCGTTCTTCGATCGACAATCGTGGATCTCCAGTCGTTTTTCGTTCGATTTTCGTGCGAGCAAACTGAACAAACGATCCATTCATACTTGTTATTTCCTGACTCGGGCCAGATCGTTGATTGAAAGTATTCCAGCCTAAGTAAGTTGCAAGTGGAACACTTAATTCGGGAAGAATAATACCTGAACGATCATTCCCATCATTGTCAACCGCAGGGACCAAAACGGGGAAAGCCTTGCCGATTTTTGGCGGCTCATGGGTCACAATGCCTGCACTGTAAAACTGTGGACCATAGTCTGCTCGGTACGCCTTGTGGATGCGAGATGAAATTTTGACACCAGGAATGACTGGAAAGTTTAACTTATCGACACTTACGAGCGTGCCATCGTCAATTCGTGGGTAACGACTTGCCGGTGGTGTGACACCACTGTCAACCCATCGATCAAGAGCAGTAAGAAGAGCTCGCATCGGCCAGCTGAAATCCATCGGATTGTCGGGTTGTATTCCTGTTGTCTGTGGCGGCGGAAAGGTCGCTGGTCCGTGTTGACTACCCGCAAAGAGGTATATCCGTGTATTGTCGAGTGGTTCAATATCCTGATTGCCATCGAGGCTTGTGTGAATTAGTGACGCAGCACGCCCCCAGTATTCATATGCTGAATTTGTGTAGAAAACCTTCGGGCGGAGGTTTGGTTTGAGGCGATGCACTTGCAGACCGTCGGATCGACCAGTTATAGGGTCGGTCTGCTTACGGTCAGTAAACGGAAATATATCCGTGGGATGAAAAAAATTCATAAAAGGATGGGCATCGCGTGAGGGTTGAGCGAAACGATGATTGAAACTGCCGCGTCCTCCACCGGCGACATGAGAGATAACACCGTCCAAGGCGCGACGCCCTTGTTCGTCCTCATTGAATCCGTAGTACATAAATGTCCGTAAAAAACGACCACATTGAGATATCCCATACGCCAAAGTTCTACTCAGCGAGCGTTGAGGTATGCCGAGCTCGGTTGATCCATTGAACTTGAAATAGGAAGCGACATCGCGAACCGCAGCAGGCCCGAGGCCGACTATGGGCGGATCTTTCGAAATATATACAGCCTCATATATTTTTGCCGGACTGAAGCCACCCTCCAGATAGACATGTGTCGATGAGGCGACTGGTACACCTTTTTCAACACGGGCGAAGCGCCATTTTGCACGCGGGATAACTCTCCGTACTCCTTCGACAGTATCCCGAACTGAGAGTTGATTGACTGCGTCAGTCGAATCCGCTACTTCGTAGGGGACATGGTTTCGGTCTGAAAGAATGTGATGCTGGACGCGATCGCTGACCACAAAATCAGCACGCACAACTCCCCGAATGGTTTCCCCATCTCGTTTAGCAGTGGGGGTATATAACCGCATCCGACTTTTTTCGTGCGGCGGGTCGAATTGCCATCCAACGGCAAGAATAGTAAAACCTTCTCGCAGTAAAAATCCGTCGCCATAATCTTCTTTTGTGTTCAGCATCCGCCAATCGCGATTCCGATCGAATTGTCGACCGGGCCTGTTAAACATTCGGATAGCGGTTTTTCCTCCACGATTGGGAATGTCGATGAGTAACGCACCGTTAGAGCGTGACATATCGGCCGGACGGATAAGAAAAAAATCCGAACTAAATTCTACTTCACCGCTAGCATTTCTCGGCGCCAGATTGATATCAGTGATAATTTGATTCACGGCAACCGAAGGGTCAACTGCAAAGTGAATCTTGCCCCCGATCGCTTCATAGGAGCCTGCTAGTCCGAATTGTTGACCACCGAGCACGGATGATCGAGTCTTTATTTCTACGCTTACCACTCGCGATAACGCACATGTAACAAAAAAAAGTGTGCAAGCTAAAATGCGTACAAATGTGAGCATATCGTCTCCATTAAGTTTCCAATTTTATGTGTTGTGCACAACAAGTGTTAAAGACTTGGCACTGTCGCGTCAATAGGTATATCAATTAATGACGCAGATCTCGCAAGAGATTTTACGGTCTGCTACCCGAAATACTATAGGCCTGTGTTAGTTTGTCTTGCACAAATTTCAGATCCTTCTCAATGGCAGACAATGTATTACTGTGTCTGGCTGATTCTGTTGCACCGTTAATATCGTATTCTAGATGTACCGAAATCGGCCCATGGAAACTAATCGAAGCGAGCAGTTGAAAGAATTCATCGAAGCGGACCATGCCTTCCCCCATGGGACAGTAGCTCATTTTCCACTTGCCGAATTTTTTTTCCCAGTAGAAGTCTTTCAGGGAAACCATATTGATTCGAGATGACAGACGGTGGAAGCCGATTTTCCATCCCCAGTTGCCGCCTTCAACAGTGGCATGACAGGGATCAAAGTAAAACCCCATAGATGGCAAATCAAGGTCGCGCTGAATCCACCAGTTGTCCCACATCGCCGCTCCGACAGTGCGTCCCTGGTGCGTGTGGAAACCTCCTTGAATGCCAACCTGGCTCCCAAGAGCGGCGAGCCCCTCAACTGATTTTTTAACACGAGCAAGCGTGGCATCGAGCTCTTTGAGATCACGATAGTAGTAGTAGCCCAATTTATAGTATGGGATCCCAAGGTTGACTGCAGTGCGCAGAGTTGTCGATGCTGCTGGATCATTTGAGGACGTAAGGTTAGTGGTAATCATGGGCACGTCAATGCCTTCTGCGCGAATCTTTTCGGTTGCGATGGGAAGATCCCGTTCGACATTTTCTGGCAGGACGTGCCCTTTGGGTCGAACTGTGAGGTCAACACCATCAAAGCCGATCTGCTTAAGTGTACGACCGAGATGTTTGTAATCCAAAAATGAAAGATGTTTCGAAAACATACAAATGGGTGGAATTGTTTTAATTGGAGTCGAGCTCTTCGCAGGAACCCTTGTTTGGTCGAGCATGGTTAGTAGAGGTGTCAGCTGTAGGAATTTACGTCTGGGAAAATCTGTCATCGTGCTCCTCTGAGTCGCATGGTGTGTCCCATGAGCGTCTCAAGTACCTAACTCATCATTTTGGCAGTAATTAGCAGCAACAGCAGCGATCGGCATGATTATACTGCACTTGGTACAATAACCGATCGCGTGGGGGATTCTTCGAAAGACCAATTCTTGCTATGAGATTTTTATTCCTTGTGCTGCTGACAACAGGAGTGATCTATGGCCAACAGCAACCTATCGAGTTTCCGCATAACACCCACATGGATCAAGGGTTAGAATGTGTTGATTGCCATAGCACGGCCGATACTGCAGCAGCAGCTGAGCTCCCTTCTGTGACGAAATGCATGCTGTGCCATGAAAAAATTGCAGTGGATGCACCAGGCGTGGCTGAATTGCGGGAATTTGCAAAACGTGGACATGAAATCCCTTGGATCAGAGTGTATAGGTTTGAGGAATTGGCGGCAGTTAAATTTCGCCACGCTGCCCATGTTCAATCAGGCATCAACTGCGTAGAATGTCACGGGGATGTTGGTGAAATGACTGTGGCCATGCCCGTCATTAAGCACACGATGGGAACATGTGTAAATTGCCATCGAAAAAATCAAGCAAGCGACGATTGTGTAGTCTGCCACTACTGAGCGTGGCACTGCAGTGAATAGTAGATCGAACAAACAGACCGATTATGGACAGAAGAAATTTTTTTAAGCTTGTTGGTACCGCGTCCGGCGGTGCGATAACTGGCGCTTGTGGCAAACAAGGTCAGGAGCTTATCCCGCTACTAGTTTCACAAGAAGCCATAGTACCAGGCACGGAATCATGGCATCCAAGCGTATGCGGACACTGCAGTGCTGGCTGCGGAACGATCCTCCGGGTTATGGAAGCGGAACGTGAGATAGAAGTCCAGGGAGAGAAAGTTCGGGAACGTATCGCTGCTGTTAAAAAAATTGAAGGCAACCCCCTCGACCCAGTGAGTGGGGGTCGACTATGTGGGCGTGGTCAAGCGGCCGTGCAGGGCTTATACCACCCGGACCGTGTTCGCGGACCTCTCCGGAATAATAGCGGGCAGAAGGGAAACTTTGAGGAAGTAACTTGGACGACTGCGCTGGAAGAAGTTGCTGAAGCGTTGTCGGAAGCTATCCAGAGAGATCCAGCAAGTGTTGTTTACCTAGCAGAGCCGGGGACAGGGACGCGTGCGGTCGTCGTTAAGCGTTTCCTGGAAGCGATTGGCGCTAATTCGGCGACAACAATTGGGCTAGGTGATTTTGCAGTTGAACGACAGGCGGCTCAGATGCTCTACGGAAGTGCTAGTCTTCCCGGATATGAAATTCAAAATGCGACAAACGTTTTCAGCATAGGAGCGGATTTCCTGGGCGGTTGGATATCACCGGTTCTCTATGCCCGTCGTTTTGGGCATTTTAGGCGTGGCCGCTCTGGGATTCGTGGACAACTCATTCACGCAGAATCAAGATTTTCACAGACGGCATGGAGTGCTGATCGTTGGTTACCGGTTGCACCGGGTGGAGAGCACGCGCTGGCATTAGGAATTGGATATTTATTGACTCAGGGTGGACTAAAAAAAAACAACACTGTTGCTAAAGTACATGATTTTTTTAGTGCAGTTGACTTCCCACGTGCGGTAAAGGAATCTGGACTTAATGAGAGTCAACTGAAGATCGCTGCTGAGCATTTAGCGACAGCAGAAGTACCGTTAGTTGTATCTGGCGCATCGATTGTACAACCGAATTCGGTTGATGCTGTGTTGACGGCCAGTTCCCTGAATGTACTCCTTGGAAACATCGGAGAAGTGGGAGGAGTTTGCATTGACGCGGGGATTGATACCTTTGAAGACGCACGTCCACATTTTGCCAATCTCGACCAACGGTTAAAAAATGCCGAAGTCGTCATATTGGATCGCGTTAACCCCATTCACAATTTCCCTGGCACCAATGCGTTACTTGAAGGCAAAATTGTGATCAGTTTCGCATCAGTACTAGATGAGAGTGCACACCGTGCAAATTTTGTGCTTCCAGATCACGATAACTTGGAGACAAGCGCAGTAGTTGTTCCTGCTGTATCGGGCCATAGTGCAATTAATGGGTCGCGCGCGTTTGTCAAGCCTCTCCATGATACCCGTGCGACTGAGGAAGTTTTGATTGAGCTGGCGACGAAGCTTGATCGGAAGATCATGGACTATAGCTCAGTGACGGCATTTAAGGATTTCTTTAAAGCACACAATTTTGCTGATAGTGATACCACAGAAGAAGAATTTGTCTCGCTCGCAGAGCGTAGCGGTGGTAGCTGGAAGGAGTCAAAAGTCGAAACCTCAAAGAGTTATCCCTCTTTTTTGCCAGATTTGGGATCAGTCAAAAACACTGGATTGCGTAACAAATATCCGTATCAATTTCAGGTGTACCCATCGATACAATTTGGCTTTGGTTCTGATTCACATCTCCCTTGGTTACAGCAGTTACCGGATCCAACCTCAAGCTCAATGTGGGGTTTTCCTCTTGAGGTAGATCCGGTATTGGCAAAAAGACTACATGTCGTCAATGGTGATGCCGTGCGGGTTACTTCGAGTAGCGGATCTATCGAAGCCGTGATCTATGTGCATCCGGCTGCAATTCCAAATGTGGTGAGCATGGCCGCGGGTCAAGGTCACGCCGAGTACGGACGGTACGCATCCGGGAAAGGTGGAAATCCATTTGAGCTACTAGATGATAGTTGCGAAGAGAAGACAGGGGTACCGGCGTTGGGGGCGACGTTCGTTGTGATTGAAAAATTAGATCGTCACCACGGATTATTACAGTTTACGAATAACGATCGTGAGATTTTACACGAGCGCATGTAAGGGTAGAGCCAAATCGTATCGCGTGATCGAAACAACAATTAGGAGGAAGCAAGATGTCCATGGATTTAGTTCAAATTGAAACGGACTCTTCGCGAAGTGACGAGACTAATATTCCCCAATGGGGTATGGCAATCGATTTAGATCGTTGCTCGGGTTGCGAAGCTTGTGTGATTGCGTGCCATGCGGAAAACAACATTCCACTGTCGGACGAAACCGCAGCTTCGGAAGGGCGGACTAACCATTGGCTTCGTATTGATCGCTATTACGAGGGTGAATTTCCTGACATAAAGGTTAAATTTCGGCCAGTTATGTGTCAGCAATGTGATGATGCCCCCTGTGAACCAGTTTGTCCAGTGTACGCCACATACCAAAACGAGGAGGGCTTGAATGTTCAAGTTTATAACCGATGTGTCGGTACGCGCTATTGCGCCAATAATTGCCCATACACCGTTCGGTTTTTCAATTGGTATGACCCTGTTTGGCCAGAAGATCTGAACTTGCAGCTCAATCCTGATGTGTCCGTTCGCCCGGGCGGTGTGATGGAAAAATGTACCTTTTGCGTGCAACGAATTCAACGAGGCAAACGAGAAGCTAGTGCAGATGGAAATGACATTGCGGATGGTGATATTCAACCGGCGTGCGTGCAATCATGCCCCGCGGAAGCTATGGTCTTTGGCGATCTTACCGATAAGAACAGCAAGGTGTCGCAGTGGAGTCAGTCCGGAAGATCCGAGCAACTGCTTGATGAGCTTGGGACGAAGCCGCGAGTTTTTTATCTTGAAAAAGGTGACTAGAGGGTCTCGCGAGAAAGCCTAGAAGCATATATGGAAGCAGCTGTCGAGTTTTCGGGAGAACAGACCACGGAAAACAATGTGCGCCGAGATCTGCTGCGCCCACTCACGGGCGCTAGTGGCCAATACCTGACAGCTGTTGTGTTATGTTCTGCCGTGGTGATATGGGCACTGGTGGCTTGGGGTTATCAAATCCATTATGGCATTGGAGTTGCAGGGATCAACCGCCCTGTTTTTTGGGGTTTTTACATTATCAATTTTGTGTTCTGGATTGGTATTTCTCACGCCGGAACACTGATTTCTGCAATATTGCGCCTTACTGATGCTGGCTGGAGAAAACCAGTTACGCGTGCGGCGGAAGCAATCACTGTTTTTTGTTTGATGATTGGTGGAATGTTTCCGTTGATTCACCTCGGGCGAGTTTGGTTATTTTACTGGTTGATACCATATCCAAACGATCGATTACTGTGGCCAAATTTTCGATCACCATTGGTGTGGGATATGACAGCAATATTCACCTATATGACCGGAAGCGTGTTATTTCTATATTTGCCGCTCATCCCAGACTTGGCAATGATGGCAAAGCGGTCACAAGGGGTTAGAGGTTTTCTGTACCGAAAATTATCACTCGGATGGACCGGTAGTGATCGACAATGGCACGCCATGGAACGAGCGATGAAGCTCATGGCTGGCATGATTCTGGCCGTGGCAGTCTCTGTGCACTCCGTTGTTGCGTTTGATTTTTCGATGTCCGTTGCGCCGATGTGGCATAGCACCATTTTTGCGCCCTACTTCGTTGCAGGTGCAATATTTAGCGGCATAGCAGCATTAGTTCTTGTGATGGCAGCATTGCGACATTTTCTACATTTGCAGCACTACTTGCGTCCGTTACATTTTGACAATTTAGGAAAATTGCTGCTATTGATGTCGTTAATCTGGATGTACTTCACCTTTGCGGAGCATTTGACGGTTTGGTACGGAAACAACCCTGCGGAAATCAATGTTTTCAATGTGCGTGAACATGGTGTATTTGCGAGTGCGCTATGGTGCATGGTCACTTGCAATTTCATAATTCCATTCATCTTACTCGGTGTTCGAAAATTACGGACGATCACCACGATCTGCCTTGCAAGTGTATCGGTACTAGTCGGAATGTGGTTGGAGCGATTTCTCATTGTGGTTCCGACACTTTCCCATCCACCTCTTGCGTCTGGGTGGGGTGCGTATACCCCTACCTGGGTTGAATGGTCGATAACTGCCGGTACTTTTGCCGCGATGGCATTACTCTATCTATTGTTTGTGAAAGCGTTTCCAATCATCGCAATTTGGGAGTATGAAGATGATCATTAATGCTGCGTTTCGTAATGTCGAGCAAGTATCCGGCGCAATTGCACTACTGCGTCAATACGGTACGAATGCGAATCAAATGGAAATATTTTCAAGTAAGCCTGTTGAGCTAAAACCCGGCGTACTCGACAGAACGAGTAAGATGTCCTTGATCGCTGTCCTTGCCGCCATCTTTGTGGGGTCGCTGGTCACAACCTTCATTTACTACACGCAGCGCGACTATCCTCTTGTGACTGGAGGAATGCCACTCACGTCGGGGTGGGCCACCGGAGTCGTAACCTTTGAATTGACCATGGCAGGTGCAATCTTGGGTACCGTGTTTATGTTTATCTGGGAAAGTGGATTAATGAAGAAGAGTAGATGCCCTGCGCCAGATTTACCGGAATCGGGAATGATTCTACAAATTGAGTGTGATGCTGATGTGGATACCGTTGTAAATATGTTGCAGGGTTGCGGCGCTATGGACGTGGATACATTGGAAAAATCATGAGATCCTTGCATTCGCTGACATTGATACGGGTCGTGTCACTGCTGTGTATTCCATTTGCACTACAGGGTGATCAGAATGCACCACCATGGGAAAATACGACAAAAGTGGGCCGTGCTTTGTACCGGGAAAATTGCATTGTCTGCCATGATATAGAGAAGCGAGAAACCCAGAAGCTAGGGCCCTCACTGTTTAGATTATTTCAAAATGAAACACTTCCATTTTCAGGTGGTGAGCCCAATGTTCCATACGTGAAAATAAAAATTCAATTCGGTGGAGATGTCATGCCTCCCTATGTAGACCGCCTGACTGCGGAGGAAATTGAAACCATCATCTCTTACATCAAAAAACAACACTAGGGTCATCGGAGTCAATGGGGCTCGCCAGTAAGTAAATTGGCGTGCGAGATTGCCTCAACGGCTATACTGGTACTTGGTATAGGTTATACCGGTGGGGAAGACATGAATACTCAGTTAAAGTTCGGATTGATCGCCGTGGTGATTGTTGGGATGCTTACATGGCTAGGGGTTTCAGGAATTAATGAAACAGCTACCTACTATGTGACTATTGAGGAATTGCAGGCCATGAATCCTACGACGAGTAAACGGCTTCGTGTTGGTGGTGACGTGCAGCCTAACTCTATTGTTCGTTCGGGAAATAATGTCACGTTTACAATCGAACAAGAAGAGATAAAATTGCCGGTTGTTTATGTTGGGATCGATCCACTTCCAGACACATTTCGTGATCGTGCACAGGCGTTATGTGATGGCAACCTGAGAGCGGATGGCGTTTTTGAGGCAAGAAGGATTCAAGCGAAGTGTGCATCCAAATACGAAGCAGACCCCGGAAAAGACGCACAGCCGATCTACAACAGAGAGACGGAGGCAAAGGCTTCTTTGTAGAGGACGATGTGCGCTCTGCGGGCCTGAGATTACGCGAAATCACTCCTGTGGCTCTTCCGAAACACGAGTACGCTTTGGTCGTCATGTCGTACTTAACGCAGCAATGATCTCATCTGGTGAGGGCATACCTCGTGCAGCATATGCAATTCGTCCGAGCGGGTCTATGCCGTAAACTGTTCGTTTTACCAGCAGTCCACCTGCGCCATAGAGTGATGCCACTTTTTTCCCTTTGTCGACGAGCAACCGAAAAGGAAGATCATGTTTTGCACGGAAGCTGCGATGGTTTGACATACCTCCGGGATTAAGACCGAGGATATCAATATTACAATTCAAAAATCTTTTCCAGTTGTCCCGCAACTG
Organism: Acidobacteriia bacterium UBA6623; assembly: GCA_002433055.1. GTDB lineage: Bacteria > Acidobacteriota > Terriglobia > Bryobacterales > UBA6623 > UBA6623. The sequence goes on along the minus strand of DJHJ01000026.1, from coordinate 26,182 downwards.
GCAAAGTTGACGTCGTCAACCAGGAGTAGCGTTCATGACGTAAAAAACAAGCAATACGGGCGACTTGCCACGGAATTCGTGTAAGGTAACCACACGGCCTGAATCGTCGACTAAAGTGAAGTCAGGTGCGAGCGAACCAATTGATAAAAGTCGTTTCATTGCCAAGTAATCAAAACCATGATACCGAAGCTATCGACACCTGCTTGCATCGCTTGACGGAAACAAAGTAGCAGTTTTTGTACATGGGATTGACCATTGGTTTGTTAGACTCACAGTGCTCCATTGCATGAGTCACTAAATTGCAATGAAAAATTCCCAAAAGATCGATCGATTTTGGTTCGTAATTCGTACGCTATTGACGGAACTGCAACCACAACGTAGAGATACGTACGACTTACCACTAACGATAGAAAGTCGACTCGATCGCGATCTTGGCTTGGATAGCTTGGGACGTGTTGAGCTATTAAGTCGTTTAGAGCAAGAGTTCGATGTACACCTGTCAGAAGATCTTGCGGCAGAGAGTGAAACAATTCAAGAGTTATTGACGGGCGTACTATCGGCCACACAAAATGATGAAGGCTCAACACGCCCACCAAGAAAAACTTTAATAAGCCCTGTCGATGTAGCGACACCTAACGAGGCATCTACACTACTCGACGCACTTGATTGGCATGCAGACCTCCATCCAAATCGACCACATGTATTTCTTTGGGATGAGCATGATGAAAATGCAGAAATAAGTTATGGAACACTTGCAAAAAAATCGTCAGTAATTGCCGCTTCGCTTTTAGGGCGGGGTATTGCGCATGGCGACCGAATCGCGTTGATGTTGCCGACAGGAAAAGATTTCCTATTTGCTTTCTTTGGAATCTTACGAGCAGGTTGTGTTCCCGTTCCGATTTACCCACCAGTCAGCCTCTCTCGTTTAGAAGATCATCTGACACGACAAGTCGATATTTTACGTAATGCGAGCGTTGCTGCTCTTGTGACGCTCTCCACCACGCACGGCATTGCAAAGATGCTGAGCGCGCATGTACACACACTACAGTTTGTCGCAACAGTGACAGGGCTTACTGGGAACCAAAAACCGAACGACTTGAGACATGCGAAAGGGGAGGATCTTGCCCTTTTGCAATACACCTCAGGGAGCACTGGGCAACCGAAAGGAGTGCGATTAACGCATGCCAATTTGCTCGCGAATATTCGCGAAACCGGACGGCGCACCGATATTACCTCCGCGGATGTGGCTGTCAGTTGGTTGCCAATGTATCACGATATGGGGCTGATTGGCACGTGGCTAGGAGCGCTCTATTTCGGAGTGCCGTCTGTGTTGATGTCCCCATTAACTTTTTTGACCCACCCCGAACAATGGCTACGAGCAATACATAAGTACAGCGCCACGATTTCCGCATCGCCAAATTTTGGCTTTGAGCTTTGCGTCCGAAAAATCAAAGCAGAACAAGTTGAGCGACTAAGGCTTGATTCCGTACGCCTTATGTTTAATGGAGCTGAACCAGTCAGCCCACAGACAATAAGGAGGTTCACAGAAAAATTTTCTTCGATTGGGTTTCGCTCAGCGGCAATGGTTCCAGTTTACGGGATGGCTGAAAATTGCCTTGCGTTAACTATTCCTGCGAAATCACGGAAGCCGTTAATTGAATCAATTCATCGGGACTCACTGGCGGTCTATGGAATCGCACGCCTTCAAGAAAACAACAACAATGATGTGATGGAAGTCGTCTCATGCGGGCAGCCACTTCGCGGACATGAGGTACGTGTTATTGACTCGAATGGCAATGAGCTTCCTGATCGACACGAAGGACACATACAATTTCGTGGACCTTCCTCCACGAGCGGCTATTTTTGTAATGAAAAAGCTACAAAAGACTTACTGGATGGATCATGGTGCAATAGTGGAGATCTCGGATATATTGCAACTGGAGAAATATTTCTTACAGGCCGATCGAAAGATTTAATTATTAAAGCTGGTCGAAATATTTACCCACATCAAGTGGAAGAAGTTGCCAGCCAAATTGATATGGTTCGCAGAGGTTGTGTTGCGGTCTTTGCTGATCTCGATCAACAATCTGGAACAGAACGCTTGATTTTAGTAGCGGAAACGCGTGAAACACACTCTGACCAACTCACTGCACTCGGTGCCAAAATCACAGCAGCGGTTGTCCGGGAGCTTGATATCGTTGTCGATGAAGTTCTGTGCGTGAGGCCGCGATCACTCCCAAAAACGTCTAGCGGGAAAATTAGACGCGCTACTGCACGAAGCATGTATCAGCGTGGTGCTCTCGGGCAAAGTTACTCTGGGTGGTGGCAGATTTGTTCATTTGCTGCCCGCGGTTTTTTACATTGGGCACGCAGACTCTTACGACGTTCGATACAGGTTAGTTACGGAATATATGCGGGATTGATTTTATTTTGTGGTGCCGCGATCGCAACTCTAAGCGTCTGGGCTATTCCTGGCTCGACTCCTCGATGGAGGGTAATCCAAGCCATTTGCCGAATATCCTTGCGACTTATCGGTATTTCCGTGCACCCGCATGGAATGGAACATCTCGTTCAACACAACTGCATAATGGTTTCCAATCACGCCAGTTATCTAGATGCATTGCTGCTTGTTGCAATATTGCCGAATAGAGTTCGATTTGTGGCCAAGAAAGAACTTCAGAGGTATTGGGTCATTGGCGCGACACTGGAACGGATAGGTGTCTTCTTTATTGAACGAATGAACGTCAGTGAAAGCATCAAAGATAGTGCCGTGATGACTTTAGCCGTAGAGCGAGGCGAGCGACTATTTTTTTTCCCGGAAGGTACATTTTCCCGTGAAGCAGGGTTGCGAGATTTCCGACTAGGTGCTTTTACGGCCGCTGTCTCGGCTGGCATTCCAGTGATTCCTATTGCTCTGTGTGGTACACGTTCTCTGCTGCGCGATGGCAGTTTTCTGTTGCGGCATGGTGCAGTCGAAGTGAAAATGGGCAACCCTATATCTCCTCCGCGGGGAGCAGATTTTGACGCGGCGATTGAGCTTCTTAAGGCTTCACGAAGGTGGATTTTACAGAACTGCGGAGAGTCAGACCTACTGGAATAAGCGTCGAGTGAAGGTTCGCTTTTTCGCTAATCCGATATTCGAGTACGTTTTCGATTTCGTTTCCGCGCCAGGGCTCTTTTTAGCCTCTTTTTTTCACCTGGCTTCAGGTAAAAAGAGTGCCTCTTGACATCCTTAATTATGTCCTCTTGTTGCACCTTTCTCTTGAAACGCCGTAATGCGCCATCAAGAGATTCCCCATTGTTGATGTGGACTTCAGCCAAGTTATTCCCCTTTGCAGCTAAATTGACGCTGTAAACACTATCCTTATCCTACACTACATACATTCGAAAAGGTAATGTGACGCCTGTTCACTAATCAAGTTTTGGCGTGGTGCGATTTATTTAACGAAGCATACAAATCTACTTTCGATGGTGCTGTGGCCATGTATCAGCTAGCTGGAATCCAGTGTGATTTTTTCGAGTTGAGGTATTTTCAATACGCGAGTACGCTCGGAATCAATTAGGTGATATATATAACCGCGCCATATGATCCGGCTTGTTACGGCGGACCCCAAAAAAACGGTGAGCCAGATCCATGTACACAACGGTGCAAGCCAGAAATAAATCCATCCGTTGGAGGCAAGCCATTTTTTGTGAGATGGGAACATTTCGTGAGCCATGGATCGACGTAGTGATCCTTTCACCATGCCCGGTACGATTATTGCCAGAAGTGATGACACCCCTACGAGTAAGTCGCCGCTCAGTGCGATAGTGCAACTGGTTAATATTGCAACACAGTAAACTACATGAACAATCAGTCCAATGAGCCAAGTTCGAGTCCTGTAAATACGAGTTAGGACGAGTTGACGGTTCGCCCAGCTTAAAAATTCTTTTGCGGTGCACGAACTTGTAGTTGCAACCAGCGCATTTGGAACAAAACGAATTCCGAGCCCTGCCTTAGCAAGAGCTGCTGACAGTCGATAATCATCACTCACGGTTCCTTGCCAATGCCTGTGAACTTGCATTTTTTCAAAAGTGGAACGTCGTAGAGCTGTTGCTCCACCCCATGAAAAATTCTTATTATTGATGTCCATATTGCCAACAATGACAGAGTCCCAGGCGCTTCGCACTAGAGCCCAAAAGTCACCGTTTTTGGGAAAATACCATCGAAACCCTGTTGTTGCTCCAAGATGTTCATCAGCCAGAGGTGCAACCAAGTTTCGAAGCCAGTTGCGAGCAACTTGACCATCGGAGTCGGCAAATGCAAAAATTTCACTCTCCTTTCTGGCGTGCTGGATAGCGACAGAGAGGTTGTGAACTTTTTCTCCTGTGTCGGGAGGTGGGTTACCGCTAACGATTAAACGCGCTTTTTTGTCGAGGGTGCTGCGTGCGAGTTGTAATCCTGGATCATCTGAATGGCGAGCAACAACCATTAATTCATAATTTGGGTAATCTAATTCCGCAAGCGAGATCAGATTGGCCTCCAGATTGTACTCCCGCCCACAAACGGGGACAATCAGCGTAACGGGCGGACAGAATACTGAAATTGTACCGTTCTCTGCATCACCGAAGCTGTCAGCTTCACATCGGAACTCCCGAGTGTATCGTAGAAGCCTGTGTCCGCTGTGAAGTGATATGAGAGCGGCGAGCACTACAGGGCAAACCAACCAAAACCAAAAACTCAGCACCGGTCGAGTCTATCACATACGTCACAATCGATTTATAGACTTCCAGAGGTGACCGTAGCCCAAGAGACGATTCGCCCCTCAAGCGTGTTGAAGCTAGTAATTTGTGCACGCAGACAGAGGTACTCTCTTACAATGGTAATGTTATGAAAACGCAGCTTATTTCAACCCCGAAAGAAAAAATTGATTCTGGAGCAGTAGTTTTGTTTCTGCATGAGGAACAGGCGAATTTTTCCGACTTTAAGCACTCTTTCGATCCGTCTTTGGTCACCCTGATCGAGGAATGCTACACCTGTGGTGAGTTTAAAGGAGAAAGCTTTGAAGTGACCCTCATTCACCAACCTGCTGGCTTTTGTGCAAGTCGGTTACTGCTCGTTGGCTTAGGGAAAGACACTGAGATGTCAGCGGCTCGAGTGCGGCAAGGAGCAGGTAGCGCAGTGCGTTTCGCAACCAAGCGAGGTATACAGGATCTTGCGCTAGTGCCCCCATCTGCAATTGACTCAGGAGATGCAGTACAGGCACTTATTGAAGGTGCCCTCCTCGGTACTTATGAACCCGATGCGTATCAAACTCAAAATAAAAATGTGAACAACATTACGACGTTGACGGTGCTATCTGACGAAAAGTGGGCGAAGCGATTTGATGCGGGTGTTGCAATTGCCGACGCACAAAACTTCACGCGAACGCTGGTCAACGAACCGGGAAATATTTTAACGCCAAACAAACTTGCCGAAAAAGCACACCAGATGGCACTCGCTGCTGGTCTTGATGTGGAGATTCTTGACCATGAACGCATTCGCGAGCTTGGGATGGGATCTTTATTGGGTGTTGCGCAAGGTAGTGCAGAAATGCCAACGATGACGATTGTGAAATACGCACCCGACAATCCAACACCAGGAATCCATCTCGGCCTTGTTGGCAAGGCAGTGACATTTGATACGGGTGGAATTTCCATCAAGCCCGCCACAGACATGGGTCGGATGAAATACGATATGGCCGGTGGTGCCGCCATGCTCGGTGCGATGAAAGCTTTAGCTCGCTTAAAGCCGCAAATTCCGGTGACAGCGGTCGTGCCATCGGTTGAAAATATGCTTGGACCGCAAGCTCAACGCCCGGGTGATGTTGTGACTTCCATGTCTGGGAAGACGATCGAGGTTTTGAATACCGATGCGGAGGGACGCTTAATACTGGCCGATGCGTTGACTTATGCGCAAAAACTGGGCTGTACGCATTTGGTCGATGCCGCGACCCTAACAGGGGCTATCGTTATTGCATTGGGGCACGAACGCGTCGGCGCTTTTACGAATTCCGATGAATGGCTTTCTCGAGTTACGCGTACAGCAGAAACAGTTGGTGAAAAATTCTGGGCAATGCCGTTGGATAGTGAGTACAAGAAGCTCATCGAAAGTCCGATCGCAGATTTAGCAAATATTGGGCCACGCTGGGGAGGAGCCATAACGGCTGCCATGTTCCTCAAAGAGTTTGCCGATCCATTGCCTTGGGTGCATTTAGATATAGCAGGGACGGCGTGGCTTGAAGAAGAGAAACCTTATCTCGCCGCAGGACCAAGCGGTATCCCTGTACGTGCCTTAATAGCTCTAGCTATGGATTTGTAGGCCGTCAGCGTTGCTAGGATAAGTAAAGCTTCCGTGAGTATGAGAAGTGAGCGTGAGGCATAGTCGATATTCTTTTCATTGGCAGTGAGGAGAGTGCTAGCCGGCAGATGGGGACAAAGTGTCAAAATCAAGTTTCCAGTTACGATGCTTCAATAGTGCATGTGGGCAAGTTTTTTCGTTAGATGAAGTTCGTTACCAATGCCCAGATTGCAACTCATTACTGGAAGTGGCTAATGAGTTCACAAATGTCGACGCAGAACAATTAAAACACTGCTGGACCCAGAGAAGACTGAGTAGAGATCCACTAGATTTAAGTGGAGTCTGGCGTTACCGCGAGATTCTTCCGTTTATCGATTACCGGCAGCACACACCTATAACTCTTCGTGAAGGGAATACACCGCTGCTCGAGGCTCCGCATGCGGCGACTTATGCAGGGCTCGAAAGAGTTGAATTTAAACACCAGGGATACAATCCGACTGCGTCCTTTAAAGACAATGGTATGACTGTCGGCGTCACGAAAGCTGCAGCACTGGGGATGAAGCGCGTGGCCTGTGTATCGACAGGAAACACTTCCGCTTCGATGGCTGCATATGCGGCAGCTGCCGGAATGCAAGCAATTATTTTTATCCCGCATGGCAATATCGCCTACGGTAAGCTAGCACAAGCTCTTGAGTATGGTGCGGTGACACTGCAGATCAAAGCAAACTTTGATCAGATTCTTTCACTGGTTCGACAGGTTGCGGAACGACTTAAGATCTACCTACTGAATTCAATTAATCCTTTTCGGATTGAAGGCCAAAAAACTATTGCAGTAGAGCTGCTGGATCAACGGGCCTGGAAAGTACCCGATTGGATAGTTGTGCCGGGCGGAAACCTTGGAAATATCTCTGCGCTTGGAAAGGCTCTGCGTGAGCTTCGTGCATTGGGAATGATTGAAAACTGCCCGCGCCTGGTAGTTGTTCAGGCGGAGTGCTCGGCACCGTTTGAAGAGCTGTTCACTCGAGGGATAGGTGCATTAAAACCGGTCGAAAAGCCTGAAACTCTTGCGACGGCAATTCGGATTGGAGACCCCGTGTCTTGGCCAAAAGCATTACAGGAGGTAACCGATAGTACTGGTGTTGTGGAAAAGGTTACCGAGCAGGAAATTGCTGATGCTAAAGCAATAATCGGTCGGTGTGGTATTGGCTGTGAACCGGCATCTGCTGCAACCTTAGCAGGCATTCGTCGACTCGTAGAGAAGGGGACAATTTCCAAAAAAGAGGATGTTGTTGCAATTTTAACTGGGCACGTTTTGAAGGATCCCGATTTTGTGCACGGATATCATACTACTGGCTTGAGAGCACCAAATGGAGAGTTCATCAACTCACGATTTGGCAACAAGCCCGTTGTGATGCCAAATGACGTTGAGGAAATAGAAGCGTTTCTGCGGCAATCCACTCGATAAGCACTCTTCAAACCTCCGTGGGGTGTTTTCTTACCTGTATTCTGGCGATCAAGTCAGTTCGAGATCTTTTGCACGCAAGTCGGTTATGAAACCATGGGCGGGCGCATGAGTGATCATTAAATCGAGCTTGGATCGCATTCCTGCCTCTTGCGGGGTGACGCCACAGGCCCAAAACACGGGTACTAAGTTTTGCGGTACACGGGTGACAGGTGGTCCGAATATCGGATTCTTCATGTCGACACCGATCGCCGTAGGGTCACCCATATGAATGGGCGCTCCATGATTAAGAGGGAACCGAGCGGTAATTTCAGCAGCTTGGCGTGCATGTTCGGGCGTTAGCCAACGCATCGTAACGACCATGGGTCCATGAAAGATACCAGCTGGCTCTGTTGCTATATTTGACCGCAAAACCCATCGATGCTTATCGGTTGGGATATTAGCTTGTTGGAGAGCCCAGTCAAAAGTGATACCCGAACCAATTAAAAACGCTGTGGAGTCATCTTGCCAAAGGTCGATGATGCTCGTTGCATCTTCTATGCGTTGCCCATTTCGATAAATTGCATAGCGTGGTAAATCAGTCCGCAAATCCGATCCCGGGGCACATCGTTTTGCTTCCGGACAACCCGGGTCTGTGACTTCTAGCACCGGACACGCTTTTTGGTTGCGTTCACAATAGAGAAAAAAGTCGTCAACATATTGCGCACTCAGCACAACTAGATTGCACTGAACATATCCCACTGCTACACCGCGTGTTGTTCCAGTATGCTCGCCCGTGCGGCAGGATAATCGAATCTCTTGCGCCGACGTATGCTTCATATCTATTAAGATGCCGCAGGTGGTCGTCTTTGTCGTCCCGTTGTCACTAAAATCCAAGCGATCAGAGCTGCCAATATTGAGAAAGTAGCAAACCACATGGTTGATCCAGCGAGTGAACATATCAGGTTTAGCGCTCCGACACCAATCACGACGCGTTCATACACGCGTAAAACTCGTCCGAGGTAGCCAGCCAGAGCTATCGCCCAAAGTGTTGTTCCCACCGATAGTGATACTGCTGCAAAGAGCACATCAAGAATTGCGCCATCTCCGAGTAGCCGTGAGTCAAAAACAAATGCGACGGGGATGAAAAATGAAACCAATGCCAGGCGAAAAGCTTTCAGGCTAGTCTTCATAGGGTGACTTTTTGCTATCGCTGCTGCCGTATAGGATGCCAATGCAACCGGTGGGGTCACCATTGATAAGACGCAATAGTACATCACGAAAAAATGTGCCGCCATTTCCGAAATACCGAGCCGTAATAAGGCTGGCACAAATAAAATGGCGCCGATGATGTAGGCGGCTACAGTTGGCAGCCCCATGCCCATTAGCAGGCAACCTAAGACAATAAACAGCATTGCTTCGTAGAGCGACTCACCACTGCCGGAAATGAGTTGTGAAGAAAACTTGAGAGCGAGATTGGACTGGATAGCGACTGCAATAATGATTCCAATCGCGGCGATCGGAACGGCGACATACGCTGCTTGATTCATTGCTTTGTTTAATGTGTCTACAGAAATATGGGCAGAGTTTTTCTTCGTGAGGGTTACTAAAGCAAGAAACACACAAGAAATAGTCGCTGAAATCGCAGCATAAGTTGCCGAGTAGCCGACCACTAAAACGGCTATTAGTACAACGGGTGGAAGTAAAAGATAGAGACGTGGCGCAACGGGTTGTGATTTTTTTAGCGTTTCGAATGATGCTGCGAGTGTTTGGTCACGACGTGCTAATAAATCGACAAAAACGAAGATTGCAATATAAAATGCTACGGCAGGAATTAACCCCGCTAGAGCGACTCGGGCATAACTCACTTGCAACATTTCTGCAATAACAAAAGCAGCAACGCCCATAATTGGAGGCATGAGTTGCCCACCGGTAGAAGCGATCGCTTCGATGGCTCCAGCCATTGACGACGAATAGCCAGATTTCCTCATGAGCGGGACGGTGAAGACGCCTGTCGTCGCAACATTAGCAACCGCGCTACCACTAATCGACCCCATCAGGCTGCTGGCAACTACTGCCGCCTTCGCACCGGCACCTTGATGACGCCCCGCAATCATAAGTCCAATATCGATGAAAAGTTGTCCGCCACCTATCGCGGAATAAACTGCACCGAAAAGCACAAAGTAAAAAACAAATTGCAATGAAGTTGCCGTTGTAATACCCAGAATCCCATTGACTGTCATCGACAGAATTTCGACTCCTTCTCGCACAGTGAATCCACTGAACTGGAGCCAGCCTGGAAAGATGCTACCAGCAAAACCGTACAGCAAAAACAAAAGCAATACGCCCAACAAAGACCAACCGACAGTTCGCCGCACTCCTTCGAGAAGTGCGCAAAGCAGTAAACAGCAGAAAAAGATATCAATTGCCAACACTGCATCGATCCCTTCGATGCGCTCTGTCAAACGCTGGAACTCACTCACGTAGTAAATTACTACCGACGCGACACTTATCAGCAGGGTCCAGTCAACAAATGATGCTACCTTTCTGTACGGATGAACTCGAGGTAAAGGTTTTGCAAGCAGCAATAGCGCAATCCCAAAAGTTAAATGAATGGGGCGCTGCAAAAGTGGTGGTTGTGGAAAAAAGGCGATGTACGACTGAAAGCCCAACCATGAGAGCCCCAGTAATGTTTGGAGCGATAGAATCAGAATTTTACCTCGACAAATTTTGGAAGCTCACTGAGTGCCACCATTAGTATTGACGTTCTAAAGCTATTCCACTAGCAAATCGGCTCCCTTGAGTGCTGCCCGAATTCTCCTGAGTGTCTCCTCGCGCGGGCTTGTTGCCGGTGGTCTCACTCTGTTTGAGTGCAGTATACCTGCTAGCATCATGGCTGTTTTCATTCGCGAGTGCGCCTCACTCGATGGCTCACCGCTGCCATAGACAATTTCCTTTAATGGGAATATTTTATCTTGGATCATCTGAGCCGTTTGCAGGTCGCCGTCTTGCACCGCTTCATATAGGGCCACAATCCATTCCGGAATGAAGGATGCAAACCCGACAAGTGCGCCATCAACCCCTTGAACCATGGAGGACAAAAGATACTCATCATGGCAGGTCAAAATAGTACAACTTTGGTCTGCTGATCGAATAGCACGAATATCTCGGTCATACTTCGACATTTCACGTGTGCCAATCTTGAAAGTTGTAACTTGACTCAGCTTTGCGAGCTCGATCAGCAATTCTTCGGAATAGGATGCCCGCGTCCATGCAGGATAAATATGGACGATAAGGTTAATGTCAACCGCACGTCCAACTGCTTCAAAGTGTGCGATTACGTGTTCTGGCTGCATCCCGAAACGTAGCCAATAATGGGGTGGCATAAGCAAAAGACCTTTTGCTCCAGCGCGCTGAGCATCCTCTGCATGCTCACAGGCTTCATCGATACCCTCACAGCAAATTCCGGAAATCACTGGAATTCTTTCCGAGCACTCATTAGCAACTATTCGTGTTACCTCCGCTCGTTCGGAGCGGCTAAGTGCAAAGACCTCTCCGGTGTGTCCGTTTGTCACTAGTCCACATATACCGGAACAATCAATTAGCTTTTTGGTGAATTGCCTTAATTCTGGTTCGTCTATTTTATAATCCGCATCGTAGGGCAGCTGCATCGCTGGCAAGATACCCCTGAATGGCTCAATTAAAGGCATGCACTTTCCCTTTCATCTGAATCAATACAACTAGTGATCGCCGTTGACGCCACTGCTTCCTATATCTTATTCAATCGTGGATCGAAAACTTTTTCCATTTCACGGCGCACGGCAATTGCGGGACTGTGCTCATCCAGTTCAACGTCCGACCAACGAATCAAACCACCTGCGGAGATTGGCTGTCGTAGTCGCACGTGTTTCGCTAAGCCGATTGGTAGTGCAGCTGTTTTGCATGATGCAGCTGCCGTTGTTAATTTCCCCCAAACGGTTGCTCCCCCTTCGCCATCGAGCACCTCCCCTTCTGAAAGATCACGTTTGGCGATCGACACCACGTCAGCATACCAACCTCTTGGGGCACCTGTCGGCTCACCTTTAAAAATTACAGAACCAACACTTATTCCGAGCTCGAGACCTATTAAATGATAGGGCCGGTAAAGTGCAGCGTATTGACCACTAGAGTCCGTTTCAAGTCCATAGTCACGGAAACACTCGCCAACATATGTCGAGCTCCCCTCGAAGGTAACGTACACACCCCAACGCAAATCTTCCTTTACTGCGGTCCCGTCACGATGAAGCGATGAGATAACTTCTACGGTTCCTTTGTGATCAAGTAGACCACCAGCCACAGTAGGTTTTAAAGTTTCCGCTAGCACGTTTCGTCCGCAGGGGGGAAAGCTTAAACCGTTTTCCGATGGCAACAGAGCGGTCGCATTTGCAACCGCTGCCATTTCGATTGCCGATTTTGTTCCATCAATAAATGAATTGAACATTTTTGGATTCATGCCAGCACATTTGGCGACATCCGCAGCGATACCGTAATGCTGCCAGACCGTATCTGGCGTGGAGCTGTGATAGGACGGTAAATATTTTGTTCCCTTGCCGGCGCATGTAACATCAAAACCCGCCATCTGTGCCCAGTCCACCAATTCAATAATTAAGGCAGGCTGATCCCCATAGGCAAGCGAGTAAACGATACCGGATTCTTCCGCTCGTTTTGCCAGTAGTGGACCTGCAAGCACATCAGCTTCAACGTTTACCATGATGATGTGACGCTCAGCATCACAAGCCGCGAGTACGTGACTAATGCCCGCTATGGGGTCACCAGTAGCATCAATGACTACATCTACTCCGTCAGCGCCGATTAATTCAAAAGCGTCTTCACTCAACCACACCGTTCCTTGCTGCAACGCATCGACGGGTGAAGTGGGCTTAGTGTCTGCAGCTGTATACCCTGCTCGTTTCAAATTCTGCGTGGCTCGTGCAAGATCAATATCACATACCGCTGAGACTGCGATGCCGGGTGTTCTCTGAGCTTGCGCAAAAAACATTGACGTAAACTTACCCGCTCCTATGACACCAACGCTAACGGGTTTACCGGTCGCATGTCTTGCACTAATGTATCTGTGAAAATTCATCTCGCGCCTTAAAGCATTTAATAGTCACGAAAACAACAACATATGCAGTTTTCATAATTGTCGGACACGTACACTCTTCATGACAGTATACGATCAACATGCTTCCGCGATGTTGATCGTAAATCTCATCGCAACACTTGCCACAAACTTGCAAACGAATCCGTCCAAGCTGGCAAGCGAGCACGGTGCTCATTGGTACCGGCAGCAGCCTGCAGGATTAGCTCATCCTGTAAAAAACCACTATTAGCGGTCAGCAAAATCCAGGTTGAGGCACTTGTCCCACGTACGCGAGCGCCAGTGTCTACAATTGTCAACGGCGTCACGCCATCCAAATCTGCAAGCCCTCGAATGACAGGCTCAAGGTCGACACTGTCATTTGTAATATGAAACAAAAGTAGACCATCACGGCGCAAATGTTTCCAATAAATATCAACACATTCGACTGTCAGAAGATGAATCGGAATTGCGCCACTCGTGAAAGCATCAACCATTAAAACGTCAAAACCTTGTGGCTCATTCCGGATTAATTCGGCCTCCATTTGGTTTCGTGCGTCGCCAAGAACAATCTCCACCTTTGCGGGTGTTTGCTTTAAGTACGTAAAGTATTTTTTTGCAATATTGATGACTTCGGGATTGATTTCATAAAACCGCAAGTAATCACGAGTGGTCGCATGCGTAGCAATGGTGCCTACCCCCAGGCCTATTACACCAATACGTAGAGCGTTGCTGCCATCACCTAGGCGGCGTTTCGGGTGACGCGCTAAAGCTAAACCAGCAGCACTTTTTGCTCCATAGTAAGCAGTTGGCCATGCTTGGCGGTCGCTTGAAATGAATTGAGCACCGTGGAGAACTCGTCCGTTCGAAAGATGAAGCATTCCACTATTGCCCGTACCCTCTTTCGTCAGACGCAACACCCCATGAAAGTTACGAGCAGTGAAGAGACTGGGTGTATCAATCGTGCCGCCAAACACAATGACAGCGCTAACGATTGAAAAACCGATTCCTGCGACTGGGGCAATTATCCAATGCGGTTTATGGCTATAGAGCGTCCAAATTCGTAGGCGATACCACTGAAGCAAGACCAGAATGCCACAGGACGCAAGCAGAACGGAGTATTCCGAGAAATCACTTAATACAAGTGGAGCCAGTACCGTCACCGTTACTCCTCCCAGAACTGCACCCACAGCCATAGAGAGATAAAAGAGTGTCAAAAACTTAGGATGTGGTTTGCTTTTTACCAGCTCACCATTGCAGCACATGCAGCAAGCAAACAATGCGACTCCATACGCAATTACGTGATATTGGATATCCACCCGAAGGCCGACAACCATTAGGGCAATTGCTATTGGTACTGCTACACCAAGCAAAATGCCAAAAAATGTTCTTCGGTAGATCTCTTCTCGGTCAAAACAAAGGATAAATGTGAACAGATAAATTGTCAGAGGCGCAATCCATAAAAACGGCACTACGGCGATTTCCTGACACATTTGATTTGTTGTTGCGATCAATAACGCAGCTGCTACTGCAGAAAAGGCTACCCAGAGAAAAATGGTGAACGGATTGGGGTGTGGAGCTGATACTTTTAACTTGGTGTCAATTTGCACTTCTGGCTCCGGTTTGATGCAACTCATGCGGCAACACGTCCAAACACCCAAAACGACGAAAAGTGTATACCCTACAGACCAACTCAGCGTCTGAATCTTTAACGGTAAGAGGGGTTCAAAAATGAGTGGATAACTCAACAAGGCGAAAAGTGAACCAGCGTTCGAGAGAGCGTAGAGGCGATACACTGACTGCTTTGGAAATTGGGCTGCGTGCCATTTTTGAAGCAGGGGAGTAGTCGTCGAGAGTAAAAAATATGGCAACCCAACCGTGACTGCGAGTAAAACAAAAATAGTGGCACTTGGCGAGCCAATACTCGTGAATTTCCAGGATGGAGAAGGTGCGATTGGCAATGCCAATAGCGAGAGACAAAGAAGACTGATGTGAAGGCCGCTCGCTATTTGCGTAGAGAGTCGGGAGGTGATGATGTGTGCATAGCTGTATCCCATCAGAAGGACAACCTGGAAAAACAAGAGGCATGCAGTCCAGATGGAAGGGCCTCCACCGAACCATGGAAGAATGTACTTCCCGATAAGTGGCTGTAGCTGAAAAAGCAGGAAAGCACTTACGAATATCGCGAACCCAAGTAGTGACATATATCTACCAGCCATTTCATACTGTGTTGCGGTGTGTGGTCACATCTAAGCTGTGGGCGTTGCAGACTTAATTTCTGTGTAGTACATCCTGTCACTCATGATTTTTTGAACCGCAGCCGCATGGAGTGCATGCCCACCACGGTTAACCGTAATATGACCAAGTAACGGACGCCCAATGAGAGCGAAATCGCCAATAAGATCCAGTATCTTGTGCCGACAACATTCGTCAGGAAATCGCAACCCTTCAGGATTTAGAACATCGGCAGATCCGAAACATACTGCATTTTTGAGTGTTGCGCCACGGATCAATCCCATATCTCGCATAGTGGTGAGATCTGCCTCAAAACCGAAAGTTCGTGCGGAAGCGATAAAGCGCTCATAGCTCTGAGGCGTGATAGTCATTGCCACTTCATCAGGTCCCGCCAAACGGTGTCCGTAATCTGTGCGACAAGTTACGCGGAACTCATCCGCTGGATCGATTCGAATTTGTTTCTCACCGACGACTAATTTGACCGGTTGAAGAATTTTCAAATATCGTCTATGACGTCGTAGTTGTTTTCGACCAGCTGTCCGCAAAAGTGCCACAAAGGGCAGGGCACTGCCATCGAGGATAGGCACCTCTAGGTTGTCTACCTCGATGCGAACATTGTCGACCCCGGAAGCATAGATCGCACTTAGTAAGTGCTCGGTTGTGGACAGTAATACGCCTTTGCGCATTAAACTCGTGGCATAACTGACCTTTGCAACGTGTCGCCAGTCCGCTGGGATTTCGAAATTATCAAGATCAACCCGCACAAACCGAATTCCGCTTCCTGAGCGCGCAGGAAGAATTCGCAGATTGACCTGCTGTCCACTGTGCAACCCGATGCCTGCTACTTCGACAGGTCGAAGAATGGTCGTTTCGAATTTCATAAACAAAAGGATGATAAGTATTTTTTTTTCAACTGGTAAAAGTGAAAAATATGTGCATGGTACATTGAAAATGAGTGCAACGGACAGTGATACGCTACTTTAATTAAGTTATTGATTATAAATGAAATATCCCAGAAATGTGTTACCAAAAAACCACACAAAAGTGTGTCCAAAATACCACACTGGGTGGTTGTATGTGGTGAACCAGAAGATAATGCAACCTCCTCAATCGCGATGGAAATGACGTGGATCATTTCACGAGGTCGTGAGGATTGGTAGTATTGATTAATCCCAAAAAGTTGTAATCTTATGTCGAAGTTTGATCTTCCCCGTGCTACTCGAGATTTCCTGCCCGGGGAGACTGCCGCCCGAAATTTAGTTCGTGCAGCATTTGTTCAATCCGCCGAAGCCTACGGGTTTCAAGAAATACAAACACCCATTTTCGAACATGTGGAATTGTTCTCGGCACGCTCCGGCCCGGAGATTAAGAGCTCCATGCTTACATTTCACTGCGATAACGAGGAGTTTGCCTTACGACCAGAAATGACGGCACCAGTGTGCCGTTTGATGAGCTCGGGCTTGTTGGATTTAAATCACCTTCCACACAAGTTTTCATATTTTGGGCCATGTTTCCGCTATACACGCCCACAATCTGGTAGATATCGCGAATTTTTGCAGGCCGGAATCGAATGCTTAGGTGCATCAGGGCCAGAGGTAGATGCAGAGATAATAGCTGCATCCGCCCGGACTCTGAGTAGTCTCGGTATAGAGAATTTCAATCTTCGAATTGGCAATATCGGAATCTTTCGTGATCTAATGCCCGATGATTTCGATGTTGAAGAATGGGCTACCGTGATCGGCCATCTGGATCGATTAAACGGAATTCATGAAAAATGCCGCCTGCTCGCTGAACGACCCGATGAATCACTTTTAAGTGACCTTCGGATTGACAGAATGGAATTGGCCACCCTTCAAGAACAAACAGAATACACAGGGCCATACGCAATCGCAGATGCATCACATCTTGATGTGACCCAGTACGCGAGCAAAATAGGAGCTGAAGCTGAAGCGACCTTCCGACGGTTGTGGGAAGTGGAGGAATCTATACCCGCAGAAACGGCCGAACTGCTGATTCAGATATCTCGTTTGCGTGGTCCGGTACAACGAGTGCGCGAGGAAGCCTTTTCATTGCTTCGAGGTAGTAGCTCGACAGCGGCACTTGAGAATTTGTTTGCCGTATGTGAAGCGGTCGAGATGTATGGGGTTGACAATCTTAACGTTGCACTCGGGATCGCACGAGGATTTACCTTTTATACGAGTACTGTTTTCGAGATCACCTCTGGGTTGGCTGACGGAGATCGATTGTACTGCGGTGGTGGTCGCTATGATCGTCTTGTCGAACTTTTTGGCGGTCCACCTATGCCCTCGATAGGATGTGCTTTTCGATTTGATACTCTTGTTGAGGCGTTTTGCAATGCGAATGCCTGGGAGCAGTCACGCCCTCACGAGATCTTTCTACTTTCGGAAACAAAGGAGAAACTCCATCACGCAGTACAGTTTTCAGAAGAGCTTCGAAAATGTGGCCTACGAGTTGGTGTGGGAGTAGGAAAGCCGACATCGAACCGGGTATCCGATCTCGCCACGCACAAAACAGATGTACTCGCTTATATGGGCGCATCTGATTCCCTGCAGTTGCTGTACGCAGAAGCAGAAGAAAAAGCACCGCTCGACGCAGCTAGCGTCTCTGATCGCGTCAAATCATTCAGGAATAGATAGAGAAGCATTGCTGAAGGTTTGTGGAGTCAAGTTGCTTCGCATTCTTTATCTACGATGCTGGTTTCAAAACCGCAAACGTGGTCAGAGCAATGGCCACCAAGTTGTCGTCCCCATCCCGAACATCCACTTGCCCGACACAGATGCGCTTCCCGTCTCGCACTATTCGTGAACGTGCCACTAACTTCCCCGCAGCGACCGGTCGGAGGTAATTAATTTTCATTTCGACGGTAGTGACAGGGGTATCGGGGCCATAATGGCGTGAAACCGCAATCCCCATTGCAGAATCAGCAACACTAGCAGTCAAGCCGCCATGTACTACCCCTCGGAAATTAAAAAATTCTTTCCGCACCAAGCATTCGATACTTACTCCATCGGCATGGTTTTCGATAATATCTATCCCGAGTGTCTCAATAAATCCCATAATTCCACCTTTTCAAAGGACTCCACCTTATTCGATTTTCTGCCCACCTATGTAAACCGAATGGATTGCACGAGTGTGGCGAATGTCCTGCACGGGATCTCTATTCAGTACGATGAAATCCGCGGCTCTTCCTTTTGCTAAAAGTCCAATATTTTCCTCAAGGCCGAGAGCAGTTGCGGCATTTTTGGCAAACGATGTGATGACCTGCATGGGCGTTAAGCCCGCTTCAACCATAAGTTCCATTTCCCAGTGTTCAAAGTATCCAGGGAAGCGACCTGGGGGGCCAGTATCCGTCCCAAACCCGATAGTGACACCAGCTTTTGCGAGGCTATTCAGGTTGGATTTAGCCATTTCAAAATTCTTGCGATTTCTATCACGGTGTTTGTCGGCGGCTTGCCGTAATTTGACTACTGTTCGTAGATTGTGGATAACCTCCGGAGTTGTTCCTTTGGAGAAAAAATTGTTACTTAACCAAGGCGGCTCATCGCCATATATGTACGTTGATTTTTCACGCGTCAGTGTACTGACGACCGTTACTTTGTTGAGTTTGAGCAGTTCGATCAATTCGTTGTCGATCTCGCGATCCCGAACACTGTGAGCAAGCACATCTATACCCGCGCGTACGAGACTTTTCGCATCTGCCAGGTAATACACATGAGCGAATGACTTCATCTTCTTTTTTTGTGCTTGTTTGATAATTGCTGCACAAATTGGAAGTGGCAGTTTGTCAAATGCTCCATGATAGTCATCAAGCCAAATCTTAACGGCATTCGCTCCTTTTTCTGCCAGTAAGTTGACTCGATGGCGTGCTTGGGCCACACTAGCAACCTCTTGCACAACACCCTTAAAGGCCGGAATATGTGTCGGATATCCAGCACGTGAAGTAAACCCCTGTAAGGCAGTAACGACTCTTGCTTCTTTTAGGTGGCCACGGGCTTGCTCGTCGCGAATACGGACCACTAGATCAAGATCAGCTCCCATACTAGTTGTAGTTGTAACGCCATAGTAGGCATATTTCTGTAAATCGTTCTTAACGTTTTCGTACGTATAGTTGTCAACGTGTTGGCGCATCCCCTTCGTCATTCCAACATGTCCGTGCAAGTTGATGATTCCCGGAATAATAATTTTTCCGCTTAAATCGATCACCGTGGCATACTTTGGGATTTTCGTGTTGACGTGCGCATCCACAGATCGGATTTTTCCTTGTGCAACGACTAGAGTCGCATTTCGTAAAATAGCTCCTCCAGAACCATCGATCACATCGACGTGTTTGAAAACCGTGATCTGAGCAGCTAAGAAAGGCGTGATTAAAAATGCTGTAAGTATGATTCGTAGCACGGCTCCTCCCGGTCAAAGCATCAATAACGGCGGATTGTAGCATTCATACACGAATTAATCCATGAATGCTATTGCTGCAAATCGGCCTCGCAATCAAATGTCTCGGCAGACGTCCTGTTATCCTCAGAGTGTGAAAAAGCTTACCCCACTTTTTCTACTCTTGCCAATAGTCGAGATGCTCGCACTCGTTGAGTTCGGCCGCCGTACGAGTGCCACATGGACACTACTGGTTGTCCTTATTACGGCCATTTTGGGTTTACGCCTGATTCGTCGTCAAGGTGCCCAAACCTTGATCAAGGTTCAACAAGATTTTCGCACAGGGGTTCTGCCGGCTAATTCAATTGTCGATGGCCTACTGCTTTCGATCGCCGGTTTGTTGCTGATTATTCCGGGCTTGCTAACTGACGTTGTAGGGTGCTGCATCCTTAGCCGGCGAGTGCGAGACCTCGTTAAACTCTACTTGGTGCGGTTCTTCACGCGCTTGGTTGGTTATCGAGTGACCGAGATGAACACAGCCGGCAGCAGCAAAACCGAAACGTTTCGATTCGATCGCGAATCAAACAAGTGGATTCCGTAGGGATAACACTTCGGAACTCACAGGGCTTCCATCTAAAAAAAATGCTATCCTCACGCCATGCAGACCGTCGGTGTCATTCCCGCTCGCTACCATTCTTCGCGTCTCGATGGCAAGCTACTAGCAAGCATTGCCGGACGACCGATGATTCAACACGTATGGTCAACATGCAAAAGGACTGAATCGTTGGATCGTGTGATTATAGCTGCCGATGACAATCGTATTGAAGCAGTGGCCCGCTCGTTTGATGCAGAAGTCATGATGACTGATCCCGATCATCGTTCTGGAACCGATCGAGTGGCGCAGGCGGTTAACGATATTAACTGTGACGTTGTTGTCAACGTACAAGGTGACGAACCTATGCTAGAACCCTGCATGATCGATGAAGTCGTTGAGGCATTTCGAAATAATCAAAAAACGCAGATGGCTACCTTGGCCCAGTTAATCACAGACACAGATGTGTTCCATGACCCAAACGTTGTGAAAGTCGTCTGTGACCATGAAGGTAATGCCCTATATTTTTCGCGCTCCCCCATCCCGCACTCGCAGCCTGAAAATGGATTGGCGGATGCTCAACCCTTGAAGCATGTTGGCCTCTACGGTTACACAAAGTCATGCCTGCAGCGTATGTCTGAACTCTCTCCCTCACGACTCGAACAGATTGAACGTCTTGAACAACTCCGAGCTCTTGAGAATGGCATCCCCATTCGTGTTGTTCGTACACGATCCACACGTGTATTGGTGGGCGTCGACACACCCGAGGACCTCAAAATTGCGCGTGGCTGCATCGAGTCAGAAAGATGACCTAACCAACGCGGGTATACGCTCCATGTTTTCTATGCATTCAGAAATACATTCGCTATAAATCACTCTATGAAGTGCCGAGTCCAGCTCCTAATTCTTTTTTTCTTACTTACCACTGCGCGTGGATTTTTACACGCTCAAACGCCTCCACAGCTTCAAAGTCTCACCTCGGAAGAAGTTCAGGTTCCACGAACGCGAAACTGGGAAAATCTTGGTATTTCCAACTATGAACTCAGAAAACTAGAGCGATTCTACAGGGATGAAACAGGAGCTGAAGGATACCATATCGCCTATGAAAGCTTAGGGCTAAGCATCGCCGGTATTTTAGTGCAGCCACATATAGAAATTGTCGAGGTGGACGATACAGAACCTGCAAACTTGAATACCGAGGAGGAAGAATTGGTCACTTATCCGTTGGTAATACTTAGCCACGGTTCTACCTACGGACTGACAGAGGCCTATCGGCAAATTGCAATTGCCCTCGCAGGTCGTGGATATGTTGTGCTAGCACCGAGTTATCGTGGGCGAGGCGGCAGGGAAGGGCGGTCACAAGGAAGTCCGCAGCTAGCCCGCGGAGAAGTCCTCGATTTGCTGCAGCTAGTTCAAATTGGACGAAAGATCGAATACGTTGATACGCAACGAATGGCCCTCATTGGCTTTCAAGATGGTGCCACAACATCATTGCTCGGCATTAAACGTTCAAATGTTTTCAAGCTCGCTGTGCTTATATCACCCGAAGTATTTTCGGGAATGGCCGAGTACGGCTATACCGGGTTGACTACACTGCGACGACGATCAAATGAAATCTTTGGTAGGCAGCTCTCACGAGCTGAACTTTTCCGCGAACTCCGATATCGTGAAACTTTTCGTAGCCTAGGTGATATCCGTACACCAATGTTGCTCGTAACAACTGGTGGAGATCCGAGTCGTCAAGAGCTGCTGTATTTCATAAATAATCTACGGAAGCAGGGGATTGAACCCCGTTTGATCGATTACCCATCAATGCTCCCCGGGTTTTTGACTGCGGTACCTGCCGAGCAACAATCGGAACACTGGAATGCTGTACGTGATGAGGCCTGGGGGGTGATTCTGGATTCTATTGATACAAGCCTTGCGGCCCCGGATGAAGATATTCCTGATTGTGGATCGCCATCACGTTGAGGAGTTATTTCTAGTTTCTTTTTTCGCTGTGGTTTGGCACTATGAGTAATGCCTGTTGGACCTACATCAATTGCTGCAATTTTTTTCGATTTCGATGGAGTTCTTGTTGATAGTGAACCCCTACATTATCGTTGCTGGATGGAGGCAGTCCGATCTCATGGGGGATACATGGATTGGCCTGAATACAATCAAAACTTGACCGGTCAAACGGATCGATCTGCCGCTGAAACCTTGCTTACCCCCACCGGTATCGACGTGACCGAACAGCTAATTAAAACGGTCTCCTTAGCCAAGAGAAATGCATTCCAAAAGGCTCTCTTGAGTGAACTGTCCGTAGCTAAAGAGGTTTCACTATGGATAAATAACAATATTTATAACTTATACTTAGGAGTTGTTTCTTCAAGTTGTTCATCCGAGGTTGTTCCTTTGTTGCGCAAAGCAAAAATCCATGACCGACTGGATGTGCTTGTATTTGGTGATCACGTAAAGCAGCACAAACCAAACCCTGAACCTTATCTAACCGCTCTTGCGCGAGTAAACGCTTTAGCCTCAACGCCAATTTCAGCGTCCCAGTGTGTTGTTATCGAAGACTCCGCGCCAGGGATCGCCGCCGGAGAAGCTGCTGGAATGGTTACCAAGGCGGTACGCGGACCCTACGAAGTGGTGGCAACTTTGGGTATGGCTCTTAGTGGTGCTCGGCGATAGCCACACCCACTTAGTGCTCATTACCTTTGAAAACGTTCAAGCAGCTGGCGAGAGGAGGGGACACTTGCTGTCTTTGTTCTAGCTACATAGATATTTTATTTAACATAATAATACTTATGCGACACGAAGTACTATAGTGCCTCGCTTGAAACTTTACTCTCGCTGGTAATGTCTCGGATTGCGTACGAACGGCCCCCACCGACGTCGTGATGGATGCGGACAAGTATTTCACCGAGAACGCCAAAGCAGAGTGTAGTGAGAGCGCCCAAAAGCATTAACAGGCTCAGGAGAAAAAACCCTCCAAGTGGTAACTGGACTTCCAGACTGAAACCAAATTCCATCGTAAGTCCAACATAATGAGCAATTACTGGAAAAGACACGAGGAGAAATCCGATTACGAAAAACCCAGTCAGCCGCCCAAAAAAATGCATGGGGCGACCATAAAATCGTGTCACGAAACCTAAAACAACAAGATCTACAAGTACCTTGAAAACGCGCTCGCTTCCGTATTTGCTCACTCCGCTCAAACGCGGTCGATGTGAAATCTCAATTTCTTTGATGCGGCCGCCGTGTTGTGACAGGAACACAGGAAGAAATCGATGCATATCGCCATACAGTTTCAATTCTTTGAGTAGGCTACTCCTATAGATTCGGAATGTGCAGCCCATGTCATGCAGATGAAGACCTGTTACTTTCCCAATGAGCCAATTCGCCACAATACTCGGAAGTCGACGCGTTAGAAATCGGTCCTTTCGTAAATAACGCCATCCACATACAACATCCGTTTCCGTATCTAAGCCTTGATACAAAAGTGGGATATCTGCGGGATTGTTTTGACCATCCGCGTCCAAAGTGATAATCAGGTCACTTTCTGAAATTTCAATACCTGCAGCTAAGGCCGCGGTTTGTCCATATTGCCGCTTAAGACGAACGACCTTCGTCCTTATTCGGGAATCGCGTGAGGTGTGCAACACGTTGAGAAGAGTTTCATACGAGCCATCATTAGAGCTATCATCGACATAAATTATTTCCGCTCGAAGTGTCATTTTCTCCAAAACTTCTCGCAGTTCAGTATCAAGTCTGATCAGATTATCGCATTCGTTTCGGACCGGTAATATTACTGATACGTCTGATATCGAAGATCTAAGAGCAGTTTCTGTGTTTTTCTCGAACGGAGTCATGGGTGATTTATTTTTTGATGATGATGACCACGATAGCAAAGTATAGTCGGACTTCCCTGCTCGACTTTTGCCACCAACCTGCTGAGCCAGTTTAATGGAGCGGAGTAACTCACCACGCAAGCCGACTAAAATGCAATTTTACTGAGCCTGGAGGCGCGGGTGGGAATCGAACCCACGAATAAAGGTTTTGCAGACCTCTGCCTTACCACTTGGCTACCGCGCCCTAATTAGTCAAGTCAACGAGGTATTGCTTCCGTATGCAATACCCGCGGTTAGTGAGGACTCGAAAAGCTGGAGCGGGAGACGGGATTCGAACCCGCGACATCGACCTTGGCAAGGTCGCACTCTACCAACTGAGTTACTCCCGCCTCAACTCATTGATTCTAGTCGGCCTCACCACCACTGTCAATTACCCTCGGCTCCTCAAAAAACGTCCGTGAAGTCAGGATAGACCACCTGTCAGAAAGGCGATATTCATCATTTAGAAAAATGGCACATCAACCATCGGAGGTACTGCCTCCATGTGCCCCACCTCCCGGTGTTTCGATACGCAGTCGATCTCCAGGCTTGGCTTGAAATCTTGTTTTACCAGGTAATATTTGTCCATTTAATAAATTTTTACCGCGCTGGCCAACGCCTCCATTCTCCAATCCGTACGGTGCGAAAGTTCGTCTATCGGAAAGAATTGACACATCGGTTTCCGTCATAAACTCGAATTCTTTGATGACTCCACTTCCACCCCGATACCGCCCTTTTCCTGATGACTCCGGCGCGATAGCATACTGTCGAATCTTGACAGGTAGTTCACGTTCGAGAGCCTCAACAGGAGTATTTAAACTGTTCGACATATGAGTGTGGCAGGCATCCAACCCTGGAGAGTTGAATCCTGCGCCCATTCCGCCTCCAATTGTTTCGTAGTAGGCAAAGGATTCTCCAGATCGTGAATCCAGACCTCCGAAAGCCAGGTTATTCATCGTACCCGCAGAGGCGGCGGGAATACGGTTTGGAATTGCCTTAGATAAAGCGCCGAGTAGAACATCAACAACCCTCTGTGAAGTTTCGACATTGCCTGCTGCGACACTGGCTGGCGGAAGTGGATCAAGTAATGATCCTTTTTGGGTGATAATCTCGACTGGCCGCAGCATACCGGCGTTGTATGGGACGTCATCGTGAATCAAGCATCGAAACGTGTACATTGTGGCAGCGGTTGCAATAGCCCGATTCGCATTAATTCCTCCACGCGTCTGCGCAGCAGAATTACAAAAATCAACACGTACCTTGTTTTCCTCGATGGTAAGGGTGCAGTGAACCCGAATCCGCTCAGAGCCAAAACCGTCATCATCTAGAAAATCTTCAAACTCATAAACTCCATTTGGTATCTGAGTTAAGCTATTTCTCATCAACCGCTCACTATAGTTTTTAAGAGCTACCATCTGCTCTTGGATCTCTTCGATGCCATATTTATTGGTCGCGTGAGTCAGGCGACGCTCTCCAACGCTATGCGCTGCTAGTTGCGCCCCGATGTCGCCACGTCGCTCTTCGGGAGTACGTGAATTCAACAGCACCAGATTTAAAATATCTTCGTCAATCACACCCTTTCTCACTATTTTGACTGGCGGAATGCGGGTTCCCTCTTGAAAAATTTCAGTTGCCGGTGGCATAGACCCCGGAGCCATTCCTCCCACATCAGAGTGATGTGCTCGTGTGGCTAAATAGTAGACAGGCTCTGGCTCATTGTCCTGAAACACTGCCGACACCGATGTAATATCCGGGAGGTGAGTACCACCGCAGAATGGATCATTCAAAATGACCACATCGCCTATCTCTAACTTCTGGGCGCTCAACGATTCCGTGACCGATGTGGGCATTGCGCCAAGATGAACAGGCATATGGTCTCCCATAGCAATCGTTTCTGCGTATCGATCATAGACGGCACAAGAGTAATCGCGGCGTTCTTTTATGTTGGGAGAAAACGAAGTGCGTCGTAGCACTGTACCCATTTCTTCGGCAATTGAAACGAATAAATTCCGGAATATTTCGAGCTCTAAATCCATAAGCTATGTGTACTCAATTACTTTATGAGCTAGCTCTGAGAATACTACTTGCAGTGCTCCCGACGGATAAGCTTCGTATTGGGCGGTAGATCCATAACAATTGTGATCGGTACTGCGTTTTGTGTTTAGGTTGCCCGAACTCGTAAAAATTGTTCTTCCTCCGCTCGCTGCTC
>DJHJ01000021.1:25546-27918 GCA_002433055.1 Acidobacteriia bacterium UBA6623 | reverse complement strand
GATGGAGGCTCGTCTGCTAGAAAATCTCGAACACATTCAGCAGTCCGCTGCCTCAGCCTATGACCGTCTCTATGACTCAACCGTTTCGGCAGGTGCACAAATCAAAGCGGCACAACGCTCAGTGGATGAACTAGGACAATTTGATGACACTTTGCGCTCCATGACTGAAACACTCAATTCGGCGCAGGCTGGCGTAGAAGATGTGTCCTTCAACCTCCGTTCTTTCCTCGATCGACTGGAACCTGACCCTCACAGACTCGAGGAGATCGAAGACCGAATTGCACTGCTCAAAAAATTACAGCGTAAATACGGTGGAAGTATTGAGGAAGTGATCGATTACGGCGAAAAAGCCCAAATCCGCCTAGACGAGCTACGCACTGGAGATGCCGCAACGGCAAAACTTGAAAACGAACAACAAGAACTCGCTAGAAAATATCAGCTCGCAGCCGAAGAGCTTTCCAAACAGCGGCACCAGGCGGCGAACCAACTCGAAAGACAGGTCGAAATAGCATTGTCCGACTTAGCGATGGAGAGAGCCCGTTTTAAGATCAAATTTGAAGCAATAGAGGGTGGCACAACTGGTTGGTCTACACACGGGATTGATCGAGTGCATTTTTTAGTTTCCGCCAATCCAGGTCAACCACCTCGGTCACTGGCACAGGTAGCATCGGGTGGTGAATTATCTCGTATCACACTGGCATTAAAGACATGTTTGATAGCCGAAAGTGAGACAGAGAATGGATTGATTCCACGAACGTTGGTTTTTGATGAAATTGACAGTGGTGTGGGGGGCCGTGTAGCAGAAGCAGTGGGTCGTCGCCTGGAGAGGCTAGCTGACAATCATCAACTACTTTGTGTAACCCATCTGGCACAGATTGCAGGTTTTGCCAATACACATTTCGTCGTAACAAAACAGGAACAAGACAATGCTGTCGTGACATCGGTCGAACAACTCTCTGAAAGACGGAGGATTGAAGAGTTAGCTCGTATGCTGTCAGGTGAAACGATCACAGTCGAGGCTTTACAGCACGCAAAACAGATGATCAAGCGAAACAGTAGTAGAGCAAGCTAGAGTGAAAGATGCGCGATCACACCAAAATTACTGACTGTGCCTGTTGTAGTATCCGGACCTAAAATTAAACTTCCTGTCACAAAATACCCTTGCCTACCTTTGACAAAGCAGATACTGACTTTCTCATCTCCATCGCGAGAGAAGCCGGGGCAGCAATTCTCGAAATTTACGAGTCAAATTTCACAGTTCAAACCAAGAGTGATTCATCACCACTGACTACGGCTGATTCTCAGTCTCATAAGATCATAGTGACCCAACTCTTGAAGCGTTACCCGAAAATTCCGATTATCTCCGAAGAAAGCTCAGACATTAGCACTTATGAAGAGCGTCGAGCATGGAAAATGTTTTGGTTGGTCGATCCCCTAGATGGCACCAAAGAATTTATCAAAAAAAATGGGCAGTTCACTGTCAATATTGCCCTGATTTTAAATTCTCGACCACATATAGGCATAGTCTACGCTCCCGCTCTTGGTCTCCTTTACTGGGGACAAACTGGTCAAGGTGCTTTCAAGAAAGAGGTTAATGGTCAGGTAACCAAACTCGCGGCGTCCAAGCCCAAACCCAATGACAAATTAGTTATTACAGGTAGCCTTTCCCATCCAACTCCAGCAATGGAGACTTTCCTTGATGAACAGCGTGCTCAGCATAAACAAGTCCGGTTTGTCGCAATGGGCAGCTCTCTAAAGTTCTGCATGGTGGCTGACGGTAGCGCCGATATATATCCTCGCTTTGGGCCAACCATGGAGTGGGATACAGCAGCAGCTCACGCCATCGTGAATGCCTCTGGACATAAGGTCGTACGCTACGGTTCATCCGAAGAGTTGCGGTATAACAAGAAGGATCTTCGTAATAGCTGGTTCTTAGTGTACTAGCCAACACTTCAGAAAATTCTGACGAGCGACTTAGGGTGTAAATGGCCGGTCATACACCCAAGTGCTCCTCGAAAAGTTTAGCCAAGATCGACGCGTGGTATTCAACATCTGCCGGATCTTCAGCTTCGACCATCACCCGCACCAACGGTTCCGTACCGGAGTAACGTACTACTATGCGGCCACGGTCTCCGAGCTTCTGTTGGCTACGGGTAATTTGTTGTGCAATGGCCGGAATTTTTTGCAGGGCAGGCTTTTGTTCTACCTTAATATTGCGAAGAGTTTGTGGAAAAAGCACAAGTTGTGAAGCAAGTTGACTAAGTGAAGTGCCCGAGGCGGCGACAATCTCGAGCATGCGGCAGGCGGTCAGCAATCCGTCGCCAGTTGTGGCTGCATCGGCAAAGATAATATGTCCTGATTGTTCTCCACCT
>DJHJ01000021.1:0-25235 GCA_002433055.1 Acidobacteriia bacterium UBA6623 | reverse complement strand
ATGTCCTGATTGTTCTCCACCTAACACCGCACCCAGGCGCTTCATTTCTTCAAGCACATACTTGTCGCCAACCGCTGTTCGTACCATGGAAATGCCAAAATTTTGAAGACTTTTTTCAAGTCCCATGTTCGCCATGACTGTCGTGACTACGGTTTCTTGAGAAAGACGATTATTTTGGGAAAGGTATTTGGCAGCCAGAAGTAAAACAGCGTCACCGTCAACCAGATCACCATTTTCTGCAACAAACAATGCCCGGTCAGCATCTCCATCAAATGCAACACCGAGATCAGCTGAACTAGAAGCCACTCGCCGTCGCAATTCATCCATATGGAGGGACCCACAGTCGCGGTTAATGTTTTGCCCATCGGGCGAACAAGACAAAAATTCAGCATTGACATCAAGCATCTCAAAGAGTTTGGGCGCTAACTCAGAAGCGGCTCCGTTGGCACAGTCCACAAGAACATATGGGGTAGATTTCGTTTTCCATAAAGAAGCTAAGTGGCTAAGGTAGTGATCAGAACCTCTATCATCCAAAGTTAATTTGAGAGTATGCGGTTCAATATCTTTTGCCAAATGTACTTCTACTTCTGATTCAATTTGTTCTTCAACGTCATCAGACAATTTAAACCCTGTATCACCAAAGACTTTGATGCCATTGTCTTGGTAGTGGTTATGAGAGGCCGATACCATTACACCTGCCGCATATGGCTTTTGTTGAGTCAGATATGCAACGGCAGGTGTAGTAATAACACCGGCAAAAACCACTTCGGCACCCGCTTGTCGTAATCCTCCAGCCAGCAATGAAGCAATACGCGGACCTGACTCACGTGTGTCCATCCCGATCAATACATTAGGTGTCTGTGGTGAGCTCTGAAGCGTCCCACCTAGTGCAGCACCTATCGCGTATACAGTCGTATCGTCCAGGGGCGGATGGCTAACCACACCACGAATGCCATCAGTTCCGAAATATTTTTTTTCCATTACCGTATTTTGTTGCCAAATCCACAACCGTGTTCTTATTGACCTGACTATTACAGTCCTAAGTAAAGCAGTCTGCCTTCTCTTTAAGCGAGCAAAAACAACAATTCGTTGCAATACTTATTTGCCAACCGCTTCAGTCAGAACTTGCAACAACCCGTCAGTGGTATATTTACGTGATTCAACATCCACATCGAAACCAAATTGGCGAATTGTTTCTGATGTGATAGGGCCAATCGAGGCGATCCGCACACCTTTTAACTGTTCGATCGGTACAAGATTTGCAAAATTCTTGACTGTGGAAGAACTTGTGAACGTGATCCAGTCCGGACATTTCTTCGCACTGAACACCTTCTCGGCAAGGACTCTTGATGTCTCGGGCAGCACGGTACGATAGGTTGAAACAACGTCAACCTTTGCACCTCGTCTCTCGAGTTCATGCGGCAAGACGTCTCGGGCCTGGTCAGCCCGGGGCAGTAATATCTTTTTGCCAACAAGGTCATGGGAAGAAAAAGCTGTCAGGATACTCTCAGCTACAAACTGATCTGGAAGAAAATCCACTTTCAGATGTAGTGCTCTTATTGCCTCGGCTGTTGCTGGCCCAATAGCCAGGATAGCGGCACGCACATCTCTGAGATCTCGGTCACTTTTATCTAGTCGTTCAATAAAGTATCGAACTCCATTCGCACTAGTGAAAATTAACCAGTCGTAGACAGCCAGGTTGTCGATTGCCTCGTCAATGAGAGTGCTATCTGAAACAGGTTCAGTTCGGATGGTCGGTAGATCGATTACATCGGCTCCGAGTAATCGTAATGCTTCGCAAAACTGAGCTGATTGCTCACGCGCTCGAGTCACGACCACACTAGTCCCAAACAGAGGTAACTTCTCAAACCAATTGAGTTTGGAACGGAGCGATACAACCTCACCTATGACAATTAGGGCTGGAGGTTTGAGCTGCGTGCGCTCAATATTGGCAGTAAGCGTGTTAATCGTTCCTTCCATAACGATCTGATCACCGCGCGTACCCCAGCGAATTGCGGCGGCTGGAGTATCTGGTGAACGACCATTTTCAACCAATCGGGATGCAATTTTTTCGAAGGAAGTCAATCCCATAAAAACAACGAGGGTTTCGGCACTTCCAATTTTTGACCAATCTATTGCTTCAACATCATGACCTGTCACAAACGTCACAGCTGAAGTCCAATCACGATGAGTCAGAGGAATGCCCGCATAAGCACCTACGCCAACAGCAGCAGTCACTCCAGGAATGACTTCGAATGGTACCGCCGCTTCAGCCAAGGCCTCCGCTTCTTCTCCGCCACGGCCAAAGATCAAAGGGTCTCCACCCTTTAGTCGAACCACACGCTTGCCAGATTGTGCCGATTCAATCAGCATGAGATGGATTTCCTTCTGTGAATAGGCATGCTCAGCGCGTTTACGTCCAACATAGACTGTTTCAGCACCTTTTGGAGCATGAGCAAGAAGTGCGGGTGTCGCTAGATTGTCATAATAGATGACATCTGCGGCTTCGATAGAATGGAGACCTCGCAGCGTAATCAGGCCAGGATCCCCTGGGCCTGCTCCAACTAAAGAAACTAATCCCTGTCGTGTGGTCTTAAGGCTTTCTTTCATCGCTTGTCGGTTTAGATGTCCACACTGAGTGGATTGCGAGCAAAAACAAACTCCTCCACAATCTTTCCACCCAACACGTGCTCTTGAAGAATTCTCTCGGCAAGTTCTGGGGTTACAGAGTGATACCAAACACCCTCGGGATAAACCACCGCGATCGGCCCTTTGCCGCAAACCCGCAAGCAGTTAACTTTACTGCGATATACGCAACCCTCACCAGATCCAATATTTAACTCATCGAGACGTCTCTTAAGATAATTCCAGGAAACTACAGTCGATTCTCGAGAAGCACACTTGGGTTTCGTCTGATCGGCACAAATTAAGATGTGGCGCACATAAGGCCCCGTAGGGATGCTTATCTTTTCTGTCGAGCTCATGGTGGAAATCTCATTGTCCAGACCGCCACAATCCTGTGCTTTACCCATATTGGCCCGTATTATAGCGCCTTATTGTAAATAGATCTGCCTCCGCATTTTGATACTCGGACGTTCGGGGCTTAGTGCATCAAGTTCCGTGTTTTTGCTTGAGTGGTAAGGCTGTAAGCTCTTTACAGGTTGACAGCCTGTTTGTAACGCACGCAGAATGAAATGGCTCGAACAGGGTTGCAGCTACAACACGACGGAGCACCGATGGACATGCCGTACACTCGTGAAGAAACTGTATCTACTGAAGATTTCAAGTAGACTTCGATGGCAGTTCAAGGAGAAATGAAAATGGCACGAAGCTCGACTTTGACAATACTTGTGATACAGATGCTGATTTTGCTTACCTCCACAGCTTCAGCACAGAATACCGGACCACTCAACAAGTCTCCTAGACGTCGACCTCAACCGGAAGCAACAACTGAAGCGACTCGCAAAGCACAAGAATTACCCAAAGTGAAAACTCGTACACGTCAAGTTCGCCCCAAGGCAACTGATCCGCTCTTCACATCGGACACAAGTATCGTTACTGTGGATGTTTCAGTTGTTGATAAGAATGGCAACTTCATCCCCGGTATTCCACAGGGTAATTTTCAAGTTCTAGAGGATGGCGTCCCTCAGGAGATCCTTAACTTTGGACATTCACAAGCTGCGATGACTGTCGCATTGGTGATTGAGTTCAGCAACTTATTCCAGCGCTATTGGACTGAGAGTTGGTACCAAACCTTGCAAGCCACGTACGGGTTTGTCGAGACATTGCAGCCGGATGATTGGGCTGCAGTCGTTGCTTACGACCTCCGACCGGAAATCCTCAGTGATTTTACCCAGGATAGATCACAGACACGAGGAGCACTGCGAAGACTGCGCATTGCCGCTTACAGTGAGTCAAACCTATACGATGCACTTACTTACACCGTAGACCGCATGAAGGATATAGAGGGAAGAAAATCGGTGGTGCTCATCACTTCAGGTATCGATACCTTCAGTAAGCTGAATTTTGGACAAACGCGTCGAAAGGTCCAGGACGGCGGAGTAACAGTCTATGCGATTGGCCTGATGCAGGCGTTGCGTATTGCGTACGACGCCTATGGAAGGATGGGGCCTTTGCGACGTATGGACTTTTTACAAGCGGACCATCAACTGCGCACCTTTGCAAGAGAAACGGGTGGCATGGCCTTCTTTCCACGTTTCTATGGAGAGTTTCCAACCATCTATCGAGCAATCCAACATTCGATGCGCAATCAATACTCGATGACATATAGTCCAACCAATACCAAACGAGATGGAAATTGGCGCAAGATCAAGGTTAGGCTCGTGGACCCCAGAAACAACAAAAACCTTCGCATAGTGAATCAAAAGGGGAAATCGATTAAGTACCAAATCATGGCTAAGGCTGGCTACACAGCCCCAAGAGAAGTCGAGTGACGTACCAAGAGGCCACCGTGGTTTCACTTTTTACATAGAAACGAATTTTGTTTTGGTTTCAAACTCCTATATTTGCAACTAGTTGCAGAGGCGTTGACAATATCACCCGGCGTTGTTAACCTTAGCCCCTTCCTCAACACTAGAAACTATCCTGAACTTAGACACAATGAACACCTGTTCCGCACGAATCCTCCTAATAGACGATAACAAGCACGGTCTTATAGCTAGACGCACATTATTGGAAGAACAAGGGTATGAAGTCGAAACAGCTACCAGTGGCAGCATCGGACTAGAAAAATTTGACTGTCAAACATTCGACGTCGTTGTAACTGACTATCGCATGCCAAAAATGAATGGCAGTGAAGTTCTTGAAGCAATGAGAGTTCGTGATCCTCGTATAACAGTAGTAATCCTTTCTGGCTACGCCAAGAAACTGGGCCTAACTCAGAAAACAACGGGCGCGAACGCAGTAATCAACAAGGGGCCCAGTGAAGGATCTGACTTGATTCGCACTATAGGAACTCTGCTGAACAGAAGACAGCCCCGTAGAGTATACGCCCACACCCAAAGAGACGTAAAGTCACGCGCAGGTTAAGGGCTAAATTTGTCGCGAAAGCAACTACCAGCCTAGGAGAACAACAGTAACTTCTTCTAATCACCAGTTGGCCTGGTAACACTTGTTCCGTCCTTTCGCCAGCTGAACATGCAAAAATCTAAGGGGTACAGCTGAAGAGGATTTCTGAATGATCGGACACGTGTCGAAGTTTTTTCTATTAATTTTGCTAGCAATATCCTCATTCATCATTGCTCAAGAGCTGGACACTTTCACTTTCACTTCAAAACGGAGAGCATATACTGTCCTTGATCGCATCGAAAACCCCAAGGAAAAAGCTGCTTTCCAAAACTTGCTCGCCGCTACTGACCCGATTGAGAAAAAAGACTTGGCTGAGTCTTTTCTAAAGCAATACCCGAGCTCATGGATGCTCGCGAAGACCTACGAAATAGCGGCCAAGAGTTCGATTGAGATAGGCGATTATTCGCTTGCAATATTGCACGGCAAGAAATCTCTTCAGCTCCTTCCTGAAAACCCATTGCTGTTAGTCCCACTATCAAATGTACAGGTACAACAAGGAAAACTTGTCGCAGCCAAACGAAACGCTCAGCGTGCTCTGCAAATTTTGAAAAGGATCGAACGTCCACTCAATTTCGAACAAAAAAGATGGCAGCAGCTCAAACCGGAACTTCAAGCTTCAGCCCATTTCGTAATAGGGCGTGTGGCAGCAACCCTTGCTGTGAGGCACGGTGTCGAGAGTACAAACCATTGGCACAGCGCGCGAACATCGCTCAGACAGAGCCGACTTCTAAATCCAAAAGATTTGCTTGCTGCCTACCTGCTTGGCATTGCAGAAGAAAACTTGGGCAAGTCGAATCGTGCTGCACGAGAATATGCTGATGTAGCGAACACACCCAACATCGTTCAAAAACAGGCGATCGATTCATTACAAAAAATTTATAAGTCTCAGGAGCGGAAACGGTCTTTTGAGCAGTATCTGCAAAATGTGCTTTCGCAACCATCTTTTTACGGGCAACAGAAAAATAAAACACTCCAATCTTCTCCTGAAGCCAGCTATGCCAACTCGGCAAGCTGTAAGGGTTGTCATGATGCAGAGCATCAGGCCTGGGGGGAAACTGGGATGGCACGCATGTTTGCTGCTTACAAGAAAGAAAACGTATTCGGAGATTTTGAAAAAAATAACACTTTCTTAGACAGTGAAGACATACCCATCGTAAAGATGTCAGAAATCGATGGACAGCATTTCTTCTCCTTCTTAATATCGGATAAGAAATGGAAAACCTATCCGGTAGACTATACAATCGGATCAAAGTGGCAACAGGCCTACGCAACGCAATTACCAGACGGTACAATTCATGTCTTCCCGATTCAGTACACCAAACTTCAAAATCGCTGGGTTAATTTTTGGGCAATTATCGACGACCCGGGGTCTGAAAGAGCCGTCGTGAGGAATTTTCCAAAATTAACCGATTCCACCAGCTACCAGATCCACTGTGCCCCTTGCCACACTAGCCAACTGCGCACAGCAAGTGGTGACATCAAAGCAGTGGACATACACTTTCGAGAACCTGGCATCAACTGTGAAATGTGTCACGGTCCTTCCCTGTCTCACGTCGAAGCGATGTCGGCCGGTAAACCTTATAACAAGCCTGCTCATGAACCTCCAATCACATTCGGAAAAATTAACCATCGTGAGTATGTGGCAATTTGTGCCCAGTGCCATATGCAATCTGCAGTTGCAAAGCTGGGAGACAGTGGTGCAATAAATTATTCCGGGAAAGAGGATTTCGTTAAACGCTATACTAACCGCCCTTACGTTGAATTCTCAGAGAAAGCTTTCTACAAAGATGGTCGTTTTCGGGAAACGACTTTCATCGTCGAATCCTTTCTCCGTACTGACTGTTTCGAACGTGGCAAGTCACATTGTGGAAACTGTCACAACCCTCACCCAGGTGATGCAGCAACTAACATTCGTTCGTTGAAATTCCTTGATGATCCTGATCATATGTGCACACAGTGCCACGACAAATACACCACTAACCCCGAAACTCATACTCGCCACGCAGCTGATAGTGAAGGAGCGCGGTGTTCCTCTTGTCACATGCCACGCATCATGAACAGCTTGCTCTTCAAGGCAGCAACGCATCGAATTGACTCAATTCCCAACGCTGAAACGGTTGCTCGTTTTGGCTCTGCAGAAAGTCCAAACGCGTGTTTAATCTGCCATACCGATCGAGACACGGAATGGTTACGAAAGGAACTTGCAACCTGGAAACGTCCCAATGATGCCAACAACATGTCAAGAGAACACGGCCGTAGAACTGGTTCACCCGTGATAAACCCCTCGTGGAGGTCAAATGAAAATCAAAGCCGCCTTAGCCCGTAAGATCAACCACCTAACGGTCGAAGAAGTCGAACTCAGTCCACCAAAGGCAACTGAGGTCCTCATACAAATGAAAGCGGCGGGTGTATGCCATTCGGACTTGCACACCTACAGGGGTGAATTGCGAGCGACACCACCGCTAGTTCTAGGTCACGAAGGAGCCGGAATCGTAACAGCAGTAGGTCACAACGTCAGTAAAATCAAACCCGGCGATCGTGTCACTATAAATTGGTTGCCTGCCTGTGAAACCTGCCCCACATGTCTTAACGGCCGTCACAACGTTTGCGAGCGTCTTGCTACCACAACGTTCAAAGCAGTCCTCCTCGATGGGACTACGAGACTCACTGCCTCCGATGGTTTATCTCTAAAACACATGCTCGGAGTCGCCACTATGGCCGAATATGCCGTCGTCGATCAAGCAGGGGTTGTCCCTATTCCGGACGAAGTGCCTTTCGAGGTAGCTGCAGTGATTGGCTGTGCAGTGGCGACTGGCGTGGGCGCAGTGGTCAACACAGCACGTGCTAAGCCCGCTTTGCCTGCAGCAGTGATTGGTTGTGGAGGTATTGGCTTGAGTGCAATCCAAGGCTGTCAACTGGCTGGTCTAAATCCAATTGTCGCAGTTGATGTGATGGAAAGTAAGCTAACATTCGCAAAGAAAATGGGTGCTACTCATACTATTGATGCCACTCAAAAAGATGCTGTCGAAATTTTACGCGCAATAACTCAAGGTGGGCCAGAGTATGTGTTCGACAGCGTTGGGTCGGCAATAACAGTTGGTCAATCTCTGCAAGCCGTACGTCCTGGCGGCAAGGCTATCATTGTAGGATTACATGCAGCTAAGGTTGAAATACCGCTCTCTGTAGCAACGCTCGTATTGCAGAATAAGTGCTTACTCGGGTCGTTCGTGGGTTCTATCCGCCCCCGACTGGATCTACCCAACTTGATGGATCTTTACGTCGCGGGCAAACTAGCGCTTGACGACTTGATCACTAAACGATACCGACTAGAACAAGTTAGCCAGGCGTTCGACGATATGGAGTCAGGACAAGTGGCACGAGGGGTGTTGGTATTCGAGTGAGAAGAGCTTTCAGTAGCGAACGATTTTACAACATTGCAAAACGACAAGTGATAAGACTAGCCCTGGTATACTGGGGCGGCTGGGGGTTTTCTATCGTCTGCCGCCCATTAGCCGCAGACGTGCTCATCTAAGGAGGATCGAGCGTTGGCATCTAGTGAAAATCGTTGGTGGTGGATTGCTTCTATCACAATAGTGACGTGCAGTCTAGTCGGTGGAATTTGGGGGCCACGAACCGGCTTAGCGGCTGCATCGGAACAAGACGAAATCCGAAATAACCTACGCCGTTTCTCAAAAATTTTATCTTTAATTGAAGATCAATATGCTGGAGAGTTTGATCCAGAAAAAGCTGTCTTTAATGGCGCGATTCCAGTGATGTTGCAGCGCCTCGACCCACACTCTCAATTCTTTAGTCCCGAGGCATTCAAGCAACTCCGCGATGATCAGAAGGGACAGTATGCAGGCGTCGGAATGCAGATTCAGCATCGCAATGGACGGACTGTTGTTATGTTCCCCTTTCCAAAAACACCTGCCTACAGAGTCGGGTTGCGACCAGGAGACATTATTGCTGAAGTTAACGGAGAAACAACCGAAGGGCTGAACACCACAGAGGTCGCGAAACGATTGCGTGGACCAGCGGGCACAACAGTCCGTATAGGTATCGAACGACGGGGCATTGAAGACCTCATTGAAGTAGAAGTCACGCGCGCTAGAATTCCACGACGTAGTGTGCCCGTGTCCTTTTTTCTCAAACCTAGAGTTGGTTTCATTCGTATTGACACGTTTAACGAAAAAACAGGGCAAGAACTCGATTCGGCACTTGAAAAATTGGGTGAGGGTAAACTCGAGGGCCTTATCCTCGATTTGCGTGGTAACCGTGGAGGGCTACTAAGTCAAGGCGTATACGTCTCCGGGAAATTTATTGAAAGAGGCCAAACCGTTGTTTCCCATCATGGTAGATCATCAACTGAACGAGTCTACAAGGCACAAACCGGCAACGGCAATGTATTGTATCCGATGGTTGTAATGGTCAACTGTGATTCAGCCTCAGCTTCTGAAATAGTTGCGGGTGCTCTGCAGGATCATGACCGTGCCCTCATCATTGGCACCAATACTTTTGGCAAAGGGCTCGTGCAAACTGTTTATCCAATGTCACAATCCTCTGGCTTAGCGCTAACCACAGCACGCTATTACACTCCCAGTGGTCGACTAATACAGCGTCGCTACGACAATCTTTCCTTATACAGCTACTACGCTAGTCCTTGCAGTCAACAGTACGAACCTGCTACAGACCAGGTTCGACTGACTGACAAAGGTCGCACAGTATACGGAGGTGGTGGCATTACTCCTGATTTCAAACTGGAGGATCAAAAGTTCAACGATTTTCAGACTAAGTTAAGAAGGAACTACGCTTTCACAAACTTCGCCCAGGAGTACACACTAGCACGTCCCAACCTTGCCCCTGGATGGGAACCCGACGAAAACACTATCGCAATATTTCAAAAGTTTTTGGAAAAGGAAAAGATTGTCTTTGCAACCACTGATCTGATCGAGAACGAGAGCTTTATCAAGCGTTTCGTAAAACGTGAAATTTACGTTTCTGCTTACGATCTCGATGAAGGGAACAAAGTCTACTACAGACTGGACCCTGACGTTCAAAAGGCCCTTGGCATACTACCGGCTGCCCGAAGTCTCCTTGAAGACGGTGAACGAGTCGTGGCGAAACGTTAAACAGTTTCTCGCACTGACGATCCATTGTTAAACTTTGCATGGCGTGTGATCCTGTAGCACAATGGGTATGCTGTGGCTTGTCAAAGTCATACTTACTGGAGCACAAGTAACCACCTCAGCACAAAGGATTTGTGATGCACTTGAGAATATCTGACTTGGTCAAGGTAGTTGTGCTGAACACAACTCTCTTGGTAATACCATCACAGTCACAGGAACAGGTTCACTTTGGAAACGAAATTTACCCGATACTCAAAAAAAACTGCTTTGATTGCCATGGAAAAGATCAACAAATGGGCGAATTTCGACTGGATAACCGGTCAAGTGCTCTTAAAGGTGGCATCTCCGGCCCCTCCATTTTGCCCGGGCATTCTGAAACGAGCTCGTTAGTACAACGCATCTCTCATGTTGAGGGTGTTAACCCGATGCCAATGGGTGGTGCAAAACTCTCACTAAAAGAAATCACGCTGATAAAACTCTGGGTAGAGCAGGGCGCGGTTTGGCCTGCTAATGTTGGCGAACTCGAGGGGAAAGTGAAACGTCACTGGGCCTATGTGACACCAAATCAATCTGCATCTTCATCGGTGGATGACGACTGGGGCCGTAACCCTCTTGACAACTTCGTGGCGACCAAACTAAGGGAAAAAGATCTGAACCCAAACCCAGAAGCTTCCCGAGAAACTCTTATTCGACGCCTGAGTCTGGATCTTACTGGATTGCCACCAACCGAAAATCAAGTTGCACACTTCCTTGAGGACAACAGTCCAGAGGCCTACATGAAACTCGTAGAGCGACTCCTCGCATCTCAAAGATATGGTGAACATTGGGCCTCATCGTGGCTCGATTTAGCACGCTACGCTGATACCAACGGTTACGAAAGTGACGAGCCTCGCACTATGTGGCTCTACCGAGATTGGGTTGTCAACGCTTTCAATCGCAATATGAGATTTGATGAATTCACAATTGCACAGCTGGCTGGAGACCTATTACCTGAAGCAACCGAACGCCAGAAGATCGCTACGGGGTTTCACCGCAACACACTGATCAACAACGAAGCAGGCTCAAAAAATGATGAATTCTACGACGCTGCAGTGAAAGATCGAGTTGATACAACTGGAACCGTTTGGCTCGCATCCACAGTTGGCTGTGCGCAGTGTCACGATCACAAATATGACCCTTTCACACAAGAAGATTATTACCGTTTGTATGCAGTATTCAATAACACAACTGATAGTGCTATTGAGCTAAACAATGAAATGGATGTTTTTCATGGCAGCAAGAAAGAACTCAAACTCCGTGAAGCCAGCCTAGCACGACTAGATAAAATCCTTGATACGTCGACCCCACAACTTCAACTAACACAAAAGAAATGGGAAAACCAATTTGTGCTCCTGAATGGAGAAAGCAACAAAAAATGGCTACCTGTACAGATCTTAAATGCTCAGTCTAGTGATGACACTCAATTGGTCGTCGATGATGACGGCGCGATCATTATTGAAGACAAAAACACCCTCGGCAAGGTGCTTGATATTGACATCGAAACGACCCATGCAAACACGACCGCTTTTCGTATCGAGTCTGCTTCAGCAAAAGGCCTTAACCCCAGCCCACCCTCTAAAAATATCACCGAATCCGAACAACAAAAGACTCCAATCCCCATGGCAATTCGAGGAATCGAAATCTTGAACTACTCCGAGTCCAAGTTGCAAGACCGTATCAAAGCCGCCAGTGCCAATCTGAAATTCGATGATTGGCACATGATTGGGCCATTTCGTGAGCTTTCACGTCAAACAGCCTTCAAAAAGCAGCATGGCCCGGAGACTGACTACGACCTATCCAAACTTTACGAAAATGGCAATCTTTTCTGGAGAAAACGAGCTGATTGGTCAGATGGCCTGTCACACCTACTACAAGGCGAACATGCAGCAATGTATGTTCACCGTACCGTGACGACAAAAGATCCAATGCAGTTATGGGTCTCACTGGGAAGCGATAAATCGATCGAGCTCTGGTTCAACAAAAAAAAGATTTTTTCCAAAGACCTAACAAGAGAAGTGCGCTCCGACCAAGAGATCATTACGCTCAATCT
The DNA here is from genome assembly GCA_002433055.1 of Acidobacteriia bacterium UBA6623. Taxonomy (GTDB): domain Bacteria; phylum Acidobacteriota; class Terriglobia; order Bryobacterales; family UBA6623; genus UBA6623. The sequence goes on along the minus strand of DJHJ01000021.1, from coordinate 12,932 downwards.
CAACAAGGGTGAAAACCATATTGTTCTTAAACTAGCCAACGATACAGGGAACTACAGTTTCTACTTCCGTGCCTACACCGAACCAGAATGGAAGACACGAATAAAAGCTGCTGCAGCCACAGCAGATGTTGGTACGGACGATGTGCTGGCGCTCACAAATTTAATCAATGGCCAGAACAATCGCCCCTGGGAACTAAGTCAAAAGGAAGGAGGTATAGCGATTTTTCAAATGACCCAAGCCATTATTGGCAACAAATTTAGGGTTAGAGTTTTATTCGATCGTCAATGGTCTCCTAGTACACCGGCACGGCGAATGCCTGCACGTTTGCATATTACCTCGACAAATCTCTCCAAGCCTGTAATAGATGAACTACTGCGAACCCCCGTGTCGATTCGTAACGTTGTCACAAAAAAAGCCTCTACACGTAACCTGAACGAACACGAGCGACTAGCGAAACACTACCGCTCTATCGCTCCATATCTTGATACCACGCGCGAGAAGCGCGCACAAGCATCTCAATCACTAGAAAAATTTCGTGCGACTAATACGACAAAAACACTCGTAATGAAAGAACGAGAGAACCCTCGAGAAACTTTCGTTCAGAACCGTGGTAGCTTTCTCGACCTAACTGACCGTGTCCGTCCGGGCGTGCCGAGAGTCTTTGATAAAGCCTTGAAAATTGAAGACCGCTTAGGCTTGGCACAATGGCTAGTAAGTAAAGGTAACCCGCTGACATCTCGGGTGCGTGTAAATCAAGTGTGGGCAAGCCTCTTCGGTCAAGGAATAGTCAAAAGTCTGGAAGATTTTGGAAGTCAAAGTGATCCTCCAAGTCATCCTAAATTGTTGGATTGGCTGGCTACAGAGTTCGTTCGCACAGGCTGGAATCAAAAAAAGCTTCTAAAAACAATAGTTTCATCAGCAACCTACAGGCAATCGTCAGTAGTCAGCCCGCAAAAACTCGAGAGAGACCCCACGAATGAGTGGTTGTCGCGAGGGGCACGCTTCCGTGTCCGGAGCGAAGCCATCCGAGACTTAGCGCTTCAAATTAGTGGTTTACTGAGCACTAAAATGGGCGGCCCAAGTGTATTTCCACCACAGCCAGAATCCGTACTTAATGATCGTTTCATCGAGGGCGGTTTTCGCTTATGGAATACCAGCAAAGGAGAGGATCGTTACCGTCGTGCACTTTACACATTTTTTAAACGAACTACCGTTTATCCCATGATGACTACTTTTGATGCCCCTGATCGGACGGTTTGCACTGTAGATCGACCACGGTCAAATACACCGTTGCAAGCTTTGAACACACTAAACGATCCAGTGTTTTTAGAAGCTGCTGGCGCATTTGCCCGTTTAATCACTTTGCAACACACAACACCTATTGGACGAATTGACTATGCTTTTCGTAGAGCGTTGGCAAGAAGACCGAGCCCTCGTGAAGCTAGCTCGATGCTGAAGTACTACATAAAATGGTCACAGCATTATCGAAGTCAAGAAAACGCCGCAGAGAGGCTGGTAGATCAAGCACTTAACGAATCTTTGAACGATACGCCAGCTACATCGCTAGCCCCATGGATCGTAGTGGCAAACGTAATACTGAACCTGGATGAAACGATGACACGAGAGTGAAAAAACTATGCACCCGTCAAACATTATCGACCGTTTAGCAATTACAAGACGCCATTTCTTCAAAAGAACCGGCGTTAGTGTCGGCACGATGGGACTAGCTTCACTACTGGCTTCAGACAGCCTTTCTTCTCTACAAAAAAGAGACCCACTGGCTCCTCGTCATCCACATTTTGAACCTAAAGCAAAGCGCATAATTTTCCTGTTGATGGCAGGCGCACCGTCGCAACTGGATCTGTTTGACTATAAACCGGAATTAGAAAAACATCACGGAAAACCCGTCCCTGAAAGTTTAATCGAGGGGCAACGTTTTGCTTTCCTCAAAGGCATTCCACAACTACTTGGTCCCGTTTTTAAGTTCAAACAATATGGCCAATCAGGCACTTTCATCTCTGAACTTCTGCCGCACACGGCAAGCATGGTTGACGATTTGACATTCGTGCATTCACTGACAACGGAACAATTCAACCATTCACCGGCTCAACTGATGATGTTTACAGGGAACCAGCGACCAGGACGACCATCGATGGGTGCTTGGTTTACATATGGACTGGGCAGTGAAAGTAGTGATTTGCCAGGTTTTGTGGCAATGACATCAGGTCGACCAGACCGCTGTGGTGCAGCTTGTATAGGAACTGGCTTTCTTCCAACCGTTTATCAGGGTGTCCCTTTCCGGTCCGGGGGAGATCCCGTACTTTACCTATCGAACCCAGACGGTATTGATGCCTCGGTGCGACGTGACTCTCTCGATGCAATGCGCGAATTGAATTTGATGAAACGAGACGGACAGGGTGACCCTGAGATCGACACCCGTATAGCATCCTATGAAATGGCCTACCGTATGCAAACCAGCGTTCCTGGCTTGATGGATATTTCGGCTGAACCAGAACATATTCATAAACTCTACGGCACTGAACCTGGTAAAAAATCTTTTGCCAATAACTGTCTGCTTGCACGACGCCTGATTGAACGTGGTGTGCGTTACGTACAGTTAACCCACGGCGAGTGGGATCATCATGGAGGTGTCCGCACAAACCTGAATCACCAATTACCAGCACGCGCTAAGGAAGTTGACCAAGCCACTGCTGCGTTAATCAAAGATCTCAAGCAACGGGGTCTATTTGATGACACCATCATTATCTGGGGAGGTGAGTTTGGACGTACACCGATGCTTCAGAAAAGTGATGGTGGTAGCCAGCGCGATACGCTCGTTGGGCGCGACCATCATAAAACTTTTACAATGTGGTTTGCCGGTGGTGGATTTAAAGGGGGGCACCATTTCGGAGCAACGGATGAGCTAGGCTACAATCCCGTAGAAAACAAAGTCACCGTACACGACATGCAAGCCACGTTGTTACATCTTATGGGAATGGATCACACCAAACTTACTTTCAAGTTTCAAGGTCGTGATTATCGTCTCACTGACGTCCATGGCAACGTGATGCACGACTTAATCATCTAGCATGGAACACCCTAGAGTGCACTCTAGGCTAAGTATCGCCGTCCGCAAAGGTGCCAAATTAGATCAAACTTTAAGCCCATCAAAAGTGAGCTTCTCTATAGGAAAGACAGAACAGTCATGAAGGCACTAGTCCTCGAAAAATACAAAAAGCTTGCTTTACAGGACGTACTGGTGCCCGAGACAGCATCCACCGAAGTGCTCATACGAGTCAAATCGTGCGGCATCTGTGGCAGTGACATCCACGGCTTTGATGGCAGTTCTGGGCGACGTATTCCCCCGTTGATAATGGGACACGAAGCATCAGGAGTGGTCGAAAACATCGGCTCAGAAGTCAGCCATTTTCGTCCAGGTGATCGTGTGACATTCGATTCAATGATTTCTTGTTCCCACTGTGTTTTCTGCCAGCGTGGAGAACCCAACCTGTGCAACAATCGGCGCGTGCTGGGTGTTTCCTGTGATGACTACCGTTGTAACGGAGCTTTCGCCGAATTAGTAAATATCCCGGAACATGTTGTGTTTCCTATCCCCAATAGCTTGTCATTCGACGAAGCAGCCTTGGTGGAACCGGTTTCAATTGCTGTCCACGCAGTCAATCGCACACCCATTCAGTTGGCGGATACTGCAGTCGTCATCGGGGCTGGCATGATCGGGCTCGTCACCATACAGGCATTGCGAACTGGTGGCTGTGGTCGAATTATCAGCGTCGACTTGGAAAACGATCGATTGGCAGTTGCACGCAAACTCGGTGCAGATGATGTACTGAACTCACACAACAACAACGTGCCTGCAATGATTCAAGAAATGACCGGAGGAGTTGGAGCTGACATAGTCATAGAGGCGGTTGGCGTGAGCGACACTGTGCGTATGTCAATTGATTCGGTCCGCAAAGGTGGTTCCGTCACATTAATCGGCAATGTCACGCCAGACATCAATTTTCCACTGCAATCGGTAGTAACACGAGAAATTACTCTTTACGGTTCCTGCGCCTCTGCAAACGACTACCCAGCATGTTTAGAACTAATGAGTCGTGGAGCAATCCAAACCTCTCCAATAATCAGTGCATCGGTACCCCTTGCACAGGGAGTAGAAATGTTTGATCGGTTATACGCTAAGGAGTCGGGGCTTACCAAGGTTATCCTGAACCCCTAAAACGTCCAACAGAAGTAGAACTATTAGGTACAGCTAACTCGAAAACGTAGACATTTGCATATTTCACTCCCTACAATTGCGAATTAGTATAGAGCTTGGATAGGTTTGTATTAGTGCGGTAGGGTAAGAGGTTCTATGACAGATGTCTTGATGCCCCAAATGGGAGAGAGCATTGTAGAAGGGACGGTCACCAAGTGGCTTAAGCGCACTGGTGAGAGTATAGAACGTGACGAACCGTTACTCGAAATCTCGACTGACAAAGTGGATTCCGAGGTTCCAGCTCCCAGTTCTGGCGTATTAACGGAAATCCTTGTCAACGAGGGACAAACAGTTAGTGTAAATACAGTTCTCGCTCGGATTAAAAATACCGAGAAAACTGAGCCGCCACCACCTATAGCTACAAGTCATCATGAGCCCAGCACCTCTGTTGAAAAAACAGTAGTCGCTTCAGTGAGGGACAAAGAACCAGCTCCGTCTTTCCTTCGTTTGTCGCCACTGGTTCGTCGTCTCGCAAAGAAACACAGCATCGACTTGAAGCTGGTTGTGGGCACCGGGAAAGATGGACGCATCTCAAAAAAAGACATAGAACAATATCTGGAACATCACAACCAGAGCGCCACGTCGACTCCATTGGATTCGGTAAAGCCTCAACAACCCTTGGCAGCCTTTTTACCCACTCCCGAAGCTCGTTTTGGTGACCATGAAGTAGAACCTCTCTCGGCAATGAGAAAACGAATCGCCGAACACATGGTGGCTACCAAACGAATTGCGCCACATGTTTCAACGATCCACCAAGTTGATGTCACCACTGTCGCGAAAATACGTGCACACTCGAAAGAAGAATTCGAAAAACGCCACGGTGTTAAGTTGACATACATGCCTTTCTTTTTGCGTGCTGCTGCGTCAGCATTGAAAGCCTACCCTTTAGTAAACGCATCTCTTGACGGCGAGGAAATTGTCCATCACAAGAACTTCAACATTGGCATAGCAGTAGCTCTCAACCCTGGGCTGATTGTCCCAGTCATTTCAAGAGTTGATGAGAAAAAGGTGGACATTCTACAGAAAGAAGTCGCAGATCTAGCATCCCGTGCACGAAACAAACAACTCAAACCCGAAGACGTCCATCAGGGTACGTTCTCTATCTCCAACTATGGCTCATATGGTAGCCTCCTAGCGACACCAGCCATCAACCAGCCACAGTCAGCAATCTTAGGTCTTGGAGTCGTACACAAAAAGCCAGTTGTTATTGACGATGATATAGCAATAAGATCTGTTTGTTACGTGACACTCACCTTTGACCACAGATTGTTAGATGGTGCGGTGGCAGACTCCTTCTTAAACCAGCTTACAGACGTGATTGAAGGTTGGACTGAGGATGTACTGTGATATCAAGCCTGCCCTTAGTCCAGTTACGACACATGTTGAGTAAATGTAAATGTACGGCTTCGAACCTGAAATTTGACTTCCTTGTTCTGAAAGTCCGAAAAAATGCAGAAGTTTAGTTTGTCAGTTATGACGACACCTGGATACCTTGTAGCATTTCGAGTAGATATATTCACAAGAGCATGTTGTAGAATGTAAATGCGCGAGAGGTAGAAGTTCCTGAAGACTGTAGTGCACTATTTGCCCAGCTCGACTTTAACACTCTTCACCCACCACATGAACCTTTGTGATGGAGGGCATAGGCCTACGTTTGACTAACAGCTCTGGTTGGTTGAATTAAGAGATGAGCGAAAGATTTGTTTGGCATTGAGGTAGTGACACCCGAGGGATCTGTTGGCACCCCATACTAACAGCAACAAAAGCCTTTTGGACGATGGTGTCGTTGATCATGTATTCAACGACTCCGAAACTCAAGAACTAAAATCGCTCAAAATAGACCCATCCACAGAAAACAACGTTCGGAACGACGATCAGACACTCATCAGCAACGTCGAGAAGTCCGGTGCTACTGCTAAGGGTGACCCTCAAGTGGTCGATCCGGTACGTACTTATTTACGTGAAATGGGTGCAGCTCCACTGTTGACACGTGAAGGTGAAGTTGCCATTGCTAAACGTATTGAAAAAGGATTGGCGTATATTAACAAGCACTTGTCACGCTGCCCTCTCGTAACTAGAGAATTAACACTGGTTTCTGGAGAATTGAAAGCAGGGCAACGGTTCATACAGGATATTATTGCCGTGGACATCGACAACATCAACGAGCGGTCCCTCCGTAAAGAGACGCAACACTTCGTAAAAACGATTAAAAATTTGGGGGCTCTACAGGAAAACGCAGAAACTGCACGCCGTAAGCTGATCGGAGTATCACGAAAACGGAAACCGACTGAGACAAGACGACTACACATGGAATTGGTACGCACTCGCATTCTTATTTCAAAGAAAATTCGGTCCTTCGACTTCACCGTCAGTGAACGTGAACGTCTTATCGAAGAAGTCAACAAAGCAGTAGATGCACTTCGATCCCTCGAATTGTCCGTGGTTAACCATCGTATGGAGCTCGAAAAAATTGATAGTGATCGAGGTAAAAATGTTCGCCACATTAAGAACCAAATTAGGGATCTGCAGCAAAAGATACATCGCCTAGAAGATTCGGCAGGTGCTGAATCTCTTGAATTACGAAAAACACTGCACTCAATCCGTGAGAGTGAACTACAAACGGAGATTGCCAAACGAGAATTAGTGGAAGCGAATTTGCGCCTAGTTGTTTCGATTGCCAAACGATACATGAATAGAGGATTGCAGTTTCTCGATTTGATTCAAGAAGGCAACCTAGGTTTGATCAAGGCAGTGGACAAGTTCGAATACCAACGAGGTTACAAATTCTCCACCTACGCAACCTGGTGGATTCGACAGGCCATTACCCGTGCAATCGCTGATCAAGCCCGAACAATACGTATTCCAGTCCATATGATCGAGATGATCAACAAAACACTACGAACTTCAGGCACACTGGTCCAAGAATTGGGTCGCGAACCTACTAGTGAAGAGATTGCGGAAAAAATGGACGTATCAACCTCCCAAGTTCGGCAGATAATGAAAGCAGCTCAAGAGCCGATATCGATCGAGACGCCGGTAGGAAAAACGGAAGAATCAAATCTGGGTGATTTCATCGAAGATCAGAGTCAAATCTCACCAGCCGATGCCGTTATCAATCTCAATCTTCAAGACCAGACATCTCAAGTGCTCCAGTCTCTCAGCCCACGTGAGGGCAAGGTCATCGAGATGAGGTTCGGACTTGAGGACGGCAAGGAGCATACACTCGAAGAAGTCGGCCAATGTTTTGAATTGACCCGTGAAAGAGTCCGGCAGATAGAGGCGAAAGCCTTACGTAAACTACGACACCCTAGCCGTAGCCGCCGGCTCAAATCCTTTGTGGGGTCAGACGTCGAAACGTAGTAGCCGCCCACCTGTGTGCTATTTCACTAACCGCCAGGCAGCTTAAGACGTAACAACTAAGAAAATTTCACTTCTTGCGCAGCAGACAATGCTTCATCAATCATTTTGATCTGTTCAGGTGAGCTTTGCGGCATAGGTGCTCTAGGGAATCCACCGTCTCGGCCCTGAATCTTCATTGCAGTTCTAACGTTGGCAGGTAGGTTGTCGGCAAAAATTGCATTCCATACTCTGAGCAACATGACATGTAGTATAAGTGCACGACCATGATCACCTTCTCTAACGGCATTCCAAAGATCCACACATAGCTCCGGGACCGCGGTTAAAATAGCCGCAACTGACCCATGTGCCCCGAGAGAAAATGAGGGGTATAGTAGTGCATCAACAGCAGAGAGAATACGTACACCTTTTTTATTAGCCCAGTCAGTATCGGTCAAAAACAACAAGTCCGCTAGCAGTTTCATATCACCAGCACTTTGCTTAACTCCTATTACTCCATCAACATCACGTAGAATACGGACCAGTAACTCGGGTGACAGATAACTCCAAGGAACGACATTGTAAATAATAATGGGCAAGCCAGTTGCCTGAGCTAGTGAATCAAAATGTTGCACCATTGCATCATCTTCAGGACGAAACAAATAGTGCACCGGGGTCACCTGAAGTGCTGCCACTCCTAAATCTTCTACAGCCTTGGCACGTTCAATCGCAGCTTGGGTACTATTCGTGATAATACCGGCAACAATGGGAATACGCCCATCCGTTTCCTCCACAGTCACAGCAGTAATTTGGCGAGTCTCGTCGGTCGTAATCGCATGGCCCTCGCCCGTACTCCCGCAAACTGCCAAGCCATGTACATTGGTTGCTAGCAACGCACGAACATCCGCACGGTGAAGTGTTTCATCAACACGACCCTCGGAGTCAAACGGGGTCACCATGGGAGGTATAATTCCAGTAATTTTCTCCAACGACATCATCACTCCTTAATAAAAATATCTTCGAGACTAGCGCAGAAGTACGTATACCAATATTAACGTCAATGCTAGAGCGCCAGCTACAATCCGAGGATCGGTGCGGCCTGAATAAGAACTACGTTTTAGAACAGATAGAGGATTGTCCCAAGTTAACCCATCGACCTTTTCGGCACTAGGAGCGGGTGTTAGCAGACTCACCGCTACGAATACCACACTGCATATTACAAAACCCCACCATGCTTGCAGCATAAATGGAATACCCCAAACATTGGTGAGTAGTTTCTCATCACCAATTAAAGGGAGATCTACGACAAAAGCAACGACTCCAAGAACGAGGCCGAAGAAAAGTGTTGCCAGAGAAGCCTGTGATGTTCCTCTACGCCAGAAAATACCCCACAAAAAAACCGCTGTGATCGGTGGTGCCAAATCAGCTCCAAGAACCTGAACAGCTTCAAAAATACTTGTGAAACGTCCTCCTTGGGTCGACCATGCCATGGCAGCTAACATGATAACGACTGCACTCCATCGACCGATCTTCACTTGCGTTTGGTCTGTTGTTTGCGGCCGGATACGTGCAACAATGTCTACTGCCACAAGTGTCCCACAACTGTTGAGTGCAGCAGCGATAGTACTCATCAACGCCGCTAATAGTCCCGCCGAAATCAGCCCTTTCAGACCAGTTGGAACCAATTCCGTGATTAACACTGGTAATACTTGATTAGCATCGTCACCAATGCGATCTTGAAACAAAACATAACCTATCGTCCCAGGTAGAACCAGGATAAAGAGTGGCAACACTTTGATAAACCCGGCAAACAGTGGTCCAATCTGAGCATCATGCTCCGATTTTGCTGCCAATACACGTTGAACGATAGTTTGATCGGTGCACCAATACCAAATGCCCATCACAGGATAACCTAGTAAAACTGCGTACCACGCTAACCCAACAGAATTGTCAGTGTGAAGCAGATTAAGTTGTCCTGGTTTGACTGCATTCTCGAACTCGGCCATCGTGGTAATACCATGTTCGGGTAAGGCCATAATAGCCAAGAAAGTAACTATGACCGCACCAACTATCAGGACAACAGTCTGGATGGTTTCAGTGATAACAACAGCCTTAAGCCCACCTAATACGGTGTAGATGCCGGTAACCACAGAGATAATTAGAATCGATGCGATCACATTGATGCCAAAAAATTGCTCAAATACAGTCGCTCCAGCGTACAGACTCATACCGATATGGATAAAAATCGCCGCCAGAATTGCCATGAATGCCAGGAAGGAGCGTGACCCAGAACTGAAACGACGCTCCAAAAATTCTGGCAGAGTACCTATACGACTGCGGAAATAAAATGGTGCAAAAACCAATCCAAGCATGATCAGCGTAAATCCGGCTGCTAGTTCAAAATTCCCCCACACAATACCTTCTCTGTAGCCTGATGCTGCCAATCCTACGACGTGAATCGTAGAAATGTTCGACGCGAAAAGCGCAGCACCGACTGTAACCCACCCAAGAGACCTACCAGCCAGAAAGTAGGTATCGCCCGTCATTTTCTGATGACGAGTGGATAGAATCCCGACCACCAAAATCCCCAGCATGTAAAGCACGATTATTACTAGGTCAAGAATCGGGATCTGTAGATCGGTACTAAACATGTATCAGAAATCTTTGAGAAGGAGCTTGTGCCAAGAAGCCACACGGGCAACCGAAAATATTTTGAAAACTGCTAACTGTAAGCCGTCTAGTTTAGCGGAGTCGACGCTACCACCGCAGAAGCGACTTGCGGAAATAGCACCCGATCTCATGAAATGTTGGAAGTTAAATACCCTGCATTAAACTCCGCTGTTACGAAGTTGGCACAGTATTATCATCAACAGGAGACAATCGATCCTCATGATATACTGACGTTGCAGTTTTTCCTGTAAGGGCGGCTAGCTCAGTTGGGAGAGCGCGGCGTTCGCAATGCCGAGGTCGTGGGTTCGATCCCCATGCCGTCCACCAATCCATATTGAATCTAAACGACTTAGCTGTTTTTTCTAATCTGGTCCACACTTTGGTCCACACTCAAAACGAAGTCTGAGGTGTCGAAGGCCCTTTTTTTAGGAAAGAAAAAAAGAAGCCTAAAAAGCAGAAATGAACTAATCTTCTACAAGCTTTGAGGCGAAAGTGTAACTTAAGTTACACTTTTCAGCTCTATAAACTGTAAATCGATTTACTCATAACAAAGGACTTATAGACGAAAGTGGGGAGAGTCCCCACTTTTCAGCTCTATAAACTCTAAATCGAGTTGCTCATAACAAAGCACTTAGAGGAGAAAGTGGGAAGGTTCCCACTTTTCAGCCGATCGTATTACTGGGGTTGGGCGCTATCCATTTTGCATTATTCGCATACGACTCCATCCCCATCCCCATCCCGCATGTAGGGATACGCCGGGTGGCCGCGCCTCACAGGGGCAATGCCATGTCTACGGGCTTCTGCACATGTAATGCGGCCATTGCCGTTGTCATCGTACTTATCCAAAGGGCGGCCGGCTAATGTCTTGGTAAGTGCATCCCGTCCATACTTGAGGAGGGTTTTTTTCAGACCATCAGATTGTTTTGCCCGACCTGTTTGATCGCTGGTGCCTTTGCCGCCAGCAGAGACAAGGTCTGTTGAAGTGCAAGAACTCAGCACTAGCTCTAGAGCGCGGCGCTCTCTTGTGTCAATCGTTAGTTTATATTTCTGGCGAATACGCACCACTCGGTCTGCAAACCAACAGCGGTTCAAATCAGGGAGCCAGTCAGCTGCATCAAGAGCTCTCTTCTGATGACGATTTACTGCGGGACTGGCCAGAGTGAGATTTAGTAGATCTCTGGAAAATTCCCGGCGTCGTTGAACACTAGACGCACTAGCCAAGGCGCTGGCCGGAAAAGATTCCAAATCTTAGAGCCTCTGAACTTTAGATCAGCCTCTGAAGCTCGGGATCTGCGATCCACACTGTCGCGTGTGTACTACCTGCTCGTACACGTCGGCGGATACGGACGGCCCTTTGCGGGTGCAGTGCTGACGGTAAGCCTTCTCAAGCTCTCCGGCGATCTCTTCAGGTCTCATCCGCTCGATGTGCCGACGCTCCAACGCGTAGACAAGCTTGCCGTCCTTGAATAGAGCAACGGACGGCGACGATGGAGCAATCTCAGGCATGAGCTCGCGCGCGCGCTGGGTTGCTTCCATATCCACCCCCGCAAAAACCGTGCTCAAGTGATCCGGGATGACAGCGGCTTGCAACGCCTGGGTGACCCCGGGTCGGGCGCCTCCGGCTGCACAGCCGCAAATGGAGTTTACGACAATAAGTGTGGTTCCAGGTTTGCCAAGGATCTCATCAACATCGGCAGCGGCTTTGAGCGGTGTAACACCACATTGCGCCAATTCTTCCCACATCGGTCTCACAGCTTCCGGATCATATAAAGGTTGCATTGAAACTCCTCATCTCCCGTTTTGATTTTGTGCTCGCTCTGGTGCTTGGGCTAAGACATTGCCGAACCTACGACTACACAGGCCCTACAACATTGTACAAAAGAGCATATTATCTGATTAGTCAGACGCCAATGATTACCATCAGAAGTACGGACTAGGCGCACAGTGGCATATCGAGAACAATAACCTCACGGCCTACAATTACTTGGGCGCCTAGCGCAATCGGTGAACGACCGCCATGAAGCTCTCCGTCAGACATCCGGGCTTAACCAGGAAGTGCTCGACTCTCTAATACTGCTATCAGCAGGGGGGGTGGACACACGACGACTTGCGCAGAGGTAGCGGCCGAGTTGCAAACCTCATCCGAGACATGGACGAAGGTCGTCAATCTCAACTGATCAAATTAGGCTTTGACGAGAATCAGGCTTCTGCCATATCCGGTCTCAACACACGAAACTTCATGTGAAGTTATAGAACACTTTGCCAGGCAGTCTCAAGTCTGTCATCCGGATCCCTGTAATTACTAGGAGGGATAGTTTGTGCTCTTCGACATACTTGAGTAGTCGTGCAAAACCCTTTTCCCAAGCCGCCTCATCCACATCCCACACCCAACCTTCGATACTCGCAAGACGAGCTTTTCGCTAGGGGGGTAGCTTTCCTTTGTTTCCCTTGCCGCGTTGGTTACTAACCCACCACAGTAGAGTAGTTTTAAATCGTTATCCCCTCCAATCAAAATTCTTAGACAATAACTATGCTTCCTACCAGAATATTTTAAAATATAGAGAATAATTGCTCATATTTTTTAATTTTCTTCTGCGAGAATACAAGTGCGCTCAACTCTACTTCAGGAAATAATATGGAAATAACAAT